>NZ_JAWOCR010000023.1:0-6701 GCF_046483665.1 Thiohalophilus sp. | reverse complement strand
AGGCGCAGAGCTCGCTTAGTATGATCGATATCAGATGACTTTGCGCCGTGGCGTCTCTGCGAGAGATAAGTTTCTTCCTGACTACTGCATTACCAGACCCGGCCACGAAAAAAAATGCGCTGTAGCGGGCGCTTTTGATTATTTGTGGTCACGATAGCGCAATAACAAGTCGTCGTAGGCATCAATGCGCCGGTCGCGCAGATAGGGCCACAGGCGCCGCACCCTGTCACTGCGGGCCAGGTCGATCTCGCTCATCAGCAACTGCTCTTCGTCGGCGGGGGCTTCGGCGAGTATTTCGCCCTGCGGACCGGCGACGAAACTGTGGCCCCAGAAGTGAATGCGATCGCCGCTGACCGGGTCGGTCTCCACGCCGGTGCGATTGCAGGCGAGCACCGGCAGGCCGTTGGCGACCGCATGGGCGCGCTGGCTGAGCTGCCAGGCCTCGAGCTGGCGCTGCTGTTCCTCGACGGTGTCGTTCTCATCCCAGCCGATGGCGGTGGGATAAAGCAACAGTTCGGCGCCGGCCAGCGCCATCAGGCGGGCCGCCTCGGGGAACCACTGGTCCCAGCAGACCAGCACGCCGAGTCGTCCGACGGAAGTCTCGATGGGGTTAAAGCCGAGATCCCCGGGGGTGAAATAGAACTTCTCGTAATAACCGGGATCGTCGGGAATGTGCATCTTGCGATAGATCCCGGCAATGCGCCCGTCGGCCTCCAGCACCACCGCGGTATTGTGGTACAGCCCGGCACCGCGTTTTTCAAACAGCGAGGCGACGATCACCACCTGCAGTTCCGCGGCCAGTGCGCCGAGCTGCCCGGTGGTTGGCCCGGGAATCGGTTCGGCCAGGTCGAACAATGCCGGATCCTCGCGTTGACAGAAATAGGGACCGGTATGCAGTTCCTGTAACAGGATCAGCCGCGCGCCGTCGCTGGCGGCCTGGCGAATGCCGGCCTCGGAGGCCTGCAGATTGGCCTGGCGATCGGCGCTACAGCGTTGCTGCAGCAGAGCGGTTTTCAGCAGCTGGGTCATGGTTCGGGTTCCTGGATAGCTCGCGGTGAGTTTATCAAGCCTCACAGGGCAAAGGATATACGTTATTGCCGGGACTGTTTATACTGCCCGGACGGTCTATATGGGTGAAGGGGGAAGAATGAAACAGGGGCTGTTGATCGCTCTGGCATTATTGCTGGGGGCCTGTAATACCACGCCGAGCGAACTGGAAGATCTCGACAAGGTCCTGCGTGCCTACGAGCACAGCATGCGCTGGTCGCGTCTGGAGCTGGCGGTCCAGTACTACAAGGAACCCCCTGAACTGAGTGAACGGCAGAAAAAACGGCTCAGGGATATCAAGATCACCGGCTACAAGATACTCACGGTGAATGCCTCGACGACCGAAGCCGTCCAGGTGGTGGAATTGCGCTATTACAATACCAACAACCATGTCGTGCGGGAGATTACCGATAACCAGGTCTGGGAATACAACAAGGAAGCCGAGCGCTGGGCGTTGACCTCGGCGTTTCCCGAGTTCCGGTAAGTTTTAATTAAAAACAGCGAGAGAAGAACACCGGGCAAGCCCGTTCAGAATTTTGCTTATTCTGAAATCAGAAAGAGGCATTCCCGTTTTCGTTTGTGACCGCTTTACAACACGCCGACAGGTAATTGCATGGTCAGGCAGTGCAAACTGCCGAACTGTTCAATCAGTGGCCGGCAGTCGATGCCGATGATCTGCCGGTCGGGAAAGGCCGTTTGCAGTTGGGCGCACGCGGCTTGATCCCTGTCATCGCCATATTGCGGTACCAGTACGGCATCGTTGATGACCAGAAAGTTGGCGTAGCTGGCCGGCAGGCGCTTGCCGTCGGCATTGAAGATCGGTCCCGGCCAGGGCAACGGGAGCAGACGATAGCTTTCACCAGCGCAGTTATATAACTGTTGCAGTTCCTGTTGCATGGCCTGTAACCCGGCATAGTGTTCGTCCTGCGGATCATCACACTGTATATAAGCGATCGTGCTGTTGGGACAAAAACGCGCCAGCATATCGATGTGACTGTCGGTATCGTCACCGGCCAGATAGCCATGCTCCAGCCAGAGTACCTGCTTGACACCCAGCGAGTGCTTTAACTGCTTTTCTATCTGCGTCTGATCGTAGTGTGGATTACGCGTGGGGTTAAGCAGACAGGCGCGGGTGGTGAGCAGGCTGCCCGCCCCGTCGCTGTCGATACTGCCGCCTTCCAGGACAAAGTCGATGGTTTCGACCGGGGTCTCACCGAAACTTTTCTGGCGTTGCAATTCATGGGTAATGCCGTTATCCAGATTAGCAGGGTGCTTGTTGCCCCAGCCATTAAAGGTGAAGTCGAGCAGTCGCGGTTGATCGTTGGCCAGCACACCAATGGGGCCATGATCCCGCGCCCAGGTATCATTGCTCGGGGCGATGGCGAAACGGACCCGGGTCAGTAAACAGGAGTGGCGAATCAGCTGTTGTTCGACGTGCTGGCGATGAGAGGTGCCGGTCACCACGATCAGCACCGGTTCATGGCGGGCGATCTGGCTGGCAATTTCGGCAAACACCGGTTCCACCGCATCCAGATGCGTCGCCCAGTCCGTTCCGGCATGGGGCCAGGTGAGCATGACACCCCCCTGGGGGGCCCATTCAGCGGCTAACCGGCGATTCATACGCGTCGGCCTGTCACTGTGGAGAGGTTATGTTCAGGAGGAACCCGGGCGGGTCAGGTTATCGTGAGCCACGGCATTGATGACATACTGATACTCGAAATAGACGGTGAAGTCGGGATAGACCCAGCGGGTGATCGGGGGATCGCCAACGTCGTCGAATTTCTCCCGCGGGCTGCCAAAGCGTTCTTCGACCTGGAGCATGGACATCCCTCGACCGGGCAGCGTTACACTGTGATCCGGTTCCTGCAGGGCCGGTGGGGCGGGCATGTCGAGGGTCTCGGCAGCGGCCGGTGCGCCCAGTAACAGGGCAGCGGCGCCAAAAAGCGCTGATAAAGTCGGGGTATTCCACAGCCTGGTCATCATCGGGCTCCTCTGGCACAGTATTCGGCCGAATTTGCGGTAAAATATACTCTATCAATGGCTTACACGCAAAAGTTTAAGCAGTTTTTCCGGAGTCTGGCCTGACAGGTTGCTGTTGTTGTGAATTTTGACCCCCCACTGATCTCCGCTACTTTGCAGCGGCGCTACAAACGGTTTCTGGCCGATGTGCAGCTGGACAATGGTAAAGAACTCACCGTTCACACCCCCAATACCGGTTCCATGCTCGGCTGTGCCGAGCCGGGCACCCGGATCTGGCTGCGCGACAGCGCCAACCCCGGACGTAAATATCGCTATTCGTGGGAGCTGGCTTCGACCCTGGAGGGCACCCTGGTGGGGGTCAATACCCATCTGGCCAACGTACTCGTGCAGGAAGGGATTGAATCCGGCGTGATCGAGCGCCTGCAGGGCTATCGGACACTGCGTCGCGAGGTGAAATACGGCACCAACAGCCGGATCGATCTGTTGCTGAGCGATCCCGGACGCGCCGGCTGTTACGTGGAGGTAAAGAACGTCACCGCGGTCGATCGCGACAGTTATGCCATCTTCCCCGATGCGCCCACCGAACGGGGACGCAAGCACCTGCAGGAACTGGCGGCGATGGTCCGTGAGGGGTATCGGGCGGTGTTGCTGTTACACGTGGCCCGGGATGATGTCGACCGGTTTCGTGCGGCCGCAGAGATCGATCCCGCCTATGCCGAACAGCTGGCCGCCGTGTGCCAGCAGGGTGTGGAAGTGTACGCCTGGGTATCACAAATAACTCCCGAATCGATCCGCATCGCCCGTTCGATTCCCGTGCACCTGCCCTGAATTGCTGATGAAAATGCTTTACCTGAGCAGGTGTGAACTCTGGCGCAATCACCGCCTGGCGTTGATGTCATTTCAGCGCGAACCTGTATAATGCCGCTCCATGTTTAGACCATTCGAATTGTATGTCGGCCTGCGCTACACCCGCGCCAAGCGCCGCAATCACTTCATATCCTTCATTTCGCTGACCTCGATGCTGGGCATCGCGCTGGGTGTGATGGCATTGATCACTGTGTTGTCGGTGATGAACGGGTTCGAAAAAGAAGTGCGTGAGCGCATCCTCGATATGGTCTCGCATCTGACCGTGACCGATTATCGTCGCGGCATTGCCGACTGGCCCTCAGTGGCCCGCGCGACCGAATCCCATCCCAAAGTGATCGCCACCGCGCCGTATGTGGAAGGCGAGGGCATGCTGATCCGCGGCAAAGGGGTTAACGGCGCCCGGATCCGCGGCGTCTTGCCGGAACAGGAACCGGGCGTGTCGGCGGTCGCCGGTAAGATGGAAGTGGGACAACTGACCGATCTCAAGCCGGGGAACTTCAGCGTGATCCTGGGACGGGATCTGGCCCGGATTCTCGGCGTGGATGTCGGCGACAAAGTCACCATGGTCACGCCCAGCCTCAATGTCACTCCGGCCGGCATGGCGCCGCGGATGAAGCGCTTCGAAGTCGTCGGCCTGTTTCATATCGGGATGTACGAATACGACAGTGCGCTGGCCGTCGTCCATCTGGAAGATGCCCAGCGATTGTTCAAGCTCGGTTCGCGCGTGACCGGCGTGCGTGCCAAACTGAGCGATCTGTTTCTGGCGCCGCAGATTCGCCACGAACTGCAGGACGGCGTGTTGAGCGAGTTTTATGTGCGTGACTGGAGTTCCTATCACGCCAACTGGTTCCGCGCCGTTAAAATCGAAAAGCGGATGATCTTTTTGCTGTTGCTGCTGATCATTGCCGTGGCGGCGTTCAATATTGTCTCCACGCTGGTGATGGTGGTGACCGACAAGGAGAGCGATATCGCCATCCTGCGCACGCTGGGCGCCTCGCCGGGCCGCATCATGCGCATCTTCATGGTGCAGGGAACCGTCATCGGCGTGGTGGGCACGGTGCTGGGCAGCGTGCTTGGCGTCAGTCTGGCGCTGAATCTGGATATTGTGGTGCCGTGGCTCGAAGGGCTGTTCGGCATCCAGTTCCTGGATCCGGGCGTGTATTACATCAGCGAACTGCCCTCTGATCTGCACTGGGATGATGTCTGGATGATTACCAGTGTCTCGTTCCTGCTGGGCATCGTAGCGACCGTGTATCCGGCCTGGCGTGCCAGCCGGACCCAACCGGCGGAGGCGTTACGCTATGAGTGAGACGATTCTGGCCTGTCGCAAGCTGACCAAGGTGTTCCGTGAGGGGAGCCGTGAAGTCGCCGTACTCAAGGGGGTGGATCTGAGCGTCCGTCGCGGCGAGCAGGTGGCCATCGTTGGCGCCTCTGGCTCCGGTAAAAGCACCTTGTTGCACCTGCTGGGCGGCCTGGATCTGCCCAGCGCCGGCGAGGTGGAGGTCAACGGCGAGAACATGGCCCAACTGGACGACGCCCGACGCGGTCTGCTGCGCAATCGCGATCTCGGTTTTGTCTATCAGTTTCACCATCTGTTACCGGAATTCACCGCGCTGGAAAATGTGGCCATGCCGCTGTTGATTCGCGGACTCGGGACAGCCGAGGCGGGCGAGCAGGCGGCGGCTATGCTCACGGAAGTGGGGCTGGGCGATCGCCTGCGTCACAAGCCCAACGCCCTGTCCGGCGGGGAACGCCAGCGAGCGGCCATCGCCCGGGCCCTGGTCACCCGGCCGAAGTGCATTCTGGCGGATGAACCGACCGGAAATCTCGACAGCCAGACGGCCGAGCAGGTTTACCAGCGCATGCTGGAATTGAATACGGCGCTGGGCACCAGTTTTGTGGTGGTGACCCACGATACGGCATTTGCCGAGCGGATGGACCGTGTGCTGCATCTCAAGGATGGAATTTTTAGTTCTTATTAAACAGAAATTTACATTGCATAGTTAATGTGAACTTGATGTTACTTCTCGCCTGATCCGGCCACCCGAAAAGGTCTGTGCTCAGCGGTCCTTGTACTTGTGGTTCTCCCGCCGCCGCAACGCAAACTGCAGTTGCCGGTTACGGATATGGCTGAGCAGATGCAGGCGCCAGAGCAGTCGTACCAGCCCGTAACCCAGCGTCGCCGTGAGCGTGCCGACGACGAAACAGCCCAACAGCAGCGGTTGCCAGATCACGCCCAGTTCACTACTGAACCACTCCCACGACGGCGCAAACTCAACCGCGCGGACCGGCGTACCCAGAAACCAGGTGCCGACCTTGTAGCAGAAGAAAAAGATGGGTCCCATGGTCACCGGGTTGGTGATCCAGACCAGTGCCACGGCAATGGCGAGATTGCAGCGCATGATAATGGCGGCCGCCGCCGCCAGCGGCATCTGGAAGGGGACCGGGACAAATGCCATGAACAGGCCGACCGCAAAGGCGCTGGAGACCGAGCGTCGGTTCAGGTGCAGCAGGTTGGGATCGTGCAGCAATGTTCCGAAGATGCGGTTGAGCTGGACATGGTTGCGGATCTTGTCGTGATCCGGCATATATTTTCTTATAAACTTGCGAGGCATGTCAGGCGATTCAGGGACGTTGTCTGCCAGCCTATTATCCATCAATTGTATTACAAGCCATAACTTTTTATGCGATCAGGGACGATAGCATTTCTGGCAGGGATTCTCTGCCTGCAATTATTTCCGGTCTTGCCGTCCGGCGGCTGGATCTTTCTTCTCGTGGCGTCGATACCCGCCGCTCTGTGGTTCGCG
>NZ_JAWOCR010000051.1:0-3366 GCF_046483665.1 Thiohalophilus sp. | reverse complement strand
GCACCAGATCTCCATGGGCGACATGCCCGGGTCGTCGTTGGGCACGGCACGCAGCTCGAAACGCCCGCCACGCCCGCTGTCGTTGACCAGCTCCGGCAGGGCATTGGAGAGGCCGCCGGCACCCACATCGTGAATGCTGACGATGGGGTTGGCTTCGCCCAGCTGCCAGCAGCGGTCGATCACCTCCTGGGCCCGGCGTTCCATCTCCGGGTTGCCGCGCTGCACCGAGGCAAAATCGAGATCCTCCAGGCTTTCCCCGGTCGCCATCGAGGAGGCGGCTCCGCCCCCCAGCCCGATCAGCATGGCCGGGCCGCCGAGTACCACGATCTGCGCCCCGGGCGGTATGTCATTCTTGGCAACGTGATCGTCGCGGATATTCCCCAGCCCGCCGGCCAGCATGATCGGTTTGTGATAACCGCGCACTTCCTCGCCCCGCGGCCCCGGCACTCGCTCCTCATAGGTCCGAAAATAGCCGCACAGGTTGGGCCGGCCAAATTCGTTATTGAAGGCGGCCGCGCCGATGGGCGCCTCGAGCATGATGTCCAGCGCGGAGACGATCCGCCCCGGCTTGCCGTAATCGGTCTCCCACGGCCGGAGGCAGTCGGGCAGGCGCAGGTTGGAGACCGAATAACCGCACAGTCCGGCCTTGGGCTTGGACCCCCGGCCGGTCGCCCCCTCATCGCGGATCTCGCCGCCAACGCCGGTGGCCGAACCAGGAAACGGCGCGATGGCGGTGGGATGATTATGGGTTTCGACCTTCATCAGGATGTGGATGTCCTGGGCATGATAGGCGTACTCGCGGGTACCGGACGCGGGATAAAACCGGCCGCCGGTATGCCCCGCGATCACCGCCGAGTTGTCGCTGTAGGCGGAGAGAACCCCGTCGCCATGCTGCTGATAGGTATTGCGAATCATCCCGAACAGCGACTTGTCGCGAGGCTGGCCGTCGATGATCCAGTCGGCGTTGAAAATCTTATGCCGGCAATGTTCCGAGTTGGCCTGGGCGAACATCATCAGCTCCACGTCGCTGGGATTGCGCCCCAGCGACTGGAAATTCTCCACCAGGTAATCGATCTCGTCCCCGGCCAGCGCCAGTCCCAGATCGGCGTTGGCCCGCTGCAGGGCCTCGCGCCCGCCTCCAAGGACATCGACCTCGGTCAGCGGCGCGGGTTCGGGATGACTGAACAGTCGTTGTGCCTCATCGACTTCGCGGAACACCGCCTCGGTCATCCGATCGTGCAACACCGAGCCCAGGCGTCGGGCCTGCTCCGCACTCAGGTCATGATCGTCGCTGAACGTCAGGGTATAGAGAATGCCGCGCTCGATCCGCTGCACCGAGTCCAGCCCGCAGTTGTGCGCGATATCCGTGGCCTTGCTCGACCACGGCGAGATGGTGCCGGGCCGGGGGACAACCAGAAAGTCATGCCCCTGCAGTGCCTGAGCAGGCGGACTGGTATAGGCCAGCAGGCTCTCAAGACGCCGATGCTGTTCGGCACCCAGCTGCGGCTCGCTCTCGACAAAGTGCAAAAACACCGCCTGCAGATCCGCTACCTCGGGCACTTCGGCCCGCAGGGCGGCCAGGTATTTTTGCAGACGAAAGGACGACAGGGCCGAGCCACCTCGGAGTTGCAACATGCGCGGAATCCCGGAATTGATTGGCGTTGACGGTGAGCGCCAATAATACACGATCTGTCGACCGGGGAGCGAGCGACGCACAAGACAGTTCGTGCGTGATACGGATATACAGATGCAAGATTGTCTGGAGAATCCGAGCCCCGAAAGAGTACCGATACTGACCTCTATGAGGGTATACTGGCGGTTTTGACATAACAGCGGGGTCACTCACAGCATGAGTCAGCAGCCTCTAAAGGTTTTGCGCATTTTCCAGGGTATGGATGTCGGAGAACGTCACCACCTGCTGCGTACTCGGGCTCGCGGTATTGAGGTTAGCATGGTCTGCAACCCAGAAGCCCCATTTCAGGAAGAACTGCAGGCTGCCGGGATTGTGATTCATCACCTGCGTATGCATAAACGTCATGATCCCGACGCTGTCAGACAGATCCGGCAGTGGGTACTTGCCGAACAACCGGAGATCGTGCATGCCTATACTAAAACCGCCCTATCCAATACGATCCGGGCAATACAGGACTTGCCGCCGAAACTGGTTGCCTATCGCGGGATCGTGGGCAATCTGCACTGGCTGAATCCTTCTGCTCGCAAAAGCTTTTTTCACCCCCGTGTGGATCGTATTACCTGTGTTTGCGAAGCTATACGTCAGGATCTGCTGCACAATCGTTTTCTTGGCTGGCACCTGCCCGAGGAAAAGGTGGTGACCGTACACAAAGGCCATGAGACTGACTGGTGGCCTCGTGAAAATATCCCCGCCGATTTCAGCGAATTCGGTATCCCCACTGACGCTCCGGTGATTGGTTGCGTCGCACAGATGCGCAAGCGCAAGGGGATACCGGTTTTAATTGAAGCCTTTGAAAAGCTGGCTACCCCGGATGCCCACCTGCTACTAATCGGCAAGGTCAACGACAAGCGCATTGCCAGACGAATCGCTCGCAGTCCGGCGGCCAATCGGATTCACCTGCCAGGCTGGCGCGCCGATGCGGCCGCCCTGATCGGGGCGCTTGATGTTTTCGTGCTGCCCTCCCTGCGACGCGAGGGGCTGCCCCGCGTGGTGATAGAGGCAATGAGCCAGCAAGTACCGGCAGTCGTGACCGACTCGGGCGGCAGCCCTGAACTGATCGAAGACGGTATCAGCGGTCGCATCGTCGCTTCGGGCGACGCCAATGCGCTGTCCAAAGCCATTGACGAATTACTCGGCGATCCAGAGCGACGCAGGCAGATGGGCATTGCCGCCGAAGAGCGCATCCGGACCTGCTTCAACCCGGACATTACCGTGGAAAAAACCCTGGCGGTCTATTCGGACCTTTTGGGGCGGGATGTTACCGGTGGTAATGCATAAATACGCCTCAGAATAACAGGCAGGTATTGAATAGCCGGTCCTGCAACTACTACCATTGCGAGGCGCCGCGTAATTCCTGCATCACCTCGTTGAGATGGCCTTCATTACCGTCGAACAGGCAGACCACGTTGCCGACACTGCAGACGGTAAAACGCTCGCCGCGCACAACCCAGCCGCCGGGCGGCGTCCATCCGCGGATACCGGTAAACATGGAAAGCTGATCGGCATTGCCCTGTACAAGACGTTTATAATCATGGGCAAAATGGGCCAGGCTGGCGAGCTCTTCCTGGCCTCCCATACCATACCCTTCAATCATTTCACCGTCATCACGAAAGTGGGCCACGGCCATGACGCCATCGAGAATCATGATCTGTTTAATCATATTATCTCCTCAG
>NZ_JAWOCR010000006.1:0-19815 GCF_046483665.1 Thiohalophilus sp. | reverse complement strand
TTGCTGATAAAATCACGCCGCATCTGCTCGACCTGCTCGAACAGGGTCACGTCACGCACGATCACCAGCATCTGGTTCTGGCCGTATTCGACTACACGAATACTGAGCCGGATTGAATCGTCATACGGCGACTGGATGGTCACCTGCTGATCCGGCCATTCTCCCCGCCAGTAGGCGGAAACATCCGGATGACGCAGCAGGTTGACCAGTCTTACACCCACATCCTGCGGATATTTGAGGCGTAACAGCTGACTGGCCTGGGCGTTCCACCATTCAATTTCTCCTGCTTCACGCAACATCACCACCCCGTCGGGTAACGCCGCGGTAGTCTCACGAAAGCGGTTAATCGCTTTAACCAGACGTTTATTGCGCTTGCGGGCCCGTTGCTGCAGGCGATAAATTCCGGTGAATACTTCGCCCCACAAGCCGCTGGACTGCGGCGGTTCCTGCTTGCGATCGAAGCGCAACCAGTGATCCAGTTTTGCCAGCCTGACGAAGTAACTGATAAACCACAGGGAGACGACCAGCAACAGGGCCAGCAGAACATAACCACTCAACCAACCGACGAAAAGCGCCAGCAGCAGACTGGTAATAACCCGCCATAGCTCATTGGTCCAGTTATAGGGCATCCCTCAGACCTGTTTGGAGAACCGGTAGCCGGCACCGCGCACGGTCTGTACGTGACGTTCGAAACCATAGGGCTCGAGTGCCTTGCGCAGGCGGCGAATATGCACGTCAACGGTGCGGTCCTCGATATATACCTGATTGCCCCAGACCTGGTCCAGTAACTGGTCGCGGCTGTAGACCCGTTCGGGGTGGGTCATAAAAAAATGCAAGAGGCGAAATTCCGTGGGCCCCAGGTTGATGGGCTCGCCATTGAGGCTCACCCGGTGACTGGCCGTATCCAGACTCAAACCGGCAATCTCGACTGTTTCGGACGTTTCCCGACTGGCGCTGCTGCGACGCAGTACCGCGCGGATCCGCGCCACCAGTTCCTGGGTGGAAAACGGCTTGGTCACATAATCGTCAATGCCGGCTTCATAACCGCGCAATTTGCTCTCTTCCTCGCCGCGTGCTGTAAGCATAATGACCGGCAATTCCCGCGTGGCCTCATCCCGGCGCAAACGTTTGGCAAATTCCACCCCACTGATCCCGGGCAGCATCCAGTCCAGCAGCATCAGATCCGGCAGTTGCTCGTTCAACTGTTCGCTCGCCTCACGGGTATCTCCGGCCTCTATCACCCGGAAACCGGCCCGTTGCAAGGTATATCCGAGCATTTCCCGAATAGCCGTCTCGTCCTCGACGACCAAGATGGTAATGTCCTGACTCATGGGATTCGTGACACTCCGGTGACAATAACCGTTAATTGTTGCATGACACGGGCATTACAGCCGACCAACATGACAACCATATGACAGCCCCGGGGCCGACACGACAGGCCGAACGCCCCCTTCGAGCCGGCAAAATGTGATTTGGCGCGCACCAGGCAATTCGCGCTAGACTATACAATCGCCATCCGGACTGTCGTAGTCCGGGATACCATACATAGTAAAATAGAATACAGACCGCTGCAGGACAGAAAACGACTATGAGACAGTTCTTCATCGCCCTTGCGCTGCTTGGTGCTTGCGCATCCGCCGTCCACGCTGCCGACTATCAGTATGTATCAGACAAACTGATTATCACCCTGCGTAACGGTCAGGGAAACACTTACCAGATTCTCAAAACCCTCCCGACCGGCACCCGACTGGACGTGCTGGAGAGCAATGACGAGGGTTACAGCCGGGTTCGCACCAGTGACGGGACCGTAGGCTGGGTTCGCAGCCAGTACCTGATGGACGAACCCACCGCCGCCATGCAACTGGATGAAGCCACCCGCAAACTGAATAATCTGCAGGATGAAACCGAAAAACTGCGCAGCGCTCTCAGCGAAGTACAGGCCGAACGCGCCCAGCTGGCGACCCGGCGTGATGAGTTGCAGGCCAAACTCGAGGATGCCGAAACCCGCCTCGATCATCTCAGCGAGGTCGCCGCCCGCCCGATCGTACTGGACAAGGAAAATCGGGAGCTGCAACAGAAAAACGTGGCCCTGGAAAAAGAACTGCAGATCCTCAATCAGGAAAATCAGGCTCTGAAGGATCGCGCCAAACGTGAATGGTTCATCGCCGGCGCCGGTGTCCTGCTCGGCGGCCTGCTGCTCGGCCTGCTCATCCCGCGTATCCGCTGGCGCAAGCAAAGCTCCTGGTAATATAAAGAAGAGGGGCTAGAGACCAGGGGCCAGGCCCCAGGAAGAAACCTCGAGTAGGTCACGCTGGCGGCAGCCTGCGTGACACAACCTCTAATCAGCATCGAAAACCCAACAACCAAGGCCCCAGTATTCAATTTTGGCCACGCGGGCTGAAAGCCCACGTGGCAATTCCTAGGACCTAGCCCCTAGGACCTAGAACCTGTTTCTATGTCATACTAACGTCAGATAATCACTCCTGACCCGATACGACAGATGGCTCCCAAAGCAACCCCCACCGATACCGATTTTGTCCGCTGGTTTCGTGACTCCTCGCCCTATATCAATGCCTTTCGCGGCAAGGTGTTCGTGATCGCGTTCGGGGGCGAGATGCTGGCGGACGAGCAGTTTGCGCCACTGGTGCATGATCTGGCCCTGCTCAACAGTCTGGGCGTCAAGCTGGTGCTGGTGCATGGTACCCGGCCGCAGATCGAAACCTGTCTCAAGTCCCGGGATGCCGAACTGATCTACGTCAACGGTCTGCGGGTGACCGACGCTACAGCGCTGCATTGCGTCAAGCAGGCCGCCGGTAGTGTTCGTGTCGATATCGAGGCGTTGCTCTCTATGGGAGTAGCCAATTCACCCATGGCCGGAGCGCGCATCCGGCTGGTGTCGGGTAATTTTGTTACTGCCCAGCCACTGGGCGTCCGCGACGGCGTGGACTACGGTCACACCGGCGAGGTCCGGCGGGTGGATCGGGACGCCATTCGCCAGCATCTGGATAATAATGATCTGATCCTGCTCTCGCCCATCGGCTATTCCCCGACCGGCGAAGTTTTCAATCTCAGCGCCGAGGATGTGGCCACTGCCGCCGCCAGCCAGTTGCAGGCCGACAAACTGATCCTGCTAATCGACGGCAAGGGCATCACAGACAATCGCAAGCGATTGTTACGAGAACTGACGCCCGACAACGCCGAGACACTCCTGTCGGGGAGCAACAAACTGACACCCGAACAACAGCAAGCCCTGCGCAGTGCCACGCATGCCTGCCGGCATGAAGTCAAACGGGCTCATATCATCAATCGCCATACCGACGGCGCCCTGTTGCTGGAACTTTTCACTCGCGACGGTTGCGGCACCCTGGTCAGTAACGATCCGTATGAAGATCTGCGTCGCGCCACCATCGACGACATCGGCGGCATCCTGGAATTGATCAAACCGCTGGAAACGGACGACATTCTGGTGCGCCGCTCACGTGAGCGACTGGAGACCGAGGTAGAGCATTTCACCGTGGTCGAACGTGACGGCATGATCATCGGCTGTGCCGCGCTCTACCCGTTCATCGACGAGCGGGTGGGGGAACTGGCCTGTCTGGCGGTGCATCCCGATTATCGTAACCAGGGCCGGGGCGATGCCCTGTTGCAGTATCTGGAGAAAACCTGCCGTCAACTCGGCGTCAGGCAACTTTTCGTGCTGACCACCCGCACCGCTCACTGGTTCCGCGAACGCGGCTTCAGGTCAGGGGATATCAAGAGCCTGCCGGTCAAACGCCAGCAGCTGTATAACTACCAGCGCCAGTCCAAGGTATTCATCAAGGAACTGCACTGATGGCTGTCAGCTCCGCTGCCATGGCGCCATTACGCAAAGCCGGTCGACCAACTCCGCCGACACCCCAGCGACCGTTTCTCAAATGGGCGGGCAACAAGTTCCGGATTCTGGAACATATCCTGCCCATGCTGCCGGAGGGCGAGCGCCTGGTGGAGCCCTTCGCCGGCTCGGCCGCGCTGTTTCTCAACAGCGATTACGATCGCTATTTGCTCAGCGATAGCAATGCCGATCTAATCAGCCTGTACAACCTGCTCAAGCAGGAAGGAACCGGATTCATCGATTATTGCGGCCAGTATTTCATACCCCGCAACAATCAGGAAAAACGCTATTACCGGCTGCGCGATCAGTTCAATGAATGCGATGAGCCCCGTTTGCGCGCCGCCCTGTTTGTCTACCTGAACCGCCACGGTTACAACGGCCTGTGCCGTTATAACGCCAGCGGTGGTTTCAACGTGCCCTTCGGCCGTTACAAGCGCCCCTACTTTCCGCAAAAGGAAATGTTCGCCTTTCACCAGCGGGCCCAATGCGCCGAGTTCCTGCTGGGGGATTTTGAACAGACCATGCAACAGGCCCGGACGGGCGATGTTATCTATTGCGATCCGCCTTATGTACCGCTGTCGCCTTCCGCCAACTTCACCACCTACAGCGCCGGCGGCTTCAGCCTGGACGATCAACAACAGCTGGCCGACCTGGCGCAAAACTGTGCCGGGCGCAACATCCCGGTATTAATCTCCAATCACAACACTGCCTACACCCGCAAAATCTATCAACAGGCGAATAAAAACAAACGCTTCAAGGTGCAGCGCTATATAAGCTGCAACGGCAAAAAGCGCAACAGCGCCGGCGAGATTCTGGCATTGTTCAAATAAAACGGGCTGCGCACTTGCAGCCCGTTTTATGTCTTACTCCATCAATTCCACTGACGCGATCCGCATTATTGTTTTTTTCGGATAAAACGTACACCGTCGATGCCATCAAAATCGGCATCCTGCGTCCACAGCGTGGCATCAAACGCCCGGGCCGTCGCCAGCATGACAGAATCCGCCAGCGGCAGTTTGTGTTCAAGCCCCAACTTTGCCGCCTTCAAGGCAAGTGTTTCATCCAGTGGTACAACCTGGCCCTGTTTCATAAGGGCAACCGTCTGCAGGGCGGCATCCTGTCCGCGCTGTTGCAGTACCCGCTTGAAAACTTCCAGCAAGCTGATACTGGGCACAATCAGATTATCGATCTCCAGAATGGGAGTGGCGAAAACATCCGCATTGGGGTTGTCTGCGAAATATTCCAGCCAGCCGGAGGAATCGACAACATTCACACCCGATCCTCGTCACGCGTGATCCCGGTATCGATCCCTTTCAGGAACCCCCGCATGCTGCGCATGTCCCGCACCGGAATAAACTCCGCTCGCCCCTCGTAAACCACCACCTCGATCTTCTGACCCGGCCTGATCCCCAGGCTCTGGCGTACTTCCCTGGGGATAACTATTTGATATTTCTCGGAAACTGTCACAGTCGTCATACCGATTTCCCATCGATAGCAATTTGGTAAAGCATAGTGCCCGGCGAGACGAACGTCAAATAATCAATCAAATCACCGACAAAGCTGCCACGCCACAGAGCTGGCAACGGGAAAGCGAGTACCCCTTCGAGACTCAAGCGATTCGATAACCGTTCAGGGTGATAGCGGAACGATGTGATCACCCTGATGACGATAAAGCTGCCAGTCATTGTCGCCGTTGCGACAGGCACCAAAGCGAAACGGTACGTTGCGGGCATCCCCCAGAATAAAACGGTGATCCTGGAACCAGGCACACAGTCCCTGCTCCCGCTGCTCGATACGATAGAGGGCGGGGAACAACATGAAATCCCGAATATCCTTTAGCATGGCCTTGTGCCAGACATTTCGCGCCAGATCCTGCGCCGCAGTTTCACCATAACGGGATAAGGTCTGCCAGCTGAGCCGACTCAACGGCTGATAGATGGCATTGATTCGCTCGAGCATCCCTGTCTGTTCTTCCTGCAACGCTATCGCCTGTCGGCGATGCAGGTTCACATAACTGACGTGATACTGTTGTGGCTGCTCGATCACGATCTTCCAGTTAAACGGCGACAAAGGTTGCGGCAGGGCATGCACTTCAGCCTGTTCCAGTTCCTGCTGTTGAACATATGTCCGACCCAGATCTCGCGCCTGCCAGGCCTGAAAATGTTGTAACCCGATATACATCGCCAGCGTGGCCAGGCCGACCAGTGCCACCTGTTGCCCCTGTCGGCGCCAGATCCATGCCACCAGCAAGGCCAGAATAATGATCCCGCTGAACCAGAAATCGATAATAAAGGTTGAAGGCAGGGAGAACTTGGCGTAACTCAATGGCGCCAGGATCATGGTACCGAAAGAGGTAATCACATCCCCGAAGATATGAATCCCCAGGCTCATGGCACACACGGCATAAAACGCCTTCCAGTGATACTGACCGCGCCACAGCAGGACAAACAACAACGATAACAACCCGGCCCACAATGGCAACATCAAAACCGAATGCGTGATTCCCCGATGGTGTTTGAGATAACTCAACGGCCCGTCGATCAGCCGCACGAGAAAATCACTGTCGGGGAATATACCGGCCAGAAACCCGACCGTCAGACGGCTGCGCAGTGACAGGGCCCGTCCGGCCGCAATGGCCGTCCGATCCCGGCTCCCGGAGGCCGTGGCCCGCGCCAGCAGAACGCTGCTCAGACCATGTGTCAAAGTATCCATCTGGCATTTACCGCTTAATAATCATTTACTTGAAATCGGGCGCCAAAAAATCCGTGTCTGCGTCACACATTCAAAGCGGAATTAAAGCCGCCCCGCTGCGCGGCCGATGTATACCCCATCAATGATGAGGCCGCCGGGCTTCATCCATGTCGGACAAACCAGGTACTTTGTTAAATGCTCAAAGCACGAATCAATCGCCAGGGAACTCTCCTGATTCTCGAAAAAGACGTGCATACCGCTTACCTGCTGGATTACCTGTTGAGCCGCGAAGGGTATAACGTCGTCAGCACCACCAACTGCGAAATCGCCTCCCAACTACTGGCCAGGATGCCTCCGGCCGAACTGGTTTTTCTGGATGTCGCCTATATCAGCGACAGCCGGTGCCAGTTCATGGAGACCCTGCGCAAAATGCCCGGCTGGCGCAGCACGCCAGTGCTGCTACTGGCGGAACACTATACCATGGAGCATGTCAGTCACGGACTGCAGGCCGGTGCCGATGATTATATCGTGCAGCCATTCAATCACGCCGAACTGCTCACCCAGATCAAGCGCTACTCGCTCAAACTCCATCGCGCTTGACCTTCGGTGTGTGTAACACACCGAAGGTCAGGGGCTGGTTTCTAGGTACTAGGGGCTAGTCCGGCCTATCAAAATCTAATCTATAACAACATAGGCCACGTTGGCGATAGCCTACGTGACACAGTCACAAATCGAAGCAAAGGCAGCCAAATAACGCTGCGCGTAACCTGGCCTTGCCGCTACAGTCCTGGCCCCTGGGACCCGCACCTAGCACCTAGCACCTAGCACCTGTATTCTCATCCCTATTCTGTCAGACTTCACTATCGCTCGGCACGACGTTGAGGACTTCCTCCATGGTCGTCAGTCCCTGGGCGATTTTCTGGGCGCCGGCGATGCGCAGTTTGATCATGCCCTCATTGATGGCCGTGCGCCGGATCTCCGCGGCATCGCTCTCAGGACCCAGCTGGTGGCGAATGGCGGGGCTCATGCGCAGCATTTCATAAATCCCGATGCGGCCCATGTAGCCGGTGTTGCGGCATTCATCACAGCCGACCGGTCCGTAAAAACTCGGCTCACCACTCATTTTCCATGGTCGGGTCAACGCCTGCCACAGATCCGGATCCACCTCGGTCGGCGCCTTGCAGTGCGGGCAGAGAGTTCGTACCAGCCGCTGCGCGAGTACTCCCAGCAGAGTGGCGTTGATCAGATAGGAAGGCACCCCGATTTCGCGCAACCGGGTCACGGCCGAGGCCGAATCGTTGGTATGCAGCGTAGAGAGTACCAGATGGCCGGTTAACGCCGCCTGAATCGCCATCTCGGCGGTTTCCCTGTCGCGAATTTCGCCGACCATAATAATGTCGGGATCCTGGCGCAGCAGGGTACGCACCCCGTTGGCAAAGTCGAGCCCGATATTGTGTTGTACCTGCATCTGATTGAACGCCGGCTCGACCATTTCGATGGGATCTTCCACCGTGCAGACATTCACCTCGGGCTGGGCCAGTTGCTTGAGCGTGGAATAGAGCGTGGTAGTCTTGCCCGAGCCGGTCGGACCGGTGACCAGAATGATCCCGTTCGGCTGGTTCACCATCTGGTTCCAGCCGGTGATTTCCCTGGCGGAGAAACCCAGCGCGGCGAAGTCCTTGACCAGAACGTCCGGGTTAAAAATCCGCAGCACCAGTTTTTCACCAAAGGCAGTCGGCATGGTCGACAGACGCAGTTCTATCTCGCCGCCTTCCGGTAACAGGGTTTTGATGCGCCCGTCCTGGGGACGACGTTTTTCCACCACATCCATGCGCCCCAGCACCTTGATGCGGCTGGAGACGGCAGTCATCACCGGTGTGGGCATATCGTAAACATGGTGCATAACACCATCAATGCGAAACCGGATATGTCCCTGCTCGCGTCGCGGCTCCATGTGAATATCACTGGCACGCTGATCGAAGGCGTACTGCAGCAGCCAGTCAACGATCTGCACAACATCCTTGTCGTTGGCATCCAGATTGCCCGTCTTGCCCAGCTCCACCAGTTGTTCCAGATTGGTGACTCCGGGGATATTGACCGAATCCTTGTCCGAGGTAGCGCGACGAATCGAGTGACTGACCGAATAAAACTCGTTGAGATAACGGGAGATATCCAGCGGGTTGGCGATCACCCGTTCGATCTGCAGGCCGGTGACATGCGCCAGCTCATCTTCCCAGCTGCGAATATCCGGCTCGGCGGTGGCGATAACCGCTTTGTGTTTATCGACCTTGACCGGCAGGATACGATGCTTGCCGGCATAAGCCGAGGACGTCACTGCCGTCACGGCCGTGACGTCAACCTTGAGCGGATCGATTCGCATATAGGGCAAACCGGCACGCTCGGCCAGCCACTGGGTCAATACTTCCAGCGACAGCTTCTTGCCGGGGCGGGTCAGGTCATCCCATTCCTGTTGCGAGATAATCACCAGCGGGTGGATTTCCAGTCGCCCGGTGCGCGCCGGGATCAGAAACTCGTCCGAGGTCTGTTTATCCAGCCGGCCATCTTCCACCAGTGCATGGATCAGTTCATGCAGATTCAAATGCCGATCGACACCCACTTCATGGGATTGCTGTTGCATAGTTGATAAACCTGTTAAAAAGTAACTCTCGCAGAGACGCAGAGCTCGCCAAGAATGACGCAACACAGCGTATTTTTCGCTGCGCCTTTGCACCCATAAAACGGGCATAAACGTCTCTGCGAGAGAATAATGTTAGTTTCCCACACGGTTCACACCTACGTAGGTCACGCTGGCGTTAGCCTGCGTGACATCCTGCCGATACGAGGAGTGTCAGGTAGCGCATTCGCGCAACCTGACCTGCTGCACATGAGTTATGCCTAATTAAATATTAACTCTCGCAGAGACGCAGAGCTCGCCAGGGGTGACGCAACACAGCGTATTTTTGCTGCGCCTTTGCGACTCTGCGAGAAATAAATGTTATTTCCCCGCGCGGATCAGCCCGCCCATGCCGGCCTCTTCGAGTTGATCGTTGAGGTAATGGCGAATCTCGTGCACGTTTTCCATCACCAGCACTTCGCTGAGAATCTCCGAAGCACGCTCGCGACTCAGGTTACGTATCACCCATTTTACCCGCAACAGACTGGAGACACTCATGCTCAGGCTGTGGATCCCCATGCCCAGCAACAGGATTGCTGCGGCCGGATCACCTGCCATTTCACCACACACACTGACCGGTTTACCGTGAACCCGGGCACTGTCCACTACTTGCAGTATGGCGCGGATGACAGCCGGATGCAGGGAATCATACAGTTCGGCAACTCGCGAGTTATTGCGATCCACCGCCAGCAGGTACTGGGTCAGATCGTTGGTGCCAATGGAAAGAAAGTCGACCCGCTTGGCCAGATTGCCGGCCTGGTAAACCGCCGAGGGGACTTCGATCATCACCCCGATCCTGGGCATGCGAATGTCCTGTCCTTCTTCGAGCAACTCTTCATAGGCCTGGTGAATCAGACTCAGGCTGTCGATCAGCTCGCTGACGTCGCTGATCATCGGCAACAGGATATTCAGATTATCCAGCCCGGTGCTGGCCAGCAGCATGGCGCGAATCTGCACCAGGAAAATTTCCGGATGGTCCAGGGTGATACGAATGCCTCGCCAGCCCAGAAACGGGTTCTCCTCTTCAATCGGAAAATAGGGCAGGGCCTTGTCGCCCCCGACATCCAGAGTGCGTAGTACTACCGGCCGCGGCGCAAAAGCTTCCAGTACCTGCCGATAGTTGAGGCGCTGTTCATCCTCGCCGGGAAAGCCCTGGCGAATCATGAATGGAAACTCGGTCCGGTACAGACCGATCCCCTCGGCACCGCTTTCCCGGGTCGGAGTCATATCCGAGATCAAACCGGTGTTGGCATACAGCGGTATATATTCGCCATCGCGGGTCTCCGAAGGCAGTTCCCGTAACGCCTTGAGTTCCTCGGAAAGTTCAACTTCCTGGTCGACCAGCCGGCGATATTCTTCCAGTATGAGATGGGTCGGCGCCACATAGACCCGGCCGCTGTAACCATCGGCGATCACTTCAGTGCCGTCCATACGCGATACCGGCAGATCGGTGGCCCCCATAACCGCCGGCACGCCCAGCGCCCGGGCCAGGATCGCCACGTGCGAGGTCCGCGAACCGCGCACCGAAATCACCCCGGCCAGTTTCTCCGGCGGCACTTGCGCCAGCATGGCGGCGCTGATCTCCTCGCCCACCAGCACTGTCTCGTTGGGGTACTCCAACAACGTCTGGGTATCCTGCTGCAGGTGGGAGAGAATCCGCCGACCCAGATCACGCACATCATCTACCCGCTCGCGCATGTAACTGTCTTCCATCTCGCGGAAGATGCGTTCATGTTCCTGGATAGTCTGGCGCAATGCGCCCTGTGCCCAGTTGCCTTCCTTGATGCGCTGACGGGTCTGACCGGCCAGACTGTCGCTGTCGAGCATCAGCATATAGACGTCGAACAGGGCATGATCCTCGGCCGGTAACTTGTCGACAAACTGCGCCGATAGGTTCTTGATATCTTTTTTGACCGCCGCCAGCGCGGCATTAAAAGCGTCGACCTCGGCATCCACACTGCCGGCACGCCGATCCGGCACCGCATCGATGTCGGCCAGGGTATAAACTACCTTGGCCGTTCCGATAGCTACCCCCGGCGCACCGGCCAGGCCGCCGATCGGGCGGCTGTCATGCGGATGGTCCGGTGTCACCTGACCCCGGATTTCCACCTCCCCGCTGGCCTCGGCATGCGCAATCGCGCCGGCCAGCTGTGCGGCGATGGTAATCAAAAAGGTGACACTGTTTTCATCGAACTTTTCACTGCCGTGCTGTTGCACGACCAGCACGCCGACCACCTTGCGGTGATGAATGATCGGCACACCGAGAAAAGCGTGATACGGCTCCTCGCCGGACTCGGGGAAATAACAGAAACGCGGATGCTCGGGGGCATTATCCAGATTGACCGGTTCGGCACGTTTGGCCGCCAGACCGACCAGGCCGTGCTCCTGACTGAGGCGCACCTTGCCAACACTGCTCGGGTTAAGGCCCTCCGTCGCCTTGAGGACATAGTATTCATTGTCCTGATCGGTAAGGTACACCGAGCAGACATCCACCTGCATGGCCTGTTTGACACGGCGCACGATGATCTCCAGCGCCTGCTCAAGATTGCGCGCCAGATTCACCTCTTCGATTAATCGACGTAAGGTATCAAGCATAAGGGTCCATACAGTGGGATCGGGATTTGACCTGTCTCAGACAGAGTAACACAGGCTGATGACGCAGCCGGTATCAGGCAAGCTGGTCGTAAACCAGTTTACCGCTCACTTTTTTTAATAATGGCTCCAGCTCCGCCAGCGCACACCGGTATACCTGGCGCTTGAACGGGACCACTTCGCGCACCGGCTGCGCCGGACTTACCCATCGCCAGAGGTCGAACTCGGGGGTGTCGCTGGCGTCCAGACTCACTTTACTCTCGGGCGCGATCAGGCGCAGTAAAAACCAGCGCTGTTTCTGACCAATACAAACCGGTTCGCGATGATACCGGATCAGTTTTTGCGGCAGACGGTAGCGCAGCCATTGCCGGGTGGCGCCAATCAGCTCGACATCGTTCTGCACCAGGCCAATCTCCTCGGCCAGCTCGCGGTAGAGCGCCTGCTCCGGGGATTCCTCGCGACGAATTCCGCCCTGGGGAAACTGCCAGGCCTGCTGACCAATGCGCCGGGCCCAGAACAGTTTACCTTCCGGGTTACATAAAATAATGCCCACATTGGCTCTGTATCCTTCGGAATCAATCACTTGCCACGTCCTTTTAAAGCCCTCCACCAGATTCTTTCACAGCCCCCGGATGCTCGCAAATTTTCACACATCGAGAGAAATATTAATATATATTTCAATAATTTAAGTACTTCAGTAGCCGCTCATATACCCGGCCGGCCCCGGCATTCTGACCGCCCGATGCGCCCGGCTGCTTTTCGCCCCGCCGTTTGGGTTATCATGCCTCCTTTTGCGCAAAGCGGGAGGAACACGCGTGGCCCTGGCACTCTTCGATCTCGACAATACCCTGCTCAATGGTGACAGCGATTATCTGTGGGGCTGCTTTCTGGCTCAGCAGGGGTGGGTCGACAAGGACGCCTACGAGCGGGAGAACCACCGCTTTTACGAGGAATATAAAAGCGGTCAGCTCGATATCCATGAATTTCTGGCCTTCAGCCTGCGTCCATTGAGTGAGATACCGCCCCGGGAACTGAGCGAATTACACCGCCAGTTCATGGCCCGGGAAATCTGCCCGCGGATTACCCCGGCAGCCCGGACACTGCTGGACAAACACCGCAGCCGGGACGATTTTCTGCTGATTATTACCGCGACCAACCGCTTTATCACCGAACCGATCGCCGAGGAGCTGGGCGTCGATGATCTGCTGGCCACCGACCCCGAACAGCTCGACGGACGCTATACCGGACAGGTCAGCGGCACCCCCTGTTTTCGCGATGGCAAGGTCCAGCGGCTGGAACAGTGGCTGAAACAGACCGGCCACAACCTGGCCGACAGCTGGTTTTACAGCGATTCGCTCAACGACCTGCCGCTACTGGAGCGGGTGACCCATCCGGTGGCGGTGGATCCCGACGAAACCCTGGCCGATCACGCCCGCGCCCGCGGCTGGCCGATCCTCAGCCTGCGCGAGTAACAGGCCCTTATGTCCATGCGCCATCCATGGGGGGTATTGCTGGGACTGGCGGGGCTCTGTCTCCTCAGTCTGGCAATTTCCCTGACCAGCGGCAGTGTTGTCCTGGAGGCGACCGAGGTATGGGGCGCCCTTTGGCGCCCGGGCCCGGATCTCGCCAGCCAGCTGGTGTGGGAACTACGCCTGCCGCGCAGCCTGGCCGCCCTGACCACCGGCGCCCTGCTGGCGGTGGCCGGTTGCCTGATGCAGGTGCTGGTGCGCAATCCGCTGGCCGATCCTTATATACTGGGCATCTCCGGCGGGGCCTCGGTGGCCGCGTTACTGGCCATGCTGGCCGGGGTGAGCGGTCACTTGCTGACCGGCAGCGCTTTCGTCGGGGCGCTGGTGGCGATGCTGCTGGTCTTTGTGCTGTCGCGGGGCCACGGCCAGTGGAACAGCAACCGCCTGCTGCTGACCGGGGTGGTGCTGGCCGCCGGCTGGGGGGCGGCCATCGGCTTTATTCTCAATCTGACTCCAGACAGCGGCTTGCAGCGGATGATGTTCTGGCTGATGGGCGATCTCGGCTTCGCCCGTCCCGGCGCCCTGCCGACTATCGTTTTGATCCTCGGTCTGCTGGCCAGTCTGCTGCTGGCCCGCCAGCTCAACGTGCTGACCCGCGGCGAACTGGTCGCCGGTTCGCTGGGCATCCGCACCGACACCCTGCACCTGGCGATCTATGTCATCGCCTCGCTGCTGACCGCCACCGCCGTCACCCAGGCCGGCAGCATCGGTTTCGTCGGCCTGGTGATACCGCATCTGATCCGGCTGCTCGGCTACCACGATCACCGTGTGCTGCTGCCCGCCGCGGCCCTGCTCGGCGCCAGCCTGCTGTTGCTGGCCGATATCGTCGCCCGCACCCTGCTCGCTCCCCAGCAATTGCCGGTGGGTATCCTCACGGCCTTTATCGGCGTGCCGCTGTTTTTGTATCTGCTCTACCGGGGGAGTCGCCAGTGAGGTTGCAGCTCGATCAAGTGCAACTGCAGCGCGGCCAGCGGATACTGAATCAGCCGTTTGATCTGCGCATCGAGGATGGCCAGTGCTGGGGCATCCTGGGCAGCAACGGCAGCGGCAAAACCACCCTGCTGCACAGCCTCGCCGGTTTGCATCAGGATTATGACGGCCGTATTAGTCTCGACGGCGCGTCCATCGGCCACATTCCGCGCAAACAGTTCGCTCGCCAGGTGGGCCTGTTGCTGCAAACCAACGAAGAGGCGTTTCCCGGCAGCGTAATCGAGACGGTACTTACCGGCCGCCATCCCCATCTCAAGGCCTGGCAATGGGAGAGCGAACAGGACCGGGCCCTGGCCCGTGAAACTCTGAAACAGGTGGACCTGGCCGGTTTTGAGCAACGCAATCTATTAACTTTATCCGGTGGCGAACGACGCCGCCTGTATATCGCCACCTTGCTGGCGCAGCAACCGCAACTTTATTTACTGGACGAGCCGGCCAACCACCTCGATCTGCGTCATCAGCATCAGCTCCTTGGCCTGTTGCAACAGCTTTGCATTACACAGAACAAAACCGTCATTATGGTCCTGCACGATCCCAACCTGGCCGCCCGTTACTGCGATCATGTGTTGTTATTGCATGAAGAGGGAAACGTGGAAGGCGGCCCCGCTGAAGAACTGATGAGCGCCGGGCGATTGAGCCACCTCTACGGTTACGTTATCCGAAAAGTCGCTGATGAACAGCAGCGGCTGTTTGTGGCAGGGTGAAATAAAGTGCTGAGTGCTGAGTACTTAGTACTTAGTACTTAGTACTTAGTACTTAGTACTTAGTACTTAGTACTTAGTACTTAGTACTTAGTGCTTAGTACTTAGAGACTAGACCGAAACTGGTGCGTGGCACGCACCCGACTAGCAACTAGCCGCTAGAACCTCGCCCCTGTTCAGGGCGCATGCCGCTGCTGTGCCGTCACGGCGGCGCGGCGATCTTCCAGCCATTCGAATACGTTGACCCACTGCAGGCGATCTTCCTCGGCCCGTTTGTCCCACAATTCGTGCACACCAATACCCCGTTCAACGGCATGCACGTAATGCTGGGTATCACGCAGGGTCGCGAGCAGGGGCAGGTGCAGGGTCTTGAGGAAACGTTCCAGGGATTGATAGACCAGCGTATTTTTCTTGGCCCGGTTGGCAATTACGCCAACCCGCACGCCGGCGCTGCGAATCTTGCCAATCAACAGCAGATCCTTGATGAAATGGGTCGCGGCATGAATATCGATGGGTGAGGGCAAGACCGGCACCAGGATGGTATCGACCCGCTGCACGTAATTGACCAGCTGCTGGCCGCTGACGGCGGCGGGGGCATCGAGTATGACTCTTTCGGTTTCGGGTGGCAGGCGCAACTGCCAGGTAGTGGTCTGGCCCCCGCCAGCCCGCTGCCAGGCGCGTACCCCGTGGATAGCCGGCTTGTCCTGCGGGCGCTGGCTGTGCCAGCGTGTGCTGGAACCCTGCGGATCGTAGTCCATCAACGCCGTGGCAAAACCATAGCCGGCATACAGGCTGGCGAGATTGGTGGCAATCGTCGTCTTGCCACAGCCGCCCTTGGAGTTGAGGACCAGGATTCGTTGCATCGTCGGGTTCCGTTGCTTGTCTTTTCAGAGTACACCAGCGGTCAGTCATTAACCAGTCAGCGCTGCCATTTGCACGTGTTCTGCTTCATCTTTCGCGGAGCTGCTTTTCACTTAACCTCATAAGTTTATATAATAGATAAACATAAGTCATTGTTTTACATGCGCTCCATATCTTGTGGTTGACACTGCTTTGAATACCCAGATAATGTGCGCACACTTTCAGGTGCCCCAGAAAGCTCGATTGGGGTGAAACGGGAAGCCGGTGAGTCGCTCGCGACGAGCCCGGCGCTGCCCCCGCAACGGTGATTGAGTCAAGGGTCGTCACGACGCCACTGCATATTCATGTGGGAAGGCGATGGCCCCGGAAGTCCCTTCCACTCATAAGCCCGGAGACCGGCCTGGATATAACGGATGTGTCGCGGAGGGCGACGCCGAAGGTCTGTTATTGCCTGCCTTTCGGATTCCCCTCCCTGCACCACAAAAACCACGACGCGGGTGAGCGTCCAACAGGGGAATTCAATATGCCTATCACAACCGGTCGCCGTGTCATTGCCGCGGCCCTTGCCACACTTTTTGTACTCCCTGCGGTTCAGGCCGAGGAAGAACCCATTATCGTCACCGCCTCGCGGACATTGCAAAGCGCCAACGAGGTGCTGGCCAGTACCTCGATTATCGATCGCGGGCAAATTGAAAGCTCCCAGGCCCGTGATATCATGCAGCTGCTACAGCTGGAAGCCGGCATCGACATGGCACGCAGTGGTGGCCCCGGTGGCAACACCAGTCTGTTCATGCGCGGCACCAACAGCAATCATACGCTGGTACTGATCGACGGGGTGCGGGCCAGCTCCGCCACCACCGGCTCCTTTGCCTGGGCGCATCTGGCCCCTTCCGATATCGAACGAATTGAAATCGTGCGCGGCCCCCGTGCCGCCCATTACGGCTCCGATGCCGTGGGCGGGGTCATCCAGATATTTACCCGCGACAACAAGGGCTCGCACCTCCGCGTTCAGGGCGGCAGCTACAACAGCCGCCTGGTCGAGTTCGGCACCGGCAACAGCAAAGGGAATCTCGATTACAGCCTGAACGCCACCCATCGCGACACCGACGGGTTTTCAGCCACCAACAAAAAAATTGACTCCGTATCATCCTACTCAGACCCCTACAATCCGGATGACGATCCCTATCGCAATAACAGCGTCAGCGGAAAACTCGACTACCGGCTGGATGATGATACCCGGGTCGCTTTCAAGGGCTGGCACAGCGACAGTGAAAGACATTTTGATAACCGGTCCGCACAAGAGGATGTGTTAGACAACCAGAACAGCACCGCCGATCTTCGTCTGACCCGCCAGTCCGGCGCCAACTGGGAACAACAACTGAGTGTCGGCTATGCCCGGGACGAGATCGAGACAGACTCCAGTAATCCCTCCTTTGTTCGCACCAACCGGCTAATGGCCGACTGGAAACACGATCTGACTCTGTCGGACAATGCACTGCTGACCGCCGGTATCAGCACGGTCGAGGAAGATACTCTGAATATCAACCGCAGTACCGATGCCACGGTGTTCGACGAAAGTATCCGCAATGACGGCCTGTTTACCTCGCTGCAATATTTTGCCGGCAAGCATGATATACAACTGAGCGGGCGGGTGGACGACCACGAGACCTTCGGCTCCCACAACACTGGCCAGGCGGCCTGGGGCTATCAGCTCCACAAGCAACACCGGTTGTTTGCCTCTTATGGCACGGCATTTCATGCACCCACCGCCAATGACCTTTTTTATCCCGGCTACGGCAATTCTGATATTAAGCCAGAAGAATCTACCTCGTTCGAACTGGGTACGAAAAGCCGGTTCGGGGCACAGCAACTGGCGATCAGTCTCTACCATACCGAGATTGATAATCTGATCAGTTATTCCAGTACTGAGAACCAAGCTATCAATATTGACAAGGCCAGTATAAAAGGGATCGAGGTTGTACACCGCTACCAGGCCAAAACCTGGCAGCTGAAAAGCCAGCTGACCCTGCAGGACCCGATAGACGACGAAACCGGCGAGGATCTGGATCGCCGCGCCGGGGAAAAACTCTCTGTGAACTATACCCGCCAGTTTGAAAACGACAGTCAACTGGGTGTGGAGTGGTTGTATCGCTCGAAAAGAAAGGATGACGATAACTGGCTGGATGCCTATCAGCTGGTTAACCTTTCAGGCCAGTACCGGCTCGCCAGCGACTTCTGGTTCGAGGGGCGGGTGGATAATCTGCTCGACGAGGAGTATGAACTCCAGTACGGCTACAATACCGCCGGCCTTTCCGGTTACGCCGGCGTGCGTTATCACTTTTAATAAACATGACCAGCCCGGCATCAGCGCACCACAGGATGTTCCCGTCCTTCCGGCTGATGGCATTTGTTATGCTGTCGGTCGGGGTGCATGCCGGAATCTTGCTGGCGCCTCACTCTTCGCCGTCAATACAGAGCGTCCGCAGCAGCACCATGCAGGTACAACTGGAGCAGGGTAAAACATCCGATCCAGAGGCTCACACCGACTCTGCCGACAGGCCCGAGGTTACTGCTAAGCCGATCACACCCTCACCGGAACCGGAACCTGTCCCCGAACCGAGAATCAGTCACACCGGGAAGATCCCCCCCCCTCCCGAAACTCAACCCGAGACAACGCCAGTCGAACAACCTGCCGAACCGGCCACGCAACAGTCTGCTGAAAGTTCTGATGCACCAAAGCCGGCACGCTTTGATCCGCAAAGCGCGGATCATGCGATTGATCAGACGCTGTTACAAAGCCAGGTCAAGGCACGTCTGCAGGAGAGTCTCAAACTACATCTTGAGTATCCGGAGATGGCCCGGCGGCGCGGCTGGGAAGGGGAAGTCACCATCTCGGTGCAACTCGATCGCGAAGGCAAGATCATGGATGTCGCCATACGTGAAAGCTCGGGCTATCGGATACTGGATGACAATACCCTGAACACCCTTAAAAACCTGCCTCGGCTCGAAGGCGTAGGCACAATGCTCGATGGCAAAGGGATTACCCTTCAATTACCCGTCATTTATCAACTCAGCAGGATCTAATCATGGGAAACCGTTTATCAAAAATCTATACACGGACCGGCGATGAAGGTACGACCGGTCTGGGTGACGGCTCACGAGTGAGCAAGACTCATCCGCGCGTCGAAACCTTCGGGACCATCGATGAATTGAACAGTATAATGGGTATGATCCTCGCGCATGATCTCCCCCCGGATGTACGTAACTGTTTTGTGGCCATCCAGCATGACCTGTTTGATCTGGGGGGCGAGCTGAGCGTACCCGGTTATGAAGCTGTGGATGCATCGTATACTGAACGGCTGGAACGGGAACTGGATGCCTTTAACGAGACCCTCCCTGCCCTGAAGGAGTTCATTCTTCCCGCCGGTGGCATCGCTACCTCCACCTGCCATCTGGCCCGCGCAGTCTGCCGTCGTGCCGAGCGTGATGCCGTGGCCCTGGCAGCCTCCGAGGCAATCAACCCGGCCGGGCTGATCTATCTCAACCGACTTTCCGATCTGCTATTTGTTATAGCCCGGGTACTGGCCCGTTTTGAAAACGGTGAGGAAGTGCTGTGGCAACCCGGCAAAAACCGGTAACCAACATGTCCCGACTCTTACGTTACAGTCTGCTGGCCAGTCTGTTATTCCTGAGCATACCGGCAAATACCACGACGGACTGCCCCCGGATCATCAGCCAATCGCCCTATATCACCCATACCCTGGACTGGCTGGGATTAAAAGACTGTATCGTCGGTGCCAGCCGTTACGATCAATTAGAGGTGCCCGAAACCGGCGGCGTGATGGATCCGGACGGCGAGATCATCGCCAGCCTGGAACCGGCTATCCTGTTCACCTCCGACTGGAC
>NZ_JAWOCR010000031.1:0-41630 GCF_046483665.1 Thiohalophilus sp. | reverse complement strand
TTTATTAATTCAAAATTTAACATTCAAAATTCAACATTGTCATACCCTCTGGGTTCCTTCCACTACTCTATCTAAGGATTCCGCGCTGGGAGCGGTTGAGGAAGTCGAGCATGGGTTGTACTTCGGGGTGTTGTTCGGTCAGGGGTTTGAGGTATTGCCGGGCTTCGTCGCTGGTATGGCCGGAGCGGTAGATAATTTTGTACGCATCCTTGATCGCCCTGATCGCTTCCTTACTGTATTCGTGGCGCTTGAGCCCTTCGCTGTTAATACCATAGGGACTGGCCGGGTTGCCGCTGACCATCACATAAGGGGGGATATCCTTGCTGATGGTACTACCCATACCACAGAAGGCATGATTACCTATCTTGGTAAACTGGTGAACCAGGGTAAAGCCACCGAGAATAACGTTGTCATCCACTTCCACATGACCTGCGAGCGAAGCACCGTTAGCGAAGATCGTGTTATTTTCCACCAGGCAATCATGCGCAATGTGGATATAAGCCATTAACCAGTTGTCGTTACCGATGCGGGTAACGCCGCCACCATCGTCGGTTCCACGATTGATCGTGACAAATTCACGGATGGTGTTGCCGTCACCAATCTCCAGGCGGGAGTTCTCACCGTGATATTTTTTATCCTGGGGTATCTCGCCGATGGAACTGAACTGAAAAAAATGATTATTACGCCCGATACGGGTGGGGCCATTGATGATCACATGCGGTCCGATTACCGTACCGGCTCCTATCTGGACATCCGGCCCGATAATACTGAACGCACCAATACTGACGTCATCGGCAATCCGTGCGGCAGGATCGACAATAGCGCGTTGATCAATACTCATTCTATCTCACGTTCAGCACACATCAGTTCCGCGCTACATACCACCTTGTCGTCAACTTTCGCGCGACCGTCAAACTTCCAGATACCGCGCATCTGGCGAGTGTATTCCACTTCAAGACGCAATTGATCGCCGGGAATAACCGGCTGTTTGAAACGGGCATTATCAATGCCAACAAAATAATAGAGCGAGGTACCATCGGGTTTACGACCGACCGTCTGGAAAGCCAGAATACCCGTTGCCTGGGCCAGTGCCTCAAGAATCAACACACCCGGCATAATCGGCCGGGTCGGGAAATGTCCGATAAAGTACGGCTCATTATGAGTGACGTTTTTAATGCCCACCAGGGACTTTCCCGGTTCACATTCCAGCACCTTGTCGATCAGCAAAAAGGGATAGCGATGCGGCAAATGCTCAAGAATTTCGTAGATGTTCAGCGCGACCAAAATTCAATCCTCAATAAACGGTGTCTTATTTTCCCTGCCGGGATTCCAATGATTTAATACGCCTTGCCATCTCATCCAACTGCTTGAATCTGACAGCATTTTTTCGCCATAGTCTGTTAGGTTCCAGTGTCGTGCCGGAAGAATAGATACCCGGCTCCCGGATGGAATGTGACACAATTGACATTGCCGTAACAGTGACATTGTCAGCAATTTCTATGTGACCGGCAATACCTACCATCCCGGCAATTGTGCAGTGCTTCCCTATTCGGGCACTTCCGGCAATGCCTGTACCGGAAGCCACAACCGTATGCGCTCCAAGGCGCACATTATGCGCTACCTGAATCAGATTATCGAGTTTCACGTTGTCGCCGATAATTGTATCTTCAATAGCTCCCCGGTCGATCGTGGTATTGGCGCCGATTTCGACATCATCCCCGATAATGACGCGCCCGATCTGAGGAATTTTCAGCCACACACCCTGATCGCTGGCCTGCCCGAAACCATCCCCGCCGATGACGACCCCGGGATGAATCACTGCCTTCTGACCTATCTGACACTCATGCAAAACAGTAACATTCGCTGCAAGACGACTGTTTGACCCGATATGAACTCCGGCTTCAATAATGCAGCCGGCTCCAATCGAAACCCCTTCTCCCAGACGTACCTCAGGTCCGACATAGCAATTGACACCTATAGACACTGATTGAGGAACCGTGGCGGAGTCCTCTACGACGGCCGAGGGATGGATTCCAGGTGGAGGGGTTACAGGCGGGTATAACAATGAGGCAATCCGGGCATAGGCTGCATGCGGATTATCGACAACCAGTGCGTTAACCGGGCAGTAGCTCACATCGACTTCTTGGAGAATCACTGCTGAAGCCGAGGTGTTTGCCAGATACTGGCGATAGGTGGCATTGGTTAAAAAAGAGATTGCACCGGAATCGGCACGTGTCAGGGTCGCGACACGTTCTATAACTGTTTGCGGATCACCAACAATCTGCCCACCTGTGTAATCAGCCAGTTCTTGCAAAGTATACTTCACAATCTCGTCCGTCAGTTCTGGGCATTGCCTGAATTCGGTTTATATTGCGAATCTAACCGCTCCAGGACCTGTTGACTCAAATCCACCGACTCCGCAGCATAGATAACATTATCGCCCACGACAAGGTCGTAATCTTTATCTTTAGCCAGTGTAACGATCGTGTCATAGACCAGTTTTTGCAGCCTGTTGAGTTCGTCGTTACGGCGGATATTAAGATCCTCATTAAATTCTTCCCGGGTCCGCTCTATTTCACGTTTCTCGAGTACAATTTGACGCTCTTTTTTCTTGCGAACCTCATCGCTCATAATATCTGCGTCTCTGGCCAGTTCCTCTTCGAGTTGTTTGAGTTTTTTCTGCATGGCGACGATTTTCTCATCACGGGGAGCAAACTCATTTTCCAGCTTCTTGCGCGCGGCATCCGCCTGAGGGGCATTTTTTAGGACCAGTGAAATATTAACAAAACCTATCCGCGTTTCTGCCTGTACTGCAGATACAACGAATAAAAGCATCGAAACCAGTAAGACATAATGTATCCAGGTTTTATGCAATGTAATCACCCCGAGTCTTATCATCAAGCTAGAAGGCCGAACCCATGGTGAACTGGAAGTTTTGCACATCATCACCCGGTTCGTCGTTCAGCGGAACAGCATAACTGAACCGCAATGTACCAATCGGCGCCAGCCACATAAATGCCAGACCTGCCGAAGTGCGCAATTCATTCATATCCACGCTCTGATCGGTGGCGAAAACATTCCCGGCGTCAAAAAAGGCCGCGATGCGAGTGGAATTGCTCTGCTCGGCAAAGATGTTCGGCAAAATCAGTTCCAGGCTACCGATGACTCGTTTACTGCCCCCGAGCGGATCATTAGTACAGTCTGACCTGATCACACCATTTTCATCGGGGTCACAATCATTCGGACCCAGGCTGTTGCTGTCATAACCGCGTACCGTTCGGCTACCACCGGCATAATAGCGCATATAGGGCGGCAGGCCTTCAAAGCCGGTATCCCCGAAACTGTCACCATAGCCAAGGTTCAGTTCGGTGGACAGGGTAATGTTCTCGGTCAGAGCGAAATATTTCTGGAACCGTGTATCAATTTTATAATATTCAAGATTGCTGCCCGGAATCGCCGAGGTCAGATTCACGGAAGTTACCGAACCGGAATCCGCCAGAATCGCCCGGTTACGACTGTCCCGACGCCAGCCCAGCGAGAGCTCGTAATTATCGTAGACACTACCATTTTCATCAATAAAATCAAGTATTTCCTGTGCCACATTAGCGCCGGGAATAATCTCGGTATTCTCATAACCAAGACTCAAATTCGCCCGGCTGATTTCCGACAGGGGCAGCCCGTAATTAATTGAAGCCCCTTTCGTATTGGTTGTAAACCGGGTCAATTGCGCTTCTTCGGCATCGACTTCCCGCCAGAAAACATTAAATCCCCGACTGACGCCGTCATCCGTGTAATAGGGGTTCGTGTAGCTCAGATTATAAAATTTGGTAACATCACTGTTATTCAGGTTCAGGCCCAGCCGTTTGCCAGTGCCAAGAAAGTTTTCCTGGCTGAGGCCAAAATTAATTAACGCACCCTGGGTGTCCGAGTAACCGATGCCCGCAGTTAGAGAGCCGGTCGGACGCTCCTTGACGTTGAAATTCACATCCACCTGATCGCTGGTGCCACTGACTGCCGGCGTTTCCACCGAGACCTGCTCGAAGAAACCCAGTCGATCAAGACGGGTACGGGACAGCGAGACTTTCTCCGTAGAAAGCCAGTCGCCTTCGTGTTGGCGCAATTCACGACGAATCACTTCGTCCCGGGTTTTGGTATTGCCGGTAATATTGATTCGACGCACATAGACACGCCGACCAGGATCCACCGACAGGGTCAGGGCAACGGTGCGGGAGTCCTTATCCAGCTCGGGGATCAGGTTCACATTGGCAAAGGCATAGCCTCTGGCCGCGAGCTTGTCACTGATGTTATTGGTGGTTTCTACACTCTTCTTATGCGAGTAAATTTCATCCACCTCAAGCGTAATCAGTTCCTTAACCTCTTCCAGCGGAATGATCGTATCACCGGTTACTTTTATATCGCTGACCGTATACTGTTCGCCTTCCGTGATATTTATCGTGATATAAACTTCCTGTTTGTCCGGTGTCAACGAAACCTGGCTAGAATCCGTATTGAAATTGATATAGCCGCGATCAAGGTAATAAGAACGCAATGCCTCGAGATCACCGCTGAATACCTGGCGTGAGTATTTCTCTCTGCCAAACATTGAGCTGTCGGCGAGAGAGATAGTCTTGAGCAGCTCCTCATCTTCAAAGGCCTTGTTGCCGACAATATTGACCGAGAAAATCTCGGCAGCCACACCTTCGGCAATCTTGATTTCAATATCAACACGGTTACGTTCAAGCGGCGTGGTAACAGTTTCAATTTCCACGCCGTATTTACCCTGCCCGTAATACTGTCGTTGCAGTTCCTGTGTAACTTTGTCCAGGGTTGAACGATCCAGAACCTGACCACGCACAAGTCCGATTTGTTGCAATGAAGACTCGAGTTGCTCATCGGGGATACTGTCGTTACCCTCAATACGAATATCGGCGATCGCCGCGCGTTCGGCAACGAAGACGACAAGAACATCGCCTTCACGTTCAAGCTCGACATCCTTGAAAAACCCGGTTTGGTAAAGTTCATGGATGGCACGGCTACTCAGCTCGGGATCCAGCCTGTCCCCTGCTTTGAGAGGCAGGTAATTGAAAACGGTACCGGCGGAAATACGCTGCAAGCCCTCCAGCCGGATATCTTTTATCTCAAATGGCTCGAATGCCTGTACAGGCAAGGCCATGCAGATCAAAATAAGTACAATAAAACTTTTTGTTTTCAAAAACATCATACAGATCTAGTTCCCAACAAATCGCATTATGTCGTTATAAAATGCCAGCCCCATAAGCATGATAAGCAGAAATATGCCAATCATACGCCCGGTTATCTCGGTCTGCTCAGATACGGGGCTGCCCTTGAATATTTCGACAAAATAAAACAGCAAATGGCCGCCATCGAGCATCGGGATCGGCAACAGGTTCAATATTCCCAGACTGATACTGACAATTGCCAGAAAGTTCAAAAACCGGTTTATGCCGGCACTTGCCGAGAGTCCGGCATGTCGAGCAATATTAATCGGCCCGCTGAGATTTTTGACAGAGATATCTCCGGTGACCAGCTTGCCCAGCATCTTGAGAGTTAACAGGGTCATATCACCGGTTTGCGTTATCGCCTTGCCAACCGCGCCGGGCACGGAGTAATCATAATAGACAACCATATCGTCCGGAATGTTTCCGGGATTCAGGGCGCCGATGCCGAGCTGACCAACTGATTTACCTTCATGTTCCACCATGCGCGGTGTTATGGTCAGGTTCAGAACCGAATCGCCACGGGCAATCCTGAATTCCAGCGGTACTCCAGGCCTTTGTCGTACATACTCCGACATATCGGTGAATAGCTCGATTTGTTGCTCATCGATTGCCAGAATCCGATCGCCTTTTTGCAAACCGGCCCGCTCTGCCGGAGACCCTTCCAGAATCTGGCCAACCTGTGCCTCGACCCGAGGTCGCCACGGTTCAAAACCGATCAATTCAAACAGATTATCCGGATCCAGTTCCCCATCGATTTGATCAAGCGGTAATTGATGCTGTGACACTGAACCGGAAGGGCTACGTAATGTCAGGCGAATCGATTCTCGATCAACGACCGCCGGTAACAGTCGCCCCATAGCCACTTCCCAGACCGGGGTCGGTTCATCATTAATTGCGATAATTTCATGTTCGGATTGCAGACCGGCAACCGCCGCAGGGGAGTTTTTCGCCACCTCGCCGATCACCGGTTTCAGTGCATTGGTACCGATAACGAACATCAGCCAGAATGCCACTATTGCAAACAGAAAGTTGAATGCCGGTCCGGCAGCCACAATAGAAAAACGCTTCCATACCGGTTGTCGATTAAACGCACGAGGTTTCTCCGCTTCTTTAACCTCGCCGTCCTTTTCATCCAGCATCTGAACATAACCGCCCAGAGGCAAAGCTGCGATAACATATTCTGTTCTGTCCGGACCGCGCACCGTGCGCCAGATGGGTCGCCCGAAACCAAGCGAATAGCGCAAAACCTTGACGCCGAGCTTTTTGGCTACCCAAAAATGACCAAACTCATGCACGGCGATCAAAATGCTGATCGCCACCAGAAAGGCCAGAGTGAAATAGGCAAACTCCAGCATTATTGCACCTTGCTGCGAGTCTGGTCGATGAACTCTCGCGCCTGCAGGCGGGCCTGTTCATCATCGTCGAGAATGGTCGCCAGATTCTCAGCACAACGGCCGGACATAACTCCCAGTACCGATTCGACGACTTCGGCGATTCCTGGAAAACCCAGTTCTTTATTCAGAAAAGCCTGCACGGCAACTTCATTAGCCGCGTTAAGAATCGCTGGTGTTGTGCCGCCCTCGCGTGCCGCCTGTTCTGCCAGTTGCAGACAAGGAAAACGTTCATAATCCGGCGGTACAAAATCCAGGTGCGCGACATCAAACAGATTCAGGCGTGCCACGCCCGAATCCATCCGTTTCGGCCAGGCCAGGGCATGGGCTATCGGGGTACGCATATCAGGTTGCCCCATCTGTGCCAGCACAGACCCATCGTCATATTCGACCATGGAGTGCACTACACTTTGCGGATGGACTACGATCTGGATGAAGTCGGGCGTGGTATCGAATAACCAGCAGGCTTCGATCAGCTCCAGGCCCTTGTTCATCATGGTGGCCGAATCAACCGAAATCTTCTGTCCCATATCCCAGTTAGGATGGGCCACCGCCTGTTCGGGGGTCACCGTTTGTAACCGGCTTAACGGCATTTGTCGAAACGGTCCGCCGGAACCGGTCAGTAAAATACGTTTGACACCCAGGTCGTGGATATTATCAGTTGGCTGACCTGGAAGGCATTGAAAAATAGCATTGTGTTCGCTATCGATCGGCAAAAGCTCCGCATCATTCTGCTTGATCGCATCCATGAACAGTTTACCGGACATCACCAGTGCTTCCTTGTTCGCCAACAGCACCCGCTTGCCTGCGCGGGCGGCTGCCAGCGTCGGTTGAAGACCGGCCGCACCGACGATAGCAGCCATCACGTAATCGGTATGAGCATGTGAGGCAACGTTAATCAACCCTTCAAGACCTGCAAGGACCCGGGTCTCAAGACCGTCCTGTTGCAGTTTGTTTTGCAGTTGTTCAGCCGCCTGGGCGTCAAACATCACGGCATAGACAGGTTGATATTGCCGGCATTGCTGATAGAGGCGCTCTACCTGGGTATTGGCTGTCAGGGCAAACACGGCAAATTGATCCTGATGACGAGCAAGCACATCCAGTGTACTCAGGCCGATTGAACCTGTAGCTCCCAGAATGGTGACCTGTTTCATGCGAACAGCCCCGCCAGATACAGACCACTGGCAAATACGGGGGCAGCAGCCGTCAGACTATCGATACGATCCAGTATGCCACCATGACCCGGCAGGATATGACCACTGTCTTTCATTCCCGCCTGACGTTTGAACAAGCTTTCAACCAGGTCACCTGCCACTGAAAACAACACAACAACCAGGCTGACAGCAACAAACCATATATAGTGTGTCATGCTCAGCTCAAACCACCAGCCGGCAACCACTGACAGTACCAGGCATCCCAACAGGCCACCCGCCACACCCTCCCAGCTTTTACCGGGGCTGACGTTATACAGGAGCTTATGCCTGCCAAAGGCGCGCCCGGCAAAATAGGCTGCACTATCCGCCAACCAGATCAGCAGCAGCAGATACATTACCCATTGCGGGCCAAAAGGTTCACGATGACGCAATACCAGTAACGCGACGAAAGGTCCGAGGATAATACCGATGCCTGCGAGTAATTTGAACAGGTTAAAACCGGAACGCTTCACCTCGTGATGCTGGTAATAAAAAAGCCCCGGCAAAGTAAGCAGCCACAATCCGCCTATAGCAAGATAGAGAATATCGATCAGCAATGGATGAGAGGCAAAAGCAAAACCGGTCACCCCCATCACCACAAACAGGATAACAACATAGAACAAACGGGATCCGGGTTGTGTCAGGCCAGACAAGCGACTCCACTCCCATGCAGCGATACTGAAAACGGTCAGCAGCAATACCACAAAGCCTGATTCAGGCAGGGAAAAAATCGCCCAGATTAACAGCGGCGCAAGGATCAGAGCGGTGATCATCCGCTGCTTAAGCATGTTTGAGCTGCTCCACCTGTTCACCGGTACGACCGAAACGACGCTGGCGACTGGCAAAAGAATCCAGTGCTTTTTCCAGCTCATTACGATCGAAATCCGGCCACAGAACATCGGTGAAATACAGTTCGGTATAAGCCAGTTGCCAGATAAGAAAGTTACTGATGCGTTGTTCGCCGCCGGTGCGGATAAACAGATCCGGCTCGGGCAAATCTTTCATGCTGAGATGCGCAGCAATATGCTGATCATTAATTTGCTCGGGAGTCAGTTCGCCCTGCTGAACCTTATTCGCAAGTTGCTGCACCGCCTGTGTGATATCCCATTTACCGCCATAATTGGCAGCGATATTCAACACCAGTTGATGATTATCGGCGGTAAGTGTTTCGGCCTGCTCAATACGTTTGCAAATTTTATCGGGAAAAGCGCTGGTATCGCCAATAATGCGCAATTGCACTTCGTTCTTGTGTAATTTTTTAATCTCGTGCTCAAGCGCCGTGAGAAACAAGTCCATCAATAATCCGACTTCTTTCTGCGGACGTCGCCAGTTTTCACTGGAGAAAGCAAACAGGGTCAGTATCTGAACACCCTTTTCACCACAACTTTTGACAACTTCTCGCACAGCCTCGACACCGGCTTTATGGCCGGCAAAACGCGGGAGATGCCGTTTCCGGGCCCAGCGGCCATTCCCATCCATAATGATGGCTACATGGCGGGGTATACCAACGTAACCATCCCGTTCTTCTCTGCTGATGTCCTGGGCTGTACTGCTCATAGAATTATAAAACTCCGCTGATCTTGACGATCGGCTCAGCCTCAAATCTCCATCAGGTCCTTTTCCTTGGCTTCCAGTGCCTCATCGACTTTCGCGATATATTTGTTAGTGAGCTTTTGCATATCTTCTTCAGCCTTATGTTCTTCGTCCTCGGTAATTTCCTTTTCCTTCAGCAGGCCTTTGAAATCACTAATGGCGTCGCGGCGAATATTACGAATTGCCACCTTGGCATTCTCTCCTTCCTGGCGTACAAGTTTAATCATATCCTTGCGACGTTCTTCGGTCAGCGCCGGTAGCGGCACCCTGATGATTTCGCCGGCAGTAGCCGGGTTCAATCCCAGATCAGACTCCAGAATCGCTTTCTCGACTTTTTGGACCATCGGTTTTTCCCAGGGTTGCACTGTGAGGGTTCGTGCATCTGCAACGGAAATATTGGCCACTTGATTCAGAGGTACCTGGGAACCGTAATATTCAACCATGACGTGATCAAGCAGACTGGTATGGGCCCGCCCGGTGCGCAATTTGGTCAGATCGGTTTTCAAGGATTCAACACTCTTGCCCATACGGGATTCAGCGTCTTTTTTAATATCATTAATCATTGATCATGCTCCCTATTCCACCAGCGTGCCTTCATTTTCACCCATTACCAGCCGCATCAACGCACCCTGTTTGGTCATGTTAAACACACGTATCGGGATATGATTATCCCGGCACAGAACGATTGCGGTGGTATCCATGACCGCCAGCTTCTGCTCAATAACCTGGTCATAGTCCAGTTTTTCAAAAAGTTTGGCCGACGGATCCTTGACCGGATCAGAGGAATACACCCCATCAACCTTGGTACCCTTGACTACAACATCAGCACCAATCTCGATACCGCGCAGACTGGCCGCCGTATCGGTCGTAAAAAACGGGTTACCGGTTCCGGCTGCGAATACCACGACACGCTGTTTTTCCAGGTGGCGAACCGCACGCAGGCGAATGTAATCCTCGCATACGGTATGGATTGGCAGGGCCGACATAACACGCACAAGTAATCCCTGGCTTTTTATCGCATCCTGCAAAGCCAGTGCGTTGATAACAGTTGCGAGCATGCCCATGTGATCGGCAGTAACCCGGTCCATCCCTTCCGAGGCAAGATTAACGCCCCGGAAGATATTCCCGCCGCCGATAACCATGGCCACCTGCACACCGGCCTGATTGAGTTCCTTGACATCAGCCGCAATCGAACTGATTACCGCCGGATCGATGCCATATTCATGATCGCCCATCAGGGCTTCACCGCTCAGCTTGAGCAGTATGCGTTTATATATAGGTGTCTTGGCCATACGTTATCGTTTTTATGTTGATGGTAAAAATCAGCTTTTGGCCTGAGCCATAACCTCCTCGGCGAAGTTCTCCTGTTTCTTCTCAATCCCTTCGCCAACTTCATAGCGAACAAACTGGTGAACGGTCGCGCCTGCGGACTTGAGCAGTTGCTCAACCGTCTGGTCCGGATCCTTAACAAAAGGCTGTCCCAGAAGAGTTACTTCCTTCATGAATTTTTTGATCCGGCCCTCGACCATTTTCTCGATGATTTCGGCCGGTTTGCCACTTTCAGCGGCCTGGGCGGAAAAGATATCTTTTTCCTTCTGGATAACATCACTCGGAACATGTTCTTCGGAAACACAGACCGGACGGCTGGCGGCAATATGCATAGCCAGGTCCTTGCCAAGCTGCTCATCGCCACCTTCAATATCAATCAACACACCGATACGGCTACCGTGCATGTAATGACTCAGCTTACCCCTGGCTTCGATGACTTCAAAACGACGAACCGCCATGTTTTCACCGATTTTCGCGATCAGGGTCTTGCGTGTATCTTCAATCGAGGTGTTGTCAGTGTCACTGATGGGCAGGGCCATCAACGTATCCAGATCGGCAGGCTTGTCTTTCAAAACGCGATTGGCCACGTTATCTACCAGCGTCTGAAAGTCTTCACCCTTGGTGACAAAGTCGGTTTCACAATTCACTTCAACAATGGCACCGGTTTTGCCATCGGGAGTCACTTTAATTGCCACCAGACCTTCGGCGGCGGTACGGCCGGCTTTCTTGTCGGCCTTGGCCATACCGGATTTGCGCATCTGCTCGATAGCCGCGTCGATATCACCATCGGTTTCCACCAATGTTTTTTTGCATTCCATCATGCCTGCGCCGGTACGTTCGCGCAGTTCCTTGACCAATGCTGCTGTAATTGCCATGAGTCTTGCCCTCTAATCAGTTCTTTAATCGATCATACTAAATCAGTTTGTAAAATCCGAAAAAGGGGGCAACGCCCCCTTTTTCGTTTTGCTTTTAACAGGTTGGCTAAAGCTCGTACCTTACTCGGAATCCGCCTCAGCCGAAGCGACTTCCGTTACTGTAGATTCGGCCACTGTGGACTCTGCCTCGTCTGTACCACTCGCCTCTGAACTCTTTGTCGCGGTTTTCTTTTTCGCAACTGTTTTCTTCTTGGCAGCGGTTTTCTTCTTGGCAGCGGTTTTCTTCCTGGCCGTTTTCTTCTTGCTGGCCGTATTCACTTCGCCTTCTTCGTTGAGTTCGACGAAATCATCGCCGGCGCCTTCACCGATGTGAGCGGAGGAAGCCTTGCCTTCAAGTACTGCCGCTGAGACGCCCTGGGTATAGAGCGTAATCGCGCGAATCGCATCATCATTTCCCGGAATGACGTAATCGATATTATCCGGACTATTATTGGTATCCACGACACCAATCACCGGAATCCCCAGCTTGACTGCTTCGGCGATCGCGATTTTTTCGTGTCCCACGTCGATGACGAACAGCGCATCTGGCAGGCCATTCATGTTCTTGATACCACCGAGACTGCGTTCCAGTTTTTCCTGTTCACGGCTCAGGCTGAGGACCTCGCGTTTGTTCAGGCCTTCGGTGGCGCCGCTTTCCATCATCGATTCAAGCTCCTTGAGGCGCTTGATGGACTGTTTGACAGTCTTGTAGTTGGTCAGCATACCGCCGAGCCAGCGATGATTCACAAATGGCATACCACAGCGTTCGGCTTCCTCACGGACCAGTTTCTGAGCAGCGCGCTTGGTGCCCACGAACATAATGGTGCCTTTGTTGGCCGCCAGCGAACTGATGAAATTCATCGCCTCGTTGTAGAGCGGCAGGCTCTTTTCCAGATTAATAATGTGGATTTTATTGCGGTCCCCGAAGATATAGGGGGCCATTTTAGGGTTCCAGAATCGGGTCTGATGCCCGAAATGCACGCCAGCCTCAAGCATCTGGCGCATCGTTACGTCAGCCATTATAGTATCTCCTGTATCGGGTTAGGCCTCCATGCATCCCATCTGCCAACCCGCCGGAGCGGGCACCCGGACAGATGTGCCGATGCATGTGTGTCAATTTTGACCGGGGCAAACCGCCGGCCGTTGGATTTGCTAAACAAGCGCGCGATTTATACCATAAAGCGCGCTTAACGACAACGAAACGGCCCGGTTTGTGCGCACAAAAACCCGTCCCAGGCCCTGACCGGGCACCATTCACGAATTTTTGCGACAGGAGCACCCTCACGCCTGTGGCGTGGAGAAAAATCAATGAGCGTCAGTATCAAAACAGCCGAACAGATTGAAAAAATGCGAGTCGCCGGACGTCTCGGCGCCGAAGTGCTGGAGATGATCGAACCCCATGTTCAGCCGGGCGTGACTACTGCCGAGCTGGACCGGATCTGCCACGATTATATCGTCAACGAGCAGCAGGCCGTACCTGCCCCGCTCAATTATCACGGCTTTCCCAAATCGGTCTGCACCTCGGTCAACCACGTGGTCTGCCACGGTATTCCGAATGAAAAACGCCTGAAAAAGGGGGATGTGATCAACATCGATGTGACCGTTATCAAGGACGGTTTTCACGGCGACACCAGCAAGATGTTCTTTGTCGGTGAACCCTCGATTCAGGCCCGCAGGCTGGCCAAAACCGCCTACGAATGTCTGCTTATCGGTATCGATCTGGTCGAACCGGGTCGGCCGCTGCGCGATATCGGACGCGCTATCCAGCAACATGCCGAGAAAAACAATTACAGCGTGGTGCGCGAATACTGCGGCCACGGTATCGGGGAGAATTTCCACGAGGAGCCCCAGGTCCTGCACTACGACGATGCCCGTACCTCGCTGAAGCTGGAAACGGGTATGACCTTTACCATCGAACCGATGGTCAACGCCGGCAAGCGGCAGACCAAGCTGCTCAAGGACGGCTGGACGGTGGTTACCAAGGACCATGCCCTCTCCGCCCAGTGGGAACATACCATCCTGGTCACAGACGACGGTCACGACGTACTGACCCGCCGCCGCGAGGAAAATTTCGGGCAATGAGCGTCTCACTGGTCCCGGTTGATGCGGACCTGTTCAACGCAGGGCAATTCGATACCGCGCTGCAGCAAGGCGAGCCCCCGCTGCCCCTGTTCAGGGACACGCTGAGCGCAGCCCACAAGGAACTGGCACGCCGTTTTTACGCCGGCCGTGCCGCCACTGAACTGGTCGCCTCCCGGGCCGGTCTGATCGACGCCCTGCTGCTACGGGCCTGGCGCCTGTACTTCGAGCCCGGGGATCCCGGTATCGCTCTGCTGGCCGTAGGTGGTTACGGTCGCGGAGAACTGCATCCGGCCTCGGATGTGGACCTGATGCTGTTACTGGCCGAAGCCCCGACGCCCTACCACAGTGCCATCGAAGGCTTTTTAACTTTCCTGTGGGATATCGGTCTGGAAGTCGGCCAGAGCGTGCGCACCCTCAGTGAATGCCAACAGGAGGCTGTACGCGACATCACTGTCGCCACCAATCTGCAGGAAGCCCGTTTACTGATCGGTCCGCCGTCACTGTTTGAACAACAGCGGCAACTGTGTGGACCTGAACAGATCTGGCCCAGTCGCAAGTTTTTCGAAGCCAAGCTGCAGGAACAGCAAAAACGGCATGAAAAATTTCATGACACTGCCTACAACCTCGAGCCCAATATCAAGGACGGCCCGGGCGGACTGCGTGATATTCAAATTATCGGTTGGGTTGCCAAACGCCACTATAATGCCGGGACCCTGTATCAGCTGGTTGACCACGGCTTTTTGACCAAAAACGAATACCGCACCCTGCATGAGGGTCAGGCCTTTCTCTGGCAAGTGCGTTTCGGCCTGCACCTGATCGCCGGCCGGCGCGAGGATCGTCTGTTGTTCGATCACCAGCGAGAACTGGCGCGTCATTTTGGCTATCGCGATAATTTCAAGGGACTCGCGGTAGAACAGTTCATGAAGCAGTATTATCGCACTATCACGGAACTGGGGCGGCTGAATGAAATGTTGCTGCAGCTGTTCAAGGAAGAGATTTTACTGGCCGAAGAGCAAGCCGAACCCATTTCTCTGAACAAACGCTTTCAGGCCCGCAAGGGTTATCTGGAAGTCAAGGACGACAATATCTTTGTTCATTACCCGTTTGCCTTGCTCGAAGTATTCCTGATCTTAATGCAGCATCCGCAACTCAATGGTGTACGTGCCAACACCATTCGCCTGATTCGCGATCACACCTGGCTGATTGACGGCAGCTTCCGGGCGGATCTGCGTAATCGCTCGCTGTTTATGGAAATCGTTCGTTACGGCCACGGTTTCACGCATGCCCTGCGACGCATGCATCGTTACGGGGTACTGGCAGCTTATCTGCCGCTTTTCGGGCGCATTGTCGGCCAGATGCAGCACGACCTGTTTCATGTCTATAGCGTCGACGAACACACCCTGATGGTGATACGCAACCTGCGGCGTTTTACGGTGCCGGAATATTTTCACGAATTCCCGCTATGCAGTGAGATCATGCAACGTATTCCCAAGCAGGAATTGTTACTGCTGGCCGCTCTGTTTCACGATATCGCCAAGGGCCGGGGGGGCGATCACTCCACCCTGGGTGCCAGCGATGCCCGTGAGTTTTCTCGCAACCACGGCCTGAGCCGTTATGACACCAATCTGGTCGTGTGGCTGGTAAAAAATCACCTGTTAATGTCTTCCACCGCGCAGCGCAAGGATATCAGCGATCCGGATATCGTGCATGAGTTCGCCGAGCAGGTTGGCGATATGGTGCACCTGAATTATCTCTATTTGCTGACCGTTGCCGATATTCGCGGTACCAGTGAGCATGTCTGGAACTCCTGGAAAGATGCACTACTCCAGGAACTGTATCATGCCAGCGTCCGTGCCCTGCGCCGGGGGTTGAAAAATCCCCTGGTCCAATCCGAGCTGGTCGCCGAACGCCGGGCAGCCGCTTCCGAACTGCTGGAATCAGACGACGAACACAATGTACTGATCAACCAGTTATGGGATAATCTTGGCGATGAATACTTCTTGCGTTACTTTCCCGACGAGATCGTCTGGCATACACAGGCCATCCTCAATACCGACCTGGAAGACCTGCCCGTCATCCTGTTTCGAGAACAGAGCCGTCGCGGCGGTACCGAGATATTTATTTATACAAGGGACCATCCAAACCTGTTTTCACTAATCACGTCTGTTCTGAGCCAGGCAGGCATGACCGTGGTGGATGCGCGCATCCTTGCCTCGCGCGACGGTTATACACTCGACACACTTCAGTACCTCGACAGTAGTGGCGAACCAGTAGTCGATTCCCAGCGTAACAGTGAGATTCGCAACAAACTCTATCATTTATTGCGCAACCCGGGACAGGAAGCGCCGGAGATAACCCGTCGCTTGCCACGTCAGGCCAAGCACTTCAAGATTCCGACCGTTATCTTTTTCGAAGATGATAGCGAACGAACTGTCATGCATGTTAAAACCTATGACAGACCGGGTCTGCTATCTAGTCTCGGTACCGCCTTTTACCAACACCACGTCCAGCTGTATAACGCCAAGATCGCCACTTTCGGGGAACGGGTCGAGGATATTTTCGAAATCACGACGCAGGATGATCAGCCACTCGATCCCGAGTTGAAGGAAACCCTGCGTCTCAGTGCGCTGGAGCAACTGGAAGATTAGAGATACAGCAATCTGCCGTTCAAACAGCCTCGATACATTCCATGGTATTACCATCAGGGTCGCGACAGAACAATGCCCGACGCCCTGATAGGCTGAGTGTAAAATCAATCCCCTGCTGTTCAAGCCTGGCACTCAATGCGTCCAGTGACTTTACGCTAACAGCCAGGTGTCGATCACGACCACCATGGGCCGGTCTGTCCGTCACCGGATCCGGATTGGGCAGTTCCAGTAAATGCAATTGCTGGTCACCAATTCGTAACCAGGCACCAGGATAGCCGAGATCGGGTCGTGTCTCATCGACAGGTAAACCCAGTACGTTCTTATAAAAATCGAGCGCGCGCGATGTATCACTGATAATCACGCTGACATGGTGAATTGATATTATATTGCTCATACGATCAGGTCTTTGTCGGGGTTTTGCAATTGCCGGCGTGCCGATAACCAGGCAGCAATAACTATTAATATCCCGCCGATCCATTCCTTGGGCAGAATGATTTCCTCGGTCAGCCATTGCGAAGAGGCTGCTCCAGCTACCAGCTCAAACAATAAAATTACCGAGGAACGATGAACCGGCATGTGGGTAACACCATAGACCACGCTAAATGTCATAATCACCATCATCAGGGCACCGATTAACCAGGCATAACCCACCACCTGAAAAGAAACCTCCGGCAAGCCCATATCGCTGAACACAATCAATGCGCCTGAAACCAGTATGGCTCCGAACCAGGTAACCGATGTTTTGACCGGTATCGATACCCTGTCGGTAAACCGCACCAGGGAGTTGAGAATCGCAAAGCTGACTCCAGCCACCAGTGCCAGCCAGTCACCTTTGCCGGCGGGCCAGGGATACCCCATGCCCGGATGCCAGAGCATGACGACGGCGCCGCCGATTGCCACAATCAATACCCCGATCGATAATATATGCAACTCTTCCTTGAGAAACAGCCAGCCAATCAGGGTTGCCCACAGGGGCGAGAGATAAAACAGCAACAATACCCGCATCACCTCACCTTCGAGCATTGCCAGAATAAAGGAGGTATTGCACACACCACTGGCCAGCACCATGAATAACAACGGCCAGGGCGCGAGCCGCAGCTCCCTGAAAAAATTCATTCCCTGGCGCCAGAGAAGTATAATGACCACCCAGAGGGTGCCAGTATAGATAAAAAAAGTTTGCCATAAACCGCTCAGGCCAGACTCTTCCAGCCAGCGCAATGGAAACCAGAACACCCCCCACAGGGTAGCGGCCAGTAACAAACCGAATACCGGTGTGGCTGCATGCAATTTGGCGGTCCGGTCTGAATCCCCTATACTACCCATCTTTCGTTCCTGCTGATGTCAATCCAACCCGTTTTACAGCCCACAGTATGAATCCGGACCTCGATAAATTACACCCCTATCCATTTGAAAAGCTCGCGCAGCTTAAAAACGGCGTAATACCGCCGGCAAATCTGGAACATATCGCCCTGTCCATCGGTGAACCCAAACACACTGCCCCGCAATTTGTGCTGGACGTGCTCCGCGATGCCCTGCCGACGCTGGCCAGCTACCCCCAGACGCGCGGTAGCGTGGCACTACGCGAAGCGATTGTCGGTTGGCTTAACAAACGCTTTGAGGTACCGGAGGGCAGCCTGGATGTGGAACGGCATATTCTCCCGGTCAATGGTACCCGCGAGGCACTGTTTGCCTTCGCCCAGGCAATGGTGGATCGCACACGTGACCCGCTGGTACTCATGCCCAATCCCTTTTACCAGATATACGAAGGAGCGGCTGTATTAGCCGGGGCCGAACCCGGTTATCTCAACTGCGAGGCCGCCAACGGTTTTATGCCCGACTTTGACTCTGTCAGTCAGCAAACCTGGCAACGCTGTCAGTTGCTGTATTTGTGTTCACCAGGTAATCCGACCGGTGCGGTACTGGATCTACCGACACTGACCCGCCTGATGGAACTGGCCGAACGTCATGATTTCATCATCGCGGCTGATGAATGTTATTCGGAAATCTATTTCGATGAATCAGCGCCGCCCGTTGGCCTGCTGCAAGCTGCGGCCGCGGCCGGCAATGATCAATTCAAACGCTGCGTGGTGTTCCATAGCCTGTCCAAGCGCTCCAACCTGCCCGGTCTGCGTTCCGGCTTTGTCGCCGGCGATGCAGCGATTCTTGACAGATTCCACCGTTATCGCACCTATCACGGCTGTGCCATGCCTCCTCATCACCAGCTGGCCAGCATGGCCGCCTGGGCCGATGAACAGCATGTGGAACAAAACCGGGAACTGTACCGGCAGAAATTCGATGCAGTGCTGTCCATTCTGCAGCCGGTCATGAGTGTCGAACGCCCCGCCGCCGGTTTCTACCTGTGGCCGCTAACACCGGCTGATGATACGAATTTCGCCCGTCGCCTGTACGGCGAACAAAATGTCACGGTGCTGCCGGGGCAATACCTGTCACGCGACAGCGAACAGCGGAATCCCGGGCGCAACCGGGTGCGTATGGCACTGGTGGCCGGGCCGGACGAATGCGTAGAGGCCGCCGGACGTATAAAAAACCTTATCGAACAGTGGTGAAAAGCTGCGTGAACGGGTTCGGCCCGGTATAATCGCCCCCAGTTGTGGCCAGGCGGCCACCCGGCGAATCAAGAATGCGGAGAATTTCATGAGTGACATTATCAATATCATCGACAACGCCTTCGAAAACCGTGCCGATATTACCCCGCGCAGCGTGGATACGATCGTCAAGGAAGCGGTCAGCGAGGCCCTTGCCATGCTCGATAAGGGCGAAGCCCGGGTTGCAGAAAAAGAAAATGGCGACTGGGTGGTGAATGAATGGCTGAAAAAAGCCGTCCTGCTCTCGTTCCGCATCCACGACAATGAATTTATGAAGGGTGGCTTTACCAATTATTTTGACAAGGTGCCGGCCAAATACAACGAATACAACTCACGCGACTTTCGCGCCGACGGTGTGCGCGTGGTTCCACCGGCCACCGTGCGCCGTGGCGCCTATATTGCCCCCAGCGTGGTGCTGATGCCTTCGTATGTCAATATCGGCGCTTATGTGGACTCCGGAACAATGGTCGACACCTGGGCCACGGTCGGTTCCTGTGCCCAGATTGGCAAGAACGTGCATCTGTCCGGCGGCGTCGGGATCGGGGGTGTACTGGAACCGCTGCAGGCTGCACCGACCATCATCGAGGACAACTGTTTTATCGGCGCCCGCTCCGAGGTAGTCGAAGGCGTAATCGTCGAAGAGGGTTCGGTTATCTCCATGGGCGTTTACCTGGGACAGAGTACCCGAATCTACAACCGCATGACCGATGAAATCACCTACGGGCGTATCCCGGCCGGTTCGGTGGTGGTCTCCGGCAACCTGCCATCCGGGGACGGAAAGTACAGCCTTTATTGTGCGGTTATTGTCAAACAGGTCGATGAGAAGACCCGGGGCAAGGTCGGTCTCAACGAACTTCTGCGCGATATCTGAATCGTCCGATGCTGTTCCTGTACGGCATCAAAAACTGCGATACGGTCAAAAAGGCGCGTCGCTGGCTGGAAGAACATGAACTTGAGTATACCTTTCATGACTTCCGCCAGGACGGTCTGGATTATGACCGACTCAACGACTGGGCCGGGCAGCTCGGCTGGGAAGCCCTGCTCAACCGGCGCAGTACTACCTGGCGCCAGCTTGACGAAAGCCAGCGATCCAATCTTGACCAATCAGCCGCCCTCTCTCTGATGAAGGCCCACCCCACACTGATTCGCCGACCGGTGCTGGATACCAGCTCACAGCTTGTTATTGGTTTTTCCAAAAATGACTACCTGAGATTGCTTAAATAAATAACCTCTGATACAAGAAGGTTAATTTCATACGGATTCTGCCGATATAGACTTCATCGCGACGGGAAAATAAACAGAACAACACTAACCGTAGTAACTGGACAAATGCCAAAATCTTCAACCGTGTTGTCACCTACACTTTGCCGAGCATTTCTTTTCCTGCTGATACTGGCAAGCGGGCTGCTGTCCGGATGTGAGCGCGACTCGGCCCCGATCTATAAACCAGAATACAGCAAAAAAGCTCCGGACAAGGATCCTGTTTACCTGTTTGGCGTTCACCCCCTGCACAATCCAAATCGACTTTATCTCACATTCGGACCACTGGTGGATTACCTCAACCAGCATATAGAGGGTATACGTTTCAAACTGGAAGCGTCACGCAATTATGCGGCTTATGACAAAAAACTTTATGCCGGACGATTCCATTTCGCACTGCCCAACCCCTACCAGACAGTCAACTCACTGAAACATAACTACCAGGTGTTTGGCAAAATGGCGGACGACCATAACTTCCGTGGAATCATCCTGGCTCGCAAAGATAAAAACATACAAAATGTGGCACAGTTAAAAGGAAGCGCAGTCAGTTTCCCCGCCCCCACCGCGCTTGCCGCGACGATGATGCCGCAATTTTATCTGCAGACCAACGGACTGGATGTGATGAAAGAGATCGATATCCATTATGTCGGATCACAAGAGTCCTCGGTCATGAATGTATATCTGGGCAACACTCTCGCCGGAGCAACCTGGCCGCCTCCATGGCATGCACTCAGCAAGGAGCGACCCGAACTGGCGCAGGAGCTGGAGATAGTGTGGGAAACAGAGCCTCTGCCCAACAACGGCCTGGTTGTTCGGAATGACATTGACCCGGAAATCGTCGAACAGGTCGCTAATTTATTATTCAAACTGCATACCCATGAACAAGGGGCAAAAATTCTCGATGAAATCGAATTGAGCAAGTTCGAACCGGCACGAGATGAAACTTACAAACCGGTGGTTGAATTCCTGATAAAATTCCATCGTCAGGTACGGCCAATCTACTGATATGACCAACTTTATCAGTACAATCAGAAAACTCTGGACGGCGTCAATTCGGCGTCAATTGATGCTCGGAATTGCACTCATTCATGCCGTATTGATGAGCATCTTCGTCTATGATCTCGTCGATCGACAGAGTGATTTTCTGCATCAACAGAGTCTTGAACAGGCCAGCAGCCTGGCACGCAGCCTGGCGAACAATAGCACATCCTGGGTACTTTCCAATGACGTAATTGGCCTGGAAGAGATTATCAGTAGCCAGTCAGCTTACCCGACAATGGAATATGCCATGGTAATCAGCCCCGACGGGCGGGTTCTGGGACATACTGATACAGATAAAACCGGACTTTATCTGACTGATAACGTCAGTAAGCGACTTCAGAAGAGCAGTAACCTGCAGATTCTGGTGGACAACAACCGTCTCGTTGATATCGCGGCTCCGGTAATGAGCAACGGGAATCTTATTGGCTGGGCCCGTATCGGCCTGAGCCAGGAACGTATCAGCGAAGGTCTGCAGATCGTGACATTAAACGGTCTGATCTATACGTTAATAGCCATTGCAGTGGGGATCCTGTTTGCCTATTTCATGGCACGGGGGCTGACCGCAGGCCTGCATCAACTGCTCACCATTGCCGACGGCATCACCCACGGTCAACGCCATGTTCGCGCCAGCATCGATCGGCATGACGAACTGGGCCAACTTGCCCGGGATTTCAACCAGATGCTGGACACACTGAATGAGCATGAGTTCAAAATCTGGCTGGCACAGGAAAAGCTGGTTGAAAGCGAAGAACGTTTCAACCTTGCCATGCAGGGAACTACTGACGGACTGTGGGATTGGGACATCAAATCCCATACAGTCTATTACTCCCCGCGCTGGAAGCAGATGCTCGGATACAGTGACAAAGAAATTACAGAATCACGGGACGAATGGATCTCTCGTGTACATCCCGATGATCTACCGCTCGTCGAACAGCATGTACAGGATTATCTCGACAGTAAAATCGAGCATTATGAACAGATTTTACGTATGCGCCATAAAAATGGTGAATATCGCTGGCATATGGAACGCGGTATCGCTGTCAGACACGAGGATGGCACCGGTTATCGACTTGTTGGTACGAGTACTGATATTACGGAACAAAAAGAGGTCGAGAGACAGCTGTTTGATGAAAAAGAGCGAGCCATGGTTACCCTGCACTCCATTGGTGACGGTGTGATTACAACCGATGAGCAAGGGCGCATTAATTTCATGAACCCGGTCGCGGAAAGTGTACTCGGCTACAGTACCGAAGAAGTCCTGGGAAAGAAACTCGACGAAATCACAAGTCTGAAAAACGAGGAAACCGGAGAACCCGTCGAAAATCCGATTCAACGCTGCTTGTCACAGGGAGTCGTGGTCGAACTCGACCCGGATACTCTGCTGATCAATCAGCGGGGGACAGAACACGCCATTGAGGATTCCGCGGCACCAATCCGCGATCAAGAAAACCGTCTGATTGGTGCAATCATGGTTTTCCATGATGTAGCTGTTACCCGCCAATTAACCCGGGAAATGAGCTGGCAGGCGAGTCATGACGTGTTGACCGGCCTGTATAATCGCAGCGAACTGGAAAACCGTCTGAAAAAGATGCTGGACAATGCCCGAAAAGAAGACGAAGTGCATGCATTCCTGTATCTGGACCTTGACCAGTTCAAAGTTGTCAACGACACCAGTGGACACATAGCAGGCGACGAACTGTTAAAACAACTTTCCTTCTTGCTTCAGCAGCAAGTCCGGGAAACCGACACTCTCGCCAGACTTGGCGGTGACGAATTCGGCGTCCTGCTTAGCCGCTGCAACAAGGAAAAAGCAAAGGAGATCGCCAACAAACTGCGTGCCACGGTTAACGACTTTCGTTTTATATGGAAAGACAAGGCTTTTGATACCGGCGTAAGCATCGGTATTATCGAAATCAATGCCCAGAGCCGCGATGTTACCGACATTCTCAGTTCAGCGGATATTGCCTGCTATGCCGCCAAGGATCTCGGGCGAAATCGAATTCACGTTTATCAACCGGACGATGAAGAACTCGCTACAAGACATAGCGAAATGCAGTGGGTCACTCACATCAAGAAAGCCCTGGAAGAAGATCGTTTTATTTTATACGCCCAATCGATTGTTCCGGTCGCAACGGATTCCGGTTATGCCGAACACAAAGAAATCCTGGTCAGAATGCTTGATGCGGATAATAATATTATACCACCCTTTACTTTTATTCCGTCCGCCGAGCGTTATAACCTGATGCCGGCAATCGACAAATGGGTAATTGATCATGCTTTCTTATATCTTCAGGATCACCCCTCCTCGATTACCATTAATATCTCCGGCAATAGTCTGGGGGATAGTGATTTCCTCGATTACGTCAAACACAAACTGAATGAGTATCGTCTTGAACCGTCCAACATCTGTTTTGAAATCACCGAAACTTCCGCTATCACTCACCTGACAACCGCGGAACGTTTCATTCGTGAGCTGAAAAAACTCGGTTGCCGTTTCGCGCTTGACGACTTTGGCAGCGGCTTGAGTTCCTTTACCTATCTCAAAAATCTTTCCGTGGATTATCTTAAAATTGATGGCAGCTTTGTCAGGGAAATCAATCAGAATCCGATCGACTACGTAATGGTCAAGGCCATCAATGAAGTTGGCCATGCCATGGGCATCACTACCATTGCAGAATTCGTCGAAAACGATGAAATCCTCAGGACCCTGCGCAATATCGGGGTCGATTTCGCGCAGGGCTACGGTATCGACAGACCCACCCCTCTTCTCGACTAATCCCGCTGCGTTTCCAGCCTGTCTTGTATATAATCAGGGGCTGACGCTTTACCGGTTGAATTCAATGTCTGCCACACTGGAACTTGCCAAGGAACTGATCGCTCGCCCCTCGGTTACCCCCGACGATGAGGGTTGCCAGCTGTTGCTGGGAGCACGGCTCAAAGCACTGGGATTCTCTCTCGAATCGATGCGTTTCGACGAGGTAGACAATCTTTGGGCACGGCGCGGAGATCAGGGGCCGTTGTTGGTGTTTGCCGGACATACCGACGTGGTCCCTACCGGCCCCGAAGCGAACTGGCAATTCCCGCCGTTCACCCCTACCAAGCATGAAGGGCAACTCTACGGCCGGGGTGCGGCTGATATGAAAAGTTCCATCGCCGCGATGGTCACCGCCTGCGAACGCTTCGTGCAACAATATCCCCAACATGCCGGATCTATTGGTTTCTTGATCACCAGTGACGAGGAAGGCCCCTCGATCAACGGCACTGTCAGGGTCGTCGAGACGCTGGAAAAACGCGAAGAAAAAATCGACTGGTGTCTGGTCGGCGAACCTTCCAGCACCGACAAGGTGGGCGATGTGATCAAAAACGGGCGTCGGGGTTCCCTCGGAGCGATTCTCAGCGTGCACGGCAAGCAGGGGCATGTCGCCTACCCCCATCTGGCGAAAAACCCGGTGCATCTTTTTGCCCCGGCGCTGCAGGAGCTGGTAAACAGCGAATGGGATCAGGGTAACGAACACTTCCCGCCCACGACCTTCCAGATCAGCAACATCCACGCCGGAACCGGGGCTAACAATGTCATCCCCGGCGAGCTGGAGGTACAGTTCAACTTTCGCTTCTCTACCGAAGTGACCGACGCGCAATTACGTCAGCAGGTCGAAACGATCCTGGATAAACACGCGTTGGATTATGACATCAACTGGACGTTGTCCGGCCAGCCGTTTCTGACGCCCGAAGGCGAACTGGTGGAAGCGGTACAACAAGCGATTGAGGCCGTGGCCGGTTATCCCACCCGACTGTCCACTGCCGGCGGCACCTCCGACGGCCGCTTCATCGCCCCCACCGGCGCCCAGGTCGTTGAACTCGGCCCCCTCAACACCACCATCCACCAGATCGACGAACATACCGACATCGCCGAACTCGATACCCTCTCCGCCATCTACGAACAGATCCTCGTCAATCTGCTGGTATCGAAATAAAACCCAATGCAGAGGCGCAAAGAGCGCAGAGAAAATTATATAATAGTTTATTAACCAGCAGACCACGAAGGCGAGAATAAACTGCTTTTCTGGAACTTTGTTAGTTTTTGCGAAATCTGTATGGGATGCAGATATCAAATCGTACAACGCACAAGCTGCGCCTTTGCGTTAATCTCTTTGTTTAATAAAACACAATCCGTTCGATAGTATTGATGACGTCGTTTTCGAGTTCGGTGGCGATTTTTTGGGCGGGGCTATTGGCCGCGACGGCGGAGGGGCGAGTGAACAGCAGGGTGGTCATGTCGTCCTTGTAGGTAAAGGTGAGATGTAATGGCGAGAGCGCCAGTAGTTCGGGATCGGCGTTACTGATCTGATTGACGTACCAGGCGTTGCTGAAAATCAGGCTGCGAATTTCCTCGATCCTGTTTTTATTATAATCATCGCCCCAGCGCTGGGCGAAGTGTTCCAGATTTTTCCCGAGATTGGGTTCAAACAGAACAAAATAGCCGCCGTTTTCCATGGCAGTGAACACCTTGCTGTAGACTTCCGGTAACGGTTTTTTGACTTTTTTGACGTAGACCCGGGACTCGCTTTGCGTCCTGTCTTTTACTTCCTGGGCATGGATCGAAGCGCCGCCGAGAAACAGGCACAACGCCAGTAACGGGTAAATTATCCGGGTGGGTAAGGTTGTCATCACGGCGTCCCTCTTTGATTTAACAGGCATCCTGTTAAAGAAGCGCCAAGCCTACCAAGGCCGCGAAACCGGCTCAAGTCAGCCGGTCACTTTATTGCGCAAATAGACCGGTTCTGCCAACTCGACTGCCATCGCCCGCTCGGCACTGGCGGCAGCCAGTTCGACGATATATTCGGCACGGGGATAACGTAAAAGTTCATCCTCGATAAGCCGGCTATAACCGGCCTGGCGCAACTCATTTGTACAGGCACTCACGCCGCTGCCAATCAGTTGGCAGTTTTCACAGAAAGGTATCGCCGCCAGCGGCGCCACACTCTCCCTGTCCTGCAATTGCATCACGCCGTCCTGTTGCCGGTAGATACCCCAGTAGAGTTCGTTCATGCGTGCATCGATCAAGCTCAGAACCTGCTGTGCACCATGTATCCGATACGCCGACTGGGCCAGAGCTGCCAGGCTGGAGATACCCAGTACCGGCAGGCGGGCGGCAAAGGCCAGACCCTGCAGCACACTCATGGTCACCCGGATTCCGGTAAAGGAGCCCGGCCCCTGATCGAAGGCGATGAAATCCAGATCGGTCAGCTTCAAATCCGTCGTGTGCAGCAGTTCATCCACCATGGGCAGGATCAGCCGGGTATGTTCGCGCGGCGCCACGGCATAGCGCTGTTGTATTTCACCGTCGATCCACAGTGCCGCCGAACAGGCCTCGGTCACCGCATCCAGGGCCAGAATCTTCATGCCGGCGCCGCCTGTTTCTGTCGCTGTTTGAAAAAGTCGCGCACCTCGCGCAGGGAACGGGTTTGCGGCATGGGCGGCAGGGATTGTAAAAAGACCCGGCCATACGGCTTGTTGTGCAGGCGGGGATCGCAGATCATCAACAGACCGTAATCATTCACATCGCGAATCAATCGCCCCGCCCCCTGTTTCAGGGTGATCACCGCCGCCGGTAACTGAAAGTTCATAAACGCATTGATGCCCTGTTTTTGTAACGCCTCGATCCGCGCCTGCAGCACCGGATCGCCCGGCGAGGCAAACGGCAGCTTGTCGATAATCACACAGGAGAGTGCCTCCCCGCGCACATCCACGCCTTCCCAGAAACTGCTGGTGCCAAGCAACACCCCGTTGCCGGCGCGCCGAAACTGTTCCAGCAAAACATCGCGCGGTGCCTCGCCCTGGACAAACAGTGGCCACGGCAGCCGGTCGCGTAGCAGGCCGGCCGCCTCCTGCAAGGCACGGTGGCTGGTAAACAGCATGAACGCCCGCCCCCCGGTGACCGACAGCACCTGGCGGGCCTGTTCAACCACGCTGGCGGTGTAATCCGGGGCGTTCGGTGCCGGCATTGCCTGGGGCAGATACAACAGCGTCTGTCGGGCAAAGTCGAACGGGCTCTCCCAGCGCGCGGTATCAGCCTCTTCCAGTCCCAGCCGCTGCTGATAATGTTCAAACCGATCGGCCACCGCCAGAGTGGCCGAGGTAAAGATCCAGCTGGCCGATGAGGAGGCCAGTTGCTCACGAAAGTTGCCGGCGATATCCAGCGGGGTCAGGTGCAGGATAAAGCTGCGCTGATGGACCTCGTACCAGTGAATATCATCACTGTCGTGCACAGCAGTGAGTAATTCGAAGCGCTCGGTCAGTTCCCGCGCCCGTTGATAACATTTCTCCAGTGCCTTGCTACGCAGCGCGCAGGGTTCCAGGGCGTTTTGCAGATCATCGAGCCGCTGGTTGATCTGGGTAGTAACTTCCTGCATGTCGGCACGGCTGGCCAGTTCCTTCCAGTTACCGCGCTGCCCCGGCTGCCTGAACAGCAGGCGCATGTCGCGCACGGCCTTCTCCAATTGATCGGCGACGCGAGGCACTTCCCGATCTTCGTTAATCTCATTGATATATTCATCGCGGCTATCACGCGCCAGCTCCAGCAGCTGGTTGGCGCTCAGGGCAGTACCAAAAAAGCCGGAGGCCACTTCCGGTAATTGATGGGCCTCGTCAATAATAAACGCCTCGGCCGTGGGCAACAGTTCGCCAAACCCGGTCTCGCGTAACGCCATGTCGGCAAACAGCAGATGGTGATTGATCACCACTACTTCGGCTGCCTGCGCCTCGCGCCGCGCCTCGACCAGATGGCAGTGATCGAAAAACTCGCACTCCTGCCCAAGACAGTTGTCGGCGGTGGAAGTGACCCTGGCCCAGATCATGTCCTGCTCATCGACCTCGGGCAATTCGGCGATATCGCCACGGCGGGTCCGTCCGGCCCAGTCGCGTATGCGCTGCAGTTTTTTCGTCTCGGCCGGATTCTGGTTGACCATTTCCTCGGCCAGTTGCAGGCGATGCAGACACAGGTAATTGCTGCGACCTTTTAACAACGCCACGTTGACCGACACCTGCAGGGCCTGGCGCACCAGCGGCAGATCTCGATGAAACAGCTGATCCTGCAGATTGCGCGTGCCGGTAGAAACTACCACCTTGCGCCCCGACAATAACGCCGGTACCAGATAGGCAAACGTCTTGCCGGTACCCGTGCCCGCCTCGACGATCAGGTGGTGCCCCGTTTCTAACGCCCCGGCGACCGCCCCGGCCATGGCCTGCTGCTCGGCACGCGGAGCAAAGTTGTCCACCTCGCGGGCGAAAGGGCCATACTGACCGAGAATCTCGTCGGGGCTATCCACAGCATCGTTACTCAGGGTTGTTGAATGGGAGCCGGGACGCCTCTTCGAGACGTCCCTCCTCCCTGGTCCAGACCAGTCGGGCAATATTGCGAAAACGGGCCACTGACATGGCACCCCGTTTGTTGCGCGGGCTGTCATGCAGGGCGTCAATCACCTCGTCCCGTCGGGCCTGATAAATTTCGAAACTGTCGAATTCCTCATCCATCAGTACCAGTACCACGGCATCCCAGTCCTGTTCCAGCTTGAGCTGGCCAATACGCTGCCCCGATTTACTCTCATCGAAGATCGCCCGGCCCTTGATCTGGATGCGCTGTTCGCTCCCGTCACGACTGATAGCATCGTAACCGGCCGCTTCCTGCTCGCAGGGCTCCAGTTCCAGATGCACACAGGCATCGTGCCTGGCAATTTCGCTGCTGATAGGGAGCGATTTGCCGGTAGCACGGCGATACTCGGCGGCCAGTCGGCGCGCTTCACTGATCAGTTTATCAACGGCAAAAACAGACACACCGGCCACACCCGCTCACAGAAGATGTTGTCATTGTAACGCACTCTGCCACGCTTGGGGCGTGTGCGGCATCGGCTACGGGCATCGCTGGAATGGAAACAGGCATTGCGGATAGCCGGCAGACATGAGACGCGGCAGCGTCGATGAAAACCGGGCAGGGGAAACAATCGATTCAGTGCTCGTTCGATAACAACCTGACGCGTTGCTCGGCATCCCGGGCGCCGGACTCATCCCCCGTACGGTGACGGGCATGGGCAATGATGCGCCAGTTATCCGCCTGGAGCTCTCGATTATTGCGCCGGTCCAGGCTGTTGGATTTGGCGGCCAGCCCGGCCGCTTCCTCCAGCCGTCCCTGATGTAAGCGGAGTTTGGCCAGGTAATACCACAACACGGCATTACGCGGCTCGATACGCAGGGCCCGTTCCAGGCGCGCCTCGGCGACCGCCAGTTCGCCCTGGCGTGCGGCATGGTTGGCCTGCTCGAGCAGGGCCAGAACCGGCCGGCTGGTGCCGGCCGCGGGGTGTACCTGGGTGGTGCGCGGTTCCCCGATCTCCACCTCCAACCCCGGTTCTGATTCAGGGGCGCTGGTACAGGCCCCCAGCAGCGCGATCAGCAGGAGTAACAACAGCGGTCGGATCGTGTTCATTGAAACAGCCCCTTGAACCAGTTAAACGGATTGTTCGATTGGCGGCGCTTGCCCCCGCCGGCACAGTCACTTTTTTTCTGTGGCGCGGTGCCCTTGATAAAGGCCAGATAGGCTGCCCCGGGACACCCTGGCTCGCTGATCCGGCCGGAGCGGGGATCAATCCAGTGATACTCGAGCTCTTTGTGCGGCAGCGGTTCCAGTGGCTGCCCCGGCAGCTCGGCAAAAATCTCACCCCAGACCTGCAACGCCCCGCTGGCCCCGGTCAGACCGGTGGGCTGGTTATCATCCCGCCCCAGCCAGACCACCCCAAGATGGCTGGCATTGAAGCCGGCGAACCAGCTGTCGCGCAAATCATCGGTCGTCCCGGTCTTGCCTGCCACACGCAAACCTTCCGGCGAGTCATTCCGTAGTGCCCGCGCGGTTCCCTGGCGCGGCACCTCCTGCAGGGCACTGTTCAGTATCTGCACCGTCTTCCCGTCCAGGGTCTGTTCCACCTGGACCGGATAACGACGCAGCGGCTCACCGTCGGCGGTAAGCACCTCGCGGATCACGCGCAAGGGGCTGCGAAAACCGCCGGCCGCCAGGGTCTGATACATCCCGGCCACCTCATAGGGCGTGAAATTAACCGCGCCAAGCAACATGGAAGGATACGCCGGAATATCGCGCGTCGCGCCGAGCCGGCGCAGGGTCGCGGCAATCGGCTCAAATCCCAGGGCCATGCCAAGGCGCACGGTCGCCTGGTTATACGAATTGATCAGGGCCGTGAACAGCGGCACCTGACCGTGCGACTCACCGCTGTAGTTACGCGGCGACCAGCGCGTCCCGTTGTCCGCCTGCAAGGTAATGGGGGAATCGTCGATCAAGGTGGCCAGCGTATAGTCCTGCGATTGCGACAGCGCGGTCAGATAGACCGCCGGTTTGATCAACGAGCCAATCGGACGGGTCGCGTCCAGCGCCCGGTTGAAGCCAGTGAAACGGGCATGGCGATCGCCGACCAGGGCCAGGATTTCCCCACCGCCGGCGCGGGTGATCACCACAGCCCCCTGTAACGAGCCCGACAGATTGCGTTGTTGATCCAGCCGGGCAATCTGCCGGCTCAGGCTCTGTTCCGCTGTCTGCTGGATGGCCGGATCCAGCGTGGTGAAAATTTGCAGCCCTTCGGAGGTGAGATCCTCCTGATGATACTGCTCGCGCAATTGCCGGCGGACCAGATCCATGAAGGCGGGATGATCGGAAATCGCCCCCGGTTTGCCGGGAACCACGCCCAGCGGGGCCTGGCGGGCCCGGCGCGCAATAGCCGGATCGAGCCCCCCGTCCTGTTCCAGAATATCGATAACCCGGTTGCGACGCGCCAGCAAACGATGCGGATGGCGTTCGGGGTGGTAATAGGAGGGTCCTCGCGCCAGCGCCACGAGAGTGGCGATCTCGTTCGCCGCCAGTGCCGCCAGCGGTTTGTCGAAATAAAACCGCGCCGCCAGACCAAAACCGTGAATCGCGCGATCGCCGTCCTGGCCCAGGTAGATTTCGTTGATATAGGCTTCGAGGATCTCGGTCTTGGGATAGTGCCACTCCAGCAGCAAGGCCATGACCGCCTCATTGGCCTTGCGCCACAGGCTACGTTCGTTGGTCAAAAAGAAGTTTTTCACCAGTTGCTGGGTCAGTGTGCTGCCACCCTGGACGGTACGCCCGGCGCGCAGATTGGCCAGCAGGGCCCGGGCGATCGCCCGGAAATCGAGTCCCCGGTGTTCATAAAACTGGCGGTCCTCCACCGCCACCAGTGCCTGTTGCAGCAGGGGCGGTACTTCGAGCAGACGCACCAGCACCCGTTCCTCACGGTGATGGGGATAGATGCCACCAATGGCCGGCGGTTCAAGACGCAACAGGTTCAATTCCGCCCCGTATTGATCCTGAAGGTGCACGATCGTCCCGTTATCGAACCGTACCCTCACCTGTCGCGAGGGTTCCCGCCCATCCCAGAACTGAAATGCCCGGGTGGTAAAACGGAGTTGATCGCCACGGCGGGTGTAATTGCCCGCCGCCTGACTGGCGGCATTGTCACGATAACCGAGTAACGTCAGTTCACGCTCCAGTTGCGTCGGTGTCAGGCTCTGGCCCGGATAAATCTCCAGTGCCCGGGCATACACCCTGGCCGGTAATGCCCAGCGCTTGCCTTCGAACTGAGTGCGAATGGTGAAATCGAGATAGACCCCATAGCCGAGCAGGCCGATCAGCAAACCGACGAACAGATAACGCCAGCGAAAACGCCCCGGCGTTTTACGCGCGGGACTCTTGCGCGAGCGTTTGGACCGGGAGGAAGGTTTACGGCGTCGGGCAACAGATTTACGGCGTGGCATAAGCGACTAACAGCCCCCAACAGGCTCCTTCGATCCGGCGCAGGAACGCCCCGGATAAGCAAAAGCACTCAGTATAAAGCATATCCGGCCGCCGGGGCTGTGATGGAAATGGAAAATAGCGCGCGATTTGCGCTCGCACTCAGACGACCAGATCCAGCTCAGAGCGGCTGGCGGCGGTCTCCCGGGTTGAGGCGAAGGAGTCCAATCGTTTCGCCTGTTCAGGGACATAGGTGCGGGCAATTTTTTCACGCATCAGATTACTGCGCGCCTGTTCGGTATCGGTAATCGGGCCGTGAGCAGGCCCCAACCGGACCAGACGGCCGTCCAGCCGGCGTTCGGGCCGCCACAGTTCCTGATTCTGTGAGGCGCGCGTCGCCTCAGAAGCGCGTTCACGGACCTCGGCCTGTTGCAGCTGCTCCTGCATGTCGCGACCCTGATCGCGACGCTGCTGATCAGAGCCGCGCGCCGGATTTACCTGGCGCGGGAACAGATTGTGCTGGAGGCTGTTGATATCCATACATTTTCTATTTTAGCGCAAAAACTGCTCAATTGAGTACGCTAACGGCCGCTAATTTGAGTTCGGGCAACTAAAACTGACACGCGTCACAGTTTCTAGAGTACGTTAAAAATCGACTTGAAGTCTCTGATTATGCTCAAAATAATTGACCCCAGCCGCCGGATGGGCTAAAAACAGGGTCTGGAGAAAGAGAATGCAATTGCGATACTCACACCCTGCCCCGCCGACCGGACTGCGCGCCCTGCTGCTGGCGACCCTGGCGTTGTTGCTCCTGTCCGCCTGCGGTATGCCACTGCATCGCAGTGTCGACAACGGTGCCGATCGGACAAAAGTGGTGGAGATCGCGCGCGAGATGCTCGGCACGCCCTATCGTTATGGCGGCGAGTCTCCCCGCCACGGTTTTGATTGCAGCGGCCTGGTCCAATACGCTTATCAGCAGGCCGGCCTTGAGATAGCGCGCACTACCGGCCAGCAATATCGCCAGGTCCAGGCCATCCCTACCCGGTTTCTGCGGCCCGGGGATCTGGTCTTCTTCAGCACCAAATACAACCGCTTCGTCTCCCACGTCGGCATCTACCTCGGGGACAACCGATTCATCCACGCCCCTTCCAGCGGCAAAACCGTCAGTGTCGCCAACCTGCGCGATCCCTACTGGCGCCGCCACTTTGCCTCGGCCGGACGACTCTGAATAACAAAAACCAACGCAGAGAGGCGAAGAGAAAAGATAATTTTGAATTCTGAATGTTGAATGTTGAATTAACGGCCTATCTGCAATTCAAAATTCAGCATTAAAAATTATTTCTTTGCGTTCTCTGCGCCTCTGCGTTGAGTCTTTATCTCAAAGACAATCACGTTTTGCGGGATTTGTACGCCTCGGCCTCGAGGAACACCTTGAACAGCTTGCCGTCCAGTTTGCCGGCTTTGACCTGATCGTCGATGATGGCCAGGGCCTGTTCGGAATTGACGCCGTCGCGGTAGGGCCGGTCGCCGGCGGTCAGGGCATCGTAGATGTCGGCGATGGTCATGATGCGCGAGGGCAACGGGATCGCTTCGGCCTGCAAGCCACGCGGATAACCGGTGCCATCGAGTTTTTCATGATGGGCGTGGGCGATATCCGGAATGCCGGCAAATTTCTCGGTCCAGGGAATCAGGCGCAGAAAATCAAAGGTGTGACTGACATGGGATTCGATCTCCCGGCGCTCTTCCGGATTGAGGCTGCCGCGGGCGTGACTGAGCACCGAAAACTCGAAAGAGTCCAGCAGGGGCAACGGCTCCTCATGCACATCCCGGAAACGATAATCGGCAATCTGCGACAAGTGCGCCTCGTACTGGCCAGGGTCGGCATCCGGTTCAATGGCGGCCATAATAGCCTGGAAAAAATGATTCAATTCGGTGATCTGTTGCTGTAATTCCGCCTCTTTTTCCTCCTTCAACCGCTTGAAGGATCGGTTGTCCAGCTCCTCGCGGCTCTGGCGCTCCACCAGTTCCTGATAGACCTGGCGTTCGATGCAAGCGCGCGCATAGCGAAAACGCTGGCGCATCAGCCGGATTTCATAGGGATAGAATCGCTTGGCCTTGGTCAGTACATGTTCGCGCACACCGACCTTGCCAAAATCGTGCAGCAGGGCCGCGTAACGCAATTCCTGCAATTTGTCGCGATCGAAACGAATCGAGCGAAAGTCAGTCTCGCTGCTGCGATCCACCGCCCGCGCCAGGTTTTCGGTGTATTCCGCGACCCGAAAAGAGTGCCCGGCCGTACCCGGATCCCGCGCTTCGATAGCCTGCACCGAGGCCCGCACGAAACCCTCGAACAGTTTTTCGATCTCCTGATAGAAATGAGAATTTTTCATGGACACCGCAATCTGGGCGGAAATCGCGGTCAACAGTTCCAGATCGTCGTGGATAAACATTTGCGAGGCCGAGGAACTGTCTACCTGTAACAGACCCAGCACCTTGCCTCCATAGAGGAGCGGCGCACACATGACACTGCGAATGGACAGATTGACTACAGAATCCTGCACGCCGAAGCGGCGATCGCCCATGGCATCCTTGAGCAACAGGGCATTCTGATTACGGATGACCGATTCAATAATGGTGGTCGACAGGGCAATGGCCTCGTCATTTTTCAGCTCCCGCCCATCCTGGTAGCGCAGCATCAGCGGCTGATATTGTTCCTGCTTTTCATCGACAGCCACCACGAAAGCCCGCTCGGCCCCGGGGAATAACTCAAAGACAAAATCCATGATGCGGGAGAGCAAGGCATCCAGATCGGTCACCACCCCCAGCGACAGGCTGAGCTGGATCATCGCCTGCATCCGTTTCACTAGATCCACTTCCTGCCCCTGCCCGGCGAGTTCCGACTTGCCCTGCAAGGCCTCGATAAAACGGGTCGCGTCGATAGACATACTCACATCGGGCTGCTGCTCCTCGGCCGAAACCACCTGCACCGAGGCGGAAGCCCGGGAGAGATTGGCCAGATCGAAATCCGGGCTCTCGAAGGTCGGTTCCGGGCTGCCCGGCAGATGGAATGCCTCATCGCCCGCCGCGAAACGCAGGACAGTACTGCCCAGCTGTAATTTCTCATCGTTTTGCAGGGGATAGGCCACTCCCGGCTGCAGGGTCAGGCCGCTCAGGGCGCTGCCGTTGGTAGAGCCCAGCTCCTCCACATACCACTGCCCCTGATCCAGAAACAGCCGCAGATGACGGCGGCTGACCTCGGGATCCTCCAGCAACAGATAATCATCCTCTTTCAAGTGCTGTTCGCGGGAACGCCCCAGGGTAACGGCGGTTGCCAGCAGGGGATAGTGACGCCCGGAATGGGGTCCTTCGGTGACGATCAATTCAGCCATGATGTTCCAGTCTGGTGCACGACAACAGAGACAGCGTGTAACGCAGCAACAAACCCACTTGAGAAAATGTTGCTGTTATCATATTACTTTAATGAATGAGGATATCACGTCAAAATAGGTTTAAAATAATCACCGAATAATTCCAATAACCTTAATTAGGGTAAACCCTTATATCGGGGAGTGGCGCGGCAGATTAACATTTCAGGAACAATTCCTTGAATTATCGCAACTCTGTATTTTTTATAATTTCAAAGTCCGGTAACAATAGCAACACGCAGCAATTCAATAAGAATTAAAGGAGTAGGCGTGAAGGCCAGGATTCTCAAAGTCCCGAAAACCGAAAAAGAGGTCTCGCTCTGGGTCAATCCCGACGGGCTGGTCAAAGGTTCGCTGTTCCTGCTGGAACAGAGCCATGAACACGCCGGTGAGGAAGAGCCCATCGAAGTGCTGAACCAGGACAGCCCGTTTCTCGTGGTGCGGCTGCATAACCCGGAACAATTGCGCTTTTACAACCGCACCACCCTCATCCGGGTGCAATACGAACAAGAGGAGGAAAACGGTACTCTTGGCGAGCAAACCATTATTCCTTGCGCCATTCACCTGATGGATGGTTCAATACTCGAAGGAACAATTCGCGAAACACTCCCGCCCGAACGGGCCAGGCTGTTCGATTATCTGAACAGGGAAAAAGCCCGCTTCATTCGGTTGTATCTTTCCGACACGGAAGTCTGCTTGATCAACAAGGCATTTATCAATTACGTCAGTCCGTCGGATGAGACCCACTGACATAATCAACTATAATGGCCAATGAGTGACCGTGTATAATGGGTCTGTTTAACTCGCTAAAAGCCAACAAGGCAATCGACGTACTGGTTTCCGGCCAGCACCCCAGCTCGCTCGAATTCAAGGAAGCCTTCCGCGATCTCAAGGAAGCCGGCCCATCAGTCATCGACAAGCTGATCGATGCCTTCGATGAATCCTATCCCAATCCGGCTATCGCGACACTGCTGCTTAACCAGCTGGATAACAAGACACTGAAAAAGTACGTCGATGCGCTTACCGACGACAGCAAGCGTATCGTGGCCGGCGTCACCAGCGTCATGAGCCAGTCCAGCCGCTACGATCCGAACAAGTTGCTTGATCTGTTAACCGATCCGGATATTCCCAAGGCTGCCCTGCTCAAAATCCTGCATGCCCAGCGCAAGCAACTGGATCGCAAGAAACTGCTCAAACAGCTGGATAAATCAGACCGCAATACCCAGCAACTGGTATTTCATATACTCAATGATGTCGCCGATCACAGCATGCAGACGGATCTGATCAACACACTCGATCATGAGGACCAGTATGTCCGCCAGCAAATAGCTATTATATTGGGACGCTTTGATAATGAGCGATCCCGAGATGTGTTACTGGATCGGCTACAGGATCCCAGCAAGTCGGTCCGGCTGGCCGCCCTCACCTCACTGGGAAATCTCAGCGTGCCGGTTTCAGCCCGACCCATCACCCAGATGCTCAGGGATCCTGATTTCAATATACAGAGCAAGGCAATCGAGGCTCTAAGCCACATCAACGATCCGAACATCGTCAAATATCTTATTGAAATGCTGCAGGACGATTCGGAAGATATTCGTCGTGCGGCGGTGGAAGTATTGAATAATATCGGCAGCGACGCCGCTATCACCGATTTGTTCAATGCCCTGCGCGACCAGGACTGGTGGGTCCGTTCGCGTGCCGCCGATGCGCTGGCCACGATCGGCGGCGACAATGTTATCAACGCGGTACTCGGCCTGATCAAAAGCGACGACGAATTCCTGCGCCGTTCGGCGGTGGAAATCATGAACAAGCTCAAGGACGACCGGGCCGTCAATCACCTGCTTGAAGCCCTCAAGGACACTGACTGGTGGGTACGCGAACGTGCCGCCGATGCGCTGGCCGATATGGAAGAGCCGCGCGCTCTGCCTCTGATGCTGGAAGTGTTACAGAAGTATCCCGACTCCTCGCCGGGCATGATCCAGTCCATTGCCCGGCTTGGCGGTCAGGAGGCCGTCAAGCCCTTACTCGCGGCCCTGCAAAACAACCAGGTGAAAAACAAAAAAGCCATCGTCCGCGCCCTCGAAACGCTAATCAGCAGCCACAATATCGATGACATCGAGGCAGCTCTGACCATCGTCGCCAATACCGGCGATCAGGAAACCCAGGATGTGGCGAATCAGACCATGCAAACCCTGATCACCCGGCGCAATGAGCCGGGCAGCAGTCCCCAGCCCTCTTCCATGGGCGCCAGCAGGCCCTCAACAGCCGGCCCGACCCGGGTGGCCAGCGAAAACCAGTATATCGACCCGGAGATCCTCGAACCGGACAGCATTCTGGCCGGTCGCTACAAGGTCATTTGCCAGGTTGGCAAAGGCGCCTTTGGTGTGGTTATCCTGGTCGAGGATCAAATGGTCCATGAACAGATTATTCTCAAATTCCTCAATCCGCACATGGCTTCCGATGACAGCGTCATCCAGCGTTTTGTGCACGAGATGCGCTATACACGCAGAATCACCCACCCTAACGTGATTCGGATTTATGATTTTCTGACCTTCGGCAAGTCCTACGCCATCAGCATGGAATATTTCGACAGTCACTCTCTGGCCCATGAGATCAAGCAGAAGAAAAACCGCGATTTCAAGCGCAACCTGAAATTGCTGGTGGATGTCTGCAAGGGGCTGACCATTGCACATAATCTCAAGATCGTGCACCGGGATATCAAACCGGCAAACATCCTGATCGATAATAACGATGTGGTCAAAATCGTAGACTTCGGCCTGGCCTCGGCGGTCAGTCAGAGTGATTCACGTCTGACCAAGAGCGGCATTCTGGTTGGCACCCCGACCTACATGGCCCCGGAGCAGGTGCGCGGACGCAAGATCGACATTCGTACCGACATCTATAGTCTGGGTATCGTGATGTATGAGCTGTTCACCGGCAAACCGCCCTACAAGGACAAAGACCACATGGCCACCCTGTTCCAGCATGTCGAAGGCAAGGCAAAACCGCCGAGCGAACTCAATCCGGTAATCTCCGGGAATCTGGATCAGTTAATCATGCGCGCAATCAACGTCGACCCGGAAAAACGCTATCAGCATATCGAGCAATTGCAACATGATATAGAAAAACTGTTACAGGAGGCGGCAGCATAATATGGCCCGCATCGATGCTTTTTTAAAGCTGGGTCGCGAACAGGGGGCCTCTGATGTGCATCTGGCCGTCGGCGTCCCGCCGAAGATCCGGCTGTACGGCGATCTTGAACCCATCAAGTACCGCGAGCTGAGTCATGATGAACTTGGCAGTCTGATCGACGAGATCCTGACCGAGGATCAACGCAGTATCTATCAGCAGGGGCGTGATCTGGATATTTCCTATCAAAGCAGCGAAGGCGAGCGTTACCGTGTCAACCTGTTTCATAAACTGAGTGGTCCCGGCGGGGTGTTCCGGATTATTCCGCCGAGCATACCGAGCATGAAAGATCTCGATGTACCCGAAATTGTCGAAAAAATGTTGCATGCCCATCAGGGTATGCTGCTGGTCACCGGTGCCACCGGCACCGGCAAGTCCACTACCCTCGCCTCAATGATCGACTGGCTGAATGCCAATCGCAAGTTCAATATCATCACCCTCGAGGACCCGGTCGAATATCTACATCAGAGCAAACAGTCGCTGGTTATCCAGCGTAGCGTCGGCAATCATGTCAAAAGCTTCGCCGCGGGCCTGCATGCCGCCCTGCGCGAGGATCCGGATGTGATTCTGGTTGGCGAGCTACGCGATCCGGAAACCATCTCCATGGCCATGACGGCTGCGGAAACAGGCCATCTGGTACTGGGCACCCTGCACACTACCTCGGCGGTCAAAACCCTGGATCGCATCATCGACGCCATGCCGACCGAACAAAAAAGTCTGACTGCCACATTCCTGGCTCAGCATCTAAAAGGCGTCATCAGTCAGCGCCTGGTCCGCACCGCAGATGGACGCGGGCGCAAAGCGATTCTCGAAATAATGCTCAATACCCCCGCGATCGCCAACCTGATTTTGCATCGCAAAATATTCCAGATCCCTTCCCTGTTGCAGACTGGCCGGGAACAGGGCATGCAGTTAATGGATCAGGCACTGATGGAAGCCCTGAAGAACAAGCAAATCGATCCGGATGACGCCTATATCAACGCCCAGGACAAGAAGCCGTTCCAGCGTTTCGTGACCAATCCCGATCTGCTGCCGCAGGTTAACCTGGCCGTCGGTGGATAGTGGATATGGCGAGGATCGATACATTTCTGGAACTGGTCGTTAAACAAAACGGTTCCGATCTGCACATCGTGGCCGGTAACCCGCCGCGCGTGCGGATCAACGGTGATACTTTTGCGATCAAATACCGTGAACTCAGCGCCGACGAAACCCAGGACCTGATTTACGAAATCATGTCCGACACGCAAAAAGAATATTTCCTTGAAAATAACGGCGTCGATTTCGCCTATGAAGCGGAAAATCTCGCCCGCTTTCGTGTCAATATCTTTCAACATCTGTCCGGAATTGGCGCTGTATTTCGGGTCATTCCTTCCGAGATCAAATCACTCAATGACCTGGGCCTGCCGCCGGTGCTTAAAAACCTCGCCCGCCAGCGCAAGGGACTGATTCTGGTCACCGGTCCAACCGGCTCGGGTAAATCGACCTCGCTGGCCGCGATGGTTGATTTCATCAACACCGAACGCAAGGGTCACATCCTGACCATCGAAGATCCCATCGAATTTGTTCATAAGGATAAGCAGTGCCTGATCAGCCAACGCGAGGTCGGCGAGCACACGCCGAAATTTGCCAACGCCCTGCATTCGGCGCTGCGCGAGGACCCGGATGTGATCCTGGTCGGCGAATTGCGTGATCTGGAAACCATCCACCTGGCCATAACCGCAGCGGAAATGGGCATTCTGGTCATGGCGACCCTGCATACCAGTACTGCCGCCTCCTCCGTGGATCGTATTCTCAACGTTTTCCCCTCCGGGGAAGAGGCCTACGTCCGTACCATGCTTTCTACCTCGCTGGTGGGAATTATCTCTCAGCAACTGGTACGCCGGAGTGATGGCAAGGGCCGGGTTGCTGCACTCGAGATCATGATTAACAATCCTGCGATTGCCAATGTGCTGCGCGAAGGCAAGACCGAGCAACTGGAGAACATCATCCAGGGCGGTGCGATGCAGGGCATGCAGCTGATTGACACCGCACTGCAACGACTGGTCGATTCGCAACTGATTACTGGCGAAGATGCCTATATGAAGGCCCGTAACAAATCCCTGTTTGCCAAATATGTGGATGAGTATGATGAAGCGTTCGAGGACTTGATCGACGAGACACACACTGAATACTCCAACGATGAGATGGAAGAAATTGTCCTCTCATCGGAACCCGATTTGAAATAAAATCCAGGTAAAGGAAATACAATCGATGGGCAGCAAGTTAATCATGACTCTGGATGGGGCAGTCATCCGGGAATATCCAATTGACCGGGACAGTATCAGTATCGGCCGCAAGCACGGCAATGATATTCAACTGAATGATTTAACAGTCAGCGGTCGCCATGCCCTGATCGTGACCATGGGTGAACATGTTTATGTTGACGATCTGGGCAGCACCAACGGAACCCTGCTCAATGGCTCGCGTATCACCAAAACCCTGCTCAAGCAGAATGACGTCATCCAGGTCGGCAACTACCAGTTGACCTACTTTGACGATGAAGAACAGGAGTACGAGCCGACCATGTTTATTCAGGCCGAAATCGAAGATACCCAGGTCATGGACACAAAAACACCGGGGCCAGTCAGCCTGAAAGGCGAAAAACTGGCCGGCGTCAAGATTCTTAACGGACCGCTGGCCAAAAAAGTGCTGGAACTGCGTAAACCGTTCAATACCATTGGGTTCAACGGAATCAAAATGGCCATGATCGCGCGTAACACCAATAATTACACCATATCCTCCTTGCGCAGCAGCAAACTGCGCCGCGCCTCCGACACTCCCATGATCAACGGTAAACCGCTGACCACCGAAGCCATCACGCTCAAGGATCAGGATGTCATCGAACTGGCCGGCACCCAGATGAAGTTTTT
>NZ_JAWOCR010000058.1:0-15283 GCF_046483665.1 Thiohalophilus sp. | reverse complement strand
ATTATTCCCTGCCTGGACGTGGACAAGGGCCGCGTCGTCAAGGGTGTACAGTTTGTGGATATCCGCGATGCAGGGGATCCGGTAGAGGTCGCGCGGCGCTATGACGAGCAGGGTGCCGACGAACTGACCTTTCTGGATATTACTGCCAGCCACGAAAACCGCGAGACCATAATCCACGTAGTGGAGCAGGTGGCCGGCCAGGTGTTTATTCCCCTGACTGTCGGCGGCGGCATTCGCAAGATCGAGGATGTGCGCGCGATGCTCAACGCCGGCGCCGACAAGGTCGCCATCAATACCGCCGCGGTGGCTGATCCCGATTTCGTGCGTGAGGCAGCGCAAAAATTCGGCTCCCAGTGCATCGTGGTCGCCATCGATGCCAAACAGGTGAGCGATGATCCGAAGAAGTGGGAAATCTTCACCCATGGCGGGCGCAAGGCCACCGGCCTGGACGCCGTCGAGTGGGCGAAGAAAATGGTCGAGTACGGTGCTGGTGAGATCCTGCTGACAAGCATGGACCGCGACGGCACCAAACAGGGTTTCGACCTGGATCTGACCCGCGCCATCTGCGACACGGTCAGCGTACCGGTGATCGCCTCCGGCGGCGTGGGCAACCTCGACCACCTGGTCGAGGGCATCAAACAGGGCCACGCCGACGCCGTGCTGGCCGCCAGCATCTTCCATTTCGGCGAATACAGCATCGAGGAAGCCAAACGGCGCATGGCCGGCAGTGACATCGAGGTCCGCCTCTGACAGAGACCCTGATTATTAACGCAAAGGGCGCAAAAACGCGCAGAATGCGAAGATATAATTTTTAATGTTGAATTTTAAATTTTAAGTTGTGACATCTGCATTTAATTCAGAATTCAACATTAAACATTCAAAATTGCTTTGCGGCCTTTGCGTCTCTGCGCCTCTGCGTTTAAATGGACCCTGAGTCGAGGGAAGTGCATGAACACAAACTGGCTGGATAAGATCAAGTGGACCGAAGACGGACTGGTGCCGGTGATTGCCCAGGAGGCGGATACAGGCCAGGTACTGATGTTCGCCTGGATGAACCGCGAGTCGCTGGCGCTGAGCGTTGCCGAGGGCAAGGCGATCTACTGGTCGCGCTCCCGGGGCAAGCTGTGGCGCAAGGGCGAAGAGTCGGGCCACGAGCAGATCATCCGCGATATCCGCCTGGACTGCGACAATGACGTCATTTTGCTGGAGGTGGAGCAAAAGGGCGGCATTGCCTGCCACACCGGCCGACATCGCTGTTTTTTCAAGCAGTTACAGGACGATCAGTGGGTCGAGGTGGAGCCGGTGATCAAGGACCCCGACGCCATATATAACTAGCGCCCCCACAAACGGCGCCAAACGTGGAATAATCCCCCCCTATGAGCGACATATTGCAACAACTCGCCGAGGTGCTCGAACAGCGCAAGGGGGCCAATCCCGACAGCTCCTACGTCGCCGGGCTGTACAACAAGGGGCTGGACGCAATTTTGAAGAAAATCGGCGAGGAAGCCACCGAAACGGTGATGGCCGCCAAGGACGGGGATCCGCAACAGATCGTTTATGAAACCGCCGATCTGTGGTTTCATACACTGGTGATGCTGGCGCATCAGGGGCTTGGTCCGGATCAGGTGCTCGATGAGCTGGCGCGCCGTTTCGGTCTGTCGGGGCTGGAAGAGAAAGCCAATCGAAACCAGTGAGGTCACCATGAGCGACTGCCTGTTTTGTAAAATCCTCGCCGATGAAATCCCTTCGGATCGGGTCTATGAAGACGAGCAGATGATCGTCTTCAAGGATATTAATCCCAAGGCCGAGGTACATCTGCTGGCAATCCCGCGCGAGCATATTGTCAGCCTCACTGAGCTGGAGCCGCAACATGATGCCCTGCTGGGACACATGCTGCGCCAACTGCCGAAAATCGCCCGCCAGCAGGGGCTGGATGAGGGCTTCCGCACTATTATTAATACCGGCGAAGGTGGGGGACAGATTGTATTTCATCTGCACATCCACCTGATGGGCGGTCGCAATATGCCCGGTTTTGAATAATCACAGCGCTGATTGTTTTATTGAAACAGACAGCGCTTCAATAATCGTTAACGTTCAGGACGTGGAGTAACAACATGGGTATTGGTATCTGGCAACTGGTCATTATTCTGCTGATTGTGCTGCTGCTGTTTGGCGCCAAGCGGCTACGCAACATCGGCACCGATCTGGGCAGCGCCGTCAAGGGCTTCAAAAGCGCGGTCAAGGAAGAGGAGGAAAGTGGCAAGCAGGATGACTCCGCCAAACTGGAAAGCAGCGATGAAGGCGAGACTATCGAAGGCGAAGCCACCAAGGTCAAGGATAAGGACAAAACCTGAACGGGTTTGTGATGATGGCAACCTTAACAGGAGCCAGACTGTGTTCTGTCTCCTCTTCTCTCATTCCTCATCCCCAGCCCCTTAACCATGTTTGATATCGGCTTTCTTGAATTAATCATCATTGCCGTCGTTGGCCTGGTGGTGATTGGACCCGAGCGTCTGCCCGGGGTGGCTCGCAACGTGGGCAAGTGGGTCGGCCGCACACGCCGTTTTGTTACCCAGGTTAAATCCGATATTGATCGCGAGATGAAACAGGAAGATTTGCGCAAGGCACTGGAGCGCGACGCCGGTCTGGATGAGCTCAAGCAGATCATGAACAGCGATCGCTTCACCATCGAAGAAGAAGACAAACCTGATTACCTGGTCAAGGCGATCGGCGATGATGATGTCGATACCGGCAAGGAAGAATCCTCTGCCGTGAGCAGCGACGACAGCAAGACTACCCACCACACCGACGCGCCAGATAATGAGCAAGAAAAACCGTAACGATAACGACCAGGGTGTTGAACAGGAGACGCCGTTTCTCTCGCACCTGGTCGAACTGCGCGATCGCCTGCTACGTATAGTTGGTCTCGTACTGGTACTCACCGTCGCGCTGATGGCGGTGGCCAATGATCTTTATTATTACTTTTCATTACCGCTTCAGGGTTATCTTCCCGAAGGGGCCAAAATGCTGGCCATTGGCGTTATCTCGCCGGTGTTCACGCCGTTCAAGCTGGCCCTGATTGCCGCGTTTTTTCTCTCCGTACCATACGTACTCCATCAGCTATGGTCGTTTATCGCCCCCGGTCTTTATCAACACGAAAAAAAACTGGCGCGCCCCTTACTGATATCGAGCATTATTCTGTTCTACCTGGGCATGGCCTTTGCCTATTATGTGGTTTTTCCCCTGGTATTCGAGTTCACCTCCAATTTTGCCTCCGAAGGCGTCGATTATCGCCCTGATATCGCCAGCTATCTCGATTTTGCGATTAAACTGTTTTTCGCTTTCGGTGTCGCCTTCGAGGTCCCCATAGCCACCATTATGTTGATACTGGCCGGGGTCACCACCCCCGAGTCACTCTCAGAGAAACGCCCCTATATTATCGTCGGCACGTTTGTGATCGGCATGCTACTGACCCCTCCGGACATCATTTCCCAGACTCTGCTGGCGCTGCCCATGTGGCTGCTCTTTGAAGTCGGTGTCATCTTCGGTCGTATTTTGAAACGTAAACGCGAAGAAACTGCCGCAGCTGAAGACGAGGAAACAGAGCAGGAAGAAGCCCCGCTCAGCAGCGAGGAAATGGAGGCTGAAATGGAAGCCGAACTTGAGCGCGCTATTGCCGAGGAAGAATCCCTGAAAAACAACAACGAAACCGATAGTGAGGATAACGATACCGATCGCAGGACATGATCCGCAGGAACAACCCATGACAGACTGCACAGACGATTGCCCCATCCCTTCAGCGCGACGGCGTCCCTGCCCGCGTAATGGCACAAGCTATGCCGCGGTCTCGACCACTACCCTTTTGCATCACCTCAAACAACCCTGGCAGTGGAATCTGGCCAAACGGCGCTATTATTTCTGCAGCGATCCCAATTGTCCTGTCATCTATTTCGGTGACGATGATTCGGTCATCGAACAGGCCGAACTGCGCACCCCGGTGGGACTCAAGGATCCCTCGGACGAGGCCCTGATCTGCCACTGCTTTGGCATCACCCGCACCCAGGCGAGCGATCCGTCGATCAAGGCCTTTGTCCAGCAACAGACCCGCGAGGGTGCGTGCGCCTGCCAGGTTCGCAACCCGGCGGGGCGCTGTTGTCTGGCCGACTTTCCCGCCAGCTGAATCGCCTTACCGGAAGCAACATAGCGCCTGTCGATTTCGCGGGTCGCATACAACACGCCCTGTAATCCGCCTTTGACGGTCGTCAGTCAATTCAATATTGAGCAATCGCTCAAATATTGCCATACTTGATTTTCACTGCGCGGCTATTTGAAACGCTTTTGGCCAGCCGTTCACAAAGTGCCATCTCAAAACCCTGCTCAAAAAGTGTTATTCGGTTATGCTGTGGCGGAGAATCAATAAACGCAGGAGTTATCACTCCCATGACCTCACAACAGCCCGCGCCTGCCGAACAGTGGCTGGATGATCATGGCACGGTTCTCTACCGTTATGCCCTGCTGCGCCTGCGCGATTCCGACCAGGCGGAAGAGGCCGTCCAGGAAACCTTGCTGGCAGCCCTGCAAGCCTGGTCACGCTATAGTGGCAATGCCTCGGTACGCACCTGGCTAATCGGCATCCTCAAACACAAGATTCTGGACCAGTTCCGGCGCGAGGCCCGTGAACAGGGGCTGCCCGATCCAGAAGCCACCCTCCCGGACGACACTGACTCACCGTTCAATAGCCGCGAACACTGGGCCCCGCGTCTTGCCAGTTGGGGGGATCCCGAAGCGGCACTGCAGGATTCCCAGTTCTGGCGCATCCTGCAGGAATGCCTGGATCGCCTGCCACCCCGTCTAGCGCGGCTGTTTGTGCTGCGCGAGGTCCATGAAGACGAGACCAAAGAGATTTGTCAGGAACTGGCTATCAGTCCGACCAACCTGTGGACGATGTTGTACCGGGCCCGAATGCGGCTACGGCAGTGTCTCGACACAAACTGGGTTGGATAAACCCGGAGCAAGTAACCATGTTGACATGCAAACAGGCCAGCGAGCTGATTTCGGAACACCAGGAACGCCCGCTGACACGACGGGAACGCTGGGGTCTCGCACTGCACCTGGCGATCTGTATCAGTTGCCGGCGCTTCAAGCGGCAACTTGGTTTGTTGCGTCAGGCCCTGCGTCAACTGGCACACAGTGATCGCGACAACCTGCCCGGACCGGAACTTCCCCCACAGGCCCGGCAGCGTATTCGCCGGTCTCTGGACAAGCACGATCCGCATTCATCAGAGTGAGTCCACTCGCTTGCAGAAGACGCTCTGAGCGGCATTACACGAACTGTTCAGAGCACCGTTATGAAAGCGAATAGAACGCCAGACACTCTGGCTTCATGATCAAATCAATACCGCATATAAAAATACGGTTATCTATTCGGAGGATGCTATGAACGTTCTACTGCAACTGCAAGGCCTGCTCGATAAAAGCCGGCATTTTGATTTTATCGCCCCGCTATTATTACGCCTGTTTCTCGCCCCCATCTTTATTCTTGCCGGTTATGGCAAGCTCAGCGCACTGGACAATACCGCCTATTATTTCGGTGAAATCCTCGGCCTGCCGGCCCCCATGCTGATGGCCTTGCTGGCCGGAGCGGCGGAGTTTTTCGGCGGCATCGCCATTCTGATCGGGCTGGCCACACGCTGGTTTGCCATCCCCCTGATGTTCACCATGATTATGGCGGCCGCGACCGCGCATTGGGAAAACGGCTGGCATGCCCTGCCGGAAACCACCCTGACAGTCCCCTGGGAGTGGCGCACGGATATGATCGAGGGCGCAGTGGAACGCCGCGACATGGCCCGCGAAATTCTCAAGCAACACGGTAACTACAGCTGGTTAACCGAGTATGGCAGTATCACCATCCTGAAAAACGGCATTGAATTTGCCGCCACCTATTTTGTGATGCTACTGGTTCTGTTCTTTTACGGAGCCGGGCGTTATGTCAGCATAGATTATTGGATTGACCGTAAACTCAAGGTCTGACTGATTTCGCGCCTCTCGAAATCGGCGCCGTATCATCAGAGTATTGTCTAACAACGTACTGTTGTATGCTGATATAGTCAGCCCGCAGGCAAGCGCTGTCTCTTGAATGCCGCTGTCATGCGATTCAGGGATTTTTCACTTGAAAAATCTGCTGGATCTGCCGAAATAACAGGTATGAACGCTATTCAAACTGACAACGCCAACTGCCGGGGAATTGTTACCAGGATGTCGGCCCATGTCCGATGAATCTGATCTGAAAACCCGCTGGAAGAATTCCGCTTTTGCCGGGACCAATGCCGGCTATCTCGAACAACTGTACGAAGAATATCTGCAGGATCCCGATACGGTGGATCCCCAGTGGCAGGCTCTGTTCCGCGATTTGCCCCGCGTGGACGGCATCGACAGGGACATCTCGCACGCGGCGATCCGCGCCCAGTTCCGCCATCTGACTCCGGCTCAACGCCATACGGATATCGATGTCAGCCTGATCCACAAGCAGGTCAAGGTCCTGCAGCTGATCAACGCCTATCGTTTCCTCGGTCACCAGCTGGCCGATCTGGACCCGCTCGGATTGCGCGACAAGGGCTACATCCCCGAGCTAACCCTGGCGCATCACGAACTCAGCGATGCCGATCTGGATACTGAATTTGAAACCGGCTCCCTGTCCGGCCCGGATCGGGCTCGCCTGGCCGAGATCATCAACATTCTCGTCAACACCTATTGCGGTTCGGTCGGCGCCGAGTACATGCATGTGGTGGACACCACGGAAAAACGCTGGATTCAGCACTATCTGGAATCCGCTCGCGGCCATGCCGATCTTTCCGAGGAACAGAAACGCGATCTGTTCAGCCGACTGACCGCCGCCGAAAGCCTGGAGAAATACCTGCATAACAAGTATGTGGGTCAAAAACGTTTCTCACTGGAGGGCGCCGAAAGCCTGATCCCGATGCTGCACCGACTGATTCAGCATGGCGGCGAAAGCGGCGTCAAAGAGGTAGCGATCGGGATGGCCCATCGGGGCCGGCTCAATGTGCTGGTAAACGTGCTGGGCAAAACGCCCGAGGAACTGTTCCGCGAATTCGAGGGCTTGCATCCGGAAAATGGCAGCGGCACCGGCGATGTGAAATACCATCTCGGTTTTTCTTCCAATCTCAACACCCCCGGCGGCCTGTTGCATGTGGCGCTGGCGTTCAATCCCTCGCATCTGGAAATCGTCGACCCGGTAGTCGAAGGTTCTGTGCGCGCCCGCCAGGATCGACGTCAGGACTGGGAGGGCAGCCAGGTAGTCCCGGTATTGATCCACGGCGATGCGGCTTTCTCCGGGCAGGGCGTGGTGATGGAGACGCTCAACATGTCCCAGTCCCGCGGTTTCTCCACCAAGGGCACCGTGCATATTGTCATTAATAACCAGATCGGCTTTACCACCAGCAATCAGGATGAGGCCCGCTCGACTCTTTACTGCACCGACGTGGCAAAAATGGTCAATGCGCCCATTTTCCATGTCAACAGCGACGATCCCGAGGCCGTGCTGTTTATTACGCAACTGGCGCTCGATTATCGCATGCGTTTTCACAAGGATGTCATCATCGACCTGGTCTGTTATCGCCGTCATGGTCACAGCGAAGCCGATGAGCCCATGGCAACCCAGCCACTGATGTACCAGCATATTAACCAGCTGCAAAGCTGCCGTGAGCTGTATCTGCAGCGGCTCGACGCTGAAGGCGTGATCGACACTACGCGAGCCAAACAGATGATTGCGGACTATCGCGATGCGCTGGATCACAACCGGCCGGTGGTTTCAGACATGATCCCGTCCGAACAGGCCGACTATCCCTACAGCGCCGACTGGAGCACATATCATACCCGCGACTGTGTCAGTGACATCGACACGACAGTGGATCTGCAAACCGTGCAAGCCCTGCACGAGAAGCTGGATCGTCTGCCCGAAGGCTTTAAATTACACCGCACTGTTGAAAAGATCATGGACAACCGCCGGCGCATGGCCGCCGGCGATCTGAAGATGGACTGGGGGTTTGCCGAAACGCTGGCCTATGCCAGCCTGTTGCATGAAGGCTATCCCATCCGACTCTCCGGCGAGGACAGCGGTCGCGGCACCTTTTTCCATCGTCAGGCGGTGCTCTACAACCAGCACGATGGCGAGACCTATGTGCCCCTGCGCAACCTGTCCGACAATCAGGCCAACTTCCTGGTGATCAACTCGCTGCTCTCGGAAGAGGCTGTCCTGGCCTTTGAATACGGTTATTCGACAACGGACCCCAAAACCCTGGTCATCTGGGAGGCCCAGTTCGGCGATTTTGCCAACGGCGCGCAGGTAGTGATCGATCAATTCATCAGCGCCGCAGAACAAAAATGGAATCGCCTCAGCGGCATCACTCTGTTTTTACCCCATGGCTATGAAGGCCAGGGGCCGGAACACTCCTCGGCGCGACTGGAACGGTTTCTGCAACTCTGCGCCCAGCACAACATGCAGGTCTGTATTCCCACCCATGCCGCGCAAATTTTTCATCTGTTGCGTCGCCAGATGCTGCGCCAGTGTCGCCGACCGTTGATCGTCATGACACCCAAAAGTCTGTTACGCCTGCCCGAAGCCTCACGCCCGTTAAGCGACCTGAGTCAGGGCAAGTTTTACCGCGTAATTGATGATGAACAGGTCAGCCAGCACGACAGGATCAAACGCCTGATTCTGTGCAGCGGCAAGGTTTACTATGATCTCGATCACCAGCGCCGCGAGGATGAACGCGAGGATGTGGCGATCATTCGTATTGAACAACTTTACCCGTTTCCTGAAAAGTCGCTCAAAGCCGTGCTTAAACGCTATTCGAATGTAAGTGACTACATCTGGTGCCAGGAAGAACCCATGAACCAGGGTGCCTGGTATTCGAGCCAGCATCACATGCGCCGGGCGATCGGTGAGCAGCAAGGCCTGGAGTATGCCGGCCGTCCGCTGATGGCGGCTCCGGCAGTCGGTTATCCTTCCCTGCACAAGCAACAACGGGAAAAACTGGTCGCCGATGCGCTGGGCACTCCTGACAATAAAAGACAAAGGAATTGATCATGTCCGTTGATATCAAGGTCGCACAGTTTCCCGAATCGGTCACCGAAGGCACGTTGATTGAGTGGCATAAACAACCGGGCGAATCGGTTCGCCAGGATGAGCTGCTGGCCGAGATCGAAACCGACAAGGTGGTGTTCGAGGTTAATGCGCCCGAAGACGGCATAATGGAGGATTTGCTCGTTCAGCAGGGCGACACTGTCAGTTCCGAACAGGTCATCGCCCGCATACAGGCTGGCGATGCAGCACAATCCGACAGTAAATCCTCCGGGTCACCGGCGAAATCCGAAACCCCGTCCCGCCCCAAATCTACAGGCGAAGAGCAACCCCGACTTGCCCCCGCCGCGAACAAGCTGATTGCCGAGCACGATCTCGATGCCAGCCTGATCAAAGGTACAGGTAAGGGGGGGCGAATTCTCAAGGAAGACGTGCAGGCCTATCTCGAGCATGCTGACAAACCATCAACCGCCGAAGCAACCCCGCCATCCCGGCCCGCTTCCTCCTCTTCCTCAACCGGTGATAGCAGCGAAGGTGAACGACCGCAAAAACGCGTGCCTATGAGTCGCTTGCGGGCGCGGGTCGCTGAACGCCTGGTCGATGCCCAGCAAACCGCGGCGATCCTCACCACCTTCAACGAGATCGATATGCAGCCGGTAATGGAACTGCGGGCACGTTATAAAGACAAGTTCGAAAAACAGCACGGGGTCAAACTCGGCTTCATGTCGTTTTTCGTCATGGCCTGTCTCGAGGCGCTGCAGCGTTTTCCCGAGATCAACGCCTCGATCGACGGCGAGGAGATCGTCTATCACGGCTTTTACGATATCGGTATTGCGGTGGGCTCACCCCGTGGCCTGGTGGTGCCGATCCTGCGTGATGCAGACGCACTGAGCATGGCGGAGATTGAAAAACAGATTGCCGATTATGCTGACCGGGCCCAGAGCGGCAAACTGTCGCTGGATGAGATTACCGGCGGGACCTTTTCGATTACCAACGGTGGCATCTTCGGCTCACTGCTCTCCACACCGATTCTCAATCCGCCGCAAAGCGCCATTCTTGGCATGCACAAGATTGAAAAGCGGCCAGTGGTCATCAATGATGAGATTGTGATCCGACCGATGATGTACATGGCCCTTTCATACGACCATCGCCTGGTTGACGGCCGCGAGGCGGTACAGTTTCTGGTGACCATCAAGGAGTGCGTGGAGGATCCGGCCCGCATGTTACTGGATGTGTAAGCGTTCCCCGGCACAGGAATCGTTTTTATGAGTGAACAGTATGATGTCATCGTGATCGGCGCCGGCCCGGCCGGTTATGTCGCCGCCATTCGCTGCGCCCAGCTGGGTTTGCAGGTCGCCTGCATCGATGAATATCTCGATGAGCGAGGCAAGCCCTCGCCCGGCGGCACCTGTCTGAATGTCGGCTGCATTCCTTCAAAAGCCTTGCTGGAGTCCTCACACCATTATGAACAGGCTCAACAGCAGTTTGCCGAACACGGCATCCGTGTCGGGCAACTGGAACTTGATGTAGCGACCCTGCAAAAGCGCAAACAACAGGTAGTGCGGGATCTGACCGGTGGCATCCAGTCGCTGTTCAAGGCCAACAAGGTTGCCTTTCATCCCGGTCGCGCAACACTCCAACAGAATAACCGGGTGAAGGTCACCGACCATGACAACCATGCCACCACATTAAATGCCGAACACGTCATTCTGGCCAGCGGCTCACGTCCGGTTGAGCTGCCCTTTGCTCCCTTCGACGACAATCAGGTGGTCGACTCCACCGGCGCACTGGCGTTCGATGTCGTGCCGCAACGCCTCGGCATCATCGGCGCCGGCGTCATCGGCCTCGAACTGGGTAGTGTCTGGCAACGTCTGGGAGCCGAGGTGATCGTACTCGAGGCACAGGAAACTTTCCTGCCCGGCGCCGACAGAGACATCGCCAAACAGGCGAACAAACTGCTGGGCCAGCAAGGCCTGGACATTCGTCAGGGCGCCCGGGTCGAGGCCATCCACAGCGGCAAAACTGTCAAGGTCGACTATACAGATGGCCAGGGCAGCCAGAGCCTGGAATTTGACAAGTTAATCGTCGCGATCGGACGCCGGCCCAACAGCGAAGGCCTGTGCGCCGACGATCTGAGTCCGGGCATCGACGAACGCGGTTTTGTGCAGGTCGACGATCACTATCGCACTAATCTGGAAAAGGTCTATGCCGTCGGCGACCTGATTCCCGGCCCCATGCTCGCTCACAAGGGGATGGAGGAAGGCATGGCGGTGGCCGAACGGATTGCCGGACAATATGCCGAAGTCGATTACGACAATATTCCGTTTGTGATCTACACCCACCCGGAGATCGCCTGGACCGGACGTACCGAGCAACAACTCAAAGACGCCGGCATCGATTACCGCGTCGGCCAGTTTCCCTTCAGTGCCAACGGTCGGGCGCGCGCCGCCGGCGACACTGACGGGCTGATCAAAGTGCTGGCCGATGCGCATACCGATCGCGTACTGGGCGTGCATATGCTCGGCCCGCGGGCCTCGGAGCTCATCGGCCAGGCGGTGATCGCCCGCGCCTTCAGCACCAGTGCCGAGGACCTGGCGCTGACGATGTTCGCCCATCCCACCCTCTCCGAGTCCTTCCACGAAGCCGCACTGGACGTGGGCGATCGGGCGATTCATCGCGCCACGTCCCGGAAAAACAAACGTAAATAACAGGCAATATCCACAACATCTGAATGAATTGCTGCATTTTTAGCCCGTTTACAATGGCACTATGGCAATTGCTCGCCATCACGGCTTCTGATCATTCGAGCAAAATCACTGCGCCTGATCACTGGACAGGGCCCGGCAAATCTCTTTCAATAGAGCGCACTGACATGAGGAGCTGATATGCGACCTGTTCTCTTGATTCTGTTATCGATACTGTTCGTCCCTTCTGCCTGGGCAGATACCCCCGAAGGCTACCCGTTTCACAGCTTCGATGAGGCCATGACCGAAGCCCGCGAGCAGAACAAGATCCTGTTTGTCTACTTTGGCCGTTACGGTTGCGGTTACTGCGAGAAAACCAACAAGGAAGCATTTTCCGATGACAGGGTTCGTCAAATTTACACTGACAACTATGTGCTGGCCTATGTCGATTCGGAAAGCGGCAAGCGCCTGCAACTGCCCAGCGGCGAGCGCATTACCGAACACGAAGTTGGCACGCGCTACAACGCATTTGTCACCCCCGTGTTTACCTTTATGACACCGCAAGGCAAACCGTTGAAACGGCTGGTCGGCGTACAGCGGATAGAAGATCTGCTTAATGCCCATGAAGAGGTTCAGGCGCAAACCGGTAACCCCTCATGATATTTCGGTTGTCTTCATTCGTCCTGCTTCTCGCCGGTTATGGCCTGGTCGCAACAGCTATCGCCCGGCCCTGGGAGTTTGAACAACCGGTGGCGGTCACTGACGTGCAGGGCGAGGGGATCTTTCATCACCTGGAGTCATCGGGTCGTCGCAACATCGCTGTCGCCGACCACACGGTCGCCATCAGCTGGGAAGACAACCGTCACGAAACCCCGGCGATTTTTTTGGCCCACAAGTCCCGCCAGAGCGATACATTCAGCCAGGCCACGCGTATCAGCGGCCCGGGCGAGGCCTACGAGCCGTCCCTGACCGCGCTGAACGAGAACCGCTTTGCTCTCGCCTGGGAAGAAGCCGGGCGCGTGCATCTGCGCCTCAGTCGCGGCGAGCAACTCGGCCCTGTCCTCAAACTCGACGCCAAGCAGGCCGGCCAGGCCAGTCTTGCCGCCAGGGGCGACACACTGCTGCTGGTCTATTCCGCCAGCGATCCCGACAGCCGCCATCGACGGGTCTATTTGCAGCAGTTCAAAACTGATGGCCTGACACTCACCGCCGGCAATGCCTGTAGCGTGGATCCCGCGCCACTCAGACAGACCCAGCTTTATCCCTCCGTGACCAGATTGCCCGATCGCACGGTGGTCGCCTGGGAAGATCGTCGCCACGGCCATACAATTATTATGGCCGCCGAAAATCGTCAGCCCGGGGCCTGCCGATTCGACAAACCGCAACGTATCAGTGATCCGCTGCCGGGCCCGCGTCCTCCCTATGGTGAGGGCCACGGCGTTACCCGGGTTGCCATGCACGCCTATGGCAAACAACATATTCTCGCCGCGTGGGCCGACAAGCGCGATTTCCGCGAAGGTTATGACATTTACGCCAGCCATTATCCGGCCGATGGCGAGGCGCTGTTCGGCCCCAACCAGAAAGTCCAGGATCCGTTCGGCGGTGTCGCCCAGCAGTGGCATCCGAGTGTCGCCGGCACTCCTTCTGGACAGGTGGTTGTAGCCTGGGACGATGGCCGCGACGATCAGACCAACGTCTTCCTCAGCTGGTATAGCGACGGCCAATGGAGCGATGATCTTGCGGTTCCCGGTGCCAGCGGCAGCGCGATACAGAATCATCCGTCTGTAACACTGGATAATCTTGGCAACCTGCATCTGGCCTGGATTGAGCGGGAATACGTCGGCGGTCCCACCCGCTTGCGTTATCTGTTCGGCAAAGCCGTATCGCGGCAGCCTTGAGCAAGGCGGCAACGTGGCCACACGCGCTGTTCAAATCAAAAACCTTGTTCGGTCTCTGTTGCCGCCCGCCGGGCGCCGCCTGACGATGGCAGGATCCGGTTCCGTTCTTCTGGCCCTGGCATTGCTTCTGGCTCTGCCGACCGCGCAGGCATTGGAAATAGCACAAGTTAGCCTCGCCGGAGAAGAATTTCAGGTTGAACTGGCGGTCAGCCCCGAGGAAATGCGGCGCGGCCTCATGTACCGGGATCGGCTACCAGAGGGTACCGGCATGTTATTCATCTATGCGAGCGCCGGGCCGACCCGCTTCTGGAACAAGAATGTTCGTTTTCCCATTGATATACTCTACTTTGACGAGAACCAGAGTTACTTGCGCGCTGACACCCATGTTCCCCCCTGCCCGGGGTCGCCGTGCCCTGTCTATCATAGCGGGCAACCGGTCAAATACGTACTCGAACTGCCTGCCGGCAGCCGGGAACGACTTGATGTTCAACCCGGACAAAGATTCATTTTCCGCTCAAAAGGAACACCGAATATCGGATCCCCGTAACTTTAATCGGTGCAAACCTGTGTATGGACCCTATCCAATACAATTGATTATTAAAACATGACCAGGAGGACTCTATGCTACTACCACGCCATGTAGGAACACTTGTTCTGGCTATCTGGCTGATTCTGACCGGGCTGTCGGCTTTTGTGAATCTCGGCGATCTGCGCAAACTACTGGACGTTATCGCCATTGCTGCCGGTATTCTGTTGTTGTTATCCCGCTGAACTGTCAATGGCATGGCCCACGGTCAGCATTTTTGTACGTGACGACAAACCTGTTTTTACAGTAACGTGAGCCTGACAATGAAATAGCCAGAGGAACATAATCAATGTCAAACGAAGGTTTTCACGAAGCGATTGATGAATTGTCTGACGAGACCCGCGATATGCATCGCGCCATCGTCTCGCTGATGGAAGAGCTGGAAGCGGTGGACTGGTACAACCAGCGCATGGACGCCTGCCAGGATGATGAATTGCGCGCGATACTCAGGCACAATCGCGACGAAGAAAAGGAGCATGCTGCCATGGTGCTGGAGTGGATTCGTCGACGCGACAGCAAATTCGACGATGAACTGAAAGATTATCTGTTCACCGAGAAGGAAATCGCGCACGAATAGTTATTCATCTCTCTCGCCGTCAACGATCCTGCAATCCTGTCGTGCAAATTGCATGACACAGACCGGGGCTGGTCGGTAAAAAATATATTATCTTCTTGTTTTAAAAGGCTTTTATATTTTGGCCTGGACATTGCAAGAGTATCATTACCTGTATAGGAGGAGGATAAACATGCAACGTAGAACCTTTCTGAAAGGCAGCCTGGCCAGCGGCACCGTCGCAGTCGCTGTCAGTGCCGGTCTGCTGACCCCCGGCGCCGTTATGGCCGCCTGGCCCAAGAATGCTTTCGAAACCGAAAGCATGGAAACGGCCATGAACGACCTGTTTGGCACCGCCCAGACCCAGCCGTCGGATGACATCACCATCAAGGCCCCGGACATCGCCGAAAACGGCGCCGTGGTCCCGGTCTCCGTGGAAACCGGTATCGGCGACATTGCCGA
>NZ_JAWOCR010000033.1:0-30567 GCF_046483665.1 Thiohalophilus sp. | reverse complement strand
GACTGACTCTGGGGGCTTCCTATCAAAGCGAAATGGCCATGGATGAGTTTGACAAATATTCTGGACTGTTTGCCGAGCAGGGTGACTTTGATATCCCGGCAACATGGACACTGGGTCTGGCCTATGACATGGGGAATTCCAGTACCATTGCTTTTGATGTACAGAAAATCATGTACAGTGATGTCAACTCCATCGGTAACCCGATTTCTAACTTGAACCCCGGTAACAACTTGCTGGGTACAGATGATGGCGGTGGTTTTGGCTGGGAAGACATTACCGTCTATAAACTGGGTTACCAGTGGTCCACCAGTGCTGAATGGACCTGGCGTGTCGGTTATAATCATGGTGATCAGCCCATTCCCAGCTCGGAAGCACTGTTCAACATCCTGGCGCCGGGTGTGATGGAAGATCACTTCACCTTTGGTTTTACCAAGAGCACTGGTGCTGACAGTGAGTTCAACCTGGCCGCGATGTATGCACCTGAAAATACCGTGAGCGGTACAAATGCGTTCAGTGCACATGGTCAAAAGGTCGATCTGACTATGACCCAATGGGAACTGGAAGCCAGCTGGGCCTGGAAGTTCTAAGTCGTCAGAGTCTGCTCTGATGTCACAGGGATGTCGACAGGGCCATGGATGTGTATCCATGGCCCTTTCTGTTTCAGCGTATTGAATTGTTTGTTTGACCGACCTCTTTGTTCGTGTGACTGAGAATGTCGGTTAACTTGCCGAATACTATTTAAAAAATGGATGGGAGATTTATGAAATCGATGAAACTTGCCTTCACCGGTTTGCTGGCCCTGTTGTTATCGACAGGCGTTGTACAGGCCGAGGAAAAGCTCAAGCCCTTCGTACTGGCTGACAGTCAGGGGGCGGATATGACCACAGCGGTTAGCACCGCCAAACAGAAGCTGACTGACGCCGGCTTTGAAGTAGTCGGTGAATATTCGCCGTATGACAACGCCAGAATCGTGGCGATCACCAGCGACGCCCTCAAGGAGACCGCTGCCAAAACCGATTACGGCGTGTTCGGCGCCGCGCAGCGGGTCACCTTCTACAACACCGGCGATAACGTTCAGGTGGCCTATACCAATCCGATCTATCTGGCCCATGCCTATCAACTGGACGGGGATCTGGTGGCGGTTGCCGCGCAGCTGGAAGGAGCGCTGGGTAAACAAACAACCTATGGCTCCAAAAAAGGACTCACCGGGGAAGATCTGCGCGATTATCAGTACAAGTGGCTGATGCCGTACTTCTATGACCGCCTGAATCTGGCCGACTACAACACCTACGAGGATGCGGTTAATGGCGTTGAAGCGGCGATTGCCGCCGGCAAGGGCGGGGTGAAACCGGTCTATCGCATCGATCTGCCCGGCCAGCAAGCCTCTGTATTCGGGGTCCATATTCTGGGCAACACGGACGCGACTGAATGCGCCGGCGACCAGTACATCATGGAGCGGATCGACTTCAAGGACACCAAGTCCCTGGGTCATCTGCCCTATGAGATCGTGGTCAAGGGCGACCAGGCCTACGCGCTGCGGGCCGAGTTCCGCATCGCCATCAGCTTCCCGGACCTTTCCATGATGGGTAGCAACAGCTTCGCCTCCATCATGTGCGCGCCCGACGCGATCGAGACCGCCCTGACCAAAGCTGCCGGCGGCAAAAGCGGCGGCGACGATGAATGGTAAGGGGGGGCACTTTTTCAGGGTGAATGCTTAACATTTGTGCATAAAAACAGGTAGACTCAGCACTTATTTGGTACCTCCTCCACGTACCAATTCAGCCCCGGTGGTTTTCATCGGGGCTTTTTTCGTTTTGGGGCAGGGATTTTGGGCCAGTGGCCGGGTTTGCTGTTGGTCATGCCGGGTACCGGGCCAGGCCCGATCCGGCACCCGTCTTTGTTCGAGACTGGATTCCGGCTCAAGGCCGGAATGACGCGGGGCCTTCTGCTGGTCATGCCGGGTACCGGGCCAGGCCCGGCACAGGCACAGCCCCGACACAGGGCCGACCTGGCACCCGTCTTCGTTCGAGACTGGATTCCGGCTCAAGGCCGGAATGACGCGGGGGCCTTCTGCTGGTCATGCCGGGTACCGGGCCCGGTCCGGCCCGGCACAGGCACAGGCACAGGCACAGGCCCGACACAGGGCCGACCTGGCACCCGTCTTTGTTCGAGACTGGATTCCGGCTCAAGGCCGGAATGACGCGGGGGCCTTCTGCTGGTCATGCCGGGTACCGGGCCCGGTCCGGCACAGGCACAGGCCCGACACAGGCCGACCTGGCACCCGTCTTCGTTCGAGACTGGATTCCGGCTCAAGGCCGGAATGACGAGAGGGCTTCTGCTGGTCATGCCGGAATGACGGTTCAAGCGTTATATTGTTCGTCATGCCGGGCTCGACCCGGCATCCAGTCCCGGTTCGGGAGGCGACAACGACTTCCTTCCCCCGCCCGGGTGCGTTGTGCGGCGCCTCCCACAGCAAAAGCGCTCGATCGCCATGAAAAAAATCCCCGAATCGGGTAGAATACCGCTTCTTTGCGCGAGCCGTGACAGCCCCGGGCGCACCCTGCGCTGGGTTGTAACGCTCTGAATCCATTGAAATTTATATGAACCAGGAGTAATTGATGTTTAAACGAGACATGACCATTGCGGGCTATGACGACGAACTGTGGGCGGCGATGCAGAACGAGGAGCAGCGCCAGGAAGAGCATATCGAACTGATCGCCTCCGAAAACTACACCAGCCCCCGTGTCATGCAGGCTCAAGGATCAGTGCTCACTAATAAATATGCCGAAGGCTATCCCGGCAAACGCTATTACGGCGGCTGCGAATATGTCGACGTGGCCGAGCGGCTGGCCATCGATCGGGTCAAAGAACTGTTCGGCGCCGATTACGCCAACGTCCAGCCCCATTCCGGTTCCCAGGCCAATGCTGCCGTTTATATGGCGCTGCTGCAGCCAGGCGACACCGTGCTGGGCATGAGCCTGGCCCACGGCGGTCATCTGACCCACGGCGCCAGGGTCAACTTCTCCGGCAAGATCTACAACGCGGTGCAGTACGGTATCGACGAGCAGGGCTTCATCGATTACGACGAAGTCGAGCAACTGGCCAAAGAGCACCAGCCGAAGATGATCGTCGCTGGCTTCAGCGCCTATTCGCAGGTCGTGGACTGGCAGCGTTTTCGCGAGATCGCCGATATGGTCGGTGCCTGGCTGATGGTGGATATGGCCCACGTGGCCGGTCTCATCGCCGCCGGCGTTTACCCGAGCCCGGTGAATATCGCCGATGTGACCACCTCCACCACCCACAAGACCCTGCGCGGGCCGCGTGGCGGCATCATCCTGGCCAAATCCAACCCGGATATTGAAAAGAAACTCAATTCGCTGGTCTTCCCTGGTACCCAGGGTGGTCCGCTGATGCACGTCATCGCCGCCAAGGCTATCGCCTTCAAGGAAGCCCTGGAACCCGACTTCAAGGCCTATCAGCAGCAGGTGGTGAAAAACGCCAAGGTGATGGCCGAGGTGTTCCAGAGCCGTGGTTTCGATGTCATCTCCGGCGGCACCGAAAACCACCTGTTTCTGGTCAGCTTCATCAAGCAGGAACTGACCGGCAAGGACATCGATGCCTGGCTGGGCGATGCCAACATCACCGTCAACAAAAATGCCGTGCCCAACGATCCGCAATCGCCGTTTGTTACCAGCGGTATCCGGGTCGGCACCCCGGCCTCGACCACCCGGGGTTTCGGTGAAGATGAAAGCCGGGAACTCGCCGGCTGGATGTGCGATGTCATCGACAGCAAGGGCGACGAAAAAGTGATTGCCGAGACCAAGAAGAAAGTCCTGGATCTCTGCAAGAAGCATCCGGTCTACAAGTAACAGGGACGAGTGACGAGGTGGAAAAATGGCGCCCACAGGCTTGATCATTTTTTCTGGCTATTGCGACGATATGGATAACTCATGGAACCGGGAAGCAGTGGTATGACACAGAAATATTTTGTTCCTCGTCCCTCGTCCCTCGTCCCTCGGCACTGAGCGATGCATTGTCCGTTCTGTGGCGCCGACGATACCAAGGTGATCGACTCGCGCCTGGCGGGCGAGGGGGCCGCCGTGCGTCGGCGGCGCGAGTGCCTGAGTTGCCACGAACGCTTTACCACCTTTGAAACACCCGAACTGGTGATGCCGCGGCTGGTCAAGAACGACGGTCGCCGCGAACCGTTCGATGAGGAAAAGCTGCGTGCCGGCATGCAGCGGTCACTGGAGAAGCGGCCGGTCAACACCGATGCCATTGAGGATGCCCTGAACCGGATCCTCAAACAGTTGCGGGCGCTGGGTGAGCGCGAGATCGACTCCAAGCAGGTGGGCGAACTGGTCATGCAGGAACTGCGCGATCTGGATCAGGTTGCCTATGTCCGTTTTGCCTCGGTGTATCGCAGTTTCGAGGATGTCAGTGCCTTCCAGGAAGAGATCGAAAAGCTTCAGAGTGTCCCCTCGCCGGAAATGAAACGCCAGCAACAATCCCTGTTGCCGGATGACGACGACAAACAATAAGCAGCCCTTTCCCGATGAACTTCAGCGCCGATGATCACCGTTACATGGCCCGTGCCCTGCAACTGGCCGAACGGGGACTGTATACCACCGATCCCAATCCCCGGGTCGGTTGCGTGCTGGTGCGGGATAACGCCATCGTCGGCGAAGGCTGGCACGAACGGGCCGGCGAGCCCCATGCCGAAATCCATGCCCTGAAGGTGGCTGGCGATGCCGCGCGCGGCAGTACCGCCTATGTCACCCTGGAACCCTGTTGCCATCAGGGGCGCACGCCACCTTGCAGTGACGCGCTGATCAAGGCCGGTGTCAGCCGGGTGGTGGTGGCCATGCGCGATCCCCACTCACAGGTCGACGGCGGTGGCATCAGCCAGTTGCAGGCGGCCGGTATCAGCGTGGACAGCGGTCTGATGGAAGCGCAGGCCTTTCAACTCAATCCCGGCTTTATCCGGCGCATGCAGCGCGGCCGTCCCTGGGTGCGGCTGAAACTGGCCATGAGCCTGGACGGACGCACGGCCATGGCCTCGGGCGAGAGCCAGTGGATCACCGGCGCGGCCGCGCGCCAGGATGTGCAACACTGGCGGGCGCGCAGCTCGGCGATCCTCACCGGCGTCGGCACCGTGCTGGCCGACGATCCGTCCATGACCGTGCGCCTGGAGCAGACCGAACGTCAGCCCCTGCGGGTGATTGTGGATACCAACCTGAGCACGCCTCCCGGCGCGAAAATTCTGCAACAGCCCGGTCAGACCGTGATTATGACCTGCAGTGAAGATGAGGCCGCACGAGAAGAGCTGCAAGAAGCCGGTGTCGTGGTGACTGCCGTCCCGCAGGATGGACACAATAATGTCGATCTGAGCGCGGTACTGGATCAACTGGGCGAGATGGAAATCAACGAACTGCACGTCGAAAGCGGTGCTACTCTGGGCGGCTCATTGATACAAACAGGATTGGTCGATGAGTTAATCATCTACATGGCCCCGACCCTGCTCGGCGACGCGGCCCGCGGTCTGTTTCACCTGCCGGGGCTGGAAAACATGGCCGATCGGATACAGTTGCAGATCAAGGACATTCGTGCCGTTGGTGAAGACTGGCGAATCACCGCGGTGTTGGCAAAAAGCTAACCACCAAGACGCCAGGACACAAAGGAAGAGAATTAAATCAATAAATCTTCGCGGAATAACGAGCCGGGTAGAGCGTCATGCCGGATACCGGCACAGGCCCGACCCGGCACCCAGTCTTCGTTCGGGACTGGATTCCGGCTGCTGCCGGAATGACAAGCAGAGGCAATAGATTGGCCGTCATGCCGGGCTAGACCCGGCATCCAGTCTTCGTTCGGGACTGGATTCCAGCTGCTGCCGTAATGATGGGCAGAGGCAGGGGATTGGTGAACTGCGATCAGAAATTTGTTCGACAGGGAGAAGGCTTATGGACAAGCTACCGTGTGTTTACATTCTGGCAAGTAAACGAAATGGCACTTTGTATACGGGAGTCACATCGAACCTGCCAGGCAGGGTATGGCAGCACAAGAATAGCGTTGTTGAAGGGTTTACCAAACGCTATAAAATCCACCGGCTCGTCTGGTATGAAGTGCATGAGACAATGGAAAGTGCAATAAACCGGGAAAAGGGAATTAAAAACTGGAAAAGGACGTGGAAATTGGAATTGATAGAATCAATGAACCCTGATTGGGTGGATTTGTATTCACGAATTGTCTGACAACGTGATTTTGATCTCTGTCCGAGACTGGATTCCGGTTTCCACCGGAATGACGAGCAGGGGCCAGTACGTTGTTCGTCATGCCGGGTACCGGGTCAGGCCCGGTACAGGCCCGACCCGGCACCCAGTCTTCGTTCGGGACTGGATTCCGGCCCCGGCTTAGAGCATGCCGGGGCAGGCTATTCGCCGGAATGACAAGCGATGGCACGATCTGATTTGTCATGCCGGGCTCGACCCGGCATCCAGTCTGTGTTCGGGACTGGATTCCTGCCCCGGCCTGGAGCTTGCCGGGGCAGGCTTTCACCGGAATGACGGTCGGGGCGGCTGTGCGCAGAAATGACAAAAGCAAGACCTGACAGGGCAATATAGGAAAAACATGTTTACAGGTATCATACAGTCAGTAGGCAAGATTGCCGCGATCGAACCCAAAGGCGCCGATGCGCGGGTGCGCATTCAGACCGGCAAACTGTCGCTTGCAGATGTGTCACCCGGTGACAGCATCGCGGTCAACGGCGTTTGCCTGACAGCAGTTGAATTGCCGGGTGACGGGTTCCTGGCGGATGTCTCGGGAGAGACGTTATCGTGCACGACGTTTGCCGATATACAGACCGGCAGCCCGGTGAATCTGGAAAAAGCCCTGACGCCAACCACTCACCTGGGTGGTCATCTGGTCAGTGGTCATGTGGATGGCATCGGCGAGGTGATCGAACGATCCGATGCCGGACGGTCAGTGAAATTTCGTATCCGGGCGCCGGATGAACTGGCTCGTTACATTGCGAGCAAAGGATCGATCTGTGTCGATGGTATCAGTCTGACGGTCAATGCCGTGGAAGGTGCGATATTTGATCTGAATATCGTTCCGCACACACTGGTGGAAACCACCATGGGACATTTTGGGACAGGCCGGCGGGTTAATCTGGAAGTGGATGTCATCGCCCGTTATCTGGAACGTTTACTGTTGGGTGATAAAGCGGCACAATCGTGTCAGGGTGTGACCGAAGCGTTGCTCGCCGAGCATGGTTTTATCAAGTAGGATTTATGGCACTGAACAGTACACAAGAGATTATCGAGGATATCCGTCAGGGCAAAATGGTGATCCTGATGGACGATGAAGATCGCGAGAACGAAGGCGATCTGATCATTGCTGCGGAAAAAGTGACGCCTGAGGCGATCAATTTTATGGCCAAATACGGCCGCGGCCTGATATGCCTGACCCTGAGCAAGGAACGCTGCGAGCGGCTACGCCTGCCGCCGATGGTCACGGAGAATCGCGAAGCCCACGCCACGGCGTTCACTGTTTCGATCGAAGCCGCGGAAGGCGTCACGACCGGCATTTCCGCCGCGGATCGTTCTGTCACGATCCAGACCGCTGTGGCCCCCGATGCCAAACCCTCGGATCTGGTCCAGCCCGGTCATGTCTTCCCCCTCATGGCCCAGCCGGGTGGGGTGCTGACCCGGGCGGGGCATACTGAAGCGGGTTGTGATCTGGCGCGCATGGCAGGGCTGGAGGCGGCCTCGGTCATTGTCGAGATTCTCAATGAAGACGGCAGCATGGCCCGGCGTCCGGATCTGGAAAAATTTGCCGCTGAACACAATCTGAAAATCGGGACCATTGCTGACCTGATCGAGTATCGCATGCGTAACGAAAAAACCGTCGAGCGGGCGGCCACCTGTAACATGCCGACCCGCCACGGTGACTTTCATCTGTATGCCTATCGCAACAGCATCGATCAGCAGGTCCATCTGGCCCTGGTCAGGGGGGATCTGGATCCCAAAAAACCGGTGCTGGTCCGTGTGCATGTGGAAGATACCCTGTGTGATATTTTCGGCAGCCAGCGTGACGATTGCGGCTGGCCGCTGGGTGATGCCATGCAGCGTATTGCCGATGAAGGGGAGGGCGTAGTGATTATCCTGCGCCTGGCCGAAGAGTCAGAAACCCTTGTGTCGCATATTAAACAGTATAATGAACAGGACCAGGGCCATGATCTGCCCCACTATGAATCGGGCGAGGATCTGCGTACTTACGGGATCGGTGCACAGATTCTCACGGATCTCGGCGTGAAGAAAATGCGCGTACTGAGTGCACCGAAAAAAATGCATGCCCTTTCCGGCTTTGGTCTGGAAGTGCTGGAATACGTTTACGGGGAATAACAGGAAAGTACAATGACGATGAAAACTGTGGAAGGAGAGCTGGTTGTCAAAGGAGCGCGTTTCGGGCTGGCCGTGGCGCGTTTTAACAGCTTTGTTGTTGAGAGCCTGCTGAATGGCGCCGTCGATACCATCACCCGCCATGGCGGCAGTGAAAGCGATATCGAAATCGTGCGTGTGCCGGGGGCCTATGAATTACCACTGGTTGTACAGCGCATGGCGCAGGGCAAAAACTATGATGCGATTATCGCGCTGGGTGCAGTGATTCGCGGCGGGACCCCCCATTTTGATTATGTCGCCGGCGAATGTGTCAAGGGCATCTCCTCGGTCATGCTGCAGCACGATGTGCCGGTGGCCTTTGGTGTGCTGACTGTGGATACCATCGAGCAGGCCATCGAGCGGGCCGGCACCAAGGCCGGTAACAAGGGCGCCGAGGCGGCCATGTCGGCCATCGAGATGGTCAACCTGCTGAAGAATCTGTAGCCTCGATGAAACCCAATCCCCGTAGTCGTGCCCGGCGTCTTGCCATGCAGAGCCTGTATGAGTGGCAGATGTCCGGCAACACAATTGACAGGATCATCAGCCAGTATGCGGTTGATGAGCAAATGCGTAATGTAGACGAAGCCTATTTTCGCGAGCTGAGTAACGGTGTCGCCGAACATAGTGAGCAGCTCGATCAATCCATTACGGCCTACATTACACGCCCCTACGACGAAATCGATCCGGTCGAAAAAGCCGTTCTGCGCCTGGGTGCCTTTGAACTCAGCTTTAAACCGGAAGTGCCCTATCGCGTGATCATCAACGAAGCCGTCGAACTGACCAAAACCTTCGGCGCCGAAGCCAGCCACAAATTCATTAATAGTGTCATGGACAAACTCGCCGCCGAACTGCGCGGCATCGAAATGCAGGCCCATAAACGGAAGTAAAACCCGACGCAGAGGCGCAAAGACGCAAAGGGCGCAGAGTAAAGAATTCTAAATTACTCGATTAAGAAGTATTATTGATAATCAGAGGTAGAGTTGTTCGCTTGTTTTATATGGTGAAACAAACATGCGGTATTAGAAATACGCACTAAAAATATTCTACCTTTGCGGTTCTTGGCGCCTCTGCGTTGAAGGTTTTTCTAACCAGAACAGTTCCCATGCCTCTGACTGAATTTGACATTATCGCCCGTTACTTCGCACAGGCCACGCCCGGGCGCAAGGATGTGGTGCTGGGGATTGGTGATGATGCGGCGGTGATCGATCCACCGGCCGGTCAGCAATTGGCGATCGCCATTGATACGCTGGTGGCGGGGGTGCATTTTCCATTCGATACCGAACCTTATGACCTTGGCTGGAAGGCGCTGGCGGTAAATCTCAGTGATCTGGCAGCGATGGGAGCCGAGCCGGCCTGGCTGACACTCGCGCTGACACTTGAACATAACGATGAAGACTGGCTGGCCGCGTTCAGTCGCGGGCTGGCGGATCTGGCCGCACAGTATGACCTGCAGCTGGTGGGCGGGGATACCACGCGCGGCCCGTTGACTGTCACGGTACAGGTCGCCGGTTATCTGCCGCCCGGCGAGGCCCTGACGCGCCAGGGCGCAGCCCCCGGCGATGAAATCTGGGTTTCGGGCACGCTGGGCGACGCCGGGCTCGGCTTGCGGATTGCCCAGGGTCGGCTGGAAGCGGGCGATGTCGTGAAAGAGACTTTGTGCCGCCGACTAGACCGGCCGCCCCCCCGGCTGGCAGCGGGCATCGCGCTTCGCGGCATCGCCAGTAGTTGTATCGATATTTCCGATGGTCTGCTGGCCGATCTCGGACATCTGTGTGCGGCGGCCGACTGCGGTGCCAGAGTGCACTACGCCGATTTGCCGTTATCGTCCGCGGCCCGTCCATTCATTGAAGCGAATTCCGAGCTGGGCGATCTGCCGCTGATCGGCGGCGATGATTACGAGCTCTGTTTTACCGCAGCGGCCAGTCGTCATGCCGATATCCGGTCACTTGCGACGCAACTGGATTGCCCGCTGACCTGTATCGGGCAGATCGAGACCGAACACGGGATACGCTGTCAGCAACCGGATGGCCAGCTGAAAAGTCTGTCCGGTCAGGGCTATCGCCATTTTAACGAGTCAAACTGAATGCGAATCAAGGTCGATCCCCGTTTACTAATCAACCCGGTTCATCTGTTGAGCCTGGGGTTTGGCAGTGGCCTGGCCCCGAAGGCCCCGGGGACAGCCGGCACCCTGGTGGCGATTCCGGTGTATCTGCTGATGAGCGGCCTGAATCCGGTGGCGTATTTGCTGATTACGCTATTCCTTTTATATACAGGCATTCACCTGTGTCAGGCCACAGCGCGTCGACTGGGCGTCCACGATCATCCGGCCATTGTCTGGGATGAAATCGTCGGCTATTTGTTGACTATGGTCGCGGTACCGTTTGACTGGATCTGGATTGTGGCCGGATTCGCGCTGTTTCGGCTGTTCGATGTCTGGAAGCCCTGGCCGATCGGTTTGCTGGATCGACGTGTCTCGGGGGGGATCGGTATCATGCTGGACGATCTGCTGGCAGCCGTGTATGCCTCGGTTGTACTGCAACTGGTGATTTATCTGACAGGAGGCGCTTTATGAAAGGAATAATCACAATCAGCCTGTTATTGCTGAGCACAGTGTTGCACGCTGCAGAGGTAGAAATTCTCAAGGTCGAGCTGCTTGAACAGGGGCCGCAAACCTGGCGCGCCGACGTGACACTCCGACATGCCGATACTGGCTGGGAGCATTACGCCGACGGCTGGCGCGTGGTTACGCCTGACGACGAGGTGCTGGGCCATCGGACATTGCATCATCCGCACGTGAACGAGCAGCCGTTTACCCGCAGCCTGTCGGGAATTACCATTTCGCAGGATATCTCACAGGTGATTGTCGAAGCCCATGACAAGGTGCATGGCTGGTCGCCGGATCGGGTTACTGTCGATCTGACACAGAGTACGGGTGATCGCTATCGGCTGGAGCGGCGTTAGCAATGCGTTACCTGCCGCCTCAGGGCTGGTTGCTCCTGCTCCTGCTGGCAGGCAGCATGCTGGTCCATGCAGTGGATATCCAGATACATGGCCTGTTTCGTGATATGGCCATATTAAAGGTGGATGGCCGACAATACACACTGCGACCGGGCGAATCGACGCCACAGGGGATTACCTTAATCCGGGCCGACAGCGAGCAGGCCGTGCTGGAGATCGATGGTCAGCAGGAAACCTATCCGCTCGGCAGTCATATCAGCACCGTTTATTCCCGACCCGAAATGCCCGAAGCGGTAATCTATCGCCAGAATGGTATGTATTATGGCAGCGGCAGTATCAACAGCCAGTCGATCAGTTTTATTGTCGACACCGGAGCAAGTGCCATTTCCATGAACGAGGCACAGGCCCGGCGCCTGGGGCTGGACTTTCGGGTGATCGGTGATCCGATTCGCGTCTCCACCGCCAACGGTGTCGTGCGCGCCTACAAGGTCACCCTGGACCGGGTCAAAGTCGGAGATATTCAGCTGAACAACGTCACCGGCATTGTCCATGAAGGCGCCTCACCCCAGGTGATCCTGCTGGGCATGTCTTTCCTCGGCCAGCTGGAAATGCAGCGCGACGGTGAACGGCTGGTGCTGAAAAAGAAGTGGTGACCCTCTTTTCGATTCTCTGGGAATTAACGCGGAGGTCGCGGAGAAGGGAATTATTCTTTAAATATTCCAGTGACAGTGGTGTTCCTAAGATGGCTGGGAAGAGTTGATAAGACACCGAATCTGTAGCAAATCAACAACAAATAATCTCTGCGCCTCCGCGACTCCGCGTCCTCCGCATTTAAATTCCCTCCCTGGAAAATCGGCACTAACCGGTGTGCTGGTTAGGCCTTTTTGTCTTTTTCGATCAGGGCGTAGGCGGAGTGGTTGTGGATGGACTCGAAGTTTTCGGATTCGACCACGTAGTAGTTGATGCGCTTGTCGGCGTTCAGGCGCGCGGCGACGTCCCGGACCATATCTTCGACAAACTTGGGGTTGTCGTAGGCGCGTTCGGTGACGTTTTTCTCATCCGGACGCTTGAGCAGGCCGTAGAGTTCGCAGGAGGCTTCTGACTCGACCAGTTCGATTAACTCCTCGACCCAGACGAACTCCTCAATCCGTGCGGCCACCGTCACATGGGAACGCTGGTTATGCGCACCATAGTCGGAAATATTTTTTGAGCAGGGACAGAGGCTGGTGACGGGCACAACGACCTTGAGGGTCATCTGGACCTTGCCCTCGTGAATTTCGCCGATGAAACTGACGTCATAGTCCATCAGGCTCTCTACACCGGAGATGGGGGCCTTCTTGTTAATGAAGTAAGGGAAAGCCATCTCGATGTGGCCGGAATCGGCTTCCAGTTTCTCGGCCATTTCGGCCAGCATTTCCTTGAAGGATTGCACGGAAATCTCGCGTTCGTGGTTATTGAGGATATCCACGAAGCGAGACATGTGAGTGCCCTTGAAGTTATGCGGCAGATTGACATACATGTTGAACGAGGCGACGGTATGTTGCTCGCCTTCGTTACGATCGCGAATCCGCACCGGATGACGAATGTCCTTGATGCCGACCTTGTTGATCGGAATCTGGCGGGTATCGGCACTGCTCTGTACGTCTTCGATGGGGTCGGTTACGGCATTCATTTCAAGTCTCGTCCTCTGTGTAGGTGACGCAGGCGCGATCGGTTTCCCAGATCGTTACGGCACTCACTTTCACCACGTCGGAATTCAGCGATTCCGACAGCTTGCTGTAAAAGAACGCGGCGATGTTTTCAGCGGTCGGGTTGATACGATCAAACGGGGCAATATCGTTCAGATTGTAGTGATCCAGTCCGCCCAGCAATTCGCGGGTGGCGTTCTTGATGTCCTTGAAGTCCATGCCCATGCCAACCTTGTCCAGGCTGCTGGCCTGCACATGCACTTCGACTTTCCAGTTATGGCCATGAAGGCGGTTACAAACACCTTCATAATCGCGCAGATAATGGGCCGCGGCGAAATCGGTGACAATGGTCATGGTATAGCGTGACGCCATGGTAATACCTGAGTGATTGAGTAGGACTTTACGCGAGTGTCGCGTGTTTGGCAAGGGGCTGTTCGCCCAGTACCTCGGTAATGGCACGGATTATACCATCTGTATCCAGTCCCGCCTCGGCGAGTAACTGGTCGCGGCTGCCGTGTTCCAGAAAGCTATCGGGCAGACCCAGGTGTAATACCGATATCGGGTGGGGTTGTTCGGACAGCCACTGACTCACCGCGCTGCCGGCACCGCCATCAATGGCGTTGTCTTCCAGCGTCACCAGCAGGTCATGGTTGCTGGCCAGTTGTTGCAACAGTTCGGTATCCAGTGGCTTGATAAAACGCATATTGGCCACACTGGCATCCAGTTTTTCGGCGGCGGCCAGGGCGTTATCCAGCAGGGTGCCGAAGGAAAGGATGGCCACCCGTTTCCCCTCGCGGCGCCGCTCACCGCGACCCACTTCCAGCGGTTCCAGCGAGGGTTCCACCGCCACGCCCATCCCGGTACCGCGTGGGTAGCGCACGGCGGCTGGACCGGCCAGCTGGAAACCGGTACTTAACATCTGGCGGCACTCGTTTTCATCGGCCGGGGCCATCACGGTCAGGTTAGGGATAGCGCGCAGATAACTCAGGTCGAAACTGCCGGCATGGGTGGCGCCGTCGGGACCGACAATGCCGGCCCGGTCGATAGCGAACAGCACGGGCAGGTTCTGAATCGCGATATCGTGGATGAGCTGGTCGTAGGCCCGCTGTAAAAAGGTGGAGTAGATGGCGACCACCGGTTTCATTCCGTCGGCTGCCATACCACCGGCGAGGGTCACCGCATGCTGCTCGGCAATGCCCACATCAAAGTAACGGTCCGGATATTGTTCGGCGAAGCCGACCAGTCCCGAGCCCTCGCGCATGGCCGGGGTAATTCCGACCAGCCGCTCGTCGGCGGCCGCCATATCGCACAGCCACTGGCCGAAGACTTCCGTATAGGTCGGACCACTGCTGCTCCCGCTGCCGTGGGGTTGGCCGCTTTCGATATCGAACGGTCGCACCCCGTGATAGGTGCAGGGATTGTCCTCGGCCGGCGCATAACCCTTGCCCTTTTTGGTCACAATATGCAGAAATTGCGGGCCTTTGAGCTGGCGCAGGTTGCGCAGGGTCTTGACCAGCGTATTGATATCGTGGCCGTCCACCGGCCCGATGTAATTGAAGCCCAGCTCCTCGAACAGGGTCCCCGGCACCACCATGCCTTTCATGTGTTCCTCGGCGCGGCGCGCCAGCTCCCAGACCGACGGCATGACACTGAGCATTTTCTTGCTGCCCTCGCGCATCGAAGCATACAGGCGGCCGGAGAGAATCCGTGCCAGATGATTGGACAATCCGCCGACATTGGGTGAGATGGACATGTCGTTATCGTTGAGGATCACCAGCATGTTGGCGTCCATGTCTCCGGCGTGGTTCAGCGCCTCGAACGCCATACCGGCGGTCAGCGCGCCATCACCGATGACCGCCACCGTGCGGCGATCGCTGTGTTGCTGGCGTGCGGCCAGCGCCATACCGAGGGCGGCACTGACCGAGGTGCTGGAGTGGCCGACGCCGAAGGTATCGTATTCGCTCTCTTCCCGGCGCGGAAAACCACTGAGGCCGTCTTTTTGACGCAGGCTCGGCATCTTTTCGCGACGGCCGGTGAGAATTTTGTGCGGATAGCCCTGGTGACCGACATCCCAGACCAGTCGATCTTCCGGGGTATCGTACACATAGTGCAGAGCGAGGGTCAGCTCGATGGTCCCCAGGCTGGCGGCCAGATGGCCACCGGTGCGGCTAACGGATTCGATCAGAAAGCGACGCAATTCCTCTGCCAGTGGCCCCAGTTGCGATTGTTCGAGTTCGCGCAGATCGGCCGGCAGGTGGATCTGATCCAGCAGTGGGTAGGGCGCAGAATCGGACATCGGTATCGGGTTAGCGGCCAGGTGGCGAATGAAGGAGGTGATTATAGCAACTTGTCAGGCATTTGTGCCGCGATTGTTAATGCTGGCGTTGCACGATGTAGCGGGCAATCCCGCGCAGCGGTTCGGCGGCCTCATCCCATTCGGCCAGGCTGTGCAGAGCGTCATCAATCAGTTGATTGGCGAGACGCTTGGAATCGTCCAGGCCGAGGAGGGCCGGGTAGGTCGGTTTGTTGAGGGCCAGATCTGCGCCATGGGACTTGCCCAGGGTTTCAGTATCGCCTTCCACATCCAGCACGTCATCCTGGATCTGAAAAGCCAGACCGATGCATTTGGCGTAGTGATCCAGTTGCCCGAGGAGGCGCTCGTCTATATCGGGGTGGCACAGGGCCCCCAGTTTGACACTGGCGCGGATCAGGGCACCGGTCTTGTGAACATGCATATTCTCCAGCTCGGCCACATTCAAAACCTGTCCCACGGCCGCCAGGTCGATTGCCTGGCCCCCGGCCATACCCCGCGAACCGCTGGCCAGGGCCAGCGCCTCGACCATCTGCAGGCGTTGTGGTGCCGGAATCTGTGGATCGAGATGCCGCGCCAGGACGAAAAAGGCCAGTGATTGCAGGGCGTCGCCACAGAGTATAGCCGTGGCTTCGTCAAATGCCCTGTGCACCGTGGGCTGGCCGCGACGCAGATCGTCGTCGTCCATGGCCGGCAGATCGTCATGCACCAGCGAATAGGCATGAATCAGTTCCACGGCCGCGGCCGGAGCATCCAGGGATTGGGCCTCGAGCGAGAGCGCATGACCCGCCGCATAGGTCAGAATCGGGCGAATCCGTTTGCCGCCGTTGAAAATCGCATAGCGCATGGCGCGGTGCAGTTCCTGGGGCAGGGTTTTCTCTGCGGGCAGCCAGCGCTGCAGGGCAGTGTCGGCGCGTTGGCGCCATTGTTCGATATCGATATCGTTCACGGGTTACTGGTCGTCCGGGTCAAAGGAGACGAGCTCTTCCTGGCCGTTTTGCTGCAGAAGTTGTTCGACCTTCTGCTCGGCGGTTTTCAGCGCCTGCTGGCACTGGCGCGTCAGGGCCACGCCACGTTCGAAGTCCTTGAGGGACTGATCGAGACTCTGATCGCCCTGTTCCATCCGTTCCACCAGTGTTTCCAGCTCGGCCAGGGACTTTTCAAAATCGGGTAAAGCGGTTTTGGCAGCCGCTTTTTTAGTGGTTTTCTTTTTACTGTCTTTTTGGGTCACGGCTCTTATACTCAAAGGCTCTACTGAACAATTCGACCACGGGGCGACGCCCCGGCGCAGGCCTAATGATAGGGGCATTTCCCGGTTGAAAACACCCCCGGTCGAGACAGACGGGCTCCGGGCGGTTTAAATTGCCCGCCAATGCCCCCATTGAAAATAAACCGGCGCCGTGACGGACTGGATTTAGACTCGGTCTTGACACAGGCAAGCGGCTGGTCTATCGTTTCAACATAATTTAGACAGAGTCTAAATTTTCGTTTTTTCAGCAAGTCCATAATAATGGAGGAAATGACAATGGCAGAACTGAAAGGCAGCAAGACTGAACAGAGCCTGAAAGACGCCTTCTCCGGCGAATCTCAGGCTAACCGTCGTTACCTGTACTTCGCAGCCAAGGCTGACGTAGAAGGGTACAACGATGTTGCGACCGTATTCCGCTCCACGGCGGAAGGTGAAACCGGCCACGCACACGGTCATCTGGAATACCTGGAAGCTTCTGGCGACCCGGCGACCGGTCTGCCGATTGGCGGTACTGATGACAACCTGAAGGCTGCAATCGCCGGCGAAACCCACGAGTACACCGACATGTACCCGGGTATGGCCAAGACCGCTCGCGACGAAGGTTTTGACGAAGTCGCTGACTGGTTCGAAACCCTGGCCAAGGCGGAGCGTTCCCACGCCAACCGCTTCCAGAAGGCGCTGGACAACCTGGATTCATAATCCGGCGTTGTTGCAAGACAAAACCGGGATCAGGTAACTGATCCCGGTTTTTTTACAATTCCATTGATTGACCCACACTGAAATAACAACAGGGAGTTCACATGGCCGGTTCAAATGTTCGCGAAGGCAGTCTTGAGGCGCCAACCCGTCACCCGCTGGATTGGCAAAGCGAGTCGTTCTATGACGAGCAGGCGCTAAACGAAGAGCTGGAAAGGGTTTTTGATATCTGCCACGGCTGTCGGCGTTGTGTCAGCCTGTGTCATTCGTTCCCGACGTTGTTTGATCTGGTGGATGAATCGGAGACGATGGAAGTCGATGGTGTCGCCAAAGAAGATTACTGGAAAGTCGTGGAGCACTGCTATTTATGCGATTTGTGCTACATGACCAAATGCCCTTATGTGCCGCCGCACGAATGGAACGTGGATTTTCCGCATCTGATGTTGCGCGCCAAGGCTATCAAGTTCAAAAAAGAGGGCACCTCGTTCCGCAACAAGATGCTCTCTTCCACCGATACAGTGGGCAAGCTGGCCGGTATTCCGGTCGTTGCCCAGACCGTGAATGCGGTCAATGCTACCAGGCCGCTGCGCAAACTGATGCAGCCGATCACCGGCATCCATGCCGAGGCCACACTGCCGCGTTTCGAAAGCAAGCCGTTTCGCAGCCGTTTCAAGGGTAGCGCCGATCTGCAGGGTGAGCCGGGTGACAGCACGCGCGGCAAGGTCGCTTTGTTTGCCACTTGCTACGGCAATCGTAATGAACCCAGCATGAATGAAGATCTGGTCGCGGTACTGGAACACAACGGGATTCCCGTGGTACTGGCTGAAAAAGAACAATGCTGCGGCATGCCCAAGCTGGAACTGGGCGATCTGGAATCGGTTGCCCGCGCCAAGGAAGCGAACGTCCCGGTTCTGGCCAAACTAGTTGATGAAGGTTATGACCTGATCGCGCCGATCCCCTCCTGCGCTCTGATGTTCAAGCAGGAACTGCCGCTGATGTTTCCGGATGACGAACAGGTCAAAAAGGTCCAGCAGGCGTTTTATGATCCGTTTGAATACCTGATGCTGCGCCACAAGGAAGGCAAGCTGAAGACCGAGTTTCCCAACAAGCTGGGTAAGGTCGCCTATCACGTGGCCTGTCACCAGCGGGTACAGAATATCGGTATGAAGACCCGCGATGCGCTCAACCTGGTGCCCGATACCGAGATCGAAGTGATCGAACGTTGCTCGGGCCATGACGGGACCTATGCTGTTAAGCAGGAGTACCACGAGATTTCGATGAAGATCTGTCGACCGGTTTTCAACAAGGTCAAACAGGCCGAGCCGGATCACTACACCAGTGATTGCATCATGGCCGGCCATCAGATCGAAAACGGCCTGCGCGACGGTTCGCATCCCGAACACCCGATGACCCTGTTGCGGGTTGCTTACGGCATATAAGCAACAGGGCCGAGGGACGAGTTACGAGGGACGAGGAAAAGCAAAAACATAAACCACCAAGATACGAAGACACCAAGAGTTAAAGTTTATTAATGAATTCTTTGTGCCTTGGCGTCTTGGTGGTGAGATTGTAATTATTTTGTTGTTGTTCGAATACACATATAGATTCGAGAGGTTCGATGATGGCTATGTTGACACGTGACGATCTGATGTCGCTGGAGGAGTACGCCAAACAGCGCAAGGAGTTCCGCGCCAGAGTGCTGGAACATAAAAAACCGCGCAAGGTGAATCTGTCCGATCATGCGACGCTGTATTTCGAAGACAAGCTGACCATGCAATATCAGATTCAGGAAATGTTGCGGGTCGAGCGTATTTTTGAGCTGGAAGGGATTAAGGACGAGCTGGATGCCTATAACCCCTTGATTCCGGATGGCACCAATCTCAAAGCCACCTTCATGATCGAATATGAAGATGAAGAGGAGCGTAAAAAGGCGCTGTCCCGGCTTATCGGTGTCGAGGACAAGGTCTGGGTCCAGGTTGAAGGCCAGGACAAGGTGTACGCCATTGCCGATGAAGACATGGAGCGGGAAGATGAGACCAAGACCTCGTCCGTGCACTTCATGCGTTTCGAGTTCACCCCGCCGATGATCGACGCCGCCAAAAACGGTGCGGCAATCAACATGGGAGTCGATCACGAAAACCTGACAACCAGTATCACCGTCAGCGACGACACCCGCAAGGCACTGGTATCCGACTTTCAGTAACGCTGTCGGCAATCCGAAAAAAAGCCCGGCCAGTAATGGCCGGGCTTTTTTGTGTCTGAAGAATTCATTATCTCTCGCAGAGACGCCAGGGCGCAGAGAAAAAATAAAATGCTTGTCTTTGCGGCTCTGCGTCTTTGCGAGAGTCAAAGTGTCACAACCCGGCCGTGCAATCCGTAGGTCAGGTTGCGCATAGCGCTACCTGACACTCTGCCAGGATGAGTGTCACGCAGGCTGTCGCCAGCGTGACCTACGTGATTGAAGAATAGATTATCTCTCGCAGAGACGCCAAGGCGCCGAGAAAATAATATGTTTGTCTTTGCGCCTCAGCGTCTTTGCGAGAGTACCGGAGTGACTGCTCAGAACTGCAATCCCATCTGCACAAAGCCGGACACGTTGTTGTCATTGCCCATGACCGCGGCGTCCACCTGCAGACCCAGAATGTTCACCCCCAGCCCGGCGGAGAGCCGATCATCATCGGCGCCGGTGACATCGGCGGTATTTTTCACATAACCGGCACGCAGCTTGAGGGTGTTGAAGGCATCAACCTCGAGACCGGCGGCCAGCATCTGTGTCTTGTCGCTGCCGGCGACCAGCGGATCGTTTTCCTGCAGATCGTAATCCACGGCTACGGTAATGACATCGCCGTTATAGGCCAGGCCGGCGCGGGTCTGGGGTTCAATCTTGACTGTCCGATTGCCCGAAGTGGTATAGGTTTGTTCGCTGATATTGCGCATTACCACCCCGACCTGCCAGCGGCTTTCATCCCCCAGTTTGTAAACCAGGCCGATGTCGACATTCACGCTGCCGCCGTGATCCTTTTCACCTTCTTCGGTCGCGGCGTCGATCACATCACCCAGATCGTCGACATTACGCAGCAGAACCGAATCAGAGTCGTAGGAAGTGACCGACTGGGATTTTGGGGTGACGCCGACAGACAGGCGGCCGAACTGACGCGCCAGGCTGACGCCCACTTCGGTGACCTCCAGGCCGACCAGATCGATGGTGGAATCGACACCGTTAGTGCCGGCATATTCTACACCGCTGTTGGCCTGAATATACTGGTTGGTGCTGACGGCCCCGGCCCATTTCTCCGCCGAGAAGCCGACATTCACGGCGCCGTTGCCCAGTACATCGAGCCGCTTGCCGTCGGCCCGGCTGGCGGCGGCATCCATGTTGGCAAAATCACTGGCATCATAGGCGTCACTGAAATCCTCGATATCCTCCAGCAGGTTCTGGTTATCGATGGCCTGGATCCCGAGCCCGGCGGTGAGAGAAAAATCGTCCTCGAAGCGCTGCGCGGCCAGCATGGCCGGGTTGGTGAAGGGGGCCGAGGCGATATTGCTGCTGGCCACGCCGGTGGTGCCCATCCCGGCCGAACGGGCCTCGTAGGTGGCAAAGGGCAGGGCCGTGGCATTGAGACTCAAACCCAGTAGTGAAGCGATCAGCAAGGGGCGTGTGAATGTCGTCATTTTTATCTCCCGTGTGTGCGACAAAACCCTGTAACGGTGACAGGGCAGCAAAAAATACATGGTTATGCCGATTTTTTGTTATTATCGGGCGCTGATTAAATTGCTTTAATAATTAATAGATTACGAGCCACTCGCCATTGCAGCCAGAAATCATTCCACGTGCCGAGCATTCCGTCTCCCGGGCCGATATCAGTGAATATGCCCTCAAGGTACTCTATCGCCTGAAAAAGGCCGGTTATGCGGCCTATCTGGTGGGCGGCGGGGTACGCGATCTGCTGCTGCGCCATCGGCCCAAGGATTTCGACGTGGCAACGGACGCCACGCCGGATGAGGTCAAAAAGCTGTTTCGCAATTGCCGCCTGATCGGCCGGCGTTTTCGTCTGGCGCATGTGCACTTTGGCCGGGATATCATCGAAGTAGCCACTTTCCGGGCCCAGCACCGCGACGGCGATGAAGACGGTGTAATGACCGACGGGATGATTCTGCGGGATAACGTGTTCGGTTCGCTGGAAGAGGATGCCTTCCGGCGCGATTTTACCGTCAACGCGTTGTATTACAATATCGAGGATTTTTCCCTGGTCGATTACACCGGCGGGCTGACTGATCTGGAACAGCGCCGATTGAGGATGATCGGCGATCCCGGCGTACGCATTCAGGAAGATCCGGTTCGCCTGCTGCGGGCGCTGCGTTTTGCTGCCAAACTGGGTTTCAGCCTTGATTCGCAGCTGGAACAGCAGTTTGCCCTTCATGGCGAGCGCCTGCTGGATGTGCCCCCGGCGCGACTGTTCGAGGAAGTGCTGAAACTGTTTATGAGCGGCTACGGGATCCGGGCGTTCGAACTGTTAGTGCACTACAATATATTCCGCTACCTGTTCCCGCAGACGGCCGGCCTGATGCAAGCCGATGACGGTTATACCCGGCGCTTTATCGAGGCCGGTCTGCTGAATACGGATCGCCGAATTCAGGATGACAAGCCGGTCACGCCGTTCTTTTTGTTTGGCGTATTGTTGTGGCCGGTGGTCCGCCAACAGGCACAGCGTTTACAGGAACAGGACGAGAGCGAACTGCAGGCCCTGCAACAGTCGGCCGGCGAAGTGGTACAGGAACAGAATCGCCACATTACCATTCCCAAACGGTTTGGTCTGCCGATGAAAGAAACCTGGCTGATGCAGGCGCGTCTTTCGCGGCGCCAGGGCAAGCGGGCAGTGCGCTTGCTGGAGTCTCCCCGGTTTCGTGCCGGCTATGATTTTTTGTTGCTGCGCCACCAGGCCGGTGAGCCGTTACAGGAATTGTGCGACTGGTGGACACAGTTTCAGGAAGCCGACGAAAAAAACCAGCGCGAGATGCTGCAGGCAGTCTCTCCCGGCAAGAGCAAACGGGGTCGGCGGCGCCGGAAAAAACGCACATGATCACCACGTATATTGCCCTGGGCAGCAACCTCGGTGATCCGCTCGCACAGGTGAGTCGGGCCATAGCGGAGCTGGACCGGATGGAAGGGACTACCTTGCTTGCAGTATCCCCCCTGTATCGATCCCGCCCGATGGGGCCGGCCGAGCAGCCGGACTATATCAATGCCGTGGCGGCGCTACAGACCCGGCTTTCTCCCCATGCCCTGCTGGACGCCCTGCAGGCCATTGAGCAGGCCCATGGACGGCAACGCGGAGTACAACGCTGGGGGCCCCGGACCCTGGATCTGGATGTGTTACTCTATGGCGAGGAAACGATCAACGATCAACGTTTAACCATTCCGCACCCGGGGATCAGCAAGCGGGCGTTTGTATTGTTCCCGTTGCAGGAGATTGTGACGCCGGATTTTGTTATTCCGGGTCACGGATCGCTGCAGTCGCTATTGCCAGGGGTCGCGGCGGATCGGCCGGAGCGTCTGCCAGATGCGTGATAGCGGTTCTCTCAGTTACATTGTGGTGGAAGGGCCGATCGGGGTGGGCAAGACTACCCTGGCGCGACGCATGGCAGAGTCTTTCGGCTCGGACCTGGTTCTGGAGGGGGCGGATGAAAATCCGTTTCTGGAACGCTTCTATGACAACCCGCGGGGGGTGGCGCTGCAAACCCAGCTGTTTTTCCTGTTTCAACGGGTGCGCCAGATCCAGGAACTGCAACAGAGCGATATGTTCGCCCCGGTCAGGGTAGCAGACTTCCTGATGGAGAAGGATCGGTTGTTCGCCGAGCTGACCCTGGATGCTGAAGAATTCAAACTCTATGATCAAGTATATCAACACATGGCCGTGAGCGGCCCGCAACCGGATCTGGTGGTCTATCTGCAGGCCCCGGTGGAAGTTCTGCGTAAACGCATTGCCGAGCGCGGTCGTCCTTACGAACGCAGTCTGGAACCCAACTATCTGCATCGCTTGAGTGAAAGTTACATGGCATTTTTCCATGATTACCATGCATCGCCCCTGTTGATCGTCAATGCTGCCGAGATCGATTTTGCCAACAAGGCCCAGGATTACGAATTGTTGCTGGATCAGATCAGCAAGATTCGCAGCGGTCGCCATTATTTCAACCCCGGACCTCTGGAATTATGAGTCCAGCCAGTGAACCAGCGTTAACGGTCGAAGATTTACGCGTCATGAAACAGCGTGGCGAGAAGATCGCGGTTCTGACAGCCTATGATGCGAGCATGACCTCGCAGTGCGAACAGGCGGGCGTGGATGTATTACTGGTAGGCGATTCGCTGGGGATGGTGGTCCAGGGCCATGACTCCACGCGAGCGGTAAATATGGCGGACATGATTTATCATACCTCCCATGTGGCAAGGGCCCGGCAGCGGGCGCTGCTGATCGCCGACATGCCGTATCAAAGTTATGCCCATGACGCCGGAGCGCTGGAAAATGGACGGGCCTTGCTGGGCGCCGGTGCCGACATGGTCAAACTTGAAGGCGGTGGTCCACTACTCAGTCGGATACGCCATCTGGTCGACAACGGGGTGCCCGTATGCGGTCACCTGGGGTTATTGCCCCAGTCGGTAGTCGGGCCGGAGGGTTACAGGGTTCAGGGACGCGAGGCCGAGGCGGCCCGACAGATGATCGAGGATGCCCTGGCTCTGGAGCAGGCCGGTGCCGCGTTGCTGGTTCTCGAATGCATTCCCCGGCAACTGGCGATCCAGATCACCGAATCGGTCTCCATTCCAACGATTGGCATTGGTGCCGGTGCCGGCTGCGACGGCCAGGTGCTGGTGATCTATGATTTACTGGGCATTACCCCGGGTAAGCGACCGCGTTTTGTGCGCGATTTTCTCCGTGAAGCGGGGCCGGGCAAGGGCATTCAGGAGGCGATTGCGGAGTACGTGCGTCAGGTTAAATCCGGCGAGTTTCCGCAACCGTCACAAAGCTATCAATAACGTACAAGTACCCGGAGGTCGAGATGAAAAAATTACTCATCGTTTTAACACTGGTTGTTTTGCAGGGTTGTACCTGGGTCAAACTGGATTCGGCCGGTGATCAGGTCAGAGTGGTGGAAAAGCAGCATGTCCAGAACTGCGAGCGTCTGGGCAAGACCACTGTGTCGGTCAAGTCCACCGTGGCCGGCATAGAACGCAAGCGTGAGGCGATGCAACAGGAACTGGAAATCCTGGCCCGCAATAACGCGGCGGATATCCAGGGGGACACGATTGTCGCTATCTCCGACATTGAGGATGGCCGGCGGGTCTATGATATTTACCGGTGCAAGCAGGCTGAATAAACCGACCAGGCCGGTTTCCCTGTTCGTATCCTGGCGGAGTATTTCGATATGCAGGTTTTTGATCAGGTCCGCGATATGCAACAGCACAGTCTGTCGTGGCGCGCCGCCGGCTGGCGGATCGCCTTTGTACCGACCATGGGTAACCTGCATGAAGGACATGCGGATCTGGTACGCGAGGCCGCACGCCGGGCCGATAAGGTCGTGGTCAGTATCTTCGTCAATCCGCTGCAGTTTAATGATGCCGCGGATTTTCAGCGTTATCCCCGTTCCCTGAACGATGATCTTCTGACACTGTCAAAGTTGAACGTGTCAGCGGTTTTTGCGCCCGACGAGCAAGCCATGTATCCGGAAGGACGTGAGTCGGTGACCCGTGTTGAGGTGCCCGGATTGACCGAAGAACTGGAAGGTAGACAACGTCCCGGCCACTTTACCGGTGTCGCGACTGTGGTAACCAAGCTGTTTCAGGCGGTGTTGCCGGATCTGGCGCTGTTTGGCGAGAAGGATTACCAGCAATTGCTGGTGGTACGCAAACTGGCGGCGGATTTGAATTTGCCGCTGGAGATTGTCGGATGGCCGACGCGGCGTGAACCGGACGGACTGGCCCTGAGTTCACGCAATCAGCAGTTGAGCGTGGACGAGCGAGAGCGAGCCCCGCAGCTGTTTGCCGCCCTGCAGCGGGTCGCTGAGCAGGTTCGGGGGGGGCAGGGTCCATTCTCGGCCCTGGAAAGCAAGGCCCGGGAGCAACTGGTCGCCGCGGGTTTCGTGCCCGAATACGTCAGTATTCGCAGCGCGACCGATCTCCGGCTCCCTGTCGCCGGCGAACCGCTGGTGGTGCTGGGAGCCGCCCGGCTGGGGACGCTGCGGCTGATTGATAACCTGCGAATTTGAGGCAGTCAGGCAAAAGCGGCGGGAGCCGTCAAGTCAGCTGTGTAAAAACACCTTATAAAAGAAGATCTTGGCTGGTAGGAAGGCCGGGTTTGGCATGCTAAAATAGGAAATCCCCAAACGCGTCTCGTAGTGATAGAGGAACAGTTGGAACATGATTACCACCATGCTGAAGGCCAAACTGCACCGGGCCCGGGTGACTCACTCGGAACTGGAGTATGAAGGTTCCTGCGCCATTGACGGCAAATTGCTTGAGATTTCCGGTATCCGCGAATACGAGCAGATCGAAATCTACAACGTCACCAATGGCGAACGTTTTACTACCTATGCGATACGCGCTGAAGATGAGTCCGGTATTGTCTCCGTCAACGGTGCCGCGGCTCACAAGGCCAACCCCGGTGATGTGATCATCATCTGCGCCTACGTTGGCCTGGATCAGAAACAACTGGTCAGCTACAAGCCCAGGCTCGTTTATCTCGACGAAAACAACGATATCACCCACACCCGCAACACCATTCCCGTTCAGGTCGCCTGATCTTACGTTGCTATTATACCGTTCTCGCTCCACAGGTTATTTCGATTATCAGAAATTCACCTGGCGTTTGAGCAGGTACTAGTTACTAGCGGCTAGTAACTAGCCGCTAGTAACTGTAGGTCAGGTTGCGCGCAGCGCTACCTGACAAGCGCAAGTAACTGCCTCCAACAAAAAGCCACGCAGGCTATGCCAGCATGACCTGCAAAACTTTTATTCTCTTCTCCAGCGCACTGGAAAATAACGCAGAGGGTCGCTCCCGGCTTCCTGCCTCCCGCGACATTACTACGTCCCTGTACGTCACGCGGAGACACAGAGAACGCAAAGAAGAATATATAATCAATATGATTGATCGTCCTGTCTGTGGAGCATGGTTCTATCGGTGATATTGTCCATAAATGAATGATCAATGATAACTCATCGTTCTCTGCGTTCATTTCTGGCGAGTCAGAAAAAAGTTAACTACCGAAGGTTCAAGGCATTGGTTTTCAGTGAGCAGGAAAACAGCCTTTAATAAACTGTTTTAGGGTAGGGTTGCCCGTTGGCAGCTTGCATTGGCTTGCACTTAAAGGTAATGTTTTGAAAAGTGGCTGGTGGAATGCTCACTATCCTGAAAACGACACCGGTTTACCCCGCGTCGTTCATTATATAATAACGATATAACTCAAGATGACATAGAGCTGTAAGGAGAATGGTATGTGTAAAATGATGAATATTGCAAAAAACGGAATGGTTTCAGCTGTACTTGCTACGCTGTTTCTGGGTCAGAGTGCCCTGGCGGGGTCGATTGATGCGGAACACAAAGTGATCATTCAGGTCAGCACGGATGATCCCCGTACCCAGAAAATTGCCCTGAATAATGCGGCAAATCTGCAAAAAGCGTACGGAATGGATAATGTTGATGTGCAGATTGTCGCCTATGGGCCGGGACTCGGCCTGCTTTCCAAAAACGGCGATAATGCCGATCGGGTTGAAAGCATGGCAATGCAGAATATCAACTTCAATGCCTGTGCCAATACCCTGGCCAAGATCGAAAGCAAAAAAGGTAAAAAGCCTGCCCTGGCCAAGGGTGTCGAAGTGGTTCCCGGTGGTGTTGCCCGGATAGTCGAACTGCAGGAACAGGGCTACGCCTACCTCCGTCCGTAAGCTTGTTAGCAAGAAACTTGATCATGCAAAGGGCCGGTTTACCGGCCCTTTTTATTTTGAAAACTCTCAACGCAGAGGCGTAGAGGACGCAAAGAGATAATTTTTAATGTTGAGTTTTGGATTTTTAATCATGATGCTACGGTATTGATTCAATACTCAGTACATATCTCCTGTTACGAAGACTATTATCACTGTAATCTGGCGACTGTCGGAAATATTGCGTGGGACATATTATCTCTCGCAATGACGCAGAGCCGCTGGAAATAAAATAGTGTATATTTCTCTGCATCTTGGCGTCTTTGCGAGAGTAAATAATTAATGTTTTCTTCTCTGCGTTCCTCGGCGCCTCTGCGTTGAATATCTTGTATTAACCAGTATTGCGCATTCCCGCGGCGATGGCGTTGATGCTGCGCAGTAGCGGGTTGAGCCACTGGTTACGTTCTTCCTCGCTGAACGTTTCATCGCGAAAACGTTCGATAAGGATGCGCTGGATCTGGTTGAGGGGATCCAGGTAGGGGTTACGGCGTTTGAGTGAGAGAGCGAGATTGGGTGTTTCGGCCATCAGTTCCTGCAGGCGAGCAGCTTCGAGAACGCGCAGGCGGGTGCGGTTATATTCCCCGTTGATCATGTTGTAAATAGTTCTGGCAGTATCCGGATCTTTGCACAGGCTGGCATAGTCCTGGGCGATATGCATGTCACCCTTGAACAGGGACATCTGGGTATTGCTTAACAAAGCGCTGAAGAAAGGCCAGTTCCGGTACATCTCCTGGAGTTTTTGCAGTTTCTCCGGGCTGCGACCGACCCATTTCTCCAGTGCCATGCCGATGCCGTACCATGCCGGGATAGTATGGCGAGACTGGGCCCAGCCAAAGACCCACGCGATGGCGCGCACCGATTCCTTGGAGCGATCGGTTTTCTTGCGGTGCGAGGGGCGCGAGCCGATGTTAAGCAGTCCGATCTCCGATACCGGGGTGGCTTCGTAGAAATAATCAAGGAAGCCGGAGGTATTATCGGTCAGTTCCCGATAGTGTTTTTCGCCGGTCGCGGCCAGTTCCGCCATGATATCCAGATATTCGGGATTGTCCGCCGGCGGTGGTTCGATCAGGTTGCGGCTCGCCTTGAGCAGTCCGGTGATACCCATGGTCAGCTCGTAAACGGCGGTTTCCTGGTTGCTGTATTTATAAGAGAGTACTTCACCCTGTTCGGTGAACTTGATCTCGCCGTGTACGGTGCCGGTCGGTTGGGACAGGATGGAATCGTGGGTCGGACCGCCGCCACGTCCCATGGTGCCACCGCGACCGTGGAACATACGCAGCTTGATGCCGCGTTGCTGGGTCAGGGCCGTGATCTGTTGTTGCGCCTGATACAGGTTCCAGGTTGAAGCAAGAATCCCCCCGTCCTTGCAGGAGTCAGAGTACCCCAGCATGACTTCCTGGGTATTTCCGGAAGCATTGAGCAGTTCGGTGTAGGTCGGGATATCCAGCAATCTGTTCATCACAGGTTCGATATGAGCCAGATCGTTGACGGTTTCGAACAGCGGAGAGATATGAATATGGCAAAAAGGGACTTCGTCTTTGTAACCGGACAGGCCGGCCAGCCAGCCGAGGAACATGACTTCCATCACGTGACTGGCCTGGTGGGTCATGGAAATGACATAGGTACCGAAGGCATGCGGGCTGACTTCCTCCCGCAGCCGGGCCATGACCTGAAAGACTTCGACAGTCTCGCTACTCGTTTCCGACAAGGGCTCGAGGTCAACTTGCGGTGCGCTATCCTGGCGGATCAATTCGGCCAGTTTGTTCAGCCGGCCATTTTCGTCCAGGGCTGAATAATCGCTGCCGTCCAGCTGGTGAATGACTTCGCTGACGGTGTCAGTATGTATGGTCGATTCCTGGCGAATATCCAGGTGGGCCAGATAAAACCCGAAGGTTTCCACCAGGCGGATGAGGTTTTGCAGTTCACCGTCGGCGATGATCGCGTCGTCGTGACTGATGAGCGAATCGCGAATCAGATAAAGATCCGCCAGTAATTCGTGCTCGTTGACATAGCCGCACCCCAGGCCAACGTGCTCGGCGTCGTCAATACGAGATTGCAGCTTGTCCAGTGTGGCCAGCAGACGCTTTTGCATGATGAACAGCTTGCGACGATAGGGCTCCTGCTTGAAGCGACCCGGGTTATCGGTATAGATGTGTGGATAACGTTGTTCGTCCTGCTGCAGACTGTCATTGAACGCAGTATTCGGCTCGCACAACTGCGAGGAGTGGGTCAGGGTGCGGGTCAGGCCCCGTACCCGTTCGAAATATTCTTCCACCGCGGCCCGGGCCATCATGTTGACGGCCTTGATGGTCGTCTGCGGCTTGACGAAGGGATTCCCATCGCGATCGCCACCAATCCAGGAACCGAAGCGAATAAAGCTTGGTACGCTGACACCGTGGTCGGTGCCATAAATATGGTTAAGAGACTTTTCCAGGTTGCGGTAAGTATCGGGCACCGCGTCAAACAGGGACTCCTTGAAGTAATACAGTCCGTTTTTGACCTCATCGAGGACCTGCGGTTTGTCTACCCGCACTTCATTGGTCTTGTAAAGAATACGAATGTGACGGCGTAGCTTTTCGTGAATCTCTTCGCGCTGGTTGAGGGTCAGTCCCGGAATATCCAGCTCTTCACTGATGACGAAGATCCGACGCAATGCCTCGAGGATGGTCCGGCGCTTGGCTTCTGTCGGGTGAGCGGTAAAGACCGGAATATAGGCCAGGCGATCCAGCAGGGTCTGGACCTGCCCCGGTTCGATACTGTCGCCTTTGAGCTCCTTTAATATAGCGTGATAGGAGCCTTTCCACTTGGGACCGGTCTTGCCGGCGTCGCGCCGGCGCAGGCGATGCTGGAAGGATTCTTCGGCAATATTGACCAGGCTGAAATAGATGGCAAAGGCCCTCACCACATGGGTCAGGGTATCGGCGTCCAGTGTGGCGGTGTACCTGGCCAGTTTGTGCCGTTTTTTCGGATTGTCCACGTTGCGCAGGCTGATATGGCCCTTGCGCAGGGTTTCCACTGCATTGAAGACCTTTTCCCCGGCATGTTCCTGCAGAATCTGCCCGAGGATATTGCCAAACAGTTTAACCCGGGAACGTAACGGTTTGTCGTTGACAGGCCGTTTGCCGGTCTGAAGACGGGTCCCGTCTTGCGAGGAAGTTTTTTCTGCCGTCATATCCGCTGCTTGTGTATCGGTTGCAAAATGACCGCACATTATAGCCGTCAAAGCGGTGAGTGTGTTCCTTGACGTAATATTTTCT
>NZ_JAWOCR010000002.1:0-24316 GCF_046483665.1 Thiohalophilus sp. | reverse complement strand
TCCGTTAACAGGGCCTGTAAACGGGCTTCGGGATCGGCGGTCTGTAACAGCGGGCGGTTCTTGTCCTTGTGAGTTCGTTCCAGTAACTGTCCGACGCGGGCCTGCAGATAAATTACCGTGCCACGCTCTTTCAGGTGTTGCCGGTTCTGCTCGTAAAGTACGGCGCCGCCGCCGGTGGCCAGCACCACATTATCCCGCGCAGTCAGGTCGTCAATGACCGCTGCCTCGCGCTCGCGAAATCCCTGTTCACCTTCGAGCTCAAAAATCAGGGGGATATTGACACCGGTGCGGTTCTCGATCTCGTGATCGCTGTCGATGAATTCCTTACCCAGCGCCTGGGCCAGCTGGCGCCCAATCGTGGTCTTACCCGCCCCCATCAGGCCAATCAGGAAGATGTTATTGATTGCAGGCATAACGGGTGCGAAACAGGTAAAACCGCCGGCGCTGCAACGGCTGTTGCGGCACCGACGGTGTTCACTAGATCTGCATATCTTCCTTGATGATCTTCGGGGTCACGAAGATCAACAGCTCATCCTTTTCGTCAATTTCCGATTTGCTTCTGAACAAAGCGCCAACGATTGGCAAGTCACCGAAGAAGGGAACCCGGTTGATGGTATTGCTCTTGGTCTGCTCGTAGACCCCGCCCAGCACAATGGTTTCACCATTATTGATCAGCACCTGGGTTTGCACATTCTGGGTGTTGATAGGCGGAACCCCCAGCACCAGGTTACCGAAGTCCGGATTATCACTTTTCACTTCCAGATCCATGATAATCCGGTCATCCGGAGTGATTTGCGGGGTCACCGTCAGACTCAGTACGGCCTTTTTAAACGAAACACTGGTCGCCCCGCTGGAACTCGCCTCCTGATAGGGAATTTCCTGACCTGATTCGATCACCGCTTCTTGCTGATTGGAAGTTATCACCCTGGGACTGGAGACAATCTCGGTTTCACCTTCGGCCTGGGCCGCGGACAGCTCCAGTTCCACCAGCGTGCCGAACGGCAGTTTGGCCAGTGCCAGCCCAATACTGCCTGCTGTGGAACTGGCCGCCGGCAAATTGACATTCCAGCGATCCGGTGAGGTGAGGGTATTGTTGTTAATCAGATCATCTACCGCGTTGAGATTGCCCGACGTGGCTCTCTCACGACCATCTGTTCCCGTATAATCACGCGAGACTCCGAAACGCACCCCTACTTCCTTGCTGAAGTTGGTGCTGGCCAGCACGATGCGCGATTCGATCAGTACCTGACGTACCGCAACATCCAGCTCGTCAACCAGGGCAATGATCGCATCGATACGTTCCGCTGTTTCCTGTACCAGGAGTTTGTTGGTCCGTTCGTCAACGGTCACATTACCTCTCTCAGACAAAAATTCGCTGTCCTGGGTCTTCAGCAAAGACGCCATTTCCGAGGCCTTGGCATAATTGACCTGGATCGTTTCGCTGATGAGCGGTGCCAGCGCTTCAACCTGCTTGCTGGCTTCCAGCTCCATTTTTTCCCGTGCCGCGATTTCTTCAGCCGGCGCGATCAACATGACATTGCCATTCTCACGCTTGTCCAGCCCCTTGGTCTTCAGGATCAAATCCAGCGCCTGGTCCCAGGGCACATTTTTCAGCCGCAGGGTCACGTTGCCGGAGACCGTATCGCTGGTCACCATATTGATCCCGGTAAAATCAGCAATCATCTGCAGGACGGCTCGTACTTCGATGTTCTGGAAATTGAGCGACAGTTTCTCGCCGGTATATTCCTGGCGACGACGGGGCCGATCCTCTTCTTTCTCTTTGACAACCGGTTTGATATCGATGGTCAGTTTCTGATCGGCCTGATAGGCGATGTGTTCGAATTCATCCTTGGTATTAATGATGACACGAGTATCATCTCCCTGATTGAAGGCATCCACAGTACTGACCGGCGTCGCGAAATCCAGCACATCGATCCGCCGCTCCAGTTCTTCATCCAGCGCGCTGTTTTTTAATGTCACCACCACCTGGCTGCCGCGACGTTTCATATCCACGGCGGTGTTCGGATCCGCCAGGGTCATTTCCACCCGGCCCTCGCCCGCCTCACCACGTCGGAAATCCAGATCCAGGACATTGACCGACGCCTGTCGACCTTCGAGTGTCTCGCTGCGTGAGTCAGCTGCCCGGGAAAACTGTGTTTCACCGGATTCATTCAGAGTAATGACTACATCATTACCTTCCAGTACCGTGCTGTAGCCTACAAGTTCGGACAGATTCAGTACGACACGGGTCCGCCCACCGGCTTCCGCCGTGCTCACGCTGCGGGCTACGCCGATACCGATATCTGTTTTTCGCTCACTCAGGTTCAGTCTGGTATCCGGCAAGTCGAAGGCGATGCGCGCCGGATTGTCGATGGAAAAGCTGGCTGGCTCGACATCCAGTGCCTTGTCCAGTTTCAACTTGATCTGGACTTTGTCGCCGGGCAAAGTTGTATAACTGATATCGCTCAGGCTATTTAGTGCCTGTGCCTGTGTCGAGGCAAGGAACATCAGCAACATCACCGCTAACATGCCGGTGCTTTTGATGATTCCGCTTGCGTAACCATTGTGCTTGATCATGGTTCTACTCCAAAAATTGTACACAGCCCGTTTTATTCGCTTTCCAGCGACAGGGACGCTTCTCTTTCAATCCAGCCACCACTTCCGTCAGATACAATTTCCTCAATCAGAATTTGCGTCTCGGAAATTTCCTGTATTTCGCCATAATTCTGGCCGATATAGTTACCTTCTCTGACCCTGTATACGGTTGAGTCCGGTGCTGAGATCAGCCCCCATAACACCCCGTCTTTTTCCAGGTGTCCGACAAACACCAGAGAGTCCAGAGAAAATTGCTCCAGCGCTTCGCGCTTGCGGTTGGTATCGGGTTGCAAATCCGAATTTAACGGACTTTCCTGTACGGTTTCCTGAATGAACGGAACAAATGGATCGCGCATATCCTCAGGAACATAGGTAAAGGTTTTGTATGGTTTCACTTCTGGCAAAGGATCAATTCGACCTTTTTTCTTGTCCTTGACCTGCTGCACATATTCTTGCAGGTCGGCATGTTCCGGCCCACCGCATGCTGTAATAAGCAGTGCCATCACGCTTAACAGACCGAATTTTGTCATTTTATTTTTCAGCATTTTTTCGTATCCGGCGATCAATTCTATCGCTTCCGTTTCCTGTTCTTGGCCCGTGCCGCTGCCAGCTCTTCTTCATCAAGATAACGATAGGTCTTGGCCGTCACATCCATCTTCAGATTGCCATCTTTATCACTGGAAAGATTGATATTATGCAGTGTGACGATGCGTGGCAGGGCGGCGACGCCACTGACGAACCGGCCAAACTGGTGGTACCCCCCCAGCATGCTGATCTGAATCGGCAATTCAGCATAAAAGTCGATCTGCCTTTCCGACTGCGGCTTGAAGAGTTCAAATTCAATGCCGCTACCGAGTCCGGTCTGGGAAATATCGATCAACAGATCATCCACTTCCGTCTTGCTAGGCAGCTGCCTCAACATGGTACCGAAGGACTCTTCCATTTCCTTCATCTGTTTTTTATAGGCGTCCAGGTTGGCGGCCTTGGCCTGCTTCTTTTCGAATTCGCTCTTGAGTGAATTCTCCTGGGCCTGAATCCGTTCCAGCTCATCGAGCTTGTTCTGGATGTGCAAAAAATAGCCGGCTCCCAGTACAATCAGGCACATAACCACAACCACGGCCGCCTTGACCGCGGACGGCCAGGAACCGATGGTACTGAGGTCAAGTTCGCTTAAATCCAAATCTTTCATTTTTACTGATTCTCATTGCCGGTGTCTTTTCTGACCTGTGACAGATGCAGAACAAACGATCGGGCACTGTCTCGCTGATTTCCTTTACCTTTTTTCTCAATCACTTCCAGCCGGGGGTCAGCCAGCCAGTCGGAACCCTCGATATTGCGCATAAACGCCGAAACCCGGGCATTGGACTGGGCTACCCCATCGAGAACCAGCTGGTCACCAGACTGTTTCAGACTGTTTAAATGTATTCCATCCGGAATAATGCGTGCGATCTCATCGAACAGGTGCACCACTTCCGGACGGTTACGTTGCAGCTCCTGGATGACTTCCATGCGGGCAAGCAGACGTTGCTTGTCTTTTTCGAGCTGATCGATTTCCTTGATCTGTTTTTCTACCTGGCCAATTTCTGCCTGCAGGAAACGGTTACGGGATTGCTGGTGATCGATTATCCCGGCAATACGCAGATGGACTACGAGGAGAATCAATCCCATCAGAACCGCCGATAACCCCAGAATCGTCAGAAACTGACGTTGCTGTTCGCGCCGCTGTTCTTCGCGCCAGGGTAAGAGGTTGATATGCGCCATCAGTCAAGACTCCTCATGGCCAATCCGCAGGCAATCATCAATGCAGGAGCATCATTACTCAGACTCTGTGCCTTGACCCGGGACGCCAGGGTCATATTGGTAAACGGGTTGGCCACCGAGGTATGCACACCCAGCTTGTCGGCGATTAATTCATCGATACCGGCAATCATGGCGCTGCCGCCAGCCAGAACAATATGGTCGACACTGTTGTAGGCACTGGAGGAGAAGAAAAACTGCAGCGAACGGCTGACTTGCTGCACCATGGCATCCTTGAACGGCTCCAGGACTTCGGGAACATAGTTGTCCGGCAGACCGCCCTGGCGCTTGGCCATGCCGGCTTCTTCATAGGAGAGTCCATAACGGCGCTGGATTTCTTCGGTCAGCTGTTTACCGCCGAATACCTGCTCGCGGGTATAGATATTTTTCAGATCGTGCATGACATTCAGTGTGGTCATGGTCGCCCCCACGTCGACCACCGCTACGGTCTGATCCATGCCCTGTTCCGGTAACTGGGGCGCCAGCAACTGGAATGCATTTTCCATGGCATAGGCCTCGACATCGACAATCTTCGCCTTGAGACCAGCCAGTTCAATGGCGGCGACCCGCACATCCACGTTTTCACTGCGCGAGGCCGCCAGCAAGACATCAACCCGCTCCGGATCGTTATCCGAGGAACCCATTACCTCGAAATCGAGATTCACTTCTTCCAGGGGGTAGGGAATGTACTGATCGGCTTCGAGCTGGATTTGTTGTTCCATGTCCTCTTCGTTGAGCGAGGCGGGCATGGAAATAATCTTGGTAATTACCGCCGAACCGGCCACGGCCGCAGCGGCCTGCTTGTTGCGGGTACCCGAACGTTTGACCGCCCGTTTAATCGCTTCGCCCACTGCCTCGACATCGGAGATATTTTTCTCAATCACCGAGTTGGGGGGAAGCGGCTCAACCGCATAACTTTCAACCCGCAGACGGTCTCCGGACTTGCCCAGTTCCAGCAGCTTGATCGCCGTGGAACTGATGTCGAGCCCGATGACCGGGGGTTTTTTCGGCTTGATGAGATCGCTGAGACCCATATTTTTCTTTATTCGTAGTAAGTTATAGTAGATATATGTATAACTACTTTAGGTTTATGAGTCAACTATAGGACATCAAATATATAAAAACAAATGGGAATAGTGTTCACAGAACAGAAGATTTATACTGGATGCTTCCACTGTATCGGATGGCATAATCCGATTCTTTATTAAAATTAGACATATGAAGCCTCTATTTAAGAAACTGGTCACATTTTCCCTGGCCTCCATCCTGACTCTCTCCCTGATTGGCGTCGTTGGTTTGCTTGGCGCTTACGCCTATATCACGCCCAAATTGCCCGCTATCGACACACTGAAGGACGTGAAACTGCAGGTACCGCTGCGCGTTTACGATAAAGAAGGCGGGCTGATCGCGGAATTCGGCGAAATGAAGCGATCTCCCTTGAAATATGAAGAAATACCCGAAAGTCTGATCCAGGCGGTCCTGGCTGCCGAGGACGACCGGTTTTTTGAACATCCCGGAGTCGATTACCAGGGAATTCTGCGGGCGGCCATCAACCTGATCCTGACCGGCGAGAAGGGTCAGGGCGGCAGCACCATCACCATGCAGGTGGCGCGCAACTTCTTCCTGAGTCGGGAAAAAACCTACCTGCGCAAACTCAATGAAATCTTCCTGGCCCTGAAAATCGAGGGCGAGCTTTCCAAGGAAGATATCCTCTCCCTGTATCTGAACAAGATCTACCTGGGCAAACGCGCCTACGGCGCCGCAGCCGCAGCCCGGGTCTATTACGGCAAGGAACCGGCTCAGCTGACCCTCGACGAAGTCGCGATGATAGCCGGGCTGCCCAAAGCACCTTCCAGCTATAACCCGATTGCCAACCCCGAACGGGCTATCCAGCGCCGCAATTATGTCCTGGGGCGCATGCGCAGCCTCGAGTTCATCACTGAGGAAGCCTATCAGCTTGCCCTGGCGGTGCCGGTCCATGCCGAAGTGCATGGCCAGGATACTGATCTCGAAGCCCCCTATATCGCCGAGATGGTGCGTAACGAGATGGTCGCCCGTTATGGTGATGATGCCTACACCGCCGGCTACGAAGTTCACACCACCGTTGTTCCTCAAAAACAGAAGGCGGCCAATGCCGCCCTGCGCGAAGCCCTGCTCGAGTACGACCGGCGCCATGGTTATCGCGGTTCCCTGCAACAGGTGAACTTACTCGGTAATATCGCCGCCGATCCGGCGCTGCAACCGGGCGAGTTGCCGGATGACAGGGCCGAAAACCCGGCACTGCTCGATATTCCCGCCGCCGAAACAGACTGGCCGGCCCGACTCACGGACGTGCCGGCACCGGGCAACCTGACACCGGCAGTAGTTCTGGAAGTCGAGGAGCGGGCGGTTTATGCCATCACCCGCGATAACCGGATTGCGTATATCCCCTGGGAACAGCTCAGCTGGGCCCGCAAATATATTGACGAGAACAATCTTGGTCCGGAACTGGAATCTGCCGGTGACGCATTACAGCGCGGCGATGTCATTTATGTCGCGCCGGCTTCTGCCGGTTGCAGCTGGCTGGCCCAACCCCCCCAGGTTGGCGGTGCACTGGTCTCGCTCAACCCGGATAACGGAGCCATAGAAGCCCTGAGCGGCGGATTTGATTATTACACCAGCAAGTTCAACCGGGTCGTTCAGGCCGAACGTCAGCCGGGCTCCAGTTTCAAGCCCTTTATCTATTCTGCCGCCATCGACAAGGGGATTACCGCCGCCAGCATCATTAATGATGCACCGGTGGTGTTCGATGCCCCCGGACTGGAGGATACCTGGCGGCCGGAAAATTACAGCGGCCGTTTCTATGGCCCCACCCGCCTGCGGGTCGCCCTGTTCAAGTCCCGCAATCTGGTTTCCATTCGCTTGCTGCGCGAGATCGGCATTGGCTATGCGCTGCGTTATCTGGAACGTTTCGGTTTTGACAGCCAGCGGCTGCCGCGCGACCTGTCGCTGGCACTGGGCAGTGGTGTGCTGACCCCCATGGAACTGGCCCGGGGCTATACCGTGTTTGCCAACGGGGGCTATCTGATCGAGCCCAACCTGATCGATTACGTGCGCGACGCCGACCAGCAAGTGGTCCTGCTCAACCGCCCCCCCGTGGTGTGTCCCGAGTGCCTGGAGACAGCTGACAAGGAAGCGGAGAAAGACAGCGGCCAGACTGAAACCGGGGTAACAGTCGCTACCGGCCTCGATACGGAAGAGTCAGAGTCAGACCGGATCCCCAGCTTCACGCGTGAAGATGTCCCCCCCGAAGAGTGGACACAGACCATGCAGGGGCCCGAAAAACCCGTTATTGCGCCCCGTGTCATCTCACCTCAGACCGCCTTTTTAATGAACACCATGATGCGCGATGTGGTGCGCTACGGCACCGGCCGCGGAGCCCATGTTCTGGGTCGTAACGATCTGGCGGGCAAGACCGGCACCACCAACGACCAGCGTGATGCCTGGTTCTCCGGCTTCAACCGCAATGTCGTCACCATCTCCTGGGTCGGTTTCGACACCCCCCGGCCGCTCGGTAACCGCGAAACCGGCGCCCGGGCCGCACTCCCAATGTGGATCAAATACATGCGCGAATCACTGCGTGATGAACCCGATGCCCGACTGCAACAACCCCCGGGTATCGTCTCGGTGTTGATCGATCCCGAAACCGGCGAGCTGGCCCGCAGCGGCGATCCCGATGCTATCTTTGAATATTTCCTCGCCGATCAGGTTCCCGAACGCCGTGCCGACAGCGGCAATGACAGCAATGGCGAACGCCGGGATAACGGCAACATCACCCGCGATCTCTTCTGAACCGGCGCTATCCATGGGGCACAAACACAGCAAGGATCTGCAAATGCGCCAACGCCTGGCCCAGGCAGCGGCCCAGATTCTGGCCGAATCCGGCAGTCGGGATTTTTACGCCGCCAAGCGCAAGGCCGCACTGCATCTGGGTGCCGTTGATACCCGTAACATGCCGAGTAATACGGAGATCGATCAGGCTCTGCGCGAATACCAGCGGCTGTTCCGTGCCCACGCCCAGCCTGCTGCCCTGCAACAGTTACGCAGCCGTGCCCTGGAGGCGATGGAGTTTTTTGCCGACTATCGCCCCAAACTGGTGGGCGCAGTCCTCGATGGCAGCGCCGATGAGCATTCGCCAGTGGTTTTGCATGTCTTCGTGCCGCGCCTCGAGGATCTGGATATCTTTTTGATGGAGCATCAGATCCCCTATGAACAGGGCGAACGCAAGGTCCGCTTCTCCGCGGAACAGACGGTCATATTGCCGGTGCTGCGCTTTTATGCTCAAGACACTCGCGTAGAGCTGGTGGTGTTTGTCCAGGACGGCCCCCTCCAGCCGCCCCTGAGTCCGGTCGACGGCCGGCCGATGCAACGGGCTTCATTGAACCGGGTACGGGAACTGGCCAACAATGACACCATCGATCCGATGGCGCGCTGATCGGCGCAAGCAAACGCGTTACGGACTTTCGCTATCCGCCGGCCGGATATCCCGCGCCACACCGCTGTCGCGCGCCGCCTGCGCCACGGCCTGTGACACGACAGCCCTGAGACGCGGATCAAACGGCTTGGGAATAATGTAGTCCCGGCCAAATTTCAACTGCGACAGTTCATAGGCCTGCAGCACACTTTCCGGCACCGGCTCATGGGCCAGTTGGGCCAGTGCCCGCACTGCCGCAATCTGCATCTCGGTATTGATGGCCGAGGCCTGCACATCCAGTGCGCCGCGGAAAATAAACGGAAAACCCAACACGTTATTCACCTGGTTGGGGTAATCGCTACGGCCGGTCGCCATGATCAGATCCGTACGCGCCGCGTGGGCATTGGCCGGGGTAATTTCCGGATCCGGGTTGGAAAGGGCGAAAACGATCGGATTGTCGGCCATGCTCTGCAGCATAGCGGGCGAGACCAGGTCCGGCCCCGAGACACCGATAAACACATCGGCTCCGGCCAGTGCCTCTTCCAGGGTACGCCGGCCGGTACGTCGGGCGAACTCTCGCTTGTGCGGATTAATATTACGCCGTTCGGAATGCACCACGCCCTGGCGATCCACCAGCGTGATATGCCGTTTATCGGCCCCCAGTTTGTGCAGCAAGCGCATCGAGGCAATACCGGCCGAACCGGCCCCCAGGCAAACAATACGGGACTCTTTCAACCGGCGTCCGGTCAATTCCAGCGCATTGAGCAAACCGGCGGCGATAATAATCGCCGTGCCGTGCTGATCGTCATGGAATACCGGAATATCCAGCTGTTCCTTGAGCGCCTGTTCGATATCGAAGCAGTCGGGCGCAGCGATATCTTCCAGGTTTATGCCTCCGAAACTCGGGGCGATGCGGCGCACGGTATCGATAAAGGCTTTCGGCGATTCGGCATCCACCTCGATATCTACCACATCCACATCGGCGAAATGTTTGAACAATACCGCCTTGCCTTCCATCACCGGTTTACCGGCCAGCGCCCCCACGTTGCCCAGCCCCAGCACCGCACTGCCATTGGAAATGACTGCCACAAGATTGCCTTTGTTGGTGTAGCGATAGGCCTGTTGCGGATCCTCCGCAATCGCCTGAACCGGCACGGCGACCCCGGGCGTATAGGCCAGACTCAAATCGTGCTGGGTGGCGACCGGTTTGGTGAGGGCCGTGGCGGTTTTACCCGGACGCGGTTGAGCGTGGTAATGCAGAGCCTGTTCGGCAAAAGAGCGTTTCTCGTCAGTCATCGTGTTTTCACTGTCAGGGATCATGTGTCGCCGTCAAGGGGCGCAGGATGCCCGCCTGCCGACATTCGGTATCAAGCCGTATGGTCGCGCATCGATCACGCTTTTGCCAGTCGCCACAGGCTCTTTCAGGGCGTTTCCAGCAGGGCTGCCGGGTGCCGCAGGCGCATACGCCACTGATTATTACGTCGGTAGATCCAGCCCTGAACAAGCAACGGCTGATGACGCCAGGCGGCGATTCGCTCGCGTTCGAAATGCGACAAATCCGTGCGGGCGATTCGCAGGGCGAAGTCCGGACCGAGATTCAGCCATAACGAGGAGCGGCTTTCGCCGATTCGTGTCAAGCGTCCCCGCAGCACGCGATACTGACCGCGGTGCTGTGAGTCCAGCATTGCTACAGGCAATGTCTGATAGGTCGACAGGGCCCACAGACCGCGCTTGTGCCGGCGAGCCCGGTCCTGGGCGCGTCGATAACACTCGAGGAACCGCAGATTGGGCGGAATCACCAGCAGCTGGCCGGTTCCCTGTTCAAGCAATCGACGAGTGATATTGCGCCCCTGATGATCGAATACGTGGGCCAGCAGGCGACCGTAACGATCCCGCCGTTCGCGATCATACACCAGCCCCCAGGAGCCTTCGGCCTGCACCTGCAGCCGTCGGCGGGCCATTCCCGCGTATGGCTCGGCCGGCACATCCTCGCGAGCCCGTTCCGGGGTGTTGATGCCGATCAGGCGCAGCTTGCGCCCGTCGCGAAGATGCACCGTATCGCCATCATGGACATACCGCACTGTTACCTTTTCATCAAACTGTACCGACTCACAGGCGCTCTCGGCCAGCGCCCCGAATGGCCAGAACATCAACAAAAAAGGCGCTGTAAACAGCGCCTTTTTGATGATTTCCGTCGTGCGTTTTATCACAGGACTTATTTTTTCATGCCGTACTTCTGACGGAACTTGTCCACGCGACCGGCGGTATCCAGCAGCTTCTGCTTGCCGGTATAGAACGGATGGCACTGGGCGCAGACTTCGATGTTCAGATCCTTGCCGACCGTCGAACGGGTGGAGAAGTGATTGCCACAACTGCAGGTGACAGACACTTCCTGGTAAGCGGGATGAATTTCAGCTTTCATGGGTAACCTCACAGTCTCTTTCGGGCGCATCGCCACCCCGGCCTCTCCGGAGCACCATACGCAACGAGGCCGGCGATCATACGGGAATCCGCCGCCCCGGGGCAAGTGTTTGCGCCCATTCAGGCCTTGTCGCGCTGCGCGACCGGGGGAAACGGCAGGATTCGGGCACAGCGCCGGAACGGTCGACGGGAGTGCTGCAAATCCTCGTAGGCCTCGCCCAGATGGCTGAAGGTATCCCACATCATGTTGGAAATGGAAATGCAGGCCGACAGGGGATTGCTGGAAGTATTGCGCACCTGGTTAACCCGCCATTGCAAGCGACGTAACCGCTCCCGGCGATCGGCCGGCGCGCGGTCGATACAATAATCAAGGACCCGGTTACGCAGGATCTCAAAACGTTCAGGATCGGTCTCGGCCAGATGGGCCCAGGTATCAAAATCGATATGACAAGCCGTCTCGGGTCGGGTCATGGCTCGGTCCTGCTTCACGGTGATCACATTTGGGCGTCACACCGGTATGGAAAGCCCCATACCGATATCCAGATGGTCGTCGTTTTCAGTGCACCTGTCAAAACCGCGGGCGTGCGCCAGCTCACAAACCAGCTGAACAATCGCGATCAAGGAACTGTAAAGGCAGGATTTTTGTCTGCTTGAAACGGTTCAATCGGTTTTTCAAATTTCACGCCCCAATAGCCGTAATTCGGCGAGACCCGGGATACATGGCAACTTCAAAGGATCGGGCATTGAGGATTTTTGTTTAACGCTTCATGGAGTCGAAGAACTCGGCGTTGGTCTTGGTCGCTTCAAGCTTGTTATGCAAAAATTCCATCGCGGGTACCTCGTCCATATCGTGCACTACCTTGCGCAGGATCCACAGCTTTTGCAGCTCGTCGGGGGCGGTCAGCAATTCTTCGCGTCGGGTGCCGGATCGGTTGATGTTGATCGAAGGATAAATCCGTTTCTCGGCGATCTTGCGATCCAGATGGATCTCCATGTTGCCGGTTCCCTTGAACTCCTCGTAGATCACATCATCCATGCGCGAACCGGTCTCCACCAACGCCGTGGCGACGATGGTCAGGCTGCCGCCTTCCTCAATGTTGCGCGCCGCGCCGAAAAAGCGCTTCGGGCGCTGCAGGGCGTTGGCATCCACGCCGCCGGTCAGGACCTTGCCGGAGGAGGGCACCACGGTGTTGTAGGCGCGACCCAGGCGGGTGATGGAATCGAGCAGAATCACCACATCCTTGCGGTGTTCAACCAGCCGTTTCGCCTTTTCGATCACCATCTCGGCCACCTGCACGTGACGGCTGGCGGGCTCATCGAACGTACTGGACACTACCTCCCCGCGCACCGAACGGGACATTTCGGTCACTTCCTCGGGCCGCTCGTCGATCAACAGCACGATCAGATGACACTCGGGATAATTATGCGTAATGGAATGAGCAATGTTGTGCAACATCATGGTCTTGCCGGCCTTGGGCGGCGAAACCAGCAGAGCACGCTGCCCCTTGCCGATGGGCGATACCATATCGATAACCCGGGCAGTAATATCCTCTGAACTGCCATTACCGATCTCCAGCTGCATGCGCTCATTGGGATGCAGCGGGGTCAGGTTTTCGAACAATACCTTGTTCTTGGCTTTTTCCGGTGGCTCAAAGTTAATTTCGTTAACCTTGAGCATAGCGAAGTAGCGCTCGCTATCTTTGGGTGGGCGAATCTTGCCGGAAATGGTGTCGCCGGTACGCAGGGCAAAACGGCGAATCTGGCTGGGGGAGACATAAATGTCATCCGGTCCCGCCATGTAGGAGCTTTCCGCCGAGCGCAGAAAACCGAAACCGTCCTGCAGGATTTCCAGAACGCCATCGCCATAAATGTCTTCGCCATTTTTGGCATGGGCCTTGAGAATGGAAAAAATAATGTCCTGCTTGCGTGAACGGGACATCCCTTCGATGCCTATTTCCTCGGCGATAACGATGAGATCGGCGACGTGTTTTTGTTTGAGTTCGGTGAGGTTCATAGATGTTGTCTTAAATCAGGTTGGTTACGCGGCGCATTACACGCACCGGGCGATCGGCTGCGGGTTCAGCGTCTGTATCAGGGTTGCCAGAGGGGTGCCCGTTTCAGGCAGGTTACAAATAAAACGATTGGTATTTGTATACGTTCTTGGCGATAAGTTATCACCAAAACCCGGTCTCGTCCAGTCCGTCCGGGCGGACTGGACGATAAATCTTTTACAGGTTGCTGTCGATAAAGGCCGTCAGCTGGGATTTGGATACCGCCCCTACCTTGGTTGCTTCCACATTGCCGCTCTTGAACAGCATCAGTGTCGGAATACCGCGGATACCGAACTTGGGTGGTGTACCCGGATTCTCGTCGATATTGAGTTTGGCTACCTTGATCTTGCCGGTGTACTCCTCGGCAATCTCATCCAGAATCGGGGCAATCATTTTGCAAGGACCGCACCAGTCTGCCCAGTAATCCACCAGGACCGGTTCTTCCGCCTTGAGAACCTCATCTTCAAACGTGGCGTCTGTGACGTAAACGATCTTGTCGCTCAACGTAATTCTCCCATTTGTATTGTTTTGCAGTCGCAGAACATGACTGACTCGGGTGATGTGATGCCGCAAGGCGAACCTTAACACGCCGTCAGGCACCGGACATACCGTGTGGTCCATTTACCCTGCCAGATCGGCTGCTGCTGTGCAGGGATGTATGAAATGACATTTGAGCCCAAGATAGCCGTTATTTCAAGCCCCAAACAGAATCCGATCTGCTATTCTGTGCGTCCATGAGTGATGCACACCTGTCCAACACCCGTTTCGACGACCTGGAACTGCCCGCGCCACTGCTGCAAGGCATTGAAGAGGCAGGCTTTTCATACTGTACGCCGGTTCAGGCCGAGACCCTGCCTGTTGCCCTGGCCGGCAAGGACGTCTCCGGCCAGGCGCAGACCGGCACGGGCAAGACTGCCGCGTTTCTGATCGCCATGTTCGCACATCTGCTACGCCATCCGGCCTCCGGGGAGCGCCGGCCCAACCAGCCGCGCGCCCTGATCCTGGCCCCGACACGCGAACTGGCAGTCCAGATCCACAAGGATGCCGAGCTGCTCAACAAACACCTCGGCATGCAGCTGGGCCTGATCTACGGGGGCACCGGTTATGAGAGTCAGCGCCAGCAACTGGAAACCGGCGTGGATATACTGATCGGCACACCCGGGCGCATCATCGATTATTTCAAACAGAAGCTCTTCGATTTGCGCGCTATCCAGGTGATGATTCTGGATGAAGCTGACCGTATGTTCGATCTGGGCTTTATCAAGGACATCCGTTTTTTGTTGCGTCGTCTGCCCGAAGCCGACCGGCGTCTGAACCTGTTGTTCTCCGCCACACTCTCGCACCGGGTCAAGGAGCTGGCCTACGAGCACATGAACAACCCCGAAGCGGTGGAGATAGAACCGGAACAGATCACTGCCGAGCAGGTCATCGAGAGCGTCTACTACCCTGCCAAGGAAGAAAAAATCAGCCTGCTGCTGGGCATTCTTGCCTACCAGAACGTTGAACGTGCGGTGATCTTTGTCAATACCAAGCGAGCAGGGGAGAAAATCGCCGACTATCTGCGCGGCAACGATCAGGCCGCCGCACTACTGACCGGCGATGTGCCGCAAAAGCAGCGCCTTGATCTGCTGCGCAAGTTCAGTGACGGCGATCTCAACCTGCTGGTAGCCACTGACGTGGCCGCCCGGGGTCTGCACATTCCCGCGGTCAGCCATGTCATCAACTTCGATCTGCCTCAGGACGCCGAAGACTATGTGCATCGCATCGGACGCACCGCCCGGGCCGGTGCGAAGGGCGAGGCGATCAGCTTCGCCTGTGACGAATATGTGTTCTCATTACCGGATATCGAGCAATACATCGGCCACAAGATTCCCGCCGCCAACCTGGAACCGCAGCTGCTGATCAAGCCCAAACCACCCCAACGGGATCCGAACGCGCGTCGCGTCAGCGACAAAAACAAAACGGGAAAACAAGGCACCAGAAAACCCCCGCGTCACAGCGGCCGGGTTCACTAGAATTGTCCCTGGCAAGGCCATGCCTGTCGAAAGGGGAAAAAGCAGCCTCTGTCTCCTGATTGGAGATTGCGCTCAGGCCGGAGGGCCGGACTTGTCGCAAGACTGTTGAAAATAGCAGGTCAGCGCGCAGGTCCCGGCCGTCAGCAGCCAGAACAAAAAGAAGCCGATGGTATAGCCTCCGAGTCGACTGATCTCCCCATAGCCCGCCAGTTCACCCAGTAACACCGGATCAAATGCAGTAAAAAACACGATCGTCGCCAGCGCGGCAGTGAGAAATGAGGGCCACAACACGGCCACGATTTTCTGAATTTTCGGTATTTGCTGTGACATCTCCAGCGCCCTCCCGGCACAAAAACCCGTCAAAGATAGTGTTTAGCCGTTTGTGCCCCCCACGGGCTCCAGCTGAATTCGCTTGTCACCGGGCCAGTCCAGTCGCCCTGTCAGACGCCAGTGCCCGCCTTCGGGTTCGAGTTGCACGTGCCATTGCCCGACGTCGGGGGGAATTTCAAACTCGCCCTGAAAGCGCGCTGGTGAAGTGTCGGATAACTCTAAAACAATCACCTGATCCTGATCCGCCCGGGTCGGGTGCAGCAGACTCAGGCGAAGGCGTTGCGCAGGCTGTGGTTGCTTGCCCTGCAGGATCAGCTGCACCTCTCCCCCGGGACCAACCTCGCCCCCGGCATGCAGACCCAGAAAACGGGCATGACGATCCCGGGCCAGCGTCTGGTTTATTGCCATCCCTTGCTTGTAGTAATCGTCGACCACCAGGCCATCCGGATTTTTTATCGCGATAATCAATGTTGCGATGCTGGCAATGACTGCTGTGGCGGGCAAAGCGATCAAAAACCACGGCCAGAACTGGCGATACCAGGGGGACGGAATGTTGTTCGCGGTTATCTGTTGCATGGGCACTCCCCGTGTTGGCCTCAATATCAGCGCATGACCGGACCGATGAAACGGCCGGTCTGGCTGACCGATAGTTCAGGCTGATCGATTGCCTGCAAATGGAATTCCACATCATAACCGGTTTTCTCCAGATAAACCGGGTCGACACGTAACTGTACCGGCAGCTGGGTGACACTCCCGCCTTCCACGTGCAATGTTTCACGTGCCATATTCAATTCCATTTGCGGCGGGCCCTCGACGGTCAGTCGGTAGGTATGCGCCGCCTCATCCATATTCAGAATCTTGAGCGTATAGATATTTTCCACCAGACCCTCGCTGGTTTCCCGATACAGCGTATTGCGATCGCGCATCACATTCAGTTCCAGCGGGATCCGGGTCGCGATGCTGTAAAATACCGCAGCGGTAATCAGCAACAACAATAACCCATACACAATGATACGCGGACGCAACACCTTTGTCGGCTTGCCTTCCAGGGCGTTTTCAGTCGTGTAGCGAACCAGGCCTCGCGGATACTCCATCTTGTCCATAACTTCATTGCAGGCATCGATACAGGCGGCACAACCGATGCACTGGTACTGCAGACCGTCGCGAATATCGATGCCGGTGGGGCAGGCCTGCACGCACAGGGTACAATCGATGCAATCGCCCAGCCCTTTTTCCTCTTTGTCCGTGCCACGTCTGCGCGGCCCGCGTGGTTCGCCACGCCTGGCATCATAGGAAATGACCAGGGTGTCCTTGTCAAACATGGCGCTTTGAAAGCGGGCATAAGGACACATATAAATACAGACCTGCTCTCGCATAAACCCGGCATTGCCGTATGTGGCAAAACCGTAGAAAAACACCCAGAAGGTTTCCCACGGCCCGAGATTGAAATGCAGTGCGCTTTGCCACAACTCGGTAATCGGCGTGAAATAGCCGACAAACGTGAAGCCGGTCCACAGGGACAACAAAATCCAGACAGCCTGTTTGCTACTGCGGCGTAAGAGCTTGTTGGCGTTCCAGGGCGATTTGGCCAGTTTCATCTGTTTCGGCCGATCACCCTCAATTTTGCGTTCGATCCAGAGGAACACCTCGGTCCAGACGGTTTGTGGACAGGCATAACCGCACCACAGACGACCGGCCAGCGCAGTGAAGAAAAACAGCGACAGTCCGGCAATGATCAGCAGCGCAGCCAGATAGAAAAAGTCCTGCGGCCAGAAAGTCAGGCCGAAGATATAAAACTTGCGCGCGGGCAGATCGAACAGCACTGCCTGATGGCCATCCCAGGAAAACCAGGGCAACAGGTAATAAAGACCCAGCAAGACCAGCACCCCGAGAATTCGCAATGTAGCGAAAATGCCGTGTACCTCACGCGGATAGATCTTCTGGTGTTTGGCGTAAAGTTCCTGCTCAACCGCCTGCTCGGACGAGTGAGTCTGTTGTTTCGGGTTATTCATTACCACCCCGATAACTGGTTGATTGTTTGCGTTTACCCGGGCCGATATCCACCACCCGGGTACCACCAGCTTGAGCTGGATAGTTCATGGCCGGCACAGGAAGTGACAGACAATCACAGCCCTGTATCTTATGTCATTGTTTGGGTGGTCGAATAAAAAACACGTAAAACAGGTAGACGATGATTGCGACCGAGATCACCAAAACGCTCAGCGACAGGATGCCCGTCCAGGTTCCGAACAGCAGTTCCAGCATAGCGCAACTCCTCAGAATGTTAGGTGGCAGACAACGGTCCGCCACCGCAGCAGCGGATTAATCAGACAGGCTATAGACGTAGGCCGTCAGCAGATGAACCTTATTTTCACCCAGGAACTCACGATGGGCCGGCATCTCGCCCTGACGACCGTCCCGAATCGTCTTGCGAATCACACCCGGGGAACCGCCATACAGCCAGATATTGTCAGTCAGATCGGGGGCGCCCATGTCCGTATTACCGGTCCCGTCCTGAGCGTGACAAACAGCACAATTCTGGTCGAACACCTGTTTGCCGGCACTGACTTTTGCCTGATCGACTTCGCGCCCGCTGAGACTCTGTACATAGGCCGTCACGTTATCGATTGCCTCTTCCTCCAGATGTTGATGGGCCGGCATGACGCCGGTACGCCCTTCCAGAATACTGGTTTTGATGGCTTCGGGCTCTCCGCCCCACAACCAGGCATCATCCTTGAGACTGGGGAAACCGCTTGCGCCACCGGCATCGGAGCCATGACAGGTGGCACAATAGTTCAGAAACAGCCGTCGACCCGAAGCCATTGCCTCATCATCCTGCGCCAGAGCCGGAATCCCGGTTTCGGCATAACGGGCAAAGATGGGCCCGTATTCCTGCCGGGCTGCTTCCATCTCCTGCTCATACTGGTCGGTGGAGGACCAGTTTAAAACGCCCCGGAAATTACCCAGCCCCGGATACAGCAGCAGATAAATCAGTGCGAAAATGATAGTGATGTAAAACAACCACAGCCACCAGCTGGGCAACGGGTTGTTGTATTCCTCCAGATTGCCGTCCCAGGTGTGGCCGGTGACATCGCCCTCGGCCGCTTCGCCGCTACGGCGTTTGGTGGTCCATCTAATTAACCAGTAACAGGCGAAAATCATACCCAGGCTAATCACGGCCACAAACCAGCTCCAGAAGCTACTCATGATCCGTTCTCCTTATTCTTTTGCTCGCGGGGATATTCCGGCTCGTTCAGGGGTAAATGAGCTGCCTCGTGAAAATCACGCTTGCGTTTACTGCTCCATGCCCAGATAAAAATGCCAATGAAGACCGCAAAAATGACCACGGTGTACCAGCTGCGTACGTCGTTCATATCCATTCCGGTTACCTCCGCGCCTTGATAGTGGTACCCAGACTCTGCAAATAGGCCACCAGCGCATCCATTTCCGTTTTGCCCTTCACGTCATCGGCCGCACTGGCGATCTCCTCCTCACTGTAGGTCTGGCAACCGTTGCAGGTCGCTGTGGTCAGTTTGTTCATGACCTGCAGTTTCCTGGCCGTGTGTTTACCGTCGAGTTCATTCTCCGCCAGCCAGGGGAAGCCCGGCATGTTGGATTCGGGAACCACATCGCGAGGATTGATCAGATGAACCCGATGCCATTCATCCGAATAACGGCCGCCAACCCGGGCCAGATCCGGTCCGGTACGCTTGGAACCCCACTGGAAAGGACGGTCATAGACAAATTCACCGCCCACCGAATAGTGGCCATAACGCTCGGTCTCGGCCCGAAACGGACGGATCATTTGCGAATGACAGGTGTAACAACCCTCGCGCACATAAATATCCCGCCCTTCGAGTTCCAGGGCGCTGTAAGGCTTGAGGCCATCAACCGGTTCAGTCGTATCCTTGATGAAAAACAGCGGTACGATTTCCACCAGCCCCCCGAAACTGATCACGATAATAATGAGCAGGGCCAGGAGGCCGGCACGGGTTTCCACTTTTTCATGACTCATGATGCTCTCCTCCGTTAAGCCGTCTGCGGAATGCGTTCATCCGCCGTGGCCTTCGGGCCGGCGATGGTCTTCCACACGTTGTACGCCATGATCAACATACCGGCCAGGTACATCACCCCGCCGAGCAGGCGCACGGCATAGAACGGATACATAGCCTCCAGACTTTCCACAAAACTGTAGGTCAGCGTCCCGTCATCATTGATCGCGCGCCACATCAGACCCTGCATCACGCCGGCGATCCACATGGAGGCGATATACACCACGATACCGATGGTGGCGATCCAGAAATGCACATCCATCAGTTTCACCGAATGCATCTGCTCGCGCCCGAACAGCTTGGGAATCAGGAAATAGACCGAACCGATGGTCACCAGCCCGACCCAGCCCAGAGCCCCGGAATGCACATGGCCGATGGTCCAGTCGGTATAGTGAGACAGTGAGTTAACGGTCTTGATCGACATCATCGGCCCTTCGAAGGTCGACATCCCGTAAAATGACAACGAAACAATCAGGAATTTCAGTATCGGATCGGTGCGCAGTTTATGCCACGCCCCCGACAGGGTCATGATGCCATTGATCATCCCCCCCCAGGACGGGGCCAGCAGGATCAGCGAGAAGACCATACCCAGAGACTGGGCCCAGTCAGGCAGGGCGGTGTAATGCAGATGGTGCGGACCGGCCCACATATAAATAGCAATCAGCGACCAGAAGTGCACTACCGACAGACGGTAGGAATAGATTGGCCGTTCCGCCTGCTTGGGAATGAAGTAATACATCATGCCCAGGAAGCCCGCCGTGAGGAAAAAGCCTACGGCATTATGCCCGTACCACCACTGCACCATGGCATCGATGGCCCCGGGATAAACCGAGTAAGATTTGGTCAGACTGACCGGCATAGCCAGACTGTTAATGACATGCAACACCGCGACGGTCAGAATAAAGGCCCCGAAAAACCAGTTTGCGACATAAATATGCCTGACCTGTCTCTTCGCCAGGGTACCGAAAAAGACGATGGCGTAGGCAACCCAGACCAGCGTGATCAACAGGTCAATCGGCCACTCCAGTTCGGCATATTCCTTGCTGCTGGTGAACCCCAGCGGCAGACTGACCGCAGCCAGCAAAATGACCAGCGTCCAGCCCCAGAAGGTAAAGGCGGCCAGCCTGTCGCTGAACAGGCGAACCTGACAGGTGCGCTGCACGACATAATAGGAAGTGGCAAACAGCGCCGAGCCCCCGAAGGCAAAGATCACCGCATTGGTATGCAATGGGCGCAGGCGACTGTAAGTGAGCCAGGGGATGTCGAAATTGAGCGCCGGCCAGACCAGTTGCGCCGCAATCACAACCCCGACCAGCATCCCGACAATGCCCCAGACGACGGTCATTACTGTAAACTGGCGCACCACCCTGTAGTTATAGGTCGATTGGTTATCCATAGACTTTCCTTTTTTATTCTCGTAAAGCTAGGGAAGGCTTCTATATTTATAACTCGAACAATATCCAAGTCATTTCAGTAAACCTAGACCAGGCTTTGATCTGGATCAAAAGAAAACCCCTCTTTTTTTTATAATCCCGTTTAACGGCGCCGGGGTAACGCCTCAGGCGCTATGGGAACTGGAACTGTCGGCGGGTTTGCCGGGCAAATCCCGGCAGTTGGCAGCAATCCCCTGCAGGGCGGCGGGATCGAGGATGCGAATATGTTTGCGTTCCACCTGGATCAGGCCCTGGTCCTGAAAACTGCCGAGCAGACGGCTGATAGTTTCCATTGCCATCCCCAGCATGTTGGCGATATCTCCCCGCGACATACTGAGATTGAACTCGTTGGCCGCATAACCCCGTAACTTGTAACGCTCGGAGAGGCTCATCAGGAAACTGGCAAGCCGGTTTTCGACTGGCATGCGGGCGAGGACGGTCATATGACACTGGTCGTGCTGGATCTCGGCGCTCATCAGGCGGAACAGATGCTGCTGCAATCCGGGGATCTCCCGGCTCAGGGATTCAAGATGATCGAAAGGAATCTCGCACACACTGGTGGTTTCCAGTGCCACCGCAGTGCAGGCATGGCGATGATTGCCTATCGCATCCAGGCCGATCAACTCACCGGGCAGATGCATACCGAGCACCTGTTCCTGACCATCGCTCTGGCTGGTATGGGTCTTGAGGGCTCCCGAACGGATGGCATACAGGGAAGTAAAATCCTGACCCAGGCGAAACAGTAACTCACCCTTTTCCACCGGGCGGCGACGCTTGATGATCTTGTCAAGTTTATTGAGATCCCCTTCACCCAGCCCCATCGGCATACACAGCTGATAGAGGCTACACTTCTGGCACTGGGTGCGCACTTCGGACAGATTGATGACGCGTTCTGTGGACATGGATTTTTTCGACCCGACTTCGGTTGATTGGCTGCAACACACTGACGACACCCGCCGGGCGCCCTCGGCTAAACTATACTCGCAGCTGGCCCGATTCAACAAAAAAGTCCGTTTAATCGAACGATTAAAAAACGCCAGAATACCCGAGCCAAAACCTGCGGCATAGAAGATAAAATCTGGTAGAATGCCGATTTTCCCGAAGCAGCTTATTTCGGTATGCTATCGCTTTAATAATAAGGCGCCGGCCCGCGCGCCCTGACTGGAGTGACCATGTCCGAACGTCGTGCCAACATCGAACGCAACACGCTGGAAACGCAGATCAAGGTCAATATTGATCTGGACGGCCAGGGCAAGGCCGAGTTCAATACCGGCCTGCCGTTTCTCGAGCACATGCTCGAGCAGGTGGCGCGCCACGGAATGATCGATATCACCCTCCAGGCCAAAGGCGATCTGCATATTGACGCCCATCATACCGTGGAGGACATCGGCATCAGTCTGGGTCAGGCCTTTGACAAGGCCGTCGGCGACAAACAGGGGATCCGCCGCTATGGCCATGCCTATGTGCCGCTGGATGAGGCTCTCTCCCGGGTCGTCATCGACTTCTCGGGCCGTCCCGGTCTGGAATACGGAATCGATTTCCCGCGCTCGCACATCGGTGAGTTCGACGTAGACCTGTTCGGCGAGTTCTTCCAGGGCTTTGTCAATCACGCCCGGATGACCCTGCACATCGATAACCTGCGCGGTCGCAACGCCCATCACATTGCCGAGACCGTCTTCAAGGCTTTCGGTCGGGCGCTGCGCATGGCGCTGGAACCGGATCCGCGTATGCAGGGCATGCTGCCCTCCACCAAGGGCAGCCTCTAGGCCACAAACCGGGGTCCGCCCCCGCCTGAGTATCCGAAAACTATGTCGACTGTTGCTGTAATCGATTATGGAATGGGGAACCTTCACTCGGTGAGCAAGGCCCTGGAAAAGGCCGATCCTGCCCGTCAGGTGCAGGTCACTGCCGATCCCGAACAAATTCTCGGCGCCGATCATGTGATACTGCCCGGCGTTGGTGCCATTCGGGATTGCATGGCGGAAATCCGGCGCCTGGAACTGGAGCCGGTAATTCTTCAGGTCGCCGAGCAGGGCACGCCGCTGCTGGGCGTCTGCGTGGGCATGCAGGCAATGATGGAATACAGCGCCGAAAACGACGGAACCCGTTGCCTGGGACTATTGCCCGGCAAGGTCCAGTCCTTCCCCGGGGACATGCATGATCCGCTCACCGACGAGTGGCTCAAGGTGCCGCATATGGGCTGGAACCAGGTCTATCCGCAGGTCGAGCATCCGTTGTGGCAGAATATTGCCCACGGCGCGCGCTTTTATTTTGTCCACAGTTATTATGTAGAACCAGCCAGCCCGGATCTGATCGCCGCCTCCAGCAACTATGGCATTCCGTTTACCTGTGCGCTGGCAAAAGGTAATGTATTTGCCGTACAGTTTCATCCTGAAAAAAGTCAGCACGCCGGATTGCAGCTGTATACCAACTTTTTAAACTGGGACGGTGCCCTCTAGACGAGACTCCGGAAACCACGGTTACTTTCAGCCAATACGAGAGACTTCACCATGTTGCTTATCCCTGCCATCGACCTCAAGGACGGCAAATGCGTTCGTTTGCGTCAGGGCAAAATGGAAGATGAAACGATTTTTTCCGACGATCCGGTCAGCGTGGCCGCACGCTGGGTGGAGGCCGGCGCCCGTCGCCTGCACATCGTCGATCTCAACGGTGCTTTCGCCGGCAAGCCGGTCAACGCCGAAGTCGTACACGCCATCGCCAGTGCCTTCCCCGATTTACCTATCCAGATCGGCGGCGGCATCCGCGATGAAGATACGGTTGAAACCTACCTCGATGCCGGCGTGCAGTATGTCATCATCGGCACCAAGGCAGTCAATGCGCCCCACTTCGTCAATGATCTCTGCCTGGAGTTTCCTGGCCACATCATCGTCGGTCTGGACGCCAAAGACGGCAAAGTCGCCATCGACGGCTGGTCCAAGCTCTCGCGCCACGACGTCATCGATCTGGCCCAGCACTTCGAACAGGACGGCGTCTCGGCCATTGTCTACACCGACATCGGCCGCGACGGCATGATGAGCGGGGTTAATGTCGAATCCACTGTCAAACTGGCCCAGTCGATGGCCATCCCGGTTATCGCCTCCGGCGGTATTACCAACATGGACGACATCCGCGCCCTGTGTGAAGTCGCCGACGAGGGCATCATGGGCGC
>NZ_JAWOCR010000049.1:0-50800 GCF_046483665.1 Thiohalophilus sp. | reverse complement strand
GACCGTGTGACCCTCGGGAATAATCGGTCGTCCACGCCGGTAAATAGCCGCCACCCGGGCCTCGACCCCGGGCATGTGCTGGCGCAGGGTGCGCAGCTCATGCCCGACCAGCGGGCCGCCATAATAGGCGCGTACCCCGACCAGCTGGACCAGCCCCTCGGCAAAATCGAGCACCTGCAGGGCGCCGCGGTGATTGATCAGACTCTGTACATAATTGGTGATCAACTGTTCGGGACTGATCAGCACATCGATGGGCAGGGCAGCCGGATTGAACAGGTTTTTGTATTTGAGATATTCCAGGGCCCGGATCCGGGCGATCTTGGTCGGGGTATGGAAGATGGTAGAGGCGACCTGACAGGCGACCATGTTGGTTTCGTCGCTGTCGGTAACGGCGATCAGCATATCGGCGTCGTCGGCCCCCGCGCGCTGCAGGACTTCGGGATGCGATGCATGACCGACGACGGTGCGCAGATCGAGGCGATCCTGCAGTCCCTGCAGAACCTCTTCACGCTGGTCGATCAGGGTAATGTCATTGGCCTCGCTGGCGAGATTCTCTGCCAGCGAACTGCCGACCTGACCGGCGCCGAGGATGATGATCTTCATAAAAGTCCAGAGACGTTCTTGTTATTTGAACGCAATTGTAAAGTGTTTGCTGGCTGTTTACCCGTCCTGGGGAATATTTTTCGGATCGATACCCAGCGAGCGAAGCTTGCGATACAGATGGGTCCGTTCCAGCCCCACGGCCTGGGCGACCTTGCCGACACTGCCCCGGGCCTTGCGCAGCTGATACTCGAGATAGTCGCGCTCGAACTGTTCGCGGGCCTCGCGCAAGGGCAGATCGTAATTGACCTCTACCTCTCGCTTGTGCAGCGCCGACCCGGTATCGCCCAGGGCGATATCGACCTCGTCGACATCGATTTCATGGCCGGAACCGACGATCAGCAGTCGCTGGATCAGGTTGGTCAGCTCGCGCAGATTGCCCGGCCAGTGATAGTTGCGCAGCCGGTTCTGGGCCGCCAGGCTAAATTTGCGATAAGGCAGCTTTTCCTGATCCACCAGCAGGTTGGTGAAAATGTTGAGCAGCTCGGGAACATCCTCGCGGTGTTCGCGCAGCGCGGGGATGCGCACCGGGACGACATTCAGCAGATAAAACAGGTCCTTGCGAAACTGGCCATCGGCCACCCGTTGTTCCAGATCCTGGTGGGTGGCGGCGATAATGCGCACACGCAGCTCGACCGGCTGATTGCCGCCGGTACGATAAAAGCTATGAGTATCCAGGGCTGAATAGAGCCGGGCCTGGGTGGCCAGGTCCATTTCGGCAATATCGTACAGCAACAGCGTGCCACCGTTGGCCTGTTCGAGCAGGCCGTAATGCACGCTGCCGCCCTGTTCGGCGCCGAACAGTTCGCGGGCGGCATTGTCCGGCGCGAGACTGGCAGCATTGACCTCGACAAACGGACCGTCGCGGCGGGTGCTGGAGTCGTGCAGGTATCGGGCGGCGATGTGGATGCCGCAACCCGGTTCGCCGCTCATCAATACGCCGCTGTCGTGTTCGGCGATGCGTCGCAGCTGATCGCGCAATCCCTGCATGACCGCGCTTTTGCCGATGGGCTCCTGAACCTGCAGGTTGTGGCGGCGCAGACCCTGGTTCTCGCGTTGTAGTTTCTGGGTTTCCAGCGCATGTTCGATGGTCAGCAGCAGCTTGGCCAGGGAAATCGGCTTTTCGATGAAGTCATAGGCTCCCAGGCGGGTCGCCTCGACGGCCGTTTCCACGGTGCCGTGACCGGACATCATGATCACCGGCCCGCCGGCCTGCTCCTCGTCTTTCCACTCCTTGAGCAGGGTGATGCCGTCGATATCCGGCATCCAGATGTCCAGCAGGATCAGATCCGGTTTGCGCTGACGATGTTGCTGGCGGGCGGTTTCCCCGTTTTCGGCCACGGCGACTTCGTAACCTTCGTCCTCGAGGATCTCCTGGAGTAACTGGCGAATGTCCGGCTCGTCATCCACCACCAGAATATAGGGCGCAGACGTGGTGGGCTCGGACAGTTCCCGGGCGGCGGCTTCAGGCGGCTGCATCATCTTTGCTGTTATAGGTTGATTCGGAATCGCTGTCCATTGTATCGCTGATTTCCGCGCCGGAGGAAACCACCGGCAGGCGAATAATAATGGTAGCACCGCCGTCGGGATTGTTTTCGGCCCACAGCATGCCGCCGTGTTCCTCGATGATTTTCTTGACGATGGCCAGACCCAGGCCGCTGCCACGCGGTTTGGTGGTGACATAGGGATCAAACAACTGGTCGAATACATTGGCCGGAATGCCCGGGCCGTTGTCCTCGATTTTCAATTCCACATAGCGGCAGCTGTGTTCGTGGGCACAGCGGGTGCTGACCTGGATGCGGGCGCCACTGGCATACTCCATGGCTTCGAGCGCATTTTTGAACAGATTGTGCAGAACCTGGCGCACGCGGCCGGCGTCGGCCTCGATCTGCGGCATGCTGGGGTCCAGTTCGAGTCGAAAATGGATCTGGTGATTGCTGGTGCGATACAGATCCAGGACCTCGTCGATGATGTGATTCAGATCCAGCGTTTCCAGCTCTAGTTCAGGCATGCGCGCGTAGTCGGAGAACGCCTTGACCATCTGCTTGAGAGATTCCACCTGCTGAACAATGGTGTGGGTCGAACGGTCCAGAACCTCGGCATCCTTTTGTTCCATCTTTTTCAGGTATTTATGTCGCAGACGCTCGGCCGCCAGCTGAATGGGGGTGAGCGGATTTTTGATTTCGTGCGCCAGACGTCGGGCCACTTCACCCCAGGCCGCGTTGCGCTGGGCCTGAATCAGGGCGGTGATGTCATCGAAGACGATGATATTGCCGCTGTCGCGATCGCCGCTGTCGGGTAACGGGGTACCGCGGCACATCAGCACCTTGCGGCCGTTGGGACCGAACAGGGTGACCTGTTCCTGCCATTCCTGTTCACCGGCATCCAGGTACTGGCAAATGGCATCGATCAGCTGATGGGTGGCGGGCTCGGCTTCGGCCAGCGTATCCAGGCTCGCATCATGATAGCGATTGAGATCCACGTTCAGTATCTCGCTGGCCGCCAGATTGTGAGTTCGCAGGCGATGATCGTGATCCAGGGTCAACACGCCGGAGGAGAGGTTGGCCAGCACGGCTTCCAGATAGGCGTGCTGGGCTTCCAGTTGGTGCTGACTCTGCTGGGCCTGTTGCTGGGCGATGGCGATCTTGTGGGTCATTTCGTTGAACGAACGCACCAGAAAACCCAGTTCGTCCTTACCCGGCAGGGGCAGGCGCTTGTCATAATTGCCGGCCGCCACGGCCCGGGTCCCTTCCACCAGATCGTAGATGGGTTGCACCATGCGTCGCGCGGCATAAAAGGCCGCCCAGATCGACACCAGAATACTGAGCAACAACACCAGAGACAGGGTCAGGATAAAACTGTATTTGAGCGGTGTGCGCAGATAGGCCACTTCCCGATACTGACTGAACGCGGTTTGCACACTGTCGGCCAGAGTGTTGAGGCGATCGCTGACCGGGAACAGGGCCTGTAAAAAGCGGGATTCGGTCACCGCGTCGGGCCCCGGCAGGGTGACGGCCGCGCGAAAATGCAGCCCGCTATCCTTGATCGGTACCAGTCCGATATCGTCATTGCCCTGACGGAGCATGTGCAAACTGCTGTCATCCAGTCGTTCGGGTAACAGGTGAGTCGATTCCATACTGCTGGAAGCGATAATGCGCCCGTTACGAGAGAACAGTGTCAGTTCGGATGCCTCGGTACTGCGGTGAATCTCATTCAGTTTCAGCGCCATGAGATTGTCGGGGGTATCGGACAGATTGCGGCCCAGACTCCGGGTTTCGCGCAACAGCTCGCGCATACGCATGCCCAGTGATGCCTGACTCAGTTCCAGGGCATCATTCAGAGCGTTTTCCACTCGCACATCGAACCAGCTGTCGATACCGCGCTTGATAAAGTCGAGCGAGAAATAATAGACCACAGACACCGGCGTCACCGAGAGGATAATAAACATGACGACCAGCCGGGCGGTGAGGCGGGTTCCGGTGTCCTGTTTGCGGTATTGCTGGATCAATTGCCACAGGCTTTTGCCGATCAACACCAGCAACAGGCCGATGGCCAGCAGGTTAATGCCGAGCATCAACGAATAGAGTTTGCCGAACAGGGCCGAGTTATGCGTGGCTCCGCTCATCAGATAGAGCGAGGTCAACAGCAGCACGAACAAAATGATGATCGGCGCGCTGCCGGAAAACAGCTTGCGAATCAGTGAACCAATGACCATGAGTACCAGTCGCTTTGCAGTTGCCAGTCACTGGAAATATAGGCCAGGGGGCGCATCGGTGCAGGCAGGGATTCGATATCCAGGCGGCTGCGCAGTTCCACCTTGTATTCGGCGCCCGGTTCCAGCAGGTTGGCGTCAATCAGCGGCAGACTGTCGATGCGCCCCAGTGCCCACAGGGCAGTGTCCAGATTGACATAGTTTTCCTGAATCCCGCTGTTGAGATTGTGAATGACATATTTTTCGGTCAGCGCATGATAGAGCAGCAGGTAATTCTGGGTGAGCGTCGCCAACTCCTTGTTCAACCACCAGCGGTGGGTACGTTCCACCCGGATATCCATGGCGATGATCAGCGGGAGCCCATTTTTGACCGCGTCGATGGCCTCGGGGGACAGTTGATAATCGATACGGGCCTGGAGGTGATAGACATCGCCTTGCAGAGCCATGCCGGCATCCCGAATAACAAACCCGTTACTGGCAACGGCCAGTGGCGCGCTGCCCAGCACACTGGCCAGCAACAGGCCGCGGAGCCAACGTCCGGGTGCCGGGCGGCTGGTGTCAGCTTGTTTTGACCAGACGTGCGTAATAGAAACCATCCATCTCATCCTCACCCGGCAGGATCTGTTGTCCGGCCGACAGGGGGTATCCCCAGCTCGCCCCGAGAGGCACATGCCGTGCCGTATTCCCGGTCGCAAGAAAGCGTTCCACCTGTTGCGTGTTTTCCTCGGGAAGTACCGAACAGGTTGCATACAGCAGCGTACCGCCGGGTTTGAGCAGGGGCCACAGGGCCAACAGCATAGCATGTTGTGTGGTGGCCAGTGCGGGGATGTCGCTTTGCCGACGATGTAGTTTGATATCCGGATGACGACGAATCACGCCGGTGGCGCTGCAGGGGGCATCGAGCAGGATACGATCGAAGGGTTGCCCGTCCCACCAGCTGGCGGGTCGGGCGGCGTCGCCGGTGACCAGCGTGGCCGTCAGTGCCAGGCGGCTCAGAGTGTCCTGCACCCGTTGCAGGCGTGCGGCATCCACATCCAGTGCGATCAGTTGTTGCAGATCCGGCTGGCGTTCCAGCAGGTGGGCACTCTTGCCGCCCGGGGCGGCGCAGGCATCCAGTACCCGTTCACCCGGTTGCGCATCGAGCAGGGTCGCCGCCAGCTGGGCGGCTCCGTCCTGCACGGACACCTCGCCCGTGGCAAAGCCGGGCAACTGCTCTACCGGGCAGGGATCCTGCAGAATCACGCCGCTTTCGGTATGCGCGGCCGGGCGGGCTTCCAGACCGGCATCGAGCAAACGCTTTATATAGGTATCACGATTCCCGCGCCGGTCATTGACCCGCAGGGCCATGGGGGCCTGGGTGTTGTTCGCTTCCACGATCGCCGGCCAGTGATCGGGCCACGCCTGTTGCAACGCGGTGAGTAACCAGGGGGGGTGCGCGGTGCGGGCCGTGGGGGCCTGCTCCAGGCGCAATTCCAGTTCATTTTGGCGACGCTCGTAATTGCGCAGCACCGCGTTGACCATGCCCCGCGCCCAGCCCTTGTTCAGGCGTTTGGTCAGGGCCACGGTCTCATCGACCGCCGCATGAGCGGGAATCCGGGTAAAACGCAGTTGATAGAGGCCGAGTAACAGCAGCAGGCGCAGATCGGCATCTTTCTTCTTTAAAGGTTTGTGCAATAGCTGTGAGAGCAGGAACTCCAGCTGCGGATACCAGCGCATCACCCCGTAACACAGATGCTGGAGCAGGCCCTGATCCCGGGATTGTTCCAGTTGTGGAATCACACTGTCCAGGGCGTTATCGAGCTTCTGCCCCTGCTGAACGATTTGCTGCAGGACCTGCAGGCTGGCGAGGCGGGCATTCATGGTTTGTCGCTGTTGGCCAGCTGCATGCCGGGTTCGATGCGTCCGGGACGACCATGCAGGAAGGCCGCGGCGCTCATCGCCTTGCTGCCGGCCGGCTGGATTTGCTGCAGCAGCAGGGTGCCCTCACCACAGGCTACCTCAATGCCATCGACGTCGGTACTGAGTACGCTGCCGGGTGTCGCGGTCGGCCTCTGTGTCCGGGCGTTTGCCTGCCAGATGCGCAGGGGCTGACCGTCGAGCAGGGTGTGACTGACCGGCCAGGGATTAAAGGCGCGCACTTCGCGGGCCAGTTGTTCGGCCGGTTTGTGCCAATCAATACGCGCCTCGGCCTTGTTCAGTTTGCGGGCGTAGGTGGCCTGGCTGTCGTCCTGGGGCTGCGGTATGAGGTTCTCCAGGTTAGCAAGTGCTTGCACAATCGCCTTGCCGCCCAGTTTTGCCAGCCTGTCGTGCAGACTGCCGCCGGTATCATTCGGGGCGATGGGGCAGGACAATTTGAGCAACATATCGCCGGTGTCCAGCCCGGCATCCATCTGCATGATGGTGATGCCGGTCTCGCGGTCGCCGGCCAGAATGGCCCGCTGAATAGGCGCCGCGCCCCGCCAGCGCGGCAACAGCGAAGCGTGAATATTCAGGCAGCCGTGGCGGGGAATCTCCAGTACTTTTTGCGGCAGCAGCAGCCCGTAGGCGGCAACGATCATCCGATCCGCCTGCCAGCTCGCCAGTTCCTGCAGGGCTTCGTCGGATTTGAAATGCTCCGGCTGGCAGACGGGCAGGTTGTGCGCCAGCGCCAGTTGCTTGACCGGGCTGGCCTGCGGCTTGCGCCCCCGCCCCGCCGGGCGATCCGGCTGGGTATACACTGCAGCAATCTCATAACCCGCATCCAGCAGGGCACGCAGGGCCGTGGCAGCAAAGTCGGGGGTTCCGGCAAAGATCAGGGGAGAGGGAGAGGCCATCGTTATTTTTTTAAGTTAAGTGCCGCCGCTGGATAAGTGACTAGGTGCTAGGGCCTAGGTTCTAGGACCTAGAAACTAGCCCCTAGCCCCTGTCGGATTTATCCGACCTGCCGTTGTTGTTTTTGCAGCTTTTTACGGATGCGCTGGCGCTTGAGGTCGGAGAGATAGTCGACGAACAGCTTGCCTTGCAGGTGATCCATTTCGTGCTGGATGCAGACCGCCAGCAGCCCTTCGGCCTCCATTTCCACCGGCTTGCCGTCGCTGTCCTGCATCTTGAGGCGAATATGCTCGGCCCGCTCGACCGGCTCGTAAATGCCGGGCACTGACAGGCAGCCTTCGTCGATCTGCTGGATGCCGTCCTTTTCGGTGATCTCCGGGTTGATCACCACCAGCGGCTGGCTCTTGTCCTCGGAGACGTCGATCACGATCAGCCGCTGATGGAAATCCACCTGGGTGGCGGCCAGGCCGATGCCGGGCGCGGCGTACATGGTCTCGAACATGTCGTCGATCTGCCGGTGCAGGCGCGCGTCAAACTCGGTCACCGGCTTCGCCTTGATGCGTAACCGATCATCGGGATAATTCAAAATATTGAGTATTGCCATATGATTTCGTGATGTTTCTCTAGTACAAGTGTAGAAAAAGCTGCTAACATTATGATACTACTAGGATAGACCTGCCAGATTCGGGCTTGTTCCGGGCGCCAGGTCGATTAAACTCGAATAATAAAGCGGCCTCTGACAGGGGAACCTTGCATGGTGAATAATAAACTGACTGGCCTCAGATTGACACGTTTCCTGTCCATTGTTTTGCTGGGCCTGGGTCTTACGGCCTGTGGCTCGCCTCCGGAACAGCCGCCTGCGCCGGCACCCCAGACCAGCAGCTATTCCCTGCAGGAGCCCGAGGCCCCGGAACCGGAAAAACCGGTTTTCAAACCCGACTATCCCGAACGTTATGTGGTCAAAAAGGGTGACACCCTGTGGGGTATTGCCGGGCGTTTTCTCAATGATCCCTGGTTATGGCCGCAGGTCTGGCATATCAACCCCGAGATTCGCAATCCGCATCTGATCTATCCCGGTGATGTCGTCGTGCTGTATCGCGACGCCGACGGTAAACCCTATCTCACCCTGGAAGGCAGTGGCGGCGTGGCACCGCCGACCGGTGGTATCGAGACCGAAAAATTGTCGCCCCGGGCGCGCTATGAGTCAATCGAAAAGGCTATCCCGACCATCCGGCGCTCGGTGATTGCCCCGTTTTTGCAGCGTCCGCGGGTCATCGGCAAGGACGAGCTGGAGGAGGCTCCGTATATTGTTTCCAGTTTCGAGGAGCATCTGATCAGCGGTACGGGTAACCGGATTTATGCCCGGGACATCCAGGATGAGAGCATCGGTCGTTATGAGGTGGTGCGTCCGGGCCGGGTCTACCGGGATCCACAAAGCGGGGAAGTGCTGGGCTATGAAGTCATCCGGCTGGCCGATGCCCGGGTCACCCGGGGCAAGAGCGGTCGGGATGACGTGGTTACACTGAATATCACCCGGGCCCAGCAGGAAGTACTCAATGGCGATCGCCTGCTGCCGGTCGAGGATCAGCAGCTCGAGTTTAATTTCTTCCCTCGGCCACCCAAAAAAGAAGTCGAAGGCGAGATCATTGCGGTGCACAACGGTCTTTCCCAGATCGGCCAGTATAATGTGGTCGTTCTGAACAAGGGGACCCGGGAGGGGCTGGAACCGGGCCATGTGATGGCCATTTACCAGGACGGCGGCACGGCCCGGGATCCCGACAGCTGGTTCGGCTTTCATGTGGATCTGCCCGACGAGCGGGCCGGCATTCTGATGGTGTTTCGCACTTACGAGAAGGTCAGCTATGCACTGGTGATGGAAGCCTATCGTGCACTGCATGTGAACGACAAGATCGCCAACCCCTAGCTAAAAGGCCTCCTCTGTCGGAGGCCTTTATTCAGCCAGGGGTTTAAAAGTGGCAGGGCTGTGCAAATCGCCGCCAGGTGATACACTAGCCTGATAAACCGTCAATCCGACCGGCAGATCCGCTCAGGATTGGTGACCAAACGGAGTTGGTCTGGACAGGAGCTATGGCTGAGCAACAGGAATCACTGCGCCCCTGGCTGGTGCTTCATCGGGCCCCGTACCTCGGCCCCGCGACTTTTCACTCCCTGAACGAGCGTTTTGGCAGCCCCGGGAAGATTCTCGGTGCCGGACGAGCGGCGTTGTCCGCCGCCGGTTTGCGCGAGGAGACGGTAGCGGCATTGTTGAGCCCGGATGAAGCGGCGATCGACGCCGATCTGGCCTGGGCCGGTCAGTCCCGGGCACACATACTGCCCCTGACGGATCCGCGTTATCCCGCGCGCCTGCGGGAGATCAGTGCCCCGCCATTGCTGTTGTATGTATTCGGCGACCCCGATTGTCTGTCTCTGCCCCAGCTGGCGATGGTCGGGAGTCGCAACCCGACCCCGGTCGGGCAGGAAACCGCCCGGGAGTTTGCCCGCCATCTGGCCGGGATGGGATTAACCATTACCAGCGGTCTGGCCCTGGGCATCGATGCCGCCAGCCATCGGGGGGCCCTGAAAGGCAGTGGCTATAGTGTCGCCGTGGTGGGTACCGGACTGGATCGGGTCTATCCAGCCCGGCATCGTGAGCTGGCGCACGAGATTGCAATGCAGGGAGCGCTGGTCTCCGAGTTTGCGCCGGGCATGCCGCCGCTGGCCGCGAACTTTCCGCGCCGCAACCGCATTATCAGCGGTCTGTCGGTGGGCACGCTGGTGGTGGAGGCGGCGCTCCAGAGCGGGTCGCTGATCACCGCCCGGCTGGCGCTGGAGCAGGGGCGTGAGGTTTTTGCCGTACCCGGTTCCATTCATAATCCGCAGGCCCGGGGTTGTCATCAGTTATTGCGCCAGGGGGCCAAACTGGTCGAGACCGCGCAGGATATATTGGAAGAACTCGGTTCACTGGTGGCCTATACAGCGACGGCCGGGACGGACGAACCGGCTGGTGACTCTGCACCTGAACTGGATGCGGAGTATCAAAAAGTGCTGGAGTGCATCGGTTACGAGCCGACATCCGTAGACACCGTGGTAGAACGTAGTGGATTGACGGCCGATGCCGTTTGTTCCATGCTCTTGGTACTGGAATTGCAAGGCTTTGTAGCCGCCACCAGCGGTGGTCATTATTGCCAGACCTGCTAGAGGGGTAGAAAAATGAAAGAGAGTGTACTCGACGTATTGATGTATCTGTTTGAAAACTATATGAATGATGAAATAGAATTCGATACGGACGAGGAAACACTGCGCGTTGAACTGCAGGAAGCCGGTTTTCGTCAGGTCGAAATCACACGGGCCTTTGAGTGGCTGGAAGGACTGGTTGCTCTGCAGGATGACCCGTCGATTTACAGTGGCAAAACCACCGGTTCAATTCGTATCTATACCGCCGAGGAATGTGAGCGACTGGATATCGAGGCGCGCGGATTTCTGCTGTTCCTGGAACAGACCGGTGTTCTCGATCATTTCACCCGTGAAATGGTGATTGATCGGGTCATGGCACTGGGCGAAGACGAGATTGATCTCGAGCAGCTCAAATGGGTCGTCCTGATGGTACTGTTTAACCAGCCGGGCAGGGAAGCGGCATTTGCCTGGATGGAAGATCTGGTGTTTGACGAAATGCCCGGTATTCTGCATTGAGTGGTAAAACAAGCAGAGTTAACCCCGGTGCCCGCTAAACGCGGGCATTTGCTTTTATAAGAGTAACCAATACTTATGGCTAAAAGTCTGGTCATCGTTGAGTCGCCCGCCAAGGCCAAAACGATCAAAAAATATCTTGGCAAGGATTACGAGGTCCTGGCCTCCTATGGTCATGTCCGCGATCTGTTACCCAAAGAAGGCGCGGTCGATCCCGAGCATGACTTCGCTATGAAGTATCAACTCATTGAAAAGAACGAGAAACATGTTGATGCGATTGCAAAATCATTAAAAAAAGCCGATAACCTCTATCTCGCAACGGACCCGGATCGCGAGGGCGAAGCTATCTCCTGGCATCTGTATGAAATTTTAAAAGACCGGGGCCTGCTCAAGGACAAGGATGTCGGCCGCGTGGCCTTTAACGAGATTACCAAGCGTGCGGTTAACGATGCGGTCGAACACCCGCGTGAACTGTCTGATGATCTGATTCATGCCCAGCTGGCGCGTCGCGCGCTGGATTACCTGGTAGGTTTTAATCTCTCGCCCCTGTTATGGAAAAAAATACGCCGCGGGCTGTCCGCTGGCCGGGTGCAAAGCCCCGCCCTGCGTTTGATCGTCGAGCGCGAGAATGAAATCGAAAACTTCAAGCCCAGGGAATACTGGACGGTCGATGCCGAGGTGGAGCAACAGAAACAGACCTTCACTGCCAAGCTGACTTGTCTCAAGGGCAAGAAAGTCAGCCAGTTCACCATCAACAACGAAAAGAAAGCCAAAGACGCCGAGCAGACTTTAAGCTCCGCCGCCAACGGTAAACTCACCGTCTACAAGGTCGAGAAGAAACAGCGCAAGCGTAACCCGGCTGCGCCGTTCACCACTTCCACCATGCAGCAGGAAGCCTCGCGTAAGCTGGGTTTTACTGCACGCAAAACCATGAGTGTCGCCCAGCAGCTGTATGAAGGGATCGATCTTGGTGGTGAAACCGTGGGTCTGATCACCTACATGCGTACCGATTCGCTAAATCTGGCCGACGAAGCGTTGACCGAGATCCGGCAGTATATTCAGGACAAGTACGGCGCCGATAACCTCCCCGGCGAACCGCGTCAGTTCAAAACCAAATCCAAAAATGCCCAGGAAGCACACGAAGCGATTCGTCCGACGTCAGTCTTGCACGAGCCGGCACAAATTAAAAAGCATTTGAGCAAGGATCAATTCCGCCTCTATGAGCTGATCTGGAAACGCACCGTCGCCTGCCAGATGATCCATGCCACCATGGATACCGTGGCCGTGGACCTGGCCGCCGGCAGTCCGGACAACCTGTTTCGCGCCAACGGCTCTACCGTGGTCAAGCCCGGGTTTATGGCGCTGTATCTGGAAAGCGAGGATGACAGCAAGAAGGACAAAGACGACAAGGATCGCATCCTGCCGCCGATGAAAGAAGGCGATGTGGTTAAACTGCTCAAGATCCTCCCCGAGCAGCACTTCACCGAACCGCCGCCGCGTTACTCTGAAGCCAGCCTGGTCAAGGCGCTGGAAGAATATGGTATCGGACGTCCTTCGACTTATGCCTCGATTATCTCCACCCTGCAGCAGCGTGAATACGTGGAGATGGACAAGAAGCGTTTTATCCCGACCGACGTCGGACGCATCGTTAACAAGTTCCTGACCGAACATTTTCCCCGCTACGTGGATTACGAGTTCACCGCGCATATGGAAGATGACCTGGATGCCATATCCCGCGGCGAGAAAGACTGGGTGCCGATGATGAAAGACTTCTGGGAACCCTTCCACGAACTGGTTGAGGAGAAAGACAAGAGCGTGGATCGCAAGGATGTGACGCACGAGCAAATCGAGGAAAAATGTCCCAAGTGTGGCGGCAGTCTGGCCATTCGGCTGGGCCGCCGCGGCCGGTTTATCGGCTGTAATAACTATCCCGAGTGCGATTACACCCGTAACGTTAACGAGGACGCCAACGCCGAGCCGGAAGTGATCGAGGGGCGCAAGTGTCCCGACTGCGGTTCGGATCTGATCATCCGTCACGGCCGTTATGGCAAGTTCATCGGTTGTAGCGGTTATCCCGATTGCCGTTATATCGAACCGCTGGAAAAACCGGAAAACACCGGTGTGCAGTGTCCCGAGTGCAAACAGGGTAATATGCTCAAGCGCAAGGCGCGCAGCGGCAAGATCTTCTTCTCTTGCGAGCGCTATCCTGACTGTAAATACGCGGTCTGGAACCAGCCGCTCAACGAAGCCTGTCCCGAGTGTGGCTGGCCGATGCTGACACTCAAGACCACCAAGCGGCGTGGCACCGAAAAAGTCTGCCCGCAAAAAGAGTGCAATTACAGCGAAGCGGTGGAAACCGAGGAAGAGGCGGAACAGGAATAAAATAATAAAGTTGGCAGATGGCAGTTGTAAGTCGTGAATCGTCTATCGTGGCCGAACTGACTTGTTTAGCCATGGCACGTTGTAGGGAGCGGCTGCGCCGCGATACGATCTGGAATAATCCGCGAATGAACGCAAATATCATTTTTATTACATATAGATGTAACGCGAGGCCTCATAAGTGAGGCCAGTAATCAGAGATATCGAACAGAACGTTGAAATCATCCGTTTGACATTAAGGAATCTGTCCTCTGATGAGGCCGAATCATTTTACATTTTCGTCCATTCGCGTTCATTTGCGGATTAAGAAGCTGCGATCTGAACAGTGACACGCATGTCTTCGTCGATAGAGCAAGCGGTGGAAGTGTTGCGCGAGGGCGGGGTGATCGCCTATCCCACCGAGGCGGTCTATGGTCTGGGTTGTGACCCGGACGATCAGGCGGCCATCGAAAAGATTCTTGCGCTCAAGCAACGGGAACGAAGCAAGGGGCTGATCCTGATCGCCAGCGACGTCGATCAGTTGCAACCTTATCTGGAAGAGTTACCGGAAGTGGCGCATCACCGGGCCCTGGCCAGCTGGCCGGGACCGTTTACATGGGTGTGGCCGACCAAAGCGGACACGAGTGAGTGGTTGCGAGGCGACTTCGCTACTCTCGCGGTCCGCGTGACCGCCCATCCGCTGGCGCGGGAACTGTGCCAGGCCTTTGGCAAGCCGCTGGTCTCGACCAGCGCCAACCTCAGCGGCCAGCCGCCGGCACGGACCGCTGCCGAAGTGCATGAACAGTTCGGCCCGCGGGTGGACTTTATTCTTGAAGGTGAGGTTGGCCCGCACAGCAGCCCGACCGAAATCCGCGATGCGCTCAGTGGAGAATTGATCCGCGGGGGTTGAGGGGCAATAAAATAATCTCTCGCCAAGGCGCAAAGACGCAGAGATTTAAAATAAAGTCGTTGGCAGTTTCCCCGTTTTTCGTGCAGGTCACTCTGGCGATAGCCTGCATGACACTTCTCGAATGGGGAGTCAGGCAGTGCTATGTGAACCTGACTTACAATACTTTGCGGCCTCTGCGGCTTTGCGAGAGTAATGATAATAAATTACGTTTCAATGGTGTAAGTAAAAATGAATGAAGTGAATCCCGAAGCGGTCAAATCCTATCTGCTGAATCTGCAGGATAAAATCTGTCATGCCCTGGCCGAGGAGGATGGCGGTGATGGGTTTGTGGAGGACAGCTGGGAGCGTGAGGAAGGCGGTGGTGGCCGTTCGCGGGTAATGGAAGAGGGCAAAGTATTTGAGAAGGCCGGGATCAACTTTTCACATGTTTATGGCCCCGGCCTGCCGGCTTCGGCCACGGCGCACCGACCCGAACTGGCCGGCCGCAGTTTTCAGGCCATGGGGGTGTCGCTGGTCATTCATCCGCGCAATCCCTATGTGCCCACCTCGCATGCCAATGTGCGGTTTTTTATTGCCGAAAAAGAAGGCGCCGATCCAGTCTGGTGGTTCGGCGGCGGGTTTGACCTGACACCTTTCTACCCGTTTCGCGAGGATGTCATTCACTGGCATACCGTGTCGAAGCAGGCCTGCGATCCGTTCGGTGAGGAGGTCTATGCGCGCTATAAAAAATGGTGCGACGAGTATTTCTATATCAAACACCGTAACGAGACCCGGGGGGTCGGCGGCCTGTTCTTTGATGATCTGAATGAATGGGGTTTCGACAAGAGCTTCGCTTTTATGCAAAGCGTCGGCGATCACTATGTTCCTGCCTATTTGCCTATCGTCGCCAGGCGCAAGGGCACTGACTATGGCGAGCGAGAACGGGATTTCCAGCTCTATCGTCGCGGGCGTTATGTGGAATTCAACCTGGTCTACGACCGCGGCACCCTGTTCGGCCTGCAGACCGGCGGGCGCACCGAATCGATCCTCATGTCGCTGCCGCCGCTGACCCAATGGCGCTATAACTGGGCACCGGAACCGGGCACGCCGGAAGCCGAACTGTACGACCACTACCTCCAGCCGCACGACTGGCTTGCTTAGGTACTAAGTACCTGGTATCTGGTATCTAGCCCCTGCCCGAAGGGCCAGCGCCTCTGCGTTGAGATCTTTTGTTTATTCGTTAAGCAGGCGTTTAATTTTGGCAAGGATATCCGGCCGCTCCCAGTCAACGCTGCCGAACAGGGCGTAGCGAATGCGTCCCTGTTTATCGATAAGGTAGCTGGTCGGGAAGGCAAAGACGTCCCACTGTTGTAATGCCTTGCCGTCACGATCCAGCAGGATCGGAAAAGTGACATTGACTTTATTTTGCAGGAAATCCCGGATAGTGGGTTTGTCCTCGGCCATGTTAACGGCCAGGATAGTGAACGACCTGTCTTGCAGACGCTTTTGCAGTCGTTCCATGGAAGGCATCTCGTGCACGCAGGGCGGGCACCAGCTGGCCCAGAAGTTGACCAGTACCACTTCGCCGTGATGGGCGCTCAGATCGTAACGTTTGTCATTTAGCCCCGGCAGCTGGAGCGGCGGCGGAGCCGGGTTGCCGGCGAACGATTTCAGTTCGCGCTCGGGCTTGCTCGTGGGCAGCGGCTGCAATTCTTTTTTCAGCGCGCTGACATTGCGCGATCGAGCGGGCCAGCGGTGCAGGGCCAGTGCAGCCTGGCGTATGAGTGGGGCTAACCGGGCTGCCAGTTGCTGTTCTCGCTGTGTCGCGTCGGGGCGAAAATAGAAGCGATCGCGTGCATCGTTTAACAGCCGGAAGAACACCTCGCTGCCGCTGCGTGACAGCGCGGGGATGGTCTGATCCAGTTTCCAGCGCCATGGCGATTTGGCCGGTTGCAGAATAAAGATCGGTGCATTGGTCTTTTCAATCACCGGCAACAGCCGCGCGGCCTGACCCGGGTCAGGGGTCTGGTGATAAAATCCGGGGCTGATCAGGATCACGCCGGGGGTATTTGTTGTGCCGGGATGCCGCTGTTGCCATTGATGCAGCCCGCGCAACAGCGGCAGGACTCCGCGACCGCTGCTGATCAGATACAGTTTGTGATGTGTTGAGTGCGCGGCGTCGATCAGGTGGCGAACATCTCCTGCGGGGATACGATCCAGGCTGCTGGCGGTGGGCGGCAGAAAGCGGGATTCGAACAGATCCACCAGCCAGGTTTCATGTCCGCCGGCAGCCAGGGTGGTGGCGGCATCGCGTTCGGCCGGCTGGATCCCGTGTTCCGAGGGCAGCCAGATAAACCGGGTTGTCCCCTGTGCGGGATAGCGACGAAAACTGATCTCGGTGCCATCTTCACTGGTGATCATCCCGTTGTGGACGGTTTGCGCTTTGACAGCGGCGTTGCCAGCCAGCAGTATCAGGCCAAGCAGGTACAGCCGCATGTTGTCGTAAGGCCGGCGAGTTGACATCATACTCATCAGCGGATGAAAGAATCGGTTGTTTACTGGACCATCAACATAACCCGGAAACTATACAGATGCCACAATTTGAATATGATCTGGTCATCATTGGCAGCGGCCTGGCCGGCTACACCCTGGCGCGGGAATATCGCAAGCTGGACAAGACAGGTTCGCTGTTGTTGATCAGTCGCGACGACGGCGTGTTTTATTCCAAACCCATGCTCTCCAATGCGCTGGCGGGCAACAAAACTCCCGAGCAGCTGGTGATGAAACCGGTCGAGAAGATGCGCGAGGAGCTGGCGGCCGATATCCGGGTGGGGACCGATATAACGGAAATCGATCCGCAGGCGCATCGGCTGGTCAGCAGCCAGGGTGAGGTGAAATACGGCAAGCTGGTACTGGGACTCGGCGCCACGCCGCGTCAGCTACCCTTGCAGGGGGGAGCAGCCGATGCGGTGATCAGTGTCAACGATCTCACGGCCTATCGCACGTTTCGTCAGCAACTTGAGGGCAAGCAGCAGATCAGCGTGATTGGTCCCGGCCTGGTCGGATGCGAGTTCGCCAATGATCTGTTGCGCAGCGGCCATCAAGTCCAGGTGATCGGGCCGGACCCTTATCCGCTGAGTCTGTTGTTGCCCGAAGCGGTCGGCCAGCGTATGCAGGAGGTGCTGGCGGAGAAAGGTTTTGAGTGGTATCTGGAGCGTACCGTGGAGCGGATCGACCGACAAGATGATGGCCTGCACCTGATGCTCTCCGATGGCACCGAACTGCAGAGTGATTTTGTCCTGTCCGCCGCCGGGCTGGTGCCCAATATCGAGCTGGCCCGGGCTGCGGGGTTAAAGGTCAATCGCGGCATCGCGGTGGATCGCCAACTGGCTACCAGCGCCCCGGATATTTACGCCCTGGGTGATTGCGCCGAGGTGGCCGGTATGTGGTTGCCGTATGTGATGCCTATCATGAATGCGGCGCGGGCCCTGGCCAAAACCCTGGCCGGCGAACCGACCGATCTGGTTTATCCACCCATGCCGGTGGTGGTCAAAACTCCGGACTTTCCGCTGGTCATCTCGCCACCGCCAAAAGACGCGGGCAACGGACACTGGCAAATCGACAGTGATGACAGCGGTCTGCGAGCCCTGTTTGTCGATTCGGATGAACAGGTGCTGGGCTTTATCCTGACCGAAGACAAAACCCGGGAGAAACAAAGCCTGGTCAAACAGCTGCCCAACGTACTGGACAGCTGAACACCCGGGGTATGGACAGAATTACAGCGCCTTTTGTCCGCCAGCGAAGACTGTCAGCAGAACAGCGAAGGGCAACTATGGTTGTAACAAACGAAGCTTCGTCGAACAGCCCGAAGATATATTCGTAATCGGGTATTCCCCTGCCCCCGTTGCCGGGTATCGTGTTCGTCTCACCGAGCGTATCTCGCGAGTATTGATAAGCTTTCCGGGCGGGGGTGTCGCGTTGGCGACGTGATCCCTGCGCTTATCCACGACCTGTCAGAGCGATTCCCGCAACTGGTTAAGATGCCGATGGAACTGTTGCGATAACGCGGCGGGAATATCCGCACCCTCTTCCAGACTCAGCAGGATCTGTTCGATCTGCCGGCATTGTTCAGTGACCTGCGCGAAACCGTAACTGGCTCCGGAACCGGCCAGGGTGTGGCAGAGCCGGATCAGCTCCTGGCGGATAGCGGTATCGGGGGCTGACAGCAGTTGCTGCCAGAGCTGATCGATGACGGCGACCCTGTCCGGCAACTGGCGGGCATAATCCTGCTGCAGTCGCTCGAGTCTGGCCTGAATGTCCGGGACGTTGCTATTCATATAGTGTTTTGCCGGGTCGTGGAGCGTCTTCGCGGTTCGGGATCATGGCCTGCCTGTGGCGGGGTTATTCGCCGTTGCTTTGCTTTCAAGTATGGTGCAAATCCCGATAAATGAAAAACACCGCCAGGCAAACCCCGCGGCGGCAGGCAATTTGTTAAACTGCATCTTATGGATATTTCCGGCATTCTCGATCCCCTCAACGACGCCCAGCGCCAGGCGGTCTGCGCCCCGACCGGCAATGTCCGGGTGTTGGCCGGCGCCGGCAGCGGCAAGACCCGGGTGCTGGTGCATCGCATCGCCTGGCTGCTGCAGGCCGAGAATGTTTCGCCCTATGGCATTCTGGCGGTGACCTTCACCAACAAGGCCGCAGGTGAGATGCGTTCGCGCATCGAGCAGTTGCTGGGCATTCCGGCGGCCGGACTGTGGGTGGGCACTTTCCATGGTATCGCCCATCGCCTGCTGCGTGCGCACTGGAAAGAAGTCGAGCTGCCCCAGGGCTTCCAGATTATGGACAGCGAGGATCAATTGCGCGCGGTCAAGCGGGTGGTGCGCGAGATGGGGCTGGACGAGGAGCACTGGTCGCCGCGTGAGGCGCAGTGGTTTATCAATGCTCGCAAGGATGAGGGTCTGCGACCGCAACATCTGGAACATCATGGTGATCCCTGGCAACGCCACATGATCGCCATATACGAGAATTATGAAGCCGCTTGCCGGCGGGCCGGGCTGGTGGATTTTGCCGAGCTGCTGTTGCGCGCCCACGAGCTGTGGCTCAAACATCCCGATATTCTCGGCCATTACCAGCGCCGCTTCGGGCATATCCTGGTGGATGAGTTCCAGGACACCAATACTATTCAGTATGCGTTCGTGCGCCTGCTGGCGGGACAAACCGGCCAGGTGTTCGCCGTCGGCGACGACGATCAATCCATCTATGGCTGGCGTGGCGCCCGGGTGGAAAACATTCATCAGTTTGCCAGCGATTTTGCCAATACCCAGACCTTTCGCCTGGAACAGAATTACCGCTCCACCTCGACGATTCTCAACGCGGCCAATGCGCTGATTGCCAACAACAGCGATCGGCTGGGCAAGAGTCTGTGGACTGCGGGCGAGGAGGGTGAGCCGATCAGACTGTACGGGGCATTCAACGAGCAGGAAGAAGCACGCTATATCGTCGAGCAGATTCAGGACTGGGTTGAACAGGGTGGCGCGCGCAGCGAATGTGCCCTGCTGTATCGCTCCAATGCCCAGTCGCGGGTACTGGAACAGGCCCTGCTTCAGGAACGCATTCCCTACCGGGTGTATGGCGGATTGCGCTTTTTCCAGCGCCAGGAAATCAAGGACGCGCTGGCCTATCTGCGTCTGGCGGTCAATCACGAGGATGATGCCTCACTGGAACGCATCATCAATGTGCCGACCCGCGGTATCGGCAGCCGCACGATTACCTCGCTGCGCGAGACGGCCCGTAACAGCGGTGTATCCCTGTGGCGGGCGATGTATCAGTTGATCGAGCATAAACAGCTGTCAGCCCGCGCGCTGGGAGCCTTGCAGAATTTTGTGCACTTGATCGAGACGCTGGGTCATGAGGTTCGCGATCTGGAGCTGTATGAACAGATCGAACAGGCGATTCAGGCCAGTGGTCTGATCGCACACTATGAAAAGGAAAAAGGCGAGCGAGGCCAGGTGCGGATAGAAAACCTGGAGGAGCTGGTCAGCGCCGGACGTGACTTCACCCCGGAACCGGTGGAAGATGGCGAGCCCGAACTGGCGCCGCTGGAAGCGTTTCTGGCCGATGCCGCGCTGGAGGCGGGCGAACGCCAGGCCGATGAATGGGACGACTGCGTGCAACTGATGACTCTGCACTCGGCCAAGGGTCTGGAATTCAAACAGGTGTTCATGTGCGGCATGGAAGAGGGACTGTTTCCCCATCGCCTGTCGGCGGAAGATCCGGGGCGGCTGGAGGAGGAACGGCGCCTGTGTTACGTGGGTATGACCCGCGCCATGGCACAGCTGACCCTCTGCTATGCCGAAAAGCGTCGCCTGTATGGCGAGGAGCATTACGCCAAACCGTCACGCTTTCTCAAGGAGATCCCGCCCGAATTGATCGAGGAACAGCGCCTGACGGGCGTGGTAACGCCGGCCACCAGTTACTCCCCCGGGGCTGGCAACGTCTCGTTTAACGAGTCGGGTTTTATCCTGGGACAGCGGGTCTGCCATGAAACCTTCGGCGAGGGCGTGGTACTGAATTACGAAGGCGAGGGCCGTCACTCCCGGGTGCAGGTCAACTTCGAGTCCGAAGGCAGTAAATGGCTGATGGTCGAATACGCCAACCTGATGGCCTGTTGATTCGGGCCAGTTTAAACACTTGCCATAGCCCGGGCAGGGAAGTTTATTTGTGGTTTGCCCAGATAATGGCCCTGGGCAAAGTCCACACCGAACTCCTGTAGCAAGCCGAGCGTTTTTCTGTTTTCCACAAATTCGGCGATAGTCTGCTTGCCCAGCGCATGGGCGATCTGGTTCATGGAGCGAACCATCGCCTGATCGACCTGTGAACTGGCCAGACCCTTGACGAAAGAGCCATCGATCTTGAGCTTGTCCACAGGCAGGTGTTTGAGATAGGCAAATGACGAGAAGCCGGTGCCAAAATCATCCAGAGCAAACTGGCAGCCGATATCCTTGAGCTGATAGATAAAGCGGGTAGCCTCGGCCAGGTTGGAGATCGCCGCGGACTCGGTAATTTCAAAGGTCAGGGTGGCGGGACTGAGGCCGGTTTCCCGTAACAGGCTGTTAATCAGGGGCAGTAACTCGCGATCCTCGAAGGCGCGACCGGAAAGATTAATCGCGAAATGGATCTGATCATTATCCTGATGCAGTTCAGCCAGATATTGCATGGCATTACGCACAGCCCAGCGATCCACGTGATTGATCAGACCGAAACGCTCGGCGGCGGGTAAAAATCCCCCGGGCAATATCACGTCACCATCATCCATTGACATGCGAAGCAGCACTTCGTAATTATCGCAAAGGCCACTGTCAATATTGACGATGGGTTGAAACGCCAGCTTGAAATGGTTGTTCTCGAACGCATCCCGTACCCGGCTGGCCCAGCCCATGTCCTCGGCCATTCCATCGCGTTGCTTGTCGCCGGGATTGTACAGATGCAGACAGTTGCGGCCCTGGGATTTGGCAACATTACAGGCCAGATCGGCATGCGAGAGTACCTCATCGCCGGTGCTGGTCTGTCGATTAAGCATGGCGACACCCAGGCTGCAAGTGATGTTGAAGGTTTTACCACCCTCAATGAAACGAAAGTTTTCAAACAGCAGGCGGATGTTCTCGGCGACCTGTATGGCAGCGGGTTGTTCGACATCATCCAGCAAGATGGTGAATTCATCACCGCCGAAGCGAGCCAGCAGATCTGCATCGCGGGTATGTCCCTGCAGCAGCTCGCAGCATTCGAGCAATAATCTGTCCCCGGCAGCATGGCCGAGCGTGTCATTGACATACTTGAACTGATCCAGATCCAGATACAACAGTGCGCAGCTGTTGCCGTGGCGGTGAATCCGGCTGAGTGAATGCTCGAGTTCGCGTTGAAAATAATTACGGTTATAAAGCCCGGTCAGCGTGTCATGCTGGGCCTGATAGGTCAGCTCGCGCTCGAAGGCCTTTTGCGCCGAGATGTCCCGCGCGGTGCCCATAATACTGACGATCTTGCCGTTTTCATTGTGCTGTGGCTTGGCATTGAAACTGATATAACGCCGTTGTCCCTCCCGGTCCAGATGGATAGTTTCATACTCCAGCAGCTCATAGCCCTGCAGTACCCGGTCCATGGCTTCCTTGTCCTTGCGACTGGCTTCAGGGGACTGGAATTCGGTGAAGTGCTGAAACAGCATCTCCTCGGCCTGATAGCCGTAAATCCGGCTTACGGCATCATTGAGATAAGTCCAGCGTCCGTCGCAGTCCATACTCCAGACCATATCATGGGCGGTTTCGACCAGATTGCGGTAGCGGGCCTCGGCATCCAGCAGCATTTGCTCGGTGGCCTTGCGTGCCGAGATATCCGCCAGCAGGCAGGTGTAATACATATGCTCGTCGTTATGCATCAGACTGATGCGCATCGACATGGGAATGGCATAACCGGTGCGATGGCGCCCCTCCACTTCTACTTCCTCGCGCGGCAGTGAGGTTTCGTCCCGGGGCAGAATGAAGTCAGGCAGCAGCCAGTCCAGGGATTTGCCGCGAATCTCGTGGGATGTAAAACCGAACAGCTTTTCTGCGGCGGGGTTAAAGGTTTCGATGGCGTGCTGATCATTGACTACGATAATCCCTTCGGCAGCGTGGTCGACAATGGCATGGACGTGACTCTCCTGGTCCCCGAGGCGCCGGAACAGTCGGCCCAGCATCTGAATCATATAGCCTGTCTCGTCTGTCGAGCGCGGCCGCAGACGTTTGGCCATATCTTCGTAATTGGTGGCGCCGCTGCCGCTGATCAGTTCCTGCACCGGCTGCAGGGATTGTTTGAGACTGCGGATGGATAAAATGGTGACGGTAAAGGCAAACAGCCCGAGTGCCGCCCAGATCAGCATGATCTCGCCGGTCATGTACTGGGTACGCCACCAGTAGTATTTGAGCAGGATGGTGCCGGTGAGCAGCGGTACATACCCCCCGATCAGCAACATTTTGGCCTGCATGCTGACATGCACCTGGCGAAAACCATTGTGCTCCACCAGCCGCCCGATCAGTGCCAGCGTGTAGAGATAGCCGGGCATGCCGACCAGAATGGCGATCACCAGTTGTAACAGGATGAACTGACTGAGACTGGCAAAGGGGGATTGTTCAGCGGGATAGAGCCCCAGCCAATGTTGCAGGGTAGGTGCGAGCAGCGCATAGAGCAGGAAAAACAGCCAGTAGTGGTGACTGAAACTTTTCAGTCGCTGATCCAGGTGCTCAGGCAGAGGCGTGTACCCTTGCTGGCCGCTTTGCCATTCCCGCAATGGTTTAAAATAGCGTCTGAAATAAAAATAGATGGTGGTCGGAAGTACCAGGGCGATCAGGCCCAGTAACAGGGCGGCTTGCAGGGAGGCGAGCTGTTCCGCACGGATCATGGTAAAAAACCAGGCCGTCGAATAGCCGATGATCGGAGTGAGTACGAAACTGGCGATGATTACCAGTACCAGTCGCCGGTGGATTCGCCTCAGAGCTTGTTCTTCCATGGCACCCGCATTATTGTTTTGTTTTGCCGGAACAGCAGTCTGACCAATCCACTCAATAGTGACAGAATAGAATCCGTGACACCAGTAGCAAATCCCGGGTCAGATTAGCCCGGTTTGTTCACAATCTGCATCAACGATTTTGACAAACTAACGATTCCGCAACGAAAAATCGTATCGAACCAATAACAACGGGGACGGAACCATGAAACGACGTGACTTTATTAAATCTGCCGGTGCCGGCTCATTGCTGGCTGGCGGCCTGGTAACCGGTACCAGCGTAGCAGTGGCGAAACCGAAATATCAGTGGAAAATGGTCACCACCTGGCCGAAAAACTTTCCTGGTCTGGGCACCGGTGCCAACAATCTGGCGGCCCTGATTAATGAGCTCAGTGACGGCCGGATTGAGGTCAAAGTCTACGGAGCCGGAGAGCTGGTCCCCGCGCTGGAAGTGTTCGATGCGGTTTCCCGGGGGACCGCGCAGATGGGCCACGGCGCCGCCTATTACTGGAAAGGCAAGAGCGAGGCCGCCCAGTTTTTCTCTGCCGTGCCGTTCGGACTGACCGCCCAGGAGATGAATGGCTGGCTCTATTACGGCGGCGGCATGGAATTGTGGGAAGAAGTCTATGCCCCGTTTAATCTGGTGCCAGCGGCGGCCGGCAATACCGGTGTACAGATGGGCGGCTGGTTCAACAAGGAGATCAACTCCCTGGCCGATCTCAAGGGACTGAAGATGCGCATCCCTGGCCTGGGCGGCGAAGTCCTCAAGCGCGCTGGCGGCACCCCGGTCAACCTGCCCGGCGGCGAGCTGTATACCTCGCTGCAGTCCGGCAACATCGACGCGACCGAATGGGTCGGACCCTATAACGATCTGGCCTTCGGTCTGTACAAGATCGCCAAATACTATTATTACCCCGGCTGGCACGAACCGGGCACCACACTGGAAGCGATGATCAACAAAGAAGCCTTCGAGGAATTACCGAAGGATCTGCAAAGCATCGTGCGTAATGCCTGCAAGGTGGTCAATCAGGACATGCTGGCCGAGTACACCGCACGCAATAACCAGGCGCTCAAAACCCTGGTGGAAAAACATAACGTCGATCTGCGCCGCTATCCGGATGACGTGCTGAAAAAACTGCGCAATCTCTCCGACGAGGTCGTCGCCGAAGTAGCCGGGAAAGACAAGATGAGCAGGAAAGTCTACGAGTCATTCAAAAAATTCCGTGACCAGGCAATGGAATGGCACCGCATCTCCGAGCAGACCTACATGGCCGCGAGAGAGATGTAGCTAAATTTAGCAAAGATCCTGACGCAGAGTCGCGGAGACGCAGAGAAGAAAAATATAATCGTGAGTGAATGGAAGGGCATTCCGTATATGGAGAGGCCCGGGAAAATGAATAATTTAATTGCCTTGTGTTCTTCTCTGCGACTCCGCGGCTCCGCGAACTCCGCGTTAAATGATCAGCCTTAATCAGAGGTGTCTTCCTGGAGTTTGAGGGAGAGGGAGTTGATGCAGTAGCGCAGGCCGGTGGGGGGCGGGCCGTCGGGGAAGACGTGGCCGAGGTGGGCGTCGCAGCGACTGCAATGCACTTCGGTGCGGGTCATGCCGTGGCTGGTATCCTCGGTGATCTCGATGGCGTCCTTGCTGATCGGCTGCCAGTAACTGGGCCAGCCGCTGCCCGAGTCGAATTTCTCCCTGGAATGAAACAGCGGCTGGCCACAGCAGACGCAGACATAAGTCCCCGGCGCCTTGCTGTCGCAATACTCTCCGCTGAACGGCCGCTCGGTGCCGTGCCGACGGGTGACCTGAAACTGCTCCTCGCTCAGTAATCCCCGCCACTCTTCATCCGACTTTTTGATCTTTTCTACCATGATTCCCTTTTACACACAGCAGTAGGATCGAGCAAGGGTTTAAGCTCTGTTTTGGGATAACGGATTAAAGCGCGGAGGACGCGGAGGCGCAGAGGCGCGGAGAAAACAACAATTATTTCGCAGTATACTTTTTAACTCCTCTGCGACTCCGCGCCTCTGCGTCCTCCGCGTTATTTCCCAGAGTCCCTGAAAAAAGATGAGACCTGTTCGACTTAAGGTGAGGTCACATAGGCTATCGCCAATGTGACCTACGCGACTAGCGGCTAGCAACTAGTAACTAGCCCCTGTCATCTAGCCATAGATGACCCCCGGCAGCCAGGTGGCCAGGCCGGGCCAGAGGGCGAGCAGGGCGAGGGCCAGCAGCTGGATGGCGATAAACGGCATGACGCCGCGATACAGCTGTGTGGTACCCAGTTCAGGCGGAGCCACGCCGCGCAGGTAAAAGAGGGCGAAGCCGAACGGCGGGGTCAGAAACGAGGTTTGCAGGTTGATGGCAATCATCACCCCGAGCCAGATAGGATCGAGCCCCATCATCAGCAGAATGGGCGCGACAATCGGTACGATCACAAAAGTGATTTCGATAAAGTCGAGGATGAAACCGAGCAGGAACATGACCAGCATGACGATCAGCATGGCGCCGACCACGCCGCCGGGCAGGCTGGTCAGAATCTCGCGCACCGCCTCGTCACCGCCAAAACCGCGGAACACCAGCGAGAACAGCGAGGCGCCAATGAAGATCAAAAACACCATGCTGGTGACCTGGACCGTGGTGCGCATTACCTCGCGCAGTTTGCTGACATCGAGCTGACGTTGTAACCCGGCCAGCAGTATGGCGCCCACGGCACCGACCGAGGCTGCCTCGGTGGGCGTGGCGGCACCGGCCATAATGGAGCCGAGTACGGCGACGATCAGCAGCAGCGGGGGAATCAGCACCTTGATAACCCGTCCGGCGAGTTCCCGATTGCTGTGCTGGCGCTCGTCACGCGGCATCACCGGAACCTTTGCCGGCTGCAGCCAGGCAACGCCCAGCATATAAAGGACATACAGACCCACCAGTAACAGGCCGGGAATCAGCGCCCCGGCGAACAGATCGCCAACCGAGACGGTCTCGGGGGCGAACAGTCCCATATCGAGCTGGGCCTGCTGATAGGCCGAGGAGAGGACATCCCCCAGCAGCACCAGAATGATCGATGGCGGAATAATCTGCCCGAGGGTTCCCGAGGCGCAGATGGCACCGCCGGCCAGGCCCGGGTCGTAGCCCCGTTTGAGCATGGTGGGCAAAGAAAGCAGGCCCATGGTCACGACGGTGGCGCCGACGATGCCGGTGCTGGCCGCCAGCAGCATCCCGACCAGGATGACCGAGATCCCGAGGCCACCGCGCAGGGGACCGAACAGCATTGCCATGGTATCGAGCAGCTGGTCGGCGACTTTGGAGCGTTCCAGCATGACCCCCATGAAGACAAACAGGGGTACCGCGATCAGGGTGCCGTTGGTCATGATCCCGTATAGCCGGTTGGGCACCGCACTCAAAAAGGCGTCATCGAAGGTCCCGGTCAGGTGACCGAGCAGGGCAAAGGCGATTGCGGTGCCGCCCAGGGCAAAGGCCACCGGGTACCCGCTGAGCAGGACCAGGCCGACGACCAGAAACATCAGTAATGGCATCCATTCGGCCATGGTCAAAGCACCTCCTGCTGGTGTTCGTCACTCTGGCCATGTCGGCGTCCGCGCAGCACCTGCCAGCTTTGCAGGGCCGCGGCCAGCCCCTGCAGCATCAGCAGCAGCGGCATCAGCAGCAACAGACTCTTGAGCAGATAAACGAAGGGCAGGCCCCCGGATTCGCTGGAAGTCTCCAGCCGTTCCCAACTGACCGCCACATAATCCCAGCTGATATAGGCGATGAACAGGCACATGGGCCACAGCAACAACAGGGTGCCCAGCAGGTTCACCCACGCCTTGCCGCGCGGGCCAAAGCGCTGGTAGAAAATGTCGACCCGTACATGGCCTTCATGGCGCAGGGTATAGGCGGCCCCGAGCATAAAGACCATGGCGTGCAGGTAAGTGATCACTTCTTGCAGGCCGATCCAGCCCAGATCGAACCCGTAGCGCAGCACTACTACTAGAAATGTGATGCAGACCATCGCACCGGTCAGCCAGGCGATGGCGCGCCCGCTGTACTCGCTCAGTTGCTCGAGAAGGTGGCTCAGCTTGTCCATAAAGAGGTGCCGTCCAGGCGGTGTTCCTGGCCACAGCAGGGCCGTGGATCAGGGGATGGGCAAAGCCTCTCAGGGTTTACCCTGAGAGGAGTTATACACAGTTGGCTAAGTGCATGACACATTTATGAAAATATTCGAAAAACTGAACCTGAGCCCATAAAAATAATATAAGTAGTTGTTATATAGAATAAAACAGAAATCGCTAATATTCTCGCCCCGAAATAGTGCCGAAAAATGCACCGAATCAGGAAAATTCCAGCATTTCGTCCACAAAGTTATCCACAAGTAAACAACAGGGCCGAGGGACGAGTTACGAGGGCCGAGGTAAAAAGGCCCGTTGCTTTTGCAGGGCGGAGCTAAAAAACCTCGTCCCTCGTCCCTCGTCCCTCGTCCCTCCCGGAGGGCGCGAGCGATAGCGAGTCCCGGGAGGCTATTCGCCGCGCCAGGATGCGCCGGAAGACCAGCGGGTCTTTGATGTGGGTGATTTCCCCCTCGCGCGGGAAGTGCATGTCGTACAGTCGCGAGAGCCAGAAGCGCAGTGCGGCGGCGCGTAGCATCACCGGCCAGGCCTCGTACTCGGCGTCGGTGAATTCCCGTTCCCGGCGATAGGCATCGAGGAACGCTTCAAGGCGAGGCTCATCGAAATGGCCGTTTTCGTCGCAACACCAGTCGTTGACCGTGACCGCCACATCGTAGAGCAGCACGTCATTACACGCGTAATAGAAGTCGATGATCCCGGTGAGTTTGTTACCGATAAACAGCGCATTGTCGCGAAACAGATCGGCATGGATGACGCCGCGAGGCAGATTGTCATGTCGATGCTGCTTTTGAAAAGCGATCTCGTTGTCCAGCAGCCGGGCATCCTCGCTGCTCAGCCGGGGCAGAACCTGTTCGGCTGTTTCCACCCACCAGTGCGGACCCCGCTGGTTTGCCCGGTAGCCGGTAAACGACTGGCCGACCACATGCAGATGACCGAGCGCCTGGCCCAGCGCGGCGCACTGGGCCTGGTTGGGCTCATCCACGCTCTTGCCCTCCAGGCGTAATACCAGCGCGGCCGGTTTGCCATTAAGGGTGCGCAGATAATGGCCTTCATTGTCGGCTTCGGGGTGGGCGCTGGGAACATTGTGTTCGGCCAGATGCGCCATCAGATCGAGAAAATAGGGTAATTCCTCTATCGACAGCGCCTCGAACAACGTCAGGACATAGCGTCCCTTTGTAGTGGTGACAAAATAGTTGGTGTTTTCGATACCGGCGCTGATACCCCGATATTCCACCAGTTGCCCCAGCGAGTAGTGGCATAAAAATGCTTCAAGCTCGTGGCGCTCGACCTTTGTATAAACCGACATATCGGATTTCAGCCAGACTCGTTAGTGTAAATGGTTGCCGTGTTACCAGCGTTTGAGTATCCACTGATTGACAGTCGGATTATCCAGATCATTCTTTCGGGTATCCACCTCGCCGTCGCCATCGGTATCAATGAAATAATACGGCGCGCCTTTGTCGGGCGTGACTTTGACGTAGCGTAGCTGACCTTTGATTCGCACCTCTTCGATGATACGGTCCTCGCGCCGGATTATGGTGACTTCCGGTTGCGGAACGTCCTCATAACCTTCCAGCTCCTCCGGTAACGGGGGCGGTGGCGCATCGTCGGCAGCCTGCAGGGACCCGGCGATCAGCGACAGGCTGACCAAGAGAAACAGAACTGTGCGTTGACTCATTGATTAACCGCCTTAGAGATCCAGCATGATCTCGGCTTCTTCTGCCGAGGGCTCGAAGCCACTGTACTCATAATGTTTAAAGATAGCATCCAGGATCGCGTCGGGCTCGTCCAGAATCTGGATCAGATCGAGATCCTCGGCGTTAATCGTGCCCTCGTCGACCAGGGTGGTCCGAAACCAGTCGAGCAGGCCGGCCCAGAACGGTTCATGCACCAGTATGATCGGAATGCGGCGTGATTTTTTGGTCTGCACCAGAGTCAGGATCTCGGCCAGTTCGTCCAGTGTACCGAAGCCGCCGGGCAACACCACGTAGGCGGCGGCGTATTTGACAAACATTACCTTGCGCGAGAAAAAATGGCGAAAGGAGAGCGAGATATCCTGGTAGGCGTTACCGGCCTGCTCATGCGGCAGCTGAATGTTGAGTCCAATACTGGGGGACTTGCCTTCGAAGGCTCCCTTGTTGGCCGCCTCCATGATTCCGGGCCCGCCCCCGCTGACCACCGAAAAGCCGGCGTTGGACAGCACCCGGGCAATCTCGATGGTTTTCTGATAGTAAGGGTGATCCGGCTGATTGCGGGCCGAGCCGAAAATGCTCACCGAGGGGCGGATCTGCGCCAGCCGTTCGAAACCTTCGACAAACTCCGCCATGATCTGGAAAATTTTCCAGGATTCGCGGGTCAGCATGGTATCGTTGACCGGCAGCATTCCGGGGTGTTTGTGCTTATCGTCCATTATATTCGGTTCGGTCCTGTCTCAGTGTCGGCGGCGAGCGGCCGCAATATCGCGGCCGGGCAAGTATAATGCATCCCGTGGAGCGAGTTCGACAGATTCGGCCACTATTCTCACGTAACGGTTAACCATTACCCATGTCCGACAAGCAGAACAAACCCTTTATCCTGGTCGACGGCTCATCTTATTTGTTCCGCGCCTACCATGCGATGCCCAAACTGACCAACTCCGACGGCGAGGCCACCGGGGCTATCTACGGGGTGATCAATATGATCCGCCGCCTGCTCAAGGATTACCACCCCGAGCATATCGCCGTGGTATTCGACGCCAGGGGCAAGACCTTTCGCGACGATCTCTATGCCGAGTACAAAGCCAATCGCCCGCCCATGCCCGACGATCTGGCCGAACAGATTGAGCCCATCCATCAGATTATTCAGGCCATGGGCCTGCCGCTGCTGTGCGTACCTGGCGTGGAAGCTGATGATGTGATCGGCACCCTGGCCCGCCAGGCCGAGGCGGAAGGTATCGAGACCCTCATTTCCACCGGCGACAAGGACATGGCCCAGCTGGTGGACGAGCACGTCACCCTGATCAATACCATGTCGGGCAGTATCAGCGATGTGGAAGGAGTGCAGGCGAAGTTCGGCGTAACGCCGGAGCAGATCATCGATTATCTGGCGCTGATCGGCGACACGGTGGATAACGTACCGGGGGTACCCAAGGTCGGCCCAAAAACGGCGGCAAAGTGGTTGCAGGAATACGGTTCGCTGGATGCCATCCTGGAGAATGCGGATCAGATCAAGGGCAAGGTAGGGGAATACCTGCGCGACTCGCTGGATCAGTTGCCAGTGTCGCGCGAGCTGGTCACGATCAAGTGCGATGTCGATCTTGATGTCAGCCCCGATACTCTCAATCGCGGCGAACCCGACAACGTGGCGTTGCGCGATTTCTATCAGCGTTATGAATTCAAAAGCTGGCTCAGCGATCTGCTGGGCGAGCAGGCTGGTGCCAGGCACGACAACGGCCAGAGTAACGCCGATGACAAGCCGGTTTACGCCACCATACTGGATCAAAGTGCCTTTGAGGGCTGGCTCAAACGGCTCAAATCGGCCGAGCTGTTCGCCTTCGATCTGGAGACCACCAGTCTCAATTACATGCAGGCGGAAATCGTCGGCTGCTCGTTTGCCATCGAGCCGGGCGAGGCCGCCTATCTGCCGGTGGCGCACAACTATTCCGGTGCCCCGCAACAGCTGGATCGCGACAAAGTGCTCGAGCAGTTAAAACCGCTGCTCGAGGAGCCCAAATACCCGAAGCTCGGCCAGCACATCAAATACGACATGAACGTCCTGGCTCGCTACGACATTCATCTCGAGGGCGTCGCGTTTGACAGCATGCTGGAGTCTTATGTACTGGAGAGTACCGCCAGCCGTCACGACATGGACACCCTGGCGCTCAAGTATCTGGGCCACAAGACCATTCATTATGAGGATGTCGCCGGCAAGGGCGCCAAACAGGTGACCTTCGATCAGGTGGCAATCGAGCCGGCCAGCGAGTATGCCGCCGAGGATGCCGATGTCACGTTGCGCCTGCATCAAACCCTGTGGCCCAAACTCGAAGCCATTCCGTCGCTGGCCAACGTGTTCAAAGCAATCGAGATGCCGCTGATGCCGGTGCTCTCGCGCATGGAGCGCCGCGGAGTGAAGCTGGATGTGGCCATGCTCAACAAGCAAAGCAAGCAACTGGCCAAACAGCTCAACGAGCTGGAACAGGCCGCGCACGAGTCGGCCGGCGAGACGTTTAACCTCGGCTCGCCCAAACAGCTGCAGGCGATCCTGTTCGAAAAACAGGGCCTGCCGGTGGTGAGCAAAACTGCCAAGGGCCAGCCCTCTACCGCCGAGTCGGTGCTGCAGGAGCTGGCCGTCCAGGGCTACGAGCTGCCGCAACGGGTGCTGCAATGGCGGGGCCTGAGCAAGCTCAAATCCACCTATACCGACAAGCTGCCGGAGATGATTCACCCCGCCAGTGGCCGGGTGCATACCTCCTATCAGCAGGCGGTGGCCGCCACCGGCCGATTGTCATCGACCGAGCCCAACCTGCAGAACATCCCGGTGCGCAGCGAGGAAGGGCGGCGCATTCGCCAGGCGTTTGTTCCGGAAAAAGGCTATCGCATGCTGGCGGCCGACTATTCGCAAATCGAACTGCGGATCATGGCCCATCTGTCCGGCGACAAGGGCCTGCTCGATGCGTTTAAAAACGGCGAGGACATCCACCGTGCCACCGCGGCCGAGGTGTTCGGCGTCGAACCGGATAAGGTCAGCAGTGAACAGCGCCGTTCGGCCAAGGCGATCAACTTCGGATTGATCTACGGTATGTCGGCGTTCGGCCTGGGCCGTCAGCTTGGTATCGATCGCGGTCAGGCGCAGGAATACGTCAATCTCTACTTCGCCCGCTACCCCGGCGTCAAACAGTACATGGACGATATCCGCGAGAAAGCCCGCGAACAGGGCTATGTCGAAACCGTGTATGGCCGCCGGCTCTACCTGCCCGAGATCAATACCAGCAACCACACCCGCCGCCAGTATGCCGAGCGCACCGCCATCAACGCCCCCATGCAGGGCACCGCTGCCGACATCATCAAGCGCGCCATGATTACCCTGGATGCAGTGATCGAAAAAGACCAGCTGCCAATCTGGATGATCATGCAGGTCCACGACGAACTGGTCTTTGAGGTCAGAGAGGACGCCGTCGATGAAGCGACGCAGATTATCCGTGACAACATGGTCAGGGGCGCCGAGCTCTCCGTCCCGCTGGAAGTGGATATCGGTGTTGGCGATAACTGGGACGAGGCGCACTGAAGGGCGGAGCAGGTTTGTGTCAGTTGGGAGTCAGGCCGCACTGCCCCTTGCGACCTCTGTCGGATGACAAATTCCTTGTCTCTGTCACAATGAATTAGTCTGGCTGTTGGTTTAAGAAAGCTTTGAATAAAGCGTGTTTTCATGCCGGCGAATGCCGGAGATCAGCTAAATCAGCGTATTAGTGAATTTCGGCTTTTGCCGGAATGACTCGTTCAGAAATGCATTAACCCGAAGAACCGGGATCTGAGGCCGGTAGTGAAGGAGAGCGGAGTATGTCAGAGATAGTCAAGCGGGTCGCCGAGTGGAGCGTGTTGCTGATCGAGACGCTGGGTATTGCGATTATTACTCTGGTAGCAATGTATGCCCTGGTTCAGGCTGTGCGCCGCCTGGTTAAAGAAACAGAACGGGAACCGATTTTTCAGGAGCTGCGTCAGCGGGTGGGCAGCGGTATCCTGCTCGGGCTGGAGTTTCTGATCGCGGCGGATATTATCCATACCGTGGCGGTCGATCTGACGTTCTATTCGGTGGGCGTGCTGGCCGTGGTAGTGCTGATTCGAACCTTCCTGAGTTTTACCCTGGAGGTCGAATTGACCGGTCGCTGGCCCTGGCAGGAAAAAGCATAAACCGTTCTGGTAAGATCCTTGCAGCGTGCCGTCCTCTGTCAGCAGGACGACGAGAAACAAGGCGGATCTTTTTGATTGCGCGGGTTTCAAGCCGGGAGTTTGTTGAATGTACACAGAAGAAGATATTGCCTCGGCGGTCGATGCGGGCGTTTTGAGCAACGACACGGCGGAAGCATTTCGTGCGCATGTAGCCGGCCTGCGACAGGGACCGGTGGTGGACGAGGAACACTTTCGCCTGATTACCGGCTTCAACGACATTTTTGTGGTCATCGCCAGTTTGCTGTTGCTGGCTGCCGTGGGCGGGATTGCCGGTGTACTGGCGGACTGGGTCGGCGCTGCCGCCGTGGCGGCGGTAGCCTGGCTGCTGGCCGAGTTCTTTACCCGGCAACGTCGCATGGCCCTGCCGTCGATCGTATTGTTGCTGGCCTTTGTCGGCAGTGTGCTGTTCGGGGCGTTTCTGTTACCGGTTCCAGGGCAGGAAGCGCAAAGCCTGGTCATTGCCAGCGCCCTGGCGACATTGGCTGCCTGGTTGCACTGGCGCCGTTTTCAGGTGCCTGTCACAGTGGCCGCCGGCGCGGCGGCGCTGGTGGCGTTTGCGATTGCCCTGTTGCTCTGGGCCGCGCCCGGGGCCCGACACTGGCTGAGTATGATTTCCTTTATTGCCGGCGTGGCTGTCTTCTTGTTAGCGATGTACTGGGATACACAGGATACCGCCCGCCTGACCCGTAAATCGGATGTTGCCTTCTGGCTGCATTTGCTGGCCGCGCCATTGCTGGTGCATCCGGTGTTTGCCGCGCTGGGAGTCTTTGAAGGGCAGATGGACCTGTGGCGTGCTGCTGTGGTGATCGTGTTATATATGGTGATCGGGGTTGTGTCGCTGTGTATCGATCGTCGGGCCCTGATGGTTTCCGCCCTGGTCTATGTGATGTATGCCTTCAGTGCCCTGCTGGAGCAGTACGGGGTGGTGAGTCTGGGTTTTGCTCTTACCGCGCTGGTGATTGGTTCCGCCCTGTTGCTGCTCTCGGCTTTCTGGCATGCCAGCCGCGCGCAAGTGCTTCGTCGGGTTCCCCGAACGGTACAGCGCTGGCTGGTGCCCGCACGTTGATCAGGCATATCGCATAGCCGATTACTTTGATTTTAATTTATCAAAGTGGCCGCAGCGTCTTTTGCCTGTACTGAGTTTCGGATTGTTTATACAGGGACGTTCTTTGTGCGGTAGCCGTTTTTGTTATTGTGATGACGTGGCATAAGTTGGAATAATCCGCTTAACTTCTTTACGGCGCATCACTCAAGGATTTCAGTGAAACTCCCCTGGCGTAAAAACAACAGCGACGACGAACAGCGGATCGGTCTGGATCAGGAGCGCGTCAGTCTCGAGCGGGTCGGCCACAGTCGTATCGACGAGGCGGTCTCGAGTGTGCGCAAGACGCCATGGAGTCTGACCCTGTTGCAACTGCTGTGGACGGCCGGGCCGGTGACCTTTCTGGCCATGCAGGGCGGCTACTTTCTGGGCTTCGGGCATGCCGCGCCGGCGCAGAACTTTGTATTCTTTGCCGCCTATACGCTCATTCTCGGTGTAATTGGTTTGCTGGCCCGTTTTGTGGCGGTGATATTGCGGGGACGGCGCCAGAACGATGCCCGCGAGGTATTGAGCAAGACGCTCGATCTGTTACCGGATCTGTTGTTTGAAAGTCGCGACATGATTCTGTCCGAACTGGCGCCGGAAGATCGGCGTCTGCGTGCGGCCGGCGCCCTGTTACATGAGCTGGATCTGAGCCCCGACAGCGTGGCGCTGGCGGTGCGTGAGCTGACCGGCGATGCCAGCCTGGCCGGGATTACCGAACAGATCGAAATTTATCGTCGCCTGGGTCTGCGTAGCCGGGTGCAGGATCTGATCGATGCCAGTGCCGATGCGCGCGCGGCGGCGCTGGAGAAGGTTCACGCGACGGCGCCGGACGAGGCGGACCTGTTGCGCGATCGACTGACCGGGATAGCCCCCTCGTTCGAGCATGGCGTGCCGCGCCGGGATAATTTTCTCGCTGCGATCTTCAATGCCGCTGATCGTCAGAGTCTTGATTTGATGGCGCTTGAAGATGTCCAGGAGCTGCTGGTACTGGCTTTCGAACTGTTGAGTGGCCGCGAGATCACTCGCCTGGTGATTGATTACGAGGGCGGCTGGCAACAGGTGCGCAGCCTGGACGAGGTCGAGGACGCCCGGAATCGTTACAGCGTTCGCCAGGCGATGGCTACCACGCGCCTGCATGCCCTGGCCACCTGTCTGGCAGATCATCCGGAGCTGGGATTCGATGAGTCGGTAACCAGTTTGCCGCCGGAGGAACTGCTAGCCCATCTGGCCGCCGGGCTGGAACAACTGGTGCAGCAGGGCCGGCTCAGCAAGGCGGCCAGCTGGCCGCAGCTGAAAACGATTCTGGAGCTGGTGCGTGAAAGCCGCCGCGCCAGTGAGGAAGTCCAGAAAGGGCGGGATCGTTATATCCGGGCGCTGGAGCGCTGGGAAGCCTTGCGCCGGCGGCATGCCAAACAGCCTGCGCTGTTGGCGTTGCCGCGTGGTTCGCGGGGCCTGCGGATTCGCGAAGAGCGCATTGCGCTGGATGATGAAGAAAAGATCGAGGTGGCGAAGCAGTTTTGCGAGTACCTGCGCGGACTCGGTTTTCGGGCCACCGAAAACGGCTTGCAGCGCGGCGGGCGGTCGCTGAACAGCGAGGATATCAAGCGTCTGGGGATACGTCTGGTGTTGATCCTGCAATCTTATATCTCGTTGACCGATGCCAGTATTCAGCGGGCGATTTACACCAGTCGCGCCGCCTACCTCGGCGGACTGGAGGCCGGTTTCAGCGCCGATGCCAAGGCGGGCCTGGGGGCCGCAGCGGTGCGCGAGGTGCGCGAGGATCTGGGCAAAAGTGCCGAGTACCTGGCGTTGCGCATCCGCCGGGTTTATCAGGTGCCGTTGACCGATTCGATGATCAATTTTCTGGTGGAACATTACAACGCCAGCCGGGAACGGCTGGAGGTGATTGCGGCCTCGCCCCTGGACGAGACGCCCTATTCAAACCAGTTCGCCGGGATTTTACAGGGCCTGTCGATGGACTCCGAACGCTGGCGGCGGATTATTCAGCAACTCGAGCGGCTGCTGCATGATTTCGATCACCGGCGTGTGGGGCGTTAGGACTTCTGTACTCGAGAGCAATTGGATTAGCCGGCGTGCCGCTGGCCGGAACTTTCTTTCTTCGTGGCTGTCCTATTTTGTGAGTGCAGCAATGCGCTTATTCCCGCAACCCTCCCTGTCGTGGGAATTAAAAAGTCCGGTTTCCCCAAGCCGGGCTATTTTGCAGGCCCCGGACGGCACTTTATCCCCACTTCGTCCGGGGCATTTTTTTGTCCGTTTGTACTGTTCCATTTTATACCCGCTTTATATCTGGCTAAAACGCGCAGATTACGCTGCCCTTGGTCTGCGAGGCACCTCTACCGATATGTAATGGTAGGCCGGATATAGCAACGCGGTGTCCGGCAATCGGCTGAACATGCCCAATCCACCCGTGATTTACCCCCCTGCTTTTTCAGGGCAGGTCGGTGTGTTCGCTGTTTGGGTGGTTATACCCGTTTGGGCAGGTGTGTGGCAGGAAGGTAAAAGCGGATCTCTCGCCGAGACGCAATGGCGCAGAGCAACTGAAGGTGCTTATTCTCCGCGCACTTTGCACCCACACACCGGGCGTAAACGTCTCTGCGAGAGGTTCCCAGCCGGGTCGAATGCCTGCGTACCAGCATTTCGACCCGGCAAACGGGTTCAGAACGCGGCGTCAAAGCCGACCAGGAAATAATTCTCGTTGGTCAGATGGCCGGTGTAGTAGGTCCCGGTTTGGGCGACCTTGCTTTGCAGATCGGCATTGAATTCGATCACGCCCTTGACGTTGCGCATGAAGTAATAGGAGGCGGTATAGGTCAATGTATTCATGGCAATGCCTTCAAAGATGGTATCGGTGTTTTCCAGATCCCCGGCGTCGGCGTAGTTATACAGCAGCGAATGGGCCCAGCGCGGACTGTGGATGTAGTCGATGCCGATGAAGCCGCCGAACCATTCGTAGTTTTGCCCGGCATTGATAAAACCGTCCCACTCGTTCCACAGGGCCTGCGCGAACCAGTAGGTCTGGTTGCCGAGCTTGCCGTTGAAATCGAGGCCGACGATATTCTTGTCGGTCTGCCGATTCCCGCTGTCGGTGCCGGCGGCGCCGGTGGCATTCTTCTGCTGACCGCTGAAACCGAACAGGCCGGCACTGACCGGGCCGATATCCCCGCCGATGCGCCCGAAGAGCGACTTGGAGGTGTCGTTGTCAAACAGGTGATCCGAGCGCTGGTACCCCGGGCTGTTGATGGTGAGGTTCTCCTTGATACCGTTACCGTTGACCAGGCCGACGGCCAGATCCAGTGGTCCTGCGGTGGTATCGAAAATGACACCGCGATCGTAGGTGATGCCGGCCATGCGATAGGGCATATAGTCCTGGAAGGTCAGGCGGGTTTCGCGCGGGAACATCAGGTCCGAGACCTGGAACTGCCCCAGTTGCATGCCGACATCCGAGCCGAACAGGGCATCATGTGAGAACCAGGCGTCCTCGACGATGGTTTCGCCATTGCCACCCTTCTCGGCAAAAATGGCGTAAAAGTAATAGGTAATGTGCTCCGACAGCGGGGCGCTGGAGAGCATCTTGATCAGGTAGGGCGACTGGAAGTCGCTGTCTACTTCGGTGGTCTCGCCGCTGCTGACATCGATCGCCTCGGCATCACGCGCCTGGGCAAAGGCCTGAGCGCGAAACGCCACCGGCGGGGTTTTGGCCAGGGCCAGCATGTCGTCGCCGGTGACCACGGTGTTGTCCTTCCAGTTGGGCAGGCGGAAGTTGGAGGCGGCAAAACTTTCGCCGAATTCGTTCAGCTTGGGAAAGGCGGCGTGGCAGGTGGCGCAGGACATTTTGTAGTCGCGGGCGAAGGCCGGCATGGCGTTCGCCTCGGGCAGCAGCAGGATCAGCAGCAGCAAACTGCTGAACAGCGTGTGTAGATGAAAGCGTTTGAGCATGGTTGTTCTCCCCGTTGCAATGGCAAGTTGTTTTAGCGAAACGGCCCGGCATAACAGGATAGTTACGGCAAGCCCAGGCGGTTCGGCTGCTTATCAGGGGAGTCTGGCAGATCTTTCTGAAATAAAACTGAATCGGGAGACCGTGATACAGATTTAACAAACGTTCACAATCGCCGCCTGTTGCGGGGCCCCCGAGCGCACTAAGCTGTAACTGTCTGACTCCCGCTTTACCCAGAGCGGGATTCAACGCCCGGTCCCCAATGCCGGGCGAGCTTGACCCCGGAATGACGTGATTCCCCACATCCCAACCCCTATTCCGGGGTTTTTTTTTGCCTCCCTTGATCCGGCTCAAGGTCGAGCCAGCGATTGACTACGTTTAATGCCTCCTCGAGTCCCTGTTTTTTAGTGGCGGAGAACAGTTGCGCGCTGGCCTGTGGATAGTCGGTCAGTTGTTTGCGCACCGCCAGCAGGGTGTTCTGCGCCGGACCGCGCTTGAGCTTGTCGGCCTTGGTCAACAGGATATGCACCGGCAGATCGGCATGGCGACAGAATTCGAGCATTTGCCAGTCGTAGTCGGTCAGCGGATGGCGAATGTCCATCAGCAGGATCAGGCCGGCCAGGGACTGGCGTTGCTGCAGATAGACGGCCATGGCCTCGCCCCACTCGCGCTGGATGGCCTCGGGCACCCGGGCGAAACCGTAGCCGGGCAGGTCCACCAGCCGTCGCTGTTCGTCCAGGGCGAAAAAGACCAGGTGCTGGGTGCGCCCCGGGGTCTTGCTGGTGCGGGCCAGCGCCTTGCGCCCGGTCAGGGCGTTGAGTGCGCTGGATTTTCCGGCATTGGAGCGCCCGGCAAAGGCGACCTCGAGGCCCGTGTCTGCGGGGGCTTGCTGTGGCCGGGGCACGCTGAGCAGGAACTGGATGGCGGAGTAGGGGCGGCGTAACTGGTCGAATCGGATACTCACGGCGGCTCGGTAGTGGGTTTCGGTGTGACTGTAGGGTATAATGGGTCTTCTTGACCGGCTATTGGGCAGCTGATATACAGATTGCCGCTTTGTGTGTGGAGATTCTAGCATGACGAACCTGGGGACGGCGTCATGGTCGAAAGTTTTATACCATCAACATCGATTGGAGTTAGGAGTAAACTAATGAAAAAAGCAATCACCGGTACTGTCGTATCCCTGGCCATGCTGGGGCTGGCTTCCGTCGCCCAGGCGGCTGAAGGTCAAAAAGTCTATCAGCAGGCCTGCTTCGCCTGTCATGGCACCGGCGCTGCCGGCGCACCGAAGCTGGAAAAAAGCGCCTGGACGGATCGTTTGTCCCAGGGTAAAGAGGTTATGTATGACAGCGCTATCAATGGTAAAGGCGCCATGCCGGCCAAGGGCGGACGTGCGAATCTGAGTGACGCGGACGTCAAGGCCGCGGTCGATTACATGCTCTCAGAAGTCCAGTAAGCGTCCGAACAGTTTGTCAAACATCGCAAGGTTGGTTTAATCACAAATGAAGTATTTAACGTTAGTCACTTTTTTCGCGGTTTCCCTGTTTCTGCCGGGGTTTGCTTCTGCGGCCCAGGCGGCCGGCGATGCCAGAGCCGGTGAAGCCAAGGTTGAAGCCTGTGTCGCCTGCCACGGTGAGAAGGGCAACAGTGCTGTTGCCAATTTCCCCAAGCTGGCGGGTCAGCATGCCGGCTATACGGCCAAGCAGCTGGCGGATTTCAAACAGGGTGAGACCCGTTCCGATCCGCTGATGGCCGATCAGGTTGCCGGTTTGAGCGAACAGGACATGGCGGACATTGGTGCCTATTACGCCAAACAGTCTCCTGGCATGGGTCAGGCCGACGAAAAACTGGCGGCGTTTGGTGAGAAACTCTACCGTGGTGGTAATCCCGAAAAGGGCCTGACAGCCTGTATCGCCTGCCATGGTCCGACCGGTGCCGGTAATCCGGCGGCGAATTTCCCGCTGTTGAGCGGCCAGCATGCCGATTATCTGGTCAAGGCGATGCAGGATTTTCGCGACGGAAAGCGGACCAACGACATGAATGGCATGATGCAGGATATCGCCGGCAAGATGAGCGATCGGGAAATCGAGGCGGTTGCGTCTTATATTTCCGGTCTGCACTGATGGCCGATTACTGATCGTTCCGACAAACGAAGCACGACAAAAAGGGCGGATCACCGCCCTTTTTTGCGCCCGAAAGTCGACTTTTTTATTTGCAGCGAAGGAACTTGTATCGCTCAAAGCAGACTTAAGAGAGTAACAGGGCGCACCGGTTTTGACCCGCGTCATGGCCGGACAGAATAACCATAATACTTTACAGATAAAAACGCAGATAACTCCTGCCTGGCACAACACCCGAACATGAACCACTCCCCGGGTGGCAAGGTTAAATTTACCCCGATGTGTGATAGCGTAGCGCACCGGATGGGCGATGAGAATGGCGAGCAAGCGTGAATAAATCCCGACAACAAAAACCAGCTGCCTGGCTGGAATTCCTCGGTTCCATGAACCTGGCGATCACCATGCTGGTCGTGATCGCCGTGGCCTCGGTGATCGGCACGGTTTTGCAGCAGAACCAGCCTTATCAGGATTACATCATCAAGTTCGGGCCTTACTGGCACGAGATATTCAAGGTGCTGGATTTATACGATGTCTATGGCGCCATCTGGTTTCTGGTGCTGCTCGGGTTTTTGTTGTTAAGCACCAGTGTCTGTGTGTATCGCAACGGTCCGGGTATGTTGCGGGATATGCGCCACTTTCGCCTGAACATGAAAGAAAAGTCCCTGCGAGTCATGCGCAATTTCCGTGAATGGACTCTCAGTGACTCCCCGCAGCAGGTCGAGCAGACATTTACGCAATATTTGAATAACAAGGGTTATCGCGCCCGGCGCAAGGAGCGCGAGGGCGTCACGATTCTGGCCCTGATGAAGGGGCAGATGAATCGTCTGGGCTATCTGTTCACCCATGTCGGGATCGTGGTGATCTGTATTGGTGGCCTGATGGATGGGAATCTCGGCATGTCAATCAAGGAATGGCTCGGCGAGATCGAAATTGAAAAACGGGATATTGCTGCCAAGGAAGTGCCGCCCATCAGCCGACTGGGTCCGGGAGAGAACTGGTCGTTCCGCGGCAGTATTACCTTGCCGGAAGACAGTGTCAGTAACATGGTGTTTCTGAATATACGCGATGGCTATCTGGTTCAGGAACTGCCGTTTGCCGTCGAGCTCAAGGAGTTCCGTGTCGAACATTATCCCTCCGGTCAGCCCAAGTCCTTTGAGAGTGATCTGGTGATTCATGACGACCAGCTCGAAGAGCCGATGGAAGAAACCATCGCGGTGAATCATCCCCTGATCTATCGGGGTTATGCTATTTACCAGGCCAGCTTCTCCGATGGCGGCACGCGGATGCAGCTCAAGGCCTGGCCACTGTTCGACAGCAATCCGCAACCGATCGAGCTGGATGGCAAGGTTGCGGCCAAACGCCAGGTTGAAACCCCCGATGGTGTGATGACCATCGAGTTTGAGGATTTCAAGGAATTCAATGTGTTCCCGGCCGATGAAGATCTGGCGACGGCTACCGACAAGGTCGAGCAAAGTGAGATGGTGCGTGGCGGAACCCTGGGACAGGCCAGCAAGAAGTTTACCAATTACGGCCCCAGTTTTACTTTCCGGGTCCGCCAGCCCAACGGGGAGGCGCGTGAATTCGTCAATTACATGGTGCCGGTACGCCAGGAAGGACGTTACTTCTTTTTAAGCGGCATGCGCGAAAGCCAGGCCGAACCATTTCGTTATCTGCATATTCCCGCCGATGACAACATGTCCGTGGATCGCTTCATGCGGTTACATGCCTGGTTAAATGATAAGGATCGGGTGCGACGGATTGCCGAACAAAGTGCCCGTCAGGCGATGTCCGAAGCAAACATACAGGACAGGGAAATGATGCAAAACATCGTGACCTCCATGGTTCGACTGACCAGTGAATTCAATCGCGGCGGTTATCAGGCGATCGATCGACGCATCCAGCAAACGGTACCGGAACAGCAGCAGATGAGGGTAGCCGAGACCTATCTGAAAATTCTCAATACCGTGCTGGAGAATCTCTACTGGGAGTTATTGCAGGCGGAAAGCGCGTCCCTTGAGCAGGGTGTCAGCGCGGAACAGGGGCGCTGGTTCGAGGATGCGGTCAATGCCCTGGCATCCATGGGGCCATACAGCTCGCCGTTTTATCTGCAAATGACCAATTTCGATCTGCGTCAGGCATCAGGGCTGCAGATTACGCGTTCCCCGGGGAAAAATGTGGTTTACCTGGGCTGCGTAATGTTGATGATCGGTGTGTTCCTGATGTTTTATATTACTCATCAACGTTTGTGGGTGATGATACGCCCGGAAGGCGAGGGCAGCCGTGTTATGCTGGCGGGGATGGGTAACCGCAATCAGGCTGACTTCAGCAAGAGGTTTGACGATCTCGCCGATGAATTGGATCGACATTACGCATCACGTCAATAACGACAGACAGGTGACAGACTATGGCGGTAACCAAAGAACAATTTAACAAAGACTTCGGCAAGGAGTCCTTTTTCAGGCAGTTGAGCCTGTTTGACTGGATATGGGCGGCCGCCCTGCTGTTTGGTGCCGGGTATGCCTGGAAAAAATATTCCGCGTTGATGGATAACTACGAGGTCGGCATTCTGTTTGGCACGGCCATCGCGTTGATTGCGCTGGGCTGGTACTGGAAGGCGACCCGCAACCTGATGATTGCCATCGCCGCGATCAGTCTGTTTGCCGTCAACCTGTATGGCAATGACCCCGGCCGGGCTGAGCAGAATTTCTTTCTCAAGTTCCTGTTCTCCAGTCAGTCGGCCACCATGTGGATGAGTGCGTTGTTTGTCATGGCCACTGTGACTTATTTTGTCTATCTGGCCAAACCGGGCGAGTTTATCGGCAAGGTGGCGACGGCCATGGTCTGGGCGGCGACCACCATGGGCTTTGTCGGCCTGATGGTGCGCTGGCGCGAATCCTATCTCATCAGCCATGACGTCGGTCACATTCCGGTCAGCAATCTGTATGAAGTCTTTATCCTGTTTGCAATCGTTACCGCGCTAATCTATCTGTTTTACGAGGCTCGCACCCGCGCCAAGGGTATGGGGGCCTTCGCCCTGACGATCATTTCTGCCTCGATTGCCTTTTTGCTCTGGTACCACTTCGAAAAGGGCGCGCACGAGATCGAGCCGCTGGTTCCGGCACTGCAAAGTTACTGGATGAAGATCCATGTGCCGACCAACTTCGTCGGATACGGGGCCTTCGCGCTGGCAGCCATGTTGGCGATACCCATGCTGATCAAGACCTATGCCGAACAGGCATCCGCGACGCGTATTTTCTGGGGAGCGGTCGGTTTTGTTGGGGCGCTGACCTTTGTTTATCAGATCGCCAAATCACTTGCTGTCGCAGAAGGATTCAGTGGCTCGGCGCTGCTTTATGCACTGGCTGTGGGGGTGGCCGCGTCGGCGCTGGCCGCGCTGGTATTCTGGGCACTTTCCCGTAGAAGGGTGATTGAGACGTATCCGTCCATGGATGTGCTGGATGATGTAATGCACAAATCCATCGCCCTGGGATTTGCCTTTTTCACCGTCGCCACCATCCTTGGCGCCATGTGGGCGGCCGAGGCCTGGGGCGGTTACTGGTCCTGGGACCCGAAAGAGACCTGGGCCCTGATCGTCTGGCTCAACTACGCCGCCTGGTTGCACCTGCGCCTGACCAAGGGCTGGCGCGGCGCACCGCTGGCCTGGTGGGCCATTATCGGCCTGTTCATCACCACCTTCGCCTTCCTCGGCGTGAACATGTTCCTCTCCGGCCTGCACTCCTACGGGGAGCTGTGAGGTACCGTTTATCGAGATAGCTGGAAATAACGCGGAGGTCGCAAAGGAAATAATTTGATGATTTCTTGTGTGGCTCAGTCCTCTGGCCAGGGCTCCGGCTTACGCACAAATCACGCCGTTCAGGTCTGAAGCACAACACAAAGAAAATAATAGTTTTTTCTTTGCGTCCTTTGCGTTTCTCCCGCCAACCTGGGGAAGGGAGTAGCGGATGGGTCCGTTGCCGTACATGTACTGGTTTAAGCTGGCAATATCCATACTCAGCCTGCGGAACAGGTGATCCAGGCTGATGATGGCATGCTGACGAGATTGATAGCGATAAAGGGATGTTCAGCCGCCGTCGGTTGTACAGGATGCGCATCTGTTTGAGCGGGCGGATAGAGGCGACGCTGACGCGAATGTGGGCGGAGCGGGCCTGGCGGTCGAAAAACGACATTTCGCCCATCACCTCGCTTTCCTGCAGTCAACCGATTTCCCTGTCCTTACCATGAACTTCGAATAACAGTGTGACTTCCCCGATAACGGCAATCACGTTATTCTTTTTAACAAGACCGCTCCGGAGAATTCTGCCAAGGGCTGAACTTCCTTCACCGTAAGTGATTTGCACAGCTATGGCTGGTTCTGGAAGTCGGTAAGGTCGATTTGTCTGGCAGTATAATCTCGTCAATGTGCACGACGTAGTTTAAAGGACGCCGGAGCGAGGGGGAGCGGGGACGTGGCTTGCTTCGGACAGTGAGTTTGAATAGTCTGAGAATAACCGGATATCAGGAGTCATTGATGAAGACGATTTTGCGAATATTCACCCCGCTGCTGGCGCTGGCGATGCTGTTCCCGATCCCCGTTCAGGCGGAGTACGACGAGGGCATTGAGTACCGGCGTATCACACCGGCGGCAGAGAAGTTGACCGACAAGCCCCGCGAAGTGGTCGAGCTGTTCTGGTATGGCTGCCCCCATTGTTATCACTTTGAGCCGAAATTGGAAAAGTGGATCGAGAACAAACCGGATCATGTTGGCTTTGAACGGGTGCCGGCGGTTTTCGTCCATCCGCAGACCGGTCGTCCCAATCCAAAGTGGGCATTGCATGCCAAATTATTCTATACCGCGGAGTTGCTGGATATCCGGGATAAAATCCACGGTCCGTTATTTGAGCGTATTCACGCCGGCGGTAAACATATCCATACCAGCGATCAGGCAGAAGCTTTCTTTGCGGAGTTTGGAGTCGACACGAAGACTTTTCGCAATACGATAAATTCCTTTGCCGTCGACAACAAGCTGCGGCGCGCCATTGAATTAACCCGGCGTTATGGTACCAACGGTGTTCCGACTCTTGTTATCGATGGTCAATATATTACCGACGGTCCTATGTCAGGTGGTCATGAGGCCATGCTGGGTGTCGTACAGCAGCTGCTTGAAACGGACCCCGAGTAGTGCTCGCGCAGGTATAACACCGGGTTGATCAGCAGGAGATGAATGAATGAAAGCCGCCGAACTTTTCGTGCGCTGTCTTGAAAATGAAGAAGTGGAATATATCTTTGGCATTCCCGGGGAAGAGAACCTGGATGTTATGGATGCCTTGCTGGATTCGGATATCAAGTTTGTTACCACCCGGCATGAACAGGGTGCGGCTTTCATGGCCGATGTCTACGGGCGATTGACCGGTAAGGCGGGGGTCTGCCTGGGTACGCTGGGACCGGGCGCCACCAATCTGTTCACCGGGGTGGCCGATGCCAACATGGATCATGCTCCGCTGGTGGCAGTGGCCGGCCAGGCCAGCACCCATCGCCTGCACAAAGAGTCGCATCAGGTCCTGGATCTTGAAGAGATCTTTCGCGCTATTACCAAATATTCCTCGCGCCTGCTGACACCGGACATTATTCCCGAGGTGGTCCGCAAAGCCTTCAAGGTGGCGCAGACGGAGAAGACCGGTGCCTGTTTCATTGAATTTCCGGAAAACATCGCCGAGATGGAGATTGTCGATCAACCCCTGCCGGTCAAATATCCCTATCCGCCGGAGCCGCCGGGTGAGAAAGTGGATAGGGCGGCCGATATTATCTCGCGCGCCAAGAACCCGATCATACTGGCGGGTAACGGGGTCATTCGCAGCCGCGCCTGGAAGCAGCTGGCCGAATTTGCCGAGCAATTGCGCATACCGGTGGCCAATACCTTCATGGCCAAGGGCGTGGTTCCCTTCAAACATTCAATGGCTCTGGGGAGCGCCGGATTACAGGCTAACGATTACGTTAGTTGCGGTTTCAGTCAGGCCGACGTGATCATTTGCATCGGTTATGATCTGGTTGAATATCATCCTTATTTATGGCATCCGACCAGGGATCGCACCATTATCCATATCGATAATTCACCGGCGGAAGTTGATGCGTATTATCCGGTAGAAGTGGGCGTTGTTGGCGATATCAAGCACTCCCTGCTGCGCATCATGAACCTGGCCAGTCCGCATACCGGCACGGCCATGAAAAACCTGCGTAAAGCCTTGATCGAGGATATGAACCAGCACAAGGATGATACGGCGCTGCCGCTCAAGCCACAGAAAATCATCTGGGATCTGCGTACCGCGATGAATCTGGAAGACATCGCACTGTGTGACGTCGGAGCCCATAAAATGTGGATGGCGCGTATGTTCCGCTGCGAATTTCCCAATACCTGTTTGATCTCCAACGGATTTGCCAGCATGGGGATTGCCGTGCCCGGTGCAATTGCCGCTAAACTGGCATATCCGGACCGTAACGTGGTGGCAGTGACTGGTGATGCCGGCTTCCTGATGAATTCACAGGAGATCGAAACAGCCATGCGAATGAAAACGCCGATCGTGATTCTGGTCTGGAATGATAACGGTTACGGTCTGATCGAATGGAAACAAATCAACAGTTTTGGCCGCAAGTCACACGTTGATTTTAACAATCCGGATTTTGTCAAATACGCTGAGTCGTTCGGCGCCAAAGGCTATCGAATTGAAAAAGGTGAGGATTTACTGCCGACCCTGAAAAAAGCGCTGGCAGATGACACTGTGAGTATTATCGATTGCCCGGTGGATTACAGTGAAAACCTCAAACTGACCCAGAAGCTGGGTGAAATGATTTGCCCAATCTGAACAGACGATGATGTCACAAGCCACCGGTACCAACAACAGGGCGCAAACGCTGAAGATACTCAGCTACAACGTCCAGGTGGGTATCAAGACCAGCCGACCGTATCAATACCTCACCGGTAGCTGGCGACATGTCCTGCCCTGTGCCCGGCGTCTCGGCAACCTGGACTTGGCGGCAGAAATGATGAAGGAATATGACATCGTGGGCGTTCAGGAAGTCGATGCAGGCAGCCTGCGCAGTAATTTTATTAACCTGACTGAATACCTGGCCGAACGGGGCGATTTCCCCTACTGGTATCATCAGGTCAATCGCAAATTCGGGCGTATCGCGCAGCACAGTAACGGATTGCTGAGCCATTTTCATCCTGCCGAAATACAGGACCTGCGCCTGCCGGGCCTGATTCCCGGTCGTCAGGCCATACTGGCCCGTTACGACGCCGGCGGTGACACGTTGGCTGTCATTGTCGTGCACCTGGCTCTGAGTCGACGGGCCAGGTTGCTGCAAATGGATTATCTCGCCGATGTGGTTAACAGTTTTCCCCATGCGATCGTTATGGGGGACATGAACTGTCGCCATGACAGTCGTGAGATGCAGCACCTGATCGCCCGTACCCGGTTGCATGAGCCGATCGAGGGGGTGCATACCTTTCCCAGCTGGCGCCCGCAGCATAATATCGATCACATCCTGGCGACATCCGAGTTAACCATCAACAGGTTTTACGAACTCGAGAATTTCGGTTCCGATCATTTGCCGCTGATGATGGAGGTCAGGCTACCGCCGGGCATGCAGTTTTATCGCTATAACCGCGACAAGTCGCAAACCCTGAATGATTATCTGCAGAATCTTGATGGCTGAGTATGGCAAACGAGACTGGTAAAAGCAGCCGCGAGGCCGATCATTGGAAGAAAAAATATTATGACAGCCTGGATGAGCTGGACGAACGTCAACGTGAATGGGGACAACTGGAAAAACAGTTGAGGTTGCTGGTTTCCCGTCTGACCCTGATTACTGAAACTGATAACACCCGGCTGAGCAAGCAACTGGAGAAGCTGCGGGGACAGATCCGTGAAAGCAGTGATTTATCGCGCCTGCAAACCCTGTTTAGCGAAATCAATACGGCAATCAGCCACCTGCCGGAACGCACCGCCGGTAAAGACGAGTCGGCGAATCCGGCCAGGGCCTTGCAGCTGTTACTGGATGAATTACCCATCCCTGAAGACCTGGCACGCCAGGAAAAATATGTCCGAAAGAAACTGGCGCGTGTGGCAGGCATCAGTGAGTTGCCCGATGCAGTTAAAATCCTCGCTGAATTGTTAAGCCTGACAATTGAAAGAGGTCTTCCAGATGTCACAGCCGATTCCCTGGGCCCCGCAGAAAATGCAGAAGACAGAACCGGGCTTCTGAGCTCACTGTTTCGCCGTGGCAGCAAGGTAGCTACAGAGACCGTAGACACTGCGGAACTTGATCAGCCTCTGTCGCTTGCCCCCGACCATGAGCAGACGGAATCATCTGGCTCAAAGTCAGAACCAGTAACCGAAGAAGAAGGTATTGCCTGCGCCCTGGCCGGGGAAATTCTGATTCAATTGTTGGAGCGAATCGATTTTTCCGATGAACTGGCAGTGGAGTCGGAACTGGTCCGTAAAAAACTTGAGCCCTGTGAAGACGTGGCAACGTTGACCCGAGGGCTGGATGATACGGTCAATCTGATCGCCGATTTGCAGTCCCGTGTTCGTTCAGAAAAACAGGATCTTGAAAATTTCCTGCTGCAACTGACGGATCGATTGCAGGAACTGGATAAGGATATACAGCAAACCGCACGTCTTCGGGATGCGGCATTGAATGAATCACGGGAAATGAACCAGATAGTTAATTCACAAGTGAGTTCGATAGAGCAAAGCATGAGTGCGGCATTGGACCTTGATTCGTTGAAAACCGCGATCCAGTCGCGAGTGGTAATTATTCGTAACCATGTAGACCGTTTTCTTGAACTGGAAGAAGGTCGCGGTAGTGATTCACGTGAAATAATCCGGCGTTTGGAGAACCAGATACAGGCTGCGGAAACCGAATCGGAAAAACTGCGCCAACAGGTCAAGATGGCCCAGAACAAGGCAGAAACCGATGCGTTAACCGGAGTTCCCAACCGCATGGCCTACGATAAGCGACTGGAGGAAGAGATTGCCCGACATCGTCGTTATAATACTGATTTTGTGCTGATGTTATGGGATATCGATTATTTCAAGCGAATCAATGATACCTATGGGCATGCTGCCGGCGACAAGGTCCTCAAGGTGATTGCCGAGGTAATGCAGCAACAGTTGCGTGAGACCGATTTTCTGGCCCGTTACGGCGGGGAAGAATTTGCCATTATTTTAGTGGAATCAGATATTGCTGCTGCCGCAGCAGTGGGCGAGAAACTACGACAGGCTGTTGAAGCACTGGAATTTCACTTTAGAGGGACTCGCGTTCCTGTTACCGCATCCTGTGGCTTTGTCCAGGCAGGGGAAGAGGATGCTGCACACCTGTTCGAGCGAGCCGATACCGCTCTTTACAGTGCCAAGGATAAGGGGCGAAACCGCATAGAAAGCACGGGCGGCTGATAACGCCTGTCAAAAATTATTCAACTTTCATAAATCTGTCACCCACCATTCAACTGGCTTACATAATCTGATGCCAGGCTTGATCCGGCTTAAATTAATCAGGATCAGGCTATGGCAGTTCCAGCGGTAACCCTCAAGTCCACTAATCCGTTTTCTCTGGACGAGCTTTTTAACAAGAGCTCAAGCTATCGATCGCTCCGTTTTCTGCAAAATGCAATTGAGTCAGCGTTTGGCTTGCGCGAACTGGCGCGACGTTATGACGAACTGGAACCTGCGACTGACCCGCAAGCTTTTGTCCGGCAGGTTTTTGATACGATGGATATTGGTTATGCGGTCGAATCGGGCCGGATTGAGAATATCCCGCAAATCGGCCCGACCATTGTGGTTGCGAATCACCCGTTTGGCGCACTGGAAGGTATGTTACTGGTCGAACTATTGAGCCAGTGGCGTGCGGATATCAAGATTATGGCCAATGGCCTGTTGAACCGGATTCCCGAGCTGGCATCGGTATTTCTTGGCGTTAATCCCTATGGCCACAAGGC
>NZ_JAWOCR010000037.1:0-6488 GCF_046483665.1 Thiohalophilus sp. | reverse complement strand
GGCGCACAACGTCATACCGGTATCGGTCAGCAGATCCTGATCGGGTTTTTGATCGGGATTGTTTTCTATATCGGTAACCGCCTGGCCGGGCAGATGGGGCTGGTCTACGAGTTCCCGCCGGCGCTGGCGGCCGCTCTGCCGACCGCGCTGGTGATCGGCGCGTCGCTGCTCTGGTTCCGGCGATTACGCTAATACCCTCAGGTACCCTTCGGGTAGGGGCTAGGAGCTAGGGGCTAGGAGCTAGGTACTAGAGGATTTGCAGAAACTGATTTTCTATCACCCCACCCCACCCTAACCCTCCCCTGGAAGGGGAGGGGATGTAAAAACTACCCCTGGTATCTAGCCCCTAGCCCCTATCCTTCGGCAGAAGGATAACGCGGGTATGAGTCAGGCGTTCGCGCCAGCCGTTGGGCCAGTTGTCGAATCCCACCCAGAGCAGGCCGATCAGGGCAATGCTGCCGTGGGGCAGGTGTTGCAGCCAGCGCAGGAGTCCCGGCAGCTGTAATTGCGGGTTGAAGTACACCGCCAGTCCCAGCAACAACACCAGCCAGCCGGGCAGTCCACTCATAAATCGCAACAGGGCGGCGAGCCAGTCCAGCGTACCACTATGCTCATGAACCAGCTGCAGGCGCCAGACTCGCATCCCCAGCGTCTGACCACCGTGGGTCCAGAACCAGCCAAAAAAACCAAAACAAATGAGCAGAAAATAACCGGTCAGTAGGAGGTTGTGTCCCTCGATGGCTTCGCCACCGGTGAAAATCAGGGGAATGGCCGAGGCGATAAACAGGACCGCCAGAAGCAACAGGCCGTCGTAGAGCATGGCAAACAGACGCCGGTAAAGTGGCGCAGGAGAAGGGATTGAAGCGATCATGGTCAAATCCTGAACAGTGAGAGACGGTGCGGTCCGACAGCCTGCCGGAGAACTGTTTTATTTTATAGGGACCTATAAAAAAACTCTATATGGCATTTTCTGTCAGGTCTGTTATTACTAATAGAAACGATTGTCATTGATTTGTATCAATCAATGGCAAACAGCCGCCACTTGCCAGGCGGCAATATAACTATAAAACACAAAAGGGGACTGCATGAGCGTCATATCCGATCTGGTGGCCACACCAGGCGTCATCGCAGCAGGCGAGTATACCTACCGGGGCGATCGATTTACCTACGACGGCCAACTCGATTATGAAACCGCACGCATGGCTTCTATCATGTGCCGCGCCACCACCATGGCTGTGCACATGGAAACGGACATGCTCAAGCACCTTAAATCCGATTGTGGTTGTGTGCCACCCCGGGGTTGGGTGGTTCGCGGCGACAAGTTTACGGTTTGTGTCGTGGCGAATATCTTCTGCTTCATCGACAATGCTTCGAGTTCACTGAATGAAGTGATGGCATATATGCGTGAACATGTGGTGAGCCCGGAAGAGATGCTGGTCTGAGTGACTGCATCAGAATAATAAAATCAATCAGTCTTTAAGGAGTTACCGATGGCCGATCTGGAAAAATTGATCAACCTCGACGGTGCGGTTGCCGCATTCAATTTCAGCAGCAAAGGGGAGTTGCAGGAATCACGCATCAGTGCGGACAGTGAAATGAATGACACGATCCTGGACCTTGTCGCGCATGTCTGCGTTGCCAATACCTCGATTGCCACCATGCAGGCCCGGGGCTGGGAGAATGTTACCGGTTCGGGTGGTTTCTATCCGGTCAGGGGATTCTCTTTAATCGGGTTCGACTGGACTGTTATCGCCAATGAAGAAGCCGGCGTCGTCATGCCCAATGACAAAGTCGATTATGAAACGGCCTATGCCGCGCTGGAAGCCTGAGGAGATAATATGATTAAACAGATCATGATTCTCGATGGCGTCATGGCCGTGGCCCACTTTCGTGATGACGGTGAAATGATTGAAGGGTATGGTATGGGAGGCCAGGAAGAGCTCGCCAGCCTGGCCCATTTTGCCCACGATTTTAAACGCCTGGTACAGGGTAATGCCGATCAGCTTTCCATGTTTACCGGTATCCGCGGCTGGACGCCGCCCGGCGGCTGGGTCGTGCGCGGCGAGCGTTTTACCGTCTGCAGCGTTGGCAACGTCGTTTGCCTGTTCGATGGGAATGAAGGCCATCTCAACGAAGTAATGCAGGAATTACGCGGCGCCTCTCAATGGTAGTCGCAGGGTCGACGATTCAGTGCTGATCCGGGCCATTCGGCGGCGGACTCACGCGCTGTCGCCGGTGATATCCCGTCCTAACAGCTGTGAATAGACTGCCAGGGTTTTTTCCACGGTAATGTCCGGGTTGAAGCAGGTCCGGATGCGCTCTTCGGCGGCAACGCCCATTTGCCTGCGTCGTTCGGGATCGCCGAGCAATTCATCAATGGCGCTGGCCAGCGCATCGGCATCCCCCGAGGCAACAATCCGACCGCTGACGCCATCCTCGATCAGTTCCGGGCTGCCTCCCGAATCGGTGACCACCGCCGGCACTTGCTGGCTCATCGCCTCGATGACCGTGCGGGGCAGCCCCTCGCGGCGCAGGGAGGGGAGTACGAAAACATCAAGCGCCCCGATCAGGGCAGCCCCGTCGGCGCGCCAGCCTGCCAGATGAATTCGATCAGCCGCCGGGCTGCGGGCGATTCGTCTGGCAATATGTTTGTCGTTAACCTTGCCAACCAGCAGCAGGCGCACATCCGGGGTCCGGAGTTTTTCGAAGGCCTCGATCAGGACCGGGATCCCCTTGCGTTTGCGCATTTGTGCCACCGAACCGATTACCGGTACCCCGGCCGGGACGCCAAATTCGCTGAAATCAACAGGGATGTTCTCGCGCGGCCACCAGTCGGTCTCGTGGCCCTTGTGCACGGTCACGACCTTCTCCTGGGGCAGGTGCCAGCCAAGGAATCGATTATGCAGCAGATCCTGACGAATCGCCTCGCAAACACAAATGATGCGATCAACCCTCGGATGCAGAAAGCTGTTGCGGGAGGTAGGGTTCAGCCAGTGCAGATTACCCACGATACCGCGATAGGCGATCAGTTTGGGGGGGAGGTCGTCAATGGCGCGAATCGTGTTGGAGAGCGCGGTTTTGGTATAGACGTGAACGATATCCGGCTGCTCGGTCTCTATCAGTTGCCTGAGTCGGGTAATCGCACCGGGGTCCCGACGCTGATGCATATCCAGCGGGTGAACCGGAATCCCGGCCGCCTGTATCTCTTCCATAAAACTGGCGCCGGTTTTACAGATGACCGCGACCTCAATGCCCAGGGCTTTGGTTCTGAGCAACTGGTGGCGCTCGCCGAGATCCATTTCCTGAAAAACGTGCAGAACCTTGAGTGGCTGATCCATAGTTCTATGCAGACCCTGTGTATCGTCAAAACCGCCAGTATACCCCGAGTAGGGTGAGTTCAGGTACTCCCGGAGTTGCCAGGTTCACAAGCCAATCCGGGGTTCAGTATGCCGCTATCTCATGCCAACTGACTTTCGTGTCGCTCGCTCCCCGGTCGACAGATCGTGTATTATTGACACTCACCGTCAACGCCAATCAATTCCGGGATTCCGCGCATGTTGCAACTCCGAGGTGGCTCGGCCCTGTCGTCCTTTCGTCTGGAAAAATACCTGGCCGCCCTGCGGGCCGAAGTGCCCGAGGTAGCGGAACTGCAGGCAGTGTTTTTGCACTTTATCGAAAGCGAGCCGCAACTGGATGCCGAACAACAACAACGGCTTGAGAGCCTGCTCGCCTGTACCGATGCGCCTGTCCAAAGGCTGCAAGGCCATGACTTTCTGGTTGTCCCCCGGCCCGGCACGATCTCGCCCTGGTCAAGCAAGGCTACCGATATCGCGCATAACTGCGGGCTGGAGTCAGTGCAGCGGATCGAGCGGGGCACTCTCTACACCCTGACACTCAATGACGATCATGATCTGAATGCGGAACAGGCCCGGCGTCTGGGCGCGATGCTGCACGATCGGATGACCGAGGCGGTGTTTCGCGAGGTCGACGAAGCGCAACGGCTGTTTCGGCATCCTGAACCGGCACCGCTGACCGAAGTCGATGTGCTCGGTGGCGGGCGCGACGCCCTGCAGCGGGCCAACGCCGATCTGGGGCTGGCGCTGGCCGCGGATGAGATTGATTATCTGGTAGAGAACTTCCGCTCCCTGGGGCGCAATCCCAGCGATGTAGAGTTGATGATGTTCGCCCAGGCCAACTCGGAACATTGCCGGCACAAGATTTTCAACGCCGACTGGATCATCGACGGCCAGCCCCGCGACAAGTCCCTGTTCAGCATGATTCGCAATACCTGTCAGCAGCATGGCGACGGGGTTCTCTCCGCCTACAGCGATAACTCGGCAGTGATCGCCGGTCACCCCGGCGGCCGGTTTTATCCCGACGCCGTGACCCGGGAGTATGCCTATCACGCCCAGGACATCCACATCCTGATGAAGGTCGAGACCCATAACCATCCCACCGCCATCGCGCCGTTTCCCGGCTCGGCTACCGGCGTCGGCGGCGAGATTCGCGATGAGGGAGCCACCGGCCGCGGTTCCAGGCCCAAGGCCGGGCTGTGCGGGTATTCGGTCTCCAACCTGCGCCTGCCTGATTGCCCCCGACCGTGGGAGACCGATTACGGCAAACCGGAGCGAATCGTCTCGGCCCTGGAGATCATGCTCGAGGCGCCCATCGGCGCGGCGGCTTTCAATAACGAATTCGGCCGGCCCAATCTGTGCGGTTATTTTCGCACTTACGAAGAGCGCGTGCCCGGGCCGCAGGGCGAGGAAATTCGGGGATATCACAAGCCGATTATGCTGGCCGGGGGGCTGGGGAATATCCGTGACGACCACGTTGCCAAGAACGATATTCCACCTGGCGCACAGATTGTAGTACTCGGCGGTCCGGCCATGCTGATCGGCCTGGGGGGGGGAGCGGCCTCGTCCATGGCGACGGGCGAAAGCCTGGAGGATCTCGATTTTGCCTCGGTCCAGCGCGGTAATCCGGAGATGGAACGCCGCGCCCAGGAGGTGATCGACCGTTGCTGGCAGCTGGGCGAGGCCAATCCTGTTATCAGTATTCACGATGTTGGCGCCGGTGGCCTCTCCAATGCCTTGCCGGAGCTGGTCAACGACAGTGGACGCGGCGGTCGCTTTGAATTACGTGCCGTGCCCAACGATGACCCCGGCATGTCGCCTATGGAAATCTGGTGCAATGAGGCACAGGAGCGCTATGTGCTGGCGATCGGCCCGGAAGACCTGGAGCGCTTTGCCGGGATCTGCCAGCGGGAACGCTGCCCCTGGGCCGTGGTTGGCGAGGCCAGTCATGAGCGGCATTTGCTGGTGGGCGATGGCCACTTTGACAACACCCCGATCGATATGCCGCTGGAAGTCCTGCTGGGCAAGCCGCCGAAAATGCTGCGCGATGTCCATCATGCCCCCTTCACGAAGCCGGCGTTCGACCCGGCCGATCTGGATCTGGCGGAGGCGGCCGAACGGGTACTGGCCCTGCCGGCAGTCGCCGACAAGAGCTTTTTGATCACCATCGGTGATCGGACCGTGACCGGGCTGGTGGCGCGGGATCAGATGGTAGGTCCCTGGCAGGTACCGGTGGCCGATGTGGCGGTGACCTCGACCAGTTTCGACTCGGTATGTGGCGAGGCGATGGCCATGGGTGAACGCACGCCGGTGGCGCTGCTGCACCACGCCGCCTCGGCGCGGATGGCAGTGGGCGAAGCACTCACTAACCTGGCAGCCGCGCCGGTGCCGGACCTGTCACGGGTCGTGCTGTCGGCCAACTGGATGGCCGCCGCCGGCCATCCGGGTGAGGATGCCGGCCTGTACGAGGCCGTCCAGGCCGTGGGTATGGAGCTGTGTCCGGCACTGGGCATCACTATCCCGGTGGGCAAGGACTCCATGTCGATGCGCACTGTCTGGCAGGAGCAGGACGAGACCCGTTCGGTCACGGCACCGCTGTCTTTGATTGTTTCGGCCTTCGCGCCGGTCAGTGATGTGAGTCGTACCCTGACCCCGCAGTTGCGTACCGACCGGGGCCCGAGTCGGCTGCTGCTGATCGACCTGGGCAAGGGGGCCAACCGTCTGGGGGGCTCCTGTCTTGCGCAGGTTTATAAACAGCTCGGTCACCATCCGGCCGATCTCGACGATCCACTGGCGTTGAAACACTTTTTTAATGTAATTCAACAGCTTAATGAGCAAGGGCGGTTGCTGGCCTATCATGATCGGGCCGATGGCGGGCTGTTTGCGACGCTTTGCGAGATGGCGTTTGCCGGACGTACCGGCATGCAGATCCGGCTCGACGAACTGGGAGACGATCCGGTGGGCAGCCTGTTCAGCGAGGAGCTGGGGGCGGTCATCCAGGTGCGCGATAGCGAGCTGGCGACGGTACAGGAGGCGCTGCATGACGCCGGCCTGGGCCATCACAGCCATGTGATTGGCTCGCTGCGCGACGATGATCGGCTGATTTTCGAACATCGGGGCGAGAGCCTCCTGGAG
>NZ_JAWOCR010000045.1:0-2890 GCF_046483665.1 Thiohalophilus sp. | reverse complement strand
GACCCAAAAGACAATAAATAGGAGACGGGGGTTTCCAGAAGGAGATATTCGGTATGAATCACGATTCAACCGATTCAAAACTCAAACGCGTTGCATTCGTCGGTAATTACTCGCCGCGCCAGTGTGGCATCGCCACATTTACCACCGATTTGTGTGAGGCCATCGCCACTCAATATCCGCAGAAGACCTGTATTGCTCTACCGGTCAATGATATCGAGATCGGTTATGACTATCCGTCCCGTGTTCGGTTTGAACTCACAGAGAAGGATGTTGATTCCTATCGCCGCGCGGCTGACTTCCTGAACATCAGTAATGTCGACCTCGTATCGCTGCAACACGAGTACGGTATTTTCGGCGGAATTGCGGGCAGCCACATCCTGGTGCTACTACGAGAATTGAGAATGCCCATTGTCACGACACTTCACACCATCCTATGCGACCCCGACCCCGATCAGAAGCGGGTGTTGAAAGAAATCGCGGCTTTATCTGATCGACTGGTTGTTATGAGTAAGCGCGGCGCGGAATTTCTGAATGGGGTCTATAGCGTACCACCGGAGAAGATTGATCTGATCCCGCACGGGATCCCTGATGTGCCTTTTGCGGATCCAAGTTTCTACAAAGACCTGTTTGGAGTAGAAGGCAAAACCGTCCTGCTGAGCTTTGGCTTGCTTTCGGCGAGTAAAGGCTTCGAAAACGTCATCGCCGCTATGCCCGCCATTTTAGCCCAGCACCCGAATGTGGTCTACCTCGTCCTCGGCGCGACCCACCCCCAAGTATTGCTGAATGAGGGGGAAGCATACAGGCTGTCACTGCAATGGCTGGCTCAGGAAAAAGGCGTGGACGGTCAGGTTATCTTCTACAACAGCTTTATCAGTTTGGAAAAGCTCGTTGAATTCATCAGTGCCGCGGATATTTACATTACACCCTATCTCAATGAAGCACAAATCACCTCCGGCACACTCGCCTATGCCCTGGGAGCGGGCAAGGCGGTGATTTCGACACCATACTGGTATGCGGAAGAGATGCTTGCTGAAGGACGGGGAGTGCTAGTGCCGTTCCGAGACTCAGCAGCTCTGGCCGATCACGTGATTAACCTATTAGATAACGAGTCCGAGCGTCATGCCATGCGCAAGCGGGCCTATGTGTTTGGGAGAGAGATGATCTGGCCGCACGTAGCGAAACGTTATATGGAGAGTTTTGAAAGTGCACGCGCGAAGCGCCGTCATTTTACTCACCCGGGCTTCGCTGTTAAGCCTCTGGACAAACGCCCGGGTGAACTGCCGCCTCTCAAGCTGGACCACTTGCATCATATGACGGACGGAACCGGCATCTTGCAGCACGCCATTTTCACGGTACCCAACTATCGCGAAGGCTATACAGTCGACGACAATGCCCGCGCGTTGATGGTGAGTGCTCTCATGGAAGCCCTGGGTAACAAAGAGGCCCTAGAACTGGGCTCCCGTTATCTCGCCTTTATCTGGTATGCCTTCAATACTGCAAACGGACGCTTCCGTAACTTTATGGATTACCAGCGCCACTGGTTGGAAGAAGTCGGTTCTGACGACAGTCATGGACGCACGTTGTGGGCGTTAGGCACCGTGTTAGGCCGCTCGAACGTAGCGGCCTTGCACAGTATGGCAGGATGGGTATTCGAACAAGCCTTGCCTCCTATTCTTGAAACAACCAGTCCTCGCGCCTGGGCTTTCGCGATCATGGGAATCCAGGAATACCTGCATCGATTTTCCGGTGATAGCCGGGCAAACCATGTCCGCGAGGAATTATCCGAGCGGCTGCTGATGTTGTATCAGAGCCATAATTCAGATGAATGGCGCTGGTATGAAGACCGGCTGACCTATTGCAACGCCGCGTTACCACATGCAGTACTCCTCTGTGGCCATGCGATGTCCAATCCCTCCATGACCGAAGCTGGATTGGAATCGCTAAGTTGGTTGGCCAATCTACAGCACTCAGACAGGAGGTATTACGTTCCTATCGGCTCCAATGGTTTTTATCCGCAGGGTGGTAAACGGGCCATATTCGATCAACAGCCGGTGGAAGCACAGACGATGATCTCCGCCTGTCTCGCAGCCTACCAGATCACGCTCGATGACCGCTGGCGTAAGGAGGCCCGCCGCGTCTTTGAATGGTTTCTTGGCCATAATAGCCTGGATTTGCCGGTGTATGATCCGACGACTGGAGGTTGTCGAGACGGTCTGCATCCCGATCGCGTGAACGAAAATCAGGGCGCAGAATCGACACTGGCCTTTCTCCAGGCGCTGCTGGAACTGCGTCTAGCTGAGACTTTTATTGCCCTGGAGGACCAAAGCTAAAGCTAATGAATAATCAACACCTTGAGCTTTTCAAACGTCATGAACACAATCCCATACTGACCGCGGCCGATTGGCCTTATCCGGTCAATAGCGTGTTCAACCCCGGTGCGACGTTGCTACATGACGGAACCACTCTGCTGCTGTGTCGTGTCGAAGATCGCAGCGGACTTTCGCACTTGTGCGCTGCCCGCTCCGCTAATGGTATAGATGGCTGGGAAATTGATAGACAGCCTACTCTTATGCCTGATGCAGATAACTACCCTGAAGAACTGTGGGGTATTGAAGACCCGCGCATCACCTATGTCTCTGAAATAAAAAAGTATGTTGTCGTTTATACCGCCTTCTCCAGTAGCGGTCCAGGGGTGGCGCTTGCGCTCACAGATGATTTCTATGCCTTCGAACGTTATGGCATGATTATGGCGCCGGAGGATAAGGATGCTGCCTTGTTTCCACATCGAATTGGCGACCATTGGGTATTGATCCATCGCCCAGTCAGTGGATCGGGGGCGCATATGTGGCTGTCCTACTCGCCAGACTTGCGGCACTGGGGTAGTCACAAG
>NZ_JAWOCR010000027.1:0-35483 GCF_046483665.1 Thiohalophilus sp. | reverse complement strand
GGGCGTCACACGCCGTTCTTCAACGGGTATCGTCCGCAGTTTTACTTCCGGACCACGGATGTCACCGGCGCCTGTGACCTGCCCGAGGGCATAGAGATGGTCATGCCGGGTGACAACGTGCAGATGACCGTGAGCCTGATTGCCCCGATTGCGATGGAAGAAGGCCTGCGCTTTGCGATTCGCGAAGGCGGTCGGACTGTCGGCGCCGGTGTCGTATCGAAGATTATTGAGTAAACATATATGGCAGCCAAGAACCAGAATATTCGCATCCGTCTCAAGGCCTTTGATCATCGTCTGATCGATCAATCCGCCCGTGAGATTGTGGAAACGGCCAAGCGCACCGGCGCCCACGTCAAGGGCCCGATCCCGCTGCCGACGAAAAAAGAGCATTACACTGTTCTTGTTTCACCGCACGTGAATAAGGATGCGCGTGACCAGTACGAACTGCGCACCCACAAACGTCTGATGGATATTGTTGATCCGACAGACAAGACCGTGGATGCCCTGATGAAACTGGACCTCGCCGCCGGTGTGGATGTTCAGATTCAGTTGAACTAACGGATTGCTGAGTGGAGCACGACAAATGACGATTGGTGTAGTTGGTCGCAAGGTGGGTATGACCCGCGTCTTTACAGACGACGGCGTGTCAACGCCGGTGACGGTTATCGCGGTAGAACCCAACCGGATTTCCCAGCTGAAAACAGTTGACGCAGACGGCTATCGTGCCGTGCAGGTGACCACCGGCAAACGTAAAGCCAACCGGGTCACCAGACCACAGGCCGGGCACTTTGCCAAGGCCGGCGTGGAAGCGGGCCGCGGTGTCTGGGAATTCCGTCTGGCCGAAGGTGAAGGTGAAGCTTTCTCCCTGGCCGGTGAAATCAAGGTCGATATTTTTGAAGCCGGGCAGAAAGTTGATGTCAGCGGCACCAGCATGGGTAAAGGTTTTGCCGGTGCGGTCAAGCGACACAACTTCCGGACCCAGGATGCGACCCACGGTAACTCGTTGGCGCATCGCGCCCCGGGTTCGATTGGCCAGTGTCAGACGCCGGGCCGCGTTCTGAAAGGTAAACGCATGGCCGGCCAGATGGGTAACAAAAAACGCACCACCCAGAATCTGGAAGTGGTCAGGGTCGACAACGATCGCAATTTGCTGCTGGTCAAAGGCGCCGTACCCGGTTCCAAGGGCGGCAGTGTCATCGTACGCCCGGCGATCAAGGCAGGTTAAGAGGACGCAGACGATGGAATTAGGTTTAACCACAGCCACCGGCAAGGCTTCCAAGAAATCCGTCGAGGTTTCGGATGCCGTATTCGGTGCTGATTTTAACGAGTCGCTGGTGCACCAGGCCGTGACCGCCTATCTGGCGGGCGCCCGTGCCGGTACCCGCGCGCACAAAAACCGCGCGGAAGTCAGCGGGGGCGGACGCAAGCCCTGGCGCCAGAAAGGCACCGGCCGCGCCCGTGCGGGAACAATCCGCAGCCCGATCTGGACCGGTGGCGGCAAGACCTTCGCTTCCAAACCCCAGGACTGGTCGCAGAAGCTGAATCGCAAGATGTACCGCGCCGCAATGCGCTCCATCCTGTCAGAGCTGGTCCGTCAGGAGCGCCTGGTCGTCATCGACGATCTGAAAATGGATGCGCCGAAGACCAAAGAGCTGGTTGAAAAACTCAGCGGTCTGGGTCTGGACAGCGTCATGATCGTCACTCATGACCTGAACGAAGCGCTGTTCCTGTCAGCCCGCAACCTGCACAAGGTCGGATTGTGTGAAGTCGGTTATGTGGATCCGGTCGCGCTGGTCGGGCATGACAAAGTGCTGATCACAGCTGAATCCGTCGCAAAACTGCAGGAGGTGCTGGCATGAACCAGGAACGTCTGATGAACGTACTGCTGGAGCCGCATATCTCCGAAAAGAGCACCATGCTGGCCGATCAAGCCAATCAGGTGGTGTTCAAGGTTGTACCGAGTGCAACCCGGACCGAAATTAAAAACGCCGTTGAACTGTTGTTTAACGTCGAAGTTGAAGGTGTCCAGGTGACCAATATGAAAGGCAAAACCAAACGTACCGCGCACGGTACGGGTCGTCGTAAAGACTGGAAAAAGGCCTATGTTCGCATCAAGGCTGGCCAGGACATCAACTTTATGGGTGCTGAGTAAGGTTTAAGGAATAAATAATGGCGATTGTAAAGTCAAAACCGACATCCGCAGGCCGACGCTTTGTTGTCAAGGTCGTCACTGACGATCTGTACAAAGGCAAGCCGCATGCGCCGTTGCTGGAAAAGAAATCCCGCTCCGGGGGTCGTAACAACCAGGGTCGGATTACCACGCGCCACATAGGTGGTGGTCACAAGCAGCATTACCGCCTGATTGATTTCAAGCGGAACAAGGACGGTGTCGACGCCAGCGTCGAGCGGATCGAGTATGATCCCAACCGCAGTGCCCGTATTGCGCTGGTTCTTTATAAAGACGGTGAACGTCGCTATATCCTGGCGCCCAAGGGTGTCAAAGCCGGCGACATCGTGGTCTCCGGCAATAATGCGCAGATCAAAGCAGGTAACTGCATGCCGTTGCGCAACATTCCGGTGGGTACTACCGTGCATGCGGTGGAAATGAAGCCGGGCAAAGGTGCCCAGCTGGCGCGTAGTGCCGGGGCTTCCGTGCAGCTGGTCGCCCGGGAAGGCGATTACGCGACCATCCGGTTGCGTTCCAGTGAAATGCGTCGGGTCCATGCCGACTGCCGTGCCACGATCGGTGAAGTCAGTAACAGTGAACACAGCCTGCGCAAGCTCGGCAAGGCCGGCGCCAAGCGCTGGCGGGGTGTGCGCCCCACCGTCCGCGGTGTAGCCATGAACCCGGTGGACCATCCGCATGGTGGTGGTGAAGGCCGTACCTCCGGTGGCCGCCACCCGGTTACCCCCTGGGGCGTACCGACCAAGGGTTACAAAACCCGGAGTAACAAGAGTACGGATAAGATGATCGTACGTCGTCGTAACAAAAAGTAACGAATTCAGAGAGCGAGTAAATGCCACGTTCTATCAGAAAAGGTCCGTTCGTTGATTTGCACCTGATAAAAAAGGTCGATCAAGCAGTGGAAATGAACAGCAAGAAGCCGGTCAAAACCTGGTCACGCCGTTCCATGGTGTTACCGGAAATGGTCGGGCTGACAATTGCTGTACACAATGGTCGTCAGCATGTTCCCGTCCTGATTTCAGAAAACATGGTCGGTCACAAGCTGGGTGAATTCGCGCCGACGCGGACCTTCAAGGGCCACGTTGCTGACAAGAAAGCCAGGTAAGAGGTTCTAGAACATGGAAACCGCAGCAAAATTACGCTATGCACGCATTTCGCCGCAGAAGTGTCGCCTCGTGGCTGATCAGATTCGTGGGCTTCCGGTTGAGCGCGCCCTGCAGTCGCTGACATTCAGCCCCAAAAAGGCCTCCGCGATTGTGAAAAAAGTACTGGAATCCGCGATTGCCAATGCTGAGCACAACGATGGCGCTGACATCGACGAGCTGAAAATCAAGACCATCACCGTCGACGAAGGTCCGACCTACAAGCGCTGGGAAGCTCGCGCCAAGGGCCAGGCCAACCATATTTTTAAACGCACCAGTCACATCACTGTGACTGTGGCAGAAAAGTAAGAGAGAAGCTGATGGGTCAGAAAGTACATCCGACAGGCATTCGTCTCGGTATCGTCAAGGACTGGACGTCCAAATGGTATGCCGATAACAAGAATTATGCCGATTACCTGAACCAGGACATCGTGGTACGCGAATTTCTGAAGCAACGCCTGAAGCAGGCTTCTGTCAGCCGGATTCAGATCGAACGGACCCAGGGTGCCGCGAACATCACTATCAATACAGCGCGCCCCGGTCTGGTCATCGGCAAAAAAGGCGAGGACATTGAGCGGCTGCGTAACGAAGTGACCAGAATGATGGGGTTGCCGGCAGTGCACATCAATATCGAAGAAGTGCGCAAACCGGAGCTGGATGCCCAGTTGGTTGCCGAAAGTGTGGCCCAACAGCTCGAACGCCGCATTATGTTCCGACGGGCCATGAAACGTGCGGTACAGAACACCATGCGTCTGGGTGCTCAGGGCATCAAGATTAATGTCGCAGGTCGTTTGAACGGCGCTGAAATTGCCCGTACAGAATGGTACCGCGAAGGCCGTGTACCATTGCATACGCTGCGGGCCGATATCGATTACGGCCTGGCCGAAGCGCAAACCACTTACGGCATCATCGGTGTCAAAGTCTGGATCTTCAAAGGTGAGATCATCGGACATTACGCTGACAGTGAATCCGAAGCTGCAAAATCGGCAGCGGGTTGAGATTGGGAGTTTGAAGCATGCTGCAGCCGAAACGTACTAAATTTCGCAAGCAACAGAAAGGCCGTAACCGGGGTCTGGCCCATCGCGGTAGCAAGGTCAGCTTTGGCGAGTATGGCCTGAAAGCGACCGGCCGTGGCCGGATCACTGCTCGTCAGATCGAGGCGGCTCGTCGTGCCATGAATCGTTACATCAAGCGCGGCGGGAAGATCTGGATCCGGATTTTCCCGGACAAGCCGATTACCCAGAAGCCACTGGAAGTTCGTCAGGGTAAGGGTAAAGGTAACGTCGAATACTGGGTTGCCCAGATTCAGCCGGGACGTATGTTGTATGAAATGGAAGGTGTTTCCGAGGAAGTGGCGCGCGAGGCATTTCGCCTGGCCGCGGCCAAACTTCCTGTTACGACCACCTTTGTGACGCGGACGGTATTGTAATGAAAGCTAACGAATTGCGTGAAAAGAGTGTCGATGACCTCAACAAGGAACTTCTGGAACTGACGCGCGAGAAGTTTAACCTGCGTATGCAGACTGCCACTGGTCAGATGAATCGTACTCACCAGCTGAAGTCTGTGCGCCGGAATATCGCGCGAGTTAAAACCATCCTGAATGAAAAAGCAGGTAAGGCATAATGAGTGAATCAGTAAAACGTACCGTAACCGGACGGGTTGTCAGTAACAAAATGGATAAGTCTATTACCGTTCTGGTCGAGCGCCGAGTGAAGCATCCGGTTTACGGGAAATTCATCAAGCGTTCTACCAAGTTGCACGCTCATGATGCCAACAATGAGTGTAATGAAGGTGATCTGGTCACCATTACATCCTGTCGCCCTTTGTCCAAGACAAAAACCTGGGCATTGGATTCGATTGTCGAACGGGCCGCGATCGTTTAAGGCCTGAATTGAATAGAGTTTAGCGGAGTCGCTCAAGATGATTCAGATGCAAACCACGCTCGATATCGCCGATAACAGCGGTGCTCGTCGCGTACAGTGTATTAAAGTGCTCGGTGGTTCAAAGCGCCGTTACGCCGGTGTTGGCGACATCATCAAGGTGAGCATCAAGGAAGCGATCCCGCGTGGTCGTGTAAAAAAAGGTGAAGTCTTCAATGCCGTTGTTGTTCGTACACGCAAAGGCGTGCGTCGTCCGGACGGTTCATTGATTCGCTTTGACAACAATGCGGCCGTATTGCTGAACAATCAGCTACAGCCGGTTGGTACTCGTATTTTTGGTCCGGTTACACGTGAATTACGTACTGAGAAGTTCATGAAGATCATTTCGCTGGCACCTGAAGTACTGTAAGGCAGAGAGAAAAGCCATGAACAAGATACGCAAAGGTGATGAAATTATTGTCATCACAGGTAAAGACAAGGGCAAGCGCGGCACCGTCTCACGAGTGATGATGGAAGAAGGCAGCGTGCTTGTCGACAACATCAATGTTGTCAAAAAGCACCAGAAGCCCAATCCGGCAGTCGGCGCGACCGGCGGGATTGTGGAAATGGAAAAGCCGCTGGATATTTCCAATGTAGCCTTGTATAACCCGGCCACCTCTAAAGGTGATCGGGTGGGAATCAAGACCCTCGAAGACGGTCGCAAGGTTCGTTATTTTAAATCCAACGGCGAAGTGTTGGACGCTTAACCTTCAGGTTATAACAATGGCAAGATTGCAAAATTTTTACCGGGAAACTGTTATCACCAACCTGAAAGAACAGTTTGGTTATAAGAGTGTGATGGAAGTGCCTCAGATCACCAAGATCACGCTGAATATGGGCGTGGGCGAGGCGATTGGCGATAAGAAGATCCTGGATAATGCGGTAGGCGATATGACCAAAATCAGTGGCCAAAAACCGATTGTTAATAACGCGCGTAAATCCGTAGCGGGCTTCAAGGTTCGCGAAGGTTATCCGATTGGCTGCAAGGTAACGTTGCGCCGTGAGCGTATGTACGAGTTCCTGGATCGGCTGATCAATATCGCTATTCCGCGTGTTCGTGACTTCCGTGGTCTGAATGCCAAGTCTTTTGACGGCCGTGGCAACTATAGTATGGGTGTTCGCGAGCAGATCATTTTCCCGGAAATCGAATACGACAAGATCGACGCTATTCGTGGTATGGATATCACCATCACCACGACAGCGAAAACTGACGAGGAAGGGCGCGCGCTGCTGGCGGCGTTTAACTTCCCGCTTAAAGGTCAAGGGTAGGAGTAGAACATGGCTAAAGTTTCCATGGTTGAACGTGAAGCAAAACGTATCAAGACCGTAAAAAAATACGCAGATAAACGCGCTGCGTTAAAAGCCAGAATAAAGGATCCGAATCTACCTATTGAAGAACGGATGGAAGCACAGCAGCAACTGCAGAAACTGCCGCGTGACGCCAGTCCTGCCCGTCTGCAACGTCGTTGCCGTATTACCGGTCGCCCGCACGCGGTTTACCGTAAATTCGGCCTGTGTCGTAACAAGCTGCGTGAGCACACCATGCAGGGTGATGTGCCCGGCCTGCGCAAGGGTAGTTGGTAAAAGATTTGGCTGATGGCGAATAGCTGAGAGCCTGGAGAACTAGAGAAATGATGACAGATCCGATTTCAGACATGCTGACCCGAGTGCGCAATTCGCTTGGCGCCGGCAAAACCGTTGTGACCATGCCGCATTCCAAACAGAAGGAAGCGATCGCCCAACTCCTGAAGGATGAAGGCTATATTGTGGATTTCAGGAAGGAAGAAGATGGCACCAAACCGCAGCTGATTCTCGATTTGAAATACTACCAGGGTCAGCCGGTTATTGAGAAAATCAAACGCATCAGCCGTCCCGGCTTGCGTATTTACAAAGGGAAAGACGAGCTGCCGACAGTAATGGGCGGCCTGGGCATCGCAATTATTTCCACTTCCCAGGGTCTGATGACCGACCGCGCCGCTCGCAAGGCCGGTTTTGGTGGTGAAGTGGTTTGTACCGTGCAGTAATTCCGGGGTAACGGATCATGGCAAGATTAACAGCAATCAGTATTCCCAAGGGCGTGGAGGTCAGTATTAATGACCAGCATGTCAGTGTGAAGGGATCAAAAGGCACCATGGAGCATAGCGTGCACCCTGTGGTTGAAATCGTTCAGGAAGAGACCAGCCTGAACTTTCTGCCGCGTGAAAAGGGCCCGGCTGCCATCGCGCAGAGCGGGACCGCACGGGCGGTTGTTAATAACCTTATGCAGGGTGTTAGCGAAGGTTTTGAAAAGAAACTGGAACTGGTCGGGGTTGGTTATCGTGCCCAGGCGCAGGGGAAGGTTTTGAACCTTACGCTGGGTTTTTCGCACCCGATTAACTACGAATTGCCGGAAGGCATCACCGCGGAAACACCGAGTCAGACCGAAGTCGTGATTCGCGGTATCGATAAACAGCAGGTTGGCCAGGTTGCTGCGGAAATCCGCGGTTATCGTCCGCCCGAACCCTATAAGGGCAAGGGTGTGAAATACGCGGACGAACGTATTATTCGCAAAGAAGCCAAGAAGAAATAAGGGCAAGGTAAGACGATGGATAAAAAGACTACTCGTTTACGTCGTGCACGCCGTACTCGCGCCAAGATCCGCGAGTTGGCTGTGCCGCGTCTGTCGGTGTATCGCACTCCGCGGCATATTTATGTCCAGCTGATTGCCCCCAATGGCAGTGAAGTTCTTGCCTCGGCCAGCACTGTGCAGACCGATATCAAGAGCAATGTTAAAAATACAGGCAATGTTGATGCCGCAGTTATTGTCGGAAAGACGATTGCTGAAAAAGCCAAGGCAGCAGGTATCACCAATGTCGCATTTGATCGCTCCGGTTTTAAATATCATGGCCGGGTCAAGGCACTGGCCGATGCTGCGCGCGAAGCCGGTTTGCAATTCTAAGGGTTAATGATTATGGCTGCATTTGATAAAGAACAGAACGCTGAAGATTTACAGGAACGCCTGGTCGGTATCCGCCGAGTTGCCAAAGTGGTAAAAGGCGGCCGAATTTTCGGTTTCTCGGCTCTGACAGTTGTCGGTGACGGCAATGGTCGTGTTGGCTTCGGTCGTGGCAAGGCACGTGAAGTGCCGGTGGCGATTCAAAAAGCCATGGAAAATGCGCGCAAGAACATGGTCAAGGTGCCGTTGAACAACCATACTCTGCAGTATCCGATAAACGCAGTGCATGGTGCCGCCAAGGTTTACATGCAGCCTGCCTCTGATGGTACCGGTGTTATTGCCGGTGGTCCCATGCGCGCTGTTTTCGACGTGGTTGGTGTGCATAACGTGCTGGCCAAGTGCATTGGCAGCAACAACCCTGTCAATGTCGTGCGTGCGACGATTAACGGCCTGCAGAACATGTCTTCACCCGAATCTGTTGCGGCCAAACGCGGCAAGAGCGTCAAGGAAATTGTGGAATAACACCATGGCTGACAAGACTATCAAGGTAACGCTGGTACGCAGCATGAACAAACGCCTGGCTTCGCACAAAGCGACTGTCACCGGCCTGGGTCTGCGGCGTTTGCACCAGACAGTAGAAGTGGAAGACACACCCTGTACCCGTGGGATGATCAATAAGATCAACTACATGGTCAAGGTCGAGGAGAATTGAGTATGTATCTGAATAGCCTCAAACCGACTCCCGGTTCCAGAAAACCGGCCAAACGCCGCGGTCGCGGTATTGGCTCCGGCCTGGGTAAGACCGGCGGTCGTGGACACAAGGGCCAGAAGGCCCGTTCAGGCGGCTTTACCAAGGTGGGTTTCGAAGGTGGTCAGATGCCATTGCAACGTCGTCTGCCGAAGGTCGGTTTCAGCTCACGTATGGGCCGGGTAACCGACGAGATTCGTCTGCACGAACTGAACAAGATCGAGGCGGATGTCATCGATCTCGAAGCGCTGCAGAAGGCCAACCTGATCAGCAAGGAAATCCAGCGCGTCAAAGTAATGGTTTCGGGCAAACTGGAGAAGGCTGTTACGCTCAAGGGGATTCGTGTGACCAAAGGTGCCCGGGAGGCAATTGAAGCCGCTGGCGGCAAGGTCGAAGAGTAAATTTCAGGATGGGTGCATCGAAACAGGGAGTGGCCAACGCTATGGCCGGGGGCAAGTTTACCGAGCTGAGGCAGCGTTTGTTGTTCGTGCTGGGGGCCCTGTTAGTATTCCGCATCGGTTCGTTTATTACTGTTCCGGGTATTGACCCCGGTACTCTGGCCGAAATGGTCGAGCAACAGCGCGGAACCATCCTGGATATGTTCAACATGTTCTCTGGTGGTGCGCTGGAACGACTGTCATTGTTTGCGCTGGGGATCATGCCGTATATCTCGGCATCGATCATCATGCAGTTGCTGACTAAAGTCCATCCCAAGCTTGAACAGATAAGCAAGGAAGGGGCTGCTGGCAAGCGCAAGATTACCCAGTACACCCGTCTGGCGACACTGGGGCTCGCGACGTTCCAGGCTCTGGGCGTAGCGGTTGCGCTGTCGCGCCAGGAAGGACTGGTTATCATCGACAGTAACACGTTCTTCTTTACGACCGTGGTGACGCTGGTTACCGGCACAATGTTCCTGATGTGGCTGGGGGAACAGATTACAGAGCGAGGTATCGGTAACGGTATCTCGTTGATTATTTTCGCCGGCATTGTAGCCGGACTGCCCACAGCGCTGGGCACGACCATGGAAATGGGCCGCACAGGCGATCTGGCTTACGGCAAAATCCTGGTGCTATTTGCCCTGGCACTCGGGGTTACCGCGTTTGTGGTCTTTATGGAACGTGGTCAGCGACGGATTACCGTGAATTACGCCAAGCGGCAGCAGGGGCGTAAAATGTATGCGGCGCAGAGCAGCCATTTGCCGCTGAAGATCAACATGGCGGGAGTTATCCCGCCGATCTTCGCGTCCAGCATTATTCTGTTTCCATCCACTCTGTTGGGGTGGTTTGGCGGCAGCACCGACGGGGCAGCAGGTATCCTGCAGGATATCTCTACCATGATGTCGCCGGGGCAGCCGCTGTATGTACTGCTCTATGCAGTCGCAATTATATTTTTCTGTTTCTTCTATACGGCGTTGATGTTTAACCCGAAAGAAACAGCAGATAACCTGAAACGCTCCGGTGCTTTTGTGCCGGGGATTCGTCCGGGTGAGCAGACGGCGCGTTATATCGATACGATTCTCGGCCGTTTGACCCTGGTAGGCGCAGTCTATATCACTGCTGTCTGTCTGCTGCCGGAATTTCTGATTCTGGCCTGGGGGGTTCCGTTCTACTTTGGCGGTACCTCACTGCTGATTGTGGTAGTGGTCGTGATGGACTTTATGGCCCAGACCCAGGCACTGCTGATGTCGCATCAGTACGAAGGCCTGATGAAAAAGGCCAACCTTAAGGGCCAGGGTCCCTCAGGTATGTTGCGCTGAACAACCTGGGCGCGGGCAGGGGCTAATATACCCCGCTGGCACACAGTTGGCTCCCCCGGGGCCATGAATGAAAGACCTCTGTATCCCGCGCTGACGGGCTGATAAACAGCCTGAAGCGCGGTCCGAGCTGAACTGGAATTTGGAGAGACTGCGATGAAAGTGCGTGCATCAGTCAAGAAAATGTGCCGGAACTGCAAGATCATCAAGCGCAATGGCGTGATCCGGGTGATCTGCACCGATCCGCGCCACAAACAGCGTCAGGGCTGAGCCTACGCGGCATAAAAGGCGGAAAAAGCCTTGCTAGAGCAGGCAGTTAGCGATTAAAATTGCCCGTTTCGCAAGGCCCGGTTGGTAAATTTTAAGATTTGAACGTTAGGAGTAAGGCTAGATGGCCCGTATTGCAGGCATCAACATTCCGGTGAACAAACATGCGGAGATCGCGCTGACGTCGATTTACGGTATCGGTCGTACCCGTGCCCGGCAGATTTGCGAAGGCGCGGGCATTGATCCGAGCACCAAGATTCGTGAGCTGGATGACAACGCGGTCGAAAGCCTGCGTAACGAAGTCGCCAAACTCAGTGTCGAAGGCGATTTGCGCCGCGAAATATCCATGAATATCAAGCGCCTGATGGACCTGGGCTGCTATCGCGGCATTCGTCATCGCCGTGGTCTGCCGCTTCGCGGCCAACGCACCCGGACCAATGCTCGTACCCGCAAGGGCCCGCGCAAGCCGATTAGAAAATAAGTTCTATTAAATAGGTTTACTGGAATATGGCAACCAAAGCTGGTCGTACACGTAAAAAAGTCAAACGCGATGTCTCGGATGGGATTGCTCACGTCCATGCATCATTTAACAACACGATCGTGACCATCTCCGATCGTCAGGGCAACGCGCTGTGCTGGGCGACTGCCGGTGGCTCCGGCTTCCGCGGTTCTCGTAAGAGCACGCCTTTTGCCGCCCAGGTTGCTGCTGAACGTTGCGGCGAGATGGCGCAGGAATATGGCATGAAAAATCTGGAAGTCTGGGTCAAAGGCCCGGGCCCGGGACGCGAATCCGCCGTACGTGCATTGAATGCAAAAGGCTTTCGTATCACTAATATCGCAGACGTGACACCCATTCCCCATAACGGGTGCCGTCCTCCGAAGAAACGTCGCGTGTAAGCGGGAGAAATACCTTGGCTAAATATATTGGTTCTAAATGCCGCCTGTGTCGCCGCGAAGGCGAGAAGCTGTTTCTGAAGGGCGAGAAATGCTATAGCAGTAAATGCGCGATTGAAAATCGTCCGTTTCCGCCGGGACAACACGGTCAGCGACGTGGTCGTCTGTCTGACTACGCGACCCAGTTGCGTGAAAAACAGAAGATGCGTCGTGCCTACGGCATCATGGAAAAACAGTTCCGTGGCTATTACAAAGAAGCGGACCGTCGCAAAGGTTCCACCGGCGACAACCTGTTGCAGTTGCTAGAATCCCGACTGGATAATGTCGTTTACCGCATGGGCTTTGGTGCTTCACGTTCCGAAGCGCGTCAGCTGGTGCGGCACAATGCCATCACCGTGAACGGGCGCAAGGTGAATATTCCTTCTATGCAGATTCAGGCTGGCGATGTTATTGCCGTTTCTGAAAAATCTCGTAATCAGCTGCGTATCAAGGGCGCCACAGAAGCAGCACAAAATCGTGGCTTTGCCGAATGGCTGGAAGTAGACACGGACAAGTTGACCGGCACCTTCAAGAATGTACCGGAACGCAGTGAATTGCCGACCGACATCAAAGAACATCTGGTTATCGAGCTGTACTCCAAGTAATCAGCTCGCACAGGACCCAGGGACTTTTGGAATATTAAATTGAGAGGACATAGATGACGGCCTCAGTATCAGATTTTCTGACACCGCGAATTGTTGATATTCAGCAAATCAGCGATACCCATGCCAAGGTCACTCTCGAGCCGCTCGAGCGTGGTTTCGGTCACACACTGGGTAATGCACTGCGCCGCATCCTTCTGTCTTCGATGACTGGCGCCGCCATCACCGAAGTGGAAATTGAAGGCGTTTTGCATGAATACACCACCATTGAAGGTGTGCAGGAAGATGTCGTTGATATCCTCCTGAACCTCAAGGGGGTTGCTCTGCGCCTGCACGGTGAACCTGAAGCAACACTGACCCTGAATAAAAAGGGGCCAGGACTGGTGACCGCCGCTGACATGCAGCTTGTGCAAAACGTGGAACTGATTAATCCGGAACATGTTATCGCCAACCTGACCAAGGAAGGCGAGCTGAACATGACACTCAAAGTGACTCGCGGACGCGGTTATGAAGCCGCCAACAACCGTGGCGACGAAGAAGAGGAAGAACGCCCTCTCGGTCGTCTGCAGCTGGATGCCAGTTTCAGTCCAATCCAGCGTGTTTCCTACCTGGTCGATAGTGCCCGTGTTGAACAGCGCACTGATCTGGATAAGCTGATTATCGAGCTGGAAACCAACGGTACGATCGACCCCGAAGAAGCCATTCGTGGCGCGGCGACTATTATGCAGGATCAGTTGTCTGCGTTTGTCGACCTGCGTGGGCGTGAGGAAACCACGCCTGCTGAACAGGAACCGGAAATCGACCCGATTCTGTTGCGCCCCGTCGACGATCTGGAACTGACTGTGCGTTCGGCCAATTGCCTCAAGGCTGAACAGATTTATTATATTGGTGATCTGATTCAACGTACCGAAGTCGAACTGCTGAAAACGCCGAATCTTGGCAAGAAGTCCCTGACTGAAATCAAGGACGTGCTGGCTTCCCGTGGATTATCACTGGGTATGCGCCTGGAAAACTGGCCACCGGCAAGTCTCAAGGAAAAAGAAGCCTGAACCAGGCTTCTGATCATTCAACGAATCGAATTCAGGATTTAGAACAATGCGTCACCGTCAAAGTGGTCGAAAACTCAACCGGAACAGCTCGCATCGCAAGGCGATGTACCGCAATATGTCGGCTTCTCTGTTCCACAATGAATTGATCCGTACCACCTTGCCCAAGGCCAAGGAGTTGCGTCGTACGGTTGAACCGTTGATTACCCTGGCCAAAAAAGACAACGTGGCTAATCGACGTCTGGCATTTAATCGCCTGCGTGATCGGGAAGCTGTTACCAAACTGTTCAATGAACTGGGTCCGCGTTACCAGAACCGTCCCGGCGGTTACATGCGTATACTCAAATGCGGTTTCCGTACTGGTGACAATGCTCCGATGGCCTATGTCGAACTGGTCGACCGTCCGGCGCAGGAATCTCCTGCAGAGGAAACCACGACTGAAAGCGCCGAAGCCTGAACCACGGTTCAGCTTCAGAGCAAAAAAGCCGGGCATTGCCCGGCTTTTTTGTTGTACCGCTGTATCGATAAATAGCAGTAATCCTTGAAATCACTGAATTACACCGAATAGACTGAGAAATTAATACATCGAGTTCAGTGTGTTCGATGTCTTTGGTGGTTAATGACTGATTCGTTGCTTATCCTGACAGCTTCGATTCGATCGCCACGGGTGAGATATGGTTGTTCTGTTTACAGATTTTGGCTATGCCGGACCCTATGTCGGGCAGATGAAAGGCGTGCTGGCCCGGCATGCGCCAAATGTGCCGGTAATCGACCTGATGCACGATGCCCCGGTATACAATCATCATGCCGCGGCCTATCTGCTGGCCGCGCTTGCCTCATCTTTTCCTGATGGGTCGGTATTTCTTTCAGTTGTAGACCCGGGTGTAGGACATCCCGATCGACGGCCGGTTATTGTGCACGCTGATAATCGCTGGTTCGTCGGCCCCGGCAATAGCTTGTTCAACACGGTGATCAAACTGGCCAGTGAAGTCGAGGTCTGGGATATTACCTGGCGTCCTCCGAAACTGTGCGCATCCTTCCATGGTCGTGATCTGTTTGCCCCGGTGGCGGCACAACTATCCCTCGGTCAAATGCCGGAGGCCGAACGAATTTCTTCTACCGACCTGTTGAGTCTCGACTGGCCATCGGACAGGTATGAGATTATTTATTTTGACCGTTACGGTAACGCCATGACCGGTATCCGGGCCGACACGCTCACAAGTGATCAGCAGTTGTTGATCGGCGAACAGAAACTCTATTACACACGCACTTTTTCACTGGCGGAAAAGGGTCGACCTTTCTGGTATCGCAACTCCTCGGGACTGGTGGAACTGGCGATGGACAGGGACAGTCTGCGCGAGCATCTGCAACTCAAGGTAGGTGACAAGGTTGCGATACAGGTTCTAGACTCCAGGTAGGTCCTGGCTGCTAAATAGGTGTTCCGAATACCAGTACAGAGAGATTGCTTCGTCACGTTGTTCCTCGCAATGACCTCTCTATTTTTGGTCATTGCGAGCTAAGCGAAGCAATCTTTTGAACAAAATGATCTGGTATTCGGAACACCTATTTAGAACCTGATCTTCAGGCGCGCTTCCTGCGACGTTTCTGCCGGGCTTCGAGGACCGGTTTGAGATACACGCCGGTATGTGAACTTTTGTGTTCGGCGACTTCTTCCGGGGTGCCGGCGCAGACCAGTTGCCCCCCCTTGTTACCGCCCTCGGGGCCCATGTCGATGATCCAGTCCGCGGTTTTAATTACATCCAGATTATGTTCGATGATCACGATGGTATTACCGTGATCGCGCAGACGGTGCAATACCGCCAGCAGCTGTTCGATATCGTAAAAGTGTAAGCCGGTGGTCGGTTCATCCAGGATGTAGAGGGTGTTACCGGTGTCGCGTTTGGACAGCTCGCGTGCCAGCTTGACCCGCTGCGCCTCGCCGCCGGAGAGTGTGGTGGCGTTTTGCCCCAGTTTCACATAGGTCAGCCCCACGTCCATCAGGGTCTGTAACTTGCGCTTGATGGCCGGCACAGCATCGAAAAAGCTGACCGCATCCTCCACGGTCATCTCCAGCACTTCAAAGATATTCTTGCCTTTGTATTTGATCTCCAGCGTTTCGCGATTATAGCGCTTGCCTTTGCAGACATCGCAGGGGACATAGATATCCGGCAAAAAGTGCATTTCCACCTTGATTACCCCGTCGCCCTGGCACGCCTCGCAACGTCCGCCCTTGACGTTGAAGCTGAAGCGTCCAGGGTTGTAACCCCGGGCGCGTGCCTCCTGGGTGCCGGCAAACAATTCCCGGATCGGCGTGAAAAGCTGGGTATAGGTGGCCGGATTGGATCGCGGGGTACGACCAATAGGGCTTTGATCGATATCCACCACCTTGTCGAACTGGCCGAGGCCGACGATTTTATCGCACGGGGCCGGCTCCTTGCCGGCCTGGTTGATCTCGGCAGCGGCATGCAGGTAGAGGGTATCGTTGATCAGGGTGGATTTACCCGAACCGGAAACGCCGGTGATAGCGGTCATCAGTCCGACCGGGATGTCTATGTTGACCTGCTGCAGGTTGTTACCCCGGGCGCCATGGATCGACAACCAGCGATCGCCGGTCGGGGTGCGTTGATCGGGCACGGCGATAGCTTTTTGGCCGGACAGATACTGGCCAGTCAGTGAATCGGGCGTCGCCATCACCTGTTTCGGGGTGCCCTGGGCGACGATATGACCGCCGTGGGCCCCGGCGCCGGGGCCAATATCCAGTACATGGTCGGCGCTGAGGATCGCCTCTTCGTCGTGTTCTACTACGATCACGGTATTACCCAGATCCCGCAGGTGATAGAGGGTGTTGAGCAGGCGGGTGTTATCACGCTGATGCAGTCCGATCGAGGGCTCATCGAGTACGTACATCACGCCCACCAGTCCGGCACCAATCTGGCTGGCCAGACGGATGCGCTGCGCTTCTCCCCCCGACAGGGTATCGGCACTGCGTTCCAGAGTCAGATATTCCAGGCCGACGTTGACCAGGAAATTGAGCCGCAGGGTGATCTCCTTGAGGATTTTCTCGGCGATCTTGCCGCGGCGCCCGGGCAGCTCGAGAGTGCTGAAAAATTCATGCGCCGTATCGATGGGCAGGGCGGTGACATCAGGCAGGGTTTTGTCAGTAACAAACACATGCCGTGCCTGGCGGTTGAGACGGGTGCCGTGGCACTCGGGACAGGGCTGGTTGCTCAGATACTTGGCCAGTTCCTCGCGCACCACGTTGGACTCGGTCTCGCGATAACGGCGCTGCATGTTGGGAACCACGCCTTCGAACGGCTGTCGCTTTTTATGCTCACCGCCACGCTCGTTAAAATAGACAAACTCGATCTTCTCCTCACCGCTGCCATACAGAATGATTTGTTGCAGGGATTCGGGCAGATCCTCGTAGGCGGTATCCATGTCGAAATCATAGTGGCGCGACAGGGACAGCAACATCTGGAAGTAATAGACATTGCGGCGATCCCAGCCGCGGATCGCCCCGGCGCCGAGACTCAGCTCCGGATGGCTGACCACCCGCTGGGGATCGAAATACTGGCGCATGCCCAGGCCGTCGCAGCCGGGGCAGGCGCCGGCGGGATTGTTAAACGAGAACAACCGCGGTTCCAGCTCACTCAGTGAATAACCGCAGATCGGGCAGGCATAATTGGCGGAGAAGACCAGCTCCTCCTGGTCGGTATCCATATAGGCCACCCGGATCACACCGCCGCCCAGGTTCAGCGCGGTTTCGATGGAGTCGGCCAGCCGGGTCTTCAGGTCGGCGCGCACCTTGAAGCGATCCACTACCGCCTCGATGGTGTGCTTGCGCCGTTTGTCCAGTTGGGGCAGGTCATCCAGCTCGACTACCTTGCCATCGACCCGGGCGCGGATATAGCCTTCGGCGCGCAGGGTATCGAAGACCTGCTCGTGCTCGCCCTTGCGCTCGTCGATGACCGGTGCCAGCAGCATTAATTTGGTGCCTTCGGGCAGCGCCAGGATGTGATCCACCATCTGACTGACGGTCTGCGCATCGAGTATGGTGTCGTGATCCGGGCAGCGCGGCTCACCGGCACGGGCAAACAGCAGACGCAGATAGTCGTATATTTCTGTGATGGTGCCGACCGTGGAACGTGGATTGTGTGAGGTCGATTTTTGCTCGATGGAAATGGCCGGCGAGAGGCCCTCGATGTGATCCACATCGGGTTTTTCCATCACCGACAGGAACTGACGGGCATAGGCGGACAGCGATTCCACATAGCGGCGCTGGCCTTCGGCATAAATGGTGTCAAAGGCCAGGGAGGACTTGCCGGAGCCGGACAGGCCGGTAATCACGATCAGCTTGTCGCGCGGCAGCGCCAGGTCGATATTCTTGAGATTGTGGGTGCGTGCACCCTTGATATGGATGGTGTCCATTCAGACTTCCTGCTACAGCCAAACACACTACTATACGACGTTTACACCACAACGGGGAAGCGCGGTATTACCTTACCGGTTGTTCCTGTTTCCCGGCCGGATGGTTCCTGATAACATCCAACGCTTTACCGATAGTCTGATTACGGCTATCCCGCAGACTCTTGATCCGGACTCTCCTGATTACCGATGTACGATAACGCGATGACCAAAGGCGAGCGGCGCATAGCGCTGGTCCTGGCCGGGGTATTTTCCTCCCGCATGCTGGGGTTGTTCATGATCCTGCCGGTCTTCACCCTTTACGCCGAAGCACTGCGAGGCTATACCCTGACCCTGGCCGGACTGGCTATCGGGATTTATGGCCTGACCCAGGCCCTGTTGCAGATCCCGATGGGGCTACTCTCCGATCACATCGGCCGTAAACCGGTGATTGTCGCGGGGCTGCTGGTCTTTGCCCTTGGCAGTATCATTGCCGCTGCCTCCGACTCGATCTGGTGGGTCATCCTCGGCCGCGCACTGCAGGGAGCCGGGGCCATCGCCAGCGCGGTGCTGGCTCTGGCGGCAGACCTGACCCGGGAGGAACACCGACTCAAGGTCATGGCTCTGATTGGCATCAGTATCGGGCTGTCCTTCGCCCTGGCCATGGTGATCGGGCCGCTGCTACACGGCTGGTTCGGCGTGCCGGGCATTTTCTGGAGCACCGCCGCTCTGGCCGCCCTGGCCATCGGGCTGGTATGGCGGGCGGTGCCCCGCCCGGTGAGTGTGCGCTTTCATCGGGACACGGAAGTCGAGCCGGCTTCGCTGGGCAAGGTCCTGCGTGACACCCAGCTGCTGCGCGTCAACGCCGGGATTTTCATCCTGCATCTGCTGCTGATGGCCAATTTCGTGGTGGTTCCGGGCCTGCTGGAGAATCGTTTCGGACTGCCCGGCGCCAGCCACTGGCAGGTCTATCTGCCGGTGTTGCTGTTGTCGATGCTGGTGATTATGCCGTTTATTTTCCTGGCCGAGAAAAAACGCATGGTAAAACAGATACTTGTGTTTGCCGTGGGGCTGATGCTGGCGGTTCAGGCGGGCCTGGCGGCGGGCATCGACTCTATGGCCGGCATGGTCTTCGTGCTATGGTTATTCTTTGTGGCGTTCAATCTGCTGGAGGCCAGTCTGCCGTCCCTGGTCGCCAAACTGGCGCCAGCGACCCGCAAAGGCACGGCGATGGGCGCCTATACCACGGCCCAGTTTCTGGGCGTATTTGTCGGCGGGGCGGCCGGCGGCTGGCTGGCGGATCACTATACGCTGACCAGCCTGTTCCAGTTTAATATGGGGCTGGCCGGGATCTGGCTGCTGCTGGTGCTCAGCATGCATCAGCCACCCTATTACAGCAGCCAGTTGCTGAATGTCGGCAGCCTGGATGAGCAGCAGGCCGAGGAACTGGTCGGTAAACTGAGCGCGGTACCGGGCGTGATCGAGGCGATCATTGTCGCCGAGGAGGGCGTTGCCTACCTCAAGGTCGACAAACCGAAACTGGATCAAAGCGCGCTGTTTGCCTATTCGGTGACAGCGCAAAGCTGAATATCAGCATCAACATTGCACGAGGGGAGAGGACGAACATGGCAAGGGGTATCAATAAAGTCATTCTGGTGGGAAATCTGGGACGCGATCCGGAAGTGCGCTATTCCGCCAACGGCGCAGCGATTGCGAATGTGTCAATCGCTACCTCCGAAAGCTGGAAAGACAAGAATACCGGCGAGCAGGTAGAGAAGACCGAATGGCACCGGGTCGTTATGTTTCGCCGTCTGGCCGAAATTGCCGGCGAATACCTGAAAAAGGGTTCCAAGGTCTATATCGAAGGCAAACTGCAGACCCGCAAGTGGCAGGGCCAGGACGGTCAGGATCGCTACACCACCGAGATCGTCGCCAACGAAATGCAGATGCTCGACTCGCGCGGCGGCAGTGCCAGTTTTGATAATAACTACGGCAGTGGCAGCAGTAGCCAGGGTCAGGGGGGCAGCAGTGGCGATAGCCAGCCCGAGCCGGTTCCTATGGGTGACTTTGACGACGATATCCCGTTTTAGCGGGATGTTTTGAAAAACACAAAACCCCGCATAAAGCGGGGTTTTGTGTTAATGGCGGGTGTTGGCAGAAAAGAGGCCGGTTAATAACCGCGCTTACCCTGGCCGGAGTCTTTACCGTCCCCCATACCCTGGCCCTGTTCCATACCCCGGCCACGGTTCTGGCCCTCTTCCATGCCCCGGCCGCGATTCTGGCCCTTTTCCATACCCCGGCCGCGTTCCATTCCCTGACCACGTTCACCGTCGCGGTTCATCATCCTGCCGCGCTGGCCGGGTTCCTCGGGCAGCTCAACTCCCCGTTCCTCGGCCCGTTGCTGCATGCGTTCATGGTGTTCTTCACGAAAGGCTTCGCGTTCCTCTTCCGACTCCATGTTACGCATTTGCTCACGATGTTCAGCTCGTTCCTCCTCGCTCATCAGCTGCTGGCCGTAAATCGGGGCATCCGCATTCTGGGCCAGTGCGAATGGTGCACTCAGGAACAGGGCGAGTAATAGCGGAATATGCCTGGTAAGATAGTGTTGCATAATGTTCACCTCCCGGTGAAAGTAAGAAAGGACAGTAAAGCATAGAAGTGGCCAGGATACCGTGCAAGGTGAGCAAAATAGTCAGTGCACCGGCATTGTGAGCTATAGACCGTTAGTTTATGGTTTAAGCAGGAAATATCCCATGCTTGGAATATGGCTGAACTGAAACCGCAAACGTCCCGTAACCCGCTGCACGAAGGGTATCTCTGGCCTTCGGCGGATTACGACCAGCAACTGGCCGGGGTGCGCGAGGCAATTGGCCGGACGGTTTATCTGGTGCGCCTCGATTTCAGTGATATCAACCTCTCCGTCACGCTGGAGAACAAGGCTGTGACTCTGCTGGAGGTGGTGAACTTTCCCGCCCCCGATCCCGCCCGCCGGTTATATCCGCATATGCTGATCCTGTCAGATGGCCGAGGCATCAACCTGGGGCATATCGCTCGCCTGAGTTGCGATCAGGCCTTTAGCCCGAAACCGGAACAGATCGTTTATCAGCAGAAGGTGCTGCTCCATCACTGGCTGTTTCGCGAACGGCGACTCTCGCCACAAACGATCCGGCATACCAGTCAGGTACAATTGGCCCGAATACTGGGTCGCATCGAGCCCCGGCAGCTGGAATGATGAGCGGATAAACGTTCCGGCATCACGCCGCAGATTGCCCGGGTTGCGTCTGGGTCCCGGAATGTGCCCGGCAAAAGTCTATTAGTATGAACAGCGCCTGCATTGGATTATCTACCGATATGCGGTAAAGTTTTGATTAAAAATTGAGGGCAGTTGAAAGCGATAACAATAATCTGCTCCTTACTCACACAGGCCGCGCCAAGATGGCTATGCAACATAATAAATTAATCAGAATGCCGTTTCACCGACCACGTCCAGCCGTTTGTTATTGAAATTACGGGTATAGCGTGAAGCATATTATTTCAACACTATTGATGATTTTTCTCCTGCTGTCTCTGTCAGTGACACAAGTTGTCGCGCAGGATGGGAACACGCCCGATAAAGATTGTTCTGATGATGCGCCGAATTGCGAAGAAGAGAACGTTTCTCCGTTGGACGAACACTCAAAAGACGGCAAACCGTTTTTTTCCTTTCTAGATAAACCTCAGGATGTGATGTCCACCGGCCTGACCGGTATGACTACTTACATGGATGAGTTTTTTGCCGAGGAACGGGTTTTTTATGACAAGACCGGCAGCTATCTCCGTCTCACGGCCGATACCGTCTTCGACAAAAACGGGGAAATTGGTTATGTGGGTGATGTTAAATTAAAACTACGTTTGCCGCGAACTGAAGAAAAGTTGAAACTGACCTTTGAAAGCGATCCGGAAGAACAACGGGACACTCTCGACAGAATACAGGAGGATTCCCCCGAGCAAGCTGCACGGAACCGGGACTATTATGGAGGTATTCAGACAACCCTGGGCGATGAGAGAAAATGGCGCTTCAACCCTTCAATTGGCGTCAAGTTTGACAAGCCTATCGACATTTTTCTGCGCCTGCGCATGGATCGTAATTACAAAACCGGTGACTGGTTATTCAGACCAAGCCAGACGTTCTACACGTTCAAGGAAAAGGGATTCGGCTCGGATACCGCGTTTCAGCTGGATTATCAATTAACTGACAACGTGCTGTTTCGCTCCTCGAGTTTTATACGCTATCAGGACGAAAACGATTATTTCGAACCCAGCCAGGTCTTTTCCCTGTTCCACAGTCTTAGCAGTCGCCGCGGTGTAACCTATCAGCTCGGGGTCTACGGGGTGAGCGAGCCTGCCTGGCAGGCTACGGATTATCTGGCCCAGCTGCGTTATCGCCAGAATATTCATTCCAACTATTTGTATGTCGAACTGATTCCCAGGGCGGTTTACCGACGCGATAATGATTTCGAATCTGAACACTCATTGACCCTGCGGCTGGAAATGGTACTGGAAGGTTGACCGGCCTATCGGCGCTGGAAGATCAGAAAATAATTTTCCTCAAGGAGGGGCAGGTCGCGTTCAAGCTCGAAGCCGGCATCGGTCACCTCGTCAATCACCTGATCTTTATTGGCCCGTACATGCGACATCACCCAGGATGAGCTGCGTCCCGGCTGTTTGCGAAAATCGATAATTGCCAGTTTCCCGCCGGGACGTAATGCCCGGTGAATCGACGCCAGCATGTCCCCGGGGTATTCGAAATGATGATAGGTGTCACTCAGAAAAACCCAATCCACGCTTTGTTCGGGCAAGCGGGTCGATTTTTGATCGTTAACAACCCCCTCGACATGATTCAATCCCTGCTCACGGGAGGTGCGCAGCACATTCTCGACAAAATTTTCGGCAATATCCACCGCGTACACCTTGCCGGTATCTCCCACCTGTTTGGCAAACAGCCGGGTAAACAGTCCGGTGCCGGCCCCGACATCCGCAATCCGTATACCCGGTTCAAGTTCCAGTGCGTCGACAATCGCGTGCCGCCGGTCATACACCTCGCGACCCGGTCGTTCGAAAGTACTTTGCCAGCGTTCAAAATCGGGATCCTGGTAATGGCGGTTGATGTCGGGGTTGACGCTCTCCTGTGCATTCAGCGGACTTGTGGCGGGCAGCAGCAGCGTCAGACCGAGAAGCATGCCGGTGAAAAATCGGGCGGCGTGTTTCAGAATGTTGTGGTACATGGCAGCCGTTCGGGGTTGCGGACCTGGTTCAATTAAAGCACAGGCCCGGCTGTCCGGCTACGGGCTGTCCGTTGCCGGCTCGCTGTCGGCAACCCGGGTCTGTTCGCGGGAGGGGGATTTGGCTGTTTCGATCAGAGTCTGGATATCGGCGTTGGCGACAACCTGCTGGAGCCAGGCCTGTACCGCTTCGCGTTGCAGCTGGCGGCGCAGCACGGGCCGGGCCTCGTCGTAGCTCATCGGTTTGGCCTCACGCCGATCCTCGACCCTGGCGATATGCCAGCCGAATTTTGTTTTAAAGGGTTGCGAGGTTTCACCAACCTTCAGATTTTTCGCGACCGCCTCAAATTCGGGATCCAGGCTGCCGGGCAGCACATAACCCAGATCGCCACCGCGCAGCCCGGTTTGCTCATCCAGCGAAAACAGCCTGGCCAGTTCATCAAACGGGCGTTCTTCCAGGGCCTTGTAGACGATATCGGCCTCTTTTTCATCCTGTAAAAGAATATGTCGGACGTGGTATTCGGTTTTACCTTCCAGTGATTCGGCAAGTTCGGTGTAGCGCTGTTTTATGCTCTCCTCTTTTACCAGCTGTGGCGCCAGTTGCTCCAGCAGAGCCTGTTTGGCAATCCGATTGGCCGATTTTTCCATTAACGCACGCAGTTCCGGTCGGTCGGTTAATGCATTTTCATCGGCGATTTTGCGCACCAGGCGATCTTCGGCCAGGTTCAACAGGGCCGTTTCATAGACTTCCTGTGGAATGTTTTCCAGGCGGCCCCACTCGAGCAGCTGTTCGCGACTGGCCAGATCCTGAAGGTAAGGCAGAAACTCTGACTTGCGAATACTTTCATTGTTGATGTAGGCGATCGTCGGATCGTTCCGGGATACATTCGCACTGGCTGCGGGCTCCTGACTGGCCACGGAGTCCAGGGGCGGATACCAGGGGTTAAAGAGATAAGCGACGGAGACAGTCGCGACAGCGAGTATACCGGTGAGTATGTTGCGTTTTGATGTCATTTCGATCCCTGAAAATAGTAAGTAAAACCTAATCGGATGGTGTTGATATCCCGTTGGGTATCGGTACGCACGTCAACCGTGGTGGTCCCGATGGTAATCGTTGACTCGGTAGACTCTTCAATGGTGCCGTAACCAATCCATTCGACATTGATTGAATAGTGATTGCCAAGACGATACTCGATACCGAGGCCATAATTGAGCCGATTATCGGTAAATTTGTCAAGCCGGCTGACGCCCAGCAAACCATAGAATTCATACGGGGCAAATTCGTAGCCCAGCTTCAGACTGGTGCTATATAAAAGGTCGTTATCAAGCTGTGTCAACGCCAGTTCGGGGGCCCAGTAATAGCGGTGTGTCAGACGGCGCTTGTACTTGTACCCCGCTCGAAAACCGGCCTCGGTGAAGCTCTCGCTCGATTTCCCGTAAGAGGTCGGGCTGGATGTCGATGTGGTGACGCTTGATGTATCCAGCTCGTGGCTTACAACATCGGCGCCAAGATAGAACCCGCTGCCTGCTTTAACTGTAACGGGGAACTGTATAAATAAGAATAGAACAAGAGCGTGATATCCATATCGCATGCGACATCCTGTTTGCCTGATTGAATCCAATCCTTATAAAATAATCGAAACGCCATGGATGCTCAATCATTATTGTTCCCGCTAACCGATGGATCGGTCATGAAAATCAGACTCCTGCTCGTCTTTCTCATCTACCTTGTGCTCTCTCCGGCCGTCCGTGCCGTGCCGCCCGACGCGGTGATCGAACAGCAAAGCGAACAGTTGTTGCGTGAGCATCAGCGTCAACTCATGATGGAAGAGCGCGAGCGTAACCTCGAAGAACTGGAGCGCTTGTTAACGCCGATTGAACCACCGACTCCCGAAGTGGCACCAGAGAAGGAAGTCCCGCAGCCGTGTTTTGATATTACCCGGATTGAATTGCGTGGCGCCGATAACCTGTTTGAATTTGAAAAACAGGCGCTGATCGAGCCGTACCTGAATCGCTGCCTGACCGCGCAGGATATCGATAAGTTGCGGGTCGATATCGATCGCTATTATATCGAGCAGGGCTGGATTCTGACCCGGGCCTATCTGCTGCCGGGCCAGAATCTCAAGGAAGGGGTGCTGATATTCAAGGTGCTGGAAGGCAAAATCGATCGCATCGAGCTGAATGACAATAGTCTGGGCGATCGTTTACAGGCCTCTATGGCCTTCCCGGGCATGCAGGAGGAGGTGGCCTATATCCGGGATATCGAACAGGGGCTGGAGCAGATCAATCGGCTGGCTTCCAACCGTGCCACCATGGACATTGTGCCGGCAAAGGAGAAACCCGGCTACGGCAATCTTGTCATCAGCAATCAGCCAGAGAACCGTTTCCGCTACTACGCCGGCTACCATAACCTGGGGGCACAAAGCACGGGGCAGGAGCAGGGCAGCCTGACGGCCGACGTGGACAATCTGCTTTATCTCAACGACAACTGGCGGCTCTCGGCCAGTGAATATACCGGCAACGACACCGAACAGCAGGACAGCGACAGCGTTAGTCTCAACCTGAGCATCCCCTATGGTTACTGGACCCTGCAGCTCAACAGCGCCCGGTCCACCTACCTGACAACCATTCGCGATACCAGCGGTGATTTTCGACTGAGTGGCGACGCCACCACCCATCAACTTGCGGCCTCACGGGTGGTGCATCGCGACAAGTACAGCAAGACCAGCTTCGGCGTCGATCTGACCCACAAGGACAACAATACGTTCCTCGAAGATGTCCGCCTCGATACCAGCTCCCGCAAGCTGACGATCGTCACTCTCGATGCCCGGCACATGTCGCGCCGGCCCGGTAAATTGTGGCTGTTCAATCTCTCCTATTCCCGGGGCATGGATCTGTTCGATGCGGTCAGGGACGGTCCCGTTCGGGATGACAATGTCCCCCGCGGCCAGTTCGAGCGCTGGGGCGTGGATGTCTCGACCGTGCTGGATCTGGACTGGCTCGGTAACGGCTGGTCCTATCGGGGCATCCTCGCCGGCCAGTACGCCCGCGATCCGCTGTTCGGATCCGAGCAGCTCAGCCTGGGAGATTCGGGCAGCGTACGCGGTTTTCGCAACAGCCCGGTGGCCGGCGATTCGGGCATCTACCTGCGTAACGATCTGGTCTGGCAACCGGCGCCGGACCGCCGCTGGTGGAAGGGACTGCGTCTGTCGCTGGGTGTGGACGGCGGCCTGGTGCGGGCAAAAAATGACAACATTGCCAACTCGGGGGAGGGTGATGCCGTGCTCACCGGGCTGGCGCTGGGCGTGCAGCACTCCCTGGGCTGGGCCCGGCATCAGCACCTGAGCTGGTCGGCCACCTGGGCGGTGCCGCTGAGCCATCCCGATTATATCCAGCCGGACTCGTCGGTGTTTTATGCCCAGCTGAACTGGAAATGGTGGTAAGTCGCGACGACAGGGAGCGGTAATATTTTCCGCGACTGAATTCACACACTCACATAAGTTGTGCTATCTTTGCGGTACCGGGTCCGGTAATCCCCCCAATTACCGACGTCAAGGAGACGACCCGGAAAAACGGCTTCCTCGCAAGTCGACAATAACCGCCACGACCGGCTACCAGTGAGAATGCTCAGATGGATCTGACTTTACTGCGCAAACTACCTGTTTTTTTCACCGCCGTACTGTACAGCGGCCTGACTACCTGGACCGGGCTGGCCCACGCGGACGGCATTGTCGCCGACGGCGGTACCGCCACCACGGTCGATCAGGTCGGGCAGACCGACGTGGTCAATGTCGCTACCCCGTCCGGGCAGGGCGTCTCGCATAATACCTTCGACCGCTATGACATCGATCAGCACGGCGCGGTGCTGAATAACTCGCGTGTGGATGGCACTTCGGCGCTGGCCGGGGAACTGCAGGCCAACCCGAACCTGAGCGGCGGCAGCGCCCGCATTATTCTCAACGAGGTCACCAGCAATCGCCGCAGTGATCTGGAAGGCATGACCGAGCTATTCGGCGACAACGCCCGCTACATTCTCGCCAACCCCAACGGCATCACCTGCGACGGCTGCGGCTTCATTCGCACGCCCACGGCCGCGGGCGATACGGGGAACCGGCTGGAGCAGGTCCTGCTGAGTACCGCCACCCCGTCGCTGGACACACTGGGCGACACACCCGTGCATTTGCAGGTGGATGAGGACAACAACGCCCGCCTGATCATCGGACAGGGCGGCCTGGACGCCGGCAATGTCGATATCACCACCCTGCTGACCCGCCGGGCCGAGATCAACGGCCTCATCGACGCGCTGGACGGCGAGTTGCAGCTGTATGCCGGTGCCGGCAGCCTGGACATCAACCAGGATGGCAGCGCCAGCTGGCAGGCGATGGACGGGGCCGATAATCGCCCGACGGTCGCCATCGATGCCGCGGCCGCCGGGGCGATGCACGCCGGGCAGATCTTCATCCAGTCCACCGATGAGGGAACCGGCGTCACCCTGCCGCCCGATCTGATCAGCACCCGGGACATTCGCATCAGCGCCGCCGGCGACATCGTGTATACCGATGCCGAGGCCCGGGGCGGACAGGTGCAGGTAACGGCCAGTGGCGCCGGTGCCACGCTCACTGCTCATGGCACAACCCGTGCCGGTGACGATGTGGTACTTGATGCCGCCGACGATATCGAGGTCGGCTCGATTCTCGCGGGCAACAACATTATCGTTACCAGCCGCAACGGTCAGGTCGCGGCACGCGATGCCACCGCCAGCGGCGATGTCACGGTGACAGCCGAAGACGCTGTGCAGTATCGGCATATCACCGCCAGTAGCGGGGACGTGACAGTAACCACCGCCAGTGACACGGCCCGCATCCGCACCACCGGCCACACCCGTGCCGACGATACCCTGACCTGGAACATCAGTGGCCCCAAGGCTGTCGTGGCCGCCGGCACCGGTGGCCTGGAAGCCGGCGCCATCGTGCACTTCAACTGTGTCAGTGGCGAGGGCACCTGCGCGCTGACCAGCCTGCGTGATCTGAACCTGAGTGCCACCACTGTCGAGACTCATGCCGACATCACGACCACGGCAGGCAACGATCTGCGTATCGACGCCAACCTGGACAGTGCACGGGCTATTACCAGCGGCGGGCGGTTGGCGATTACCGCCCGCGATAGCGATATCCGCAGTCAGGGCCGGCTGGCCGCCGCCGGCGATATGACCCTGACCGCCGCCGCCAACAGCGAGATCCGCCTGGAGGGGGAATTGCATGGTGGCGGCGAACTCTATCTGCGCGGCGCGGGCACCTACCGGCATACCGATAGCGGTGATTTTCAGCTGGCCGGCGACTGGCACATCGATCTGTTCGGGCTGACCAACGAGGGCATCCTCTCGGATCTGCACGACGGCACGCTGCATGTCAGCCACCTGGATAACCGGGGGCTGATCGAAAACCAGGCGGCCCTCATCCTGCAGGTCGATGACACGCTCGATAACAGCGGTATCCTCGCCTCCCTCGAAGGGGCCGTGGATATCGGCCACAGTCAGGCCGGTCAGTCGACCCGGCAGATCAACAATCGCGGCATCATCACCGCCATCGACCTGACCAGCAACCAGACCGGTGATACCGGTATGATTCTGGATCCGGCCGCGCTGATCCAGGAGCACACCCGGGCCATTCTCGCCGGCGAACAGCGCAGCGCCGCCGATCTGACCGAACGGATTAATACCGCCAACGCCGAACTGATTGCCGAGCTGAATCTCAACGCGGAGGTCACCGGCGTGCTCAATATCGATGCGACCTCGCTGACCAACCAGGCCGGCGGGCGTATCAGCGGCAGCGATCTCAATCTCGACATCGACACCCTCAATAATTACGGTGGCCAGCTGCTGGCCGGGCGCAATCTCACCCTCAACGGTGGCGAACTCAATAACACCTATGCCGGCGATATGTTCGGGATCATGAGTGCCGCCAACCAGCTAACCCTGAACCTGGATCGGGCGCTGCTCAACAGCGGCATTATCGACGGCAAGAACGTCAGTATCTTTGCGCCGCAACAAACCAACACCGGCAGCGGCCACAGCCTGGCCAGCCTGCGCGGCGCAAGCCTCTCCACGGAAAGTAACATCGATACGCTGACAGCCCAGCCCTGGTTCGACGCCGCGGACGCCAACAGCCGCTACCAGTATGAGTTCCGTCGCCTGTATGGCAATCAGTTGCTGCAGTCGGATCTGACCCGGCTCACCGAGGCCTTCCTGCAGGCCAACAATGTCCACCTGGATGCCGACCACCGCCTGATCGGCGACGATGTCTACCTGGCGCAACTGCTGATGCAGACCCTGCGTAGCCGCGGCGGTGTTCCGTTTGTCACCGGGGATCGGGACGGCCTGCGCCAGCTGGCAACCCTGTACAGCAATACCCACGATTACCTGCGGCGGACCGGCCTGCGTTTCGGCCAGATGCCTTCGCGCCTGCAGCGCGAGGCGCTGAATGCTCCGGTGCTGATCTTCACCGCCCGCAGCGAACCCGATGGCCGCCAGGTCTATATTCCGCAACTGCTGATGCCGGACGATCACGGCCGCATCAACCCGCGCGCCGAGCAAATCAATACCCGGATACTGGCGCATCAGAACCTGTTGTTGCAGGGCGAACGCATCAGCGTTGACGATGCGGATCTGATCGCCGGCGATAACCTGGTGATCGAAGCGACCGACCTGGATATCAAGGGCACGCAACGCAACTGGTACGTCGATGCCTTGGGCCAGGTTCAATACCGCACCGCCACGGTCGAAGCCGGCAACAACCTGCTGGTGACCCTCAAGGGCAATTATGTACAAAACGGTGCGCGGGTGCTGGCCGGCAACCAGATCGCCGTGCAGGCCAAACGTATCGATATCACCGAACAACGCAGCCGGGCACAACAACAGGTCAAATCGCAACGCCGTCTTGCCGGCTACAACCCCTGGCAGGGACTCATGAGCCTGAGCCGGCAGCGGGCCGGTGATCGCTTTACCCTGCAGCGCTGGGGATACCGCCGCACGTCAAACATGTCAGCGGCCCGCGCCCGGCAATTCAGCTCAATGCGGGGCAACATGACCTATTACGCCGGCAGCGATAACCGGCCCAACATGCAGGCGCAGAGCGTCTTGCTGGTGGCGAAGGACGACCTTACGCTCACCCGGGCGGATATTCGTGCCAGTGGTCAGCGGAATGAACAGCATCACTACGCGAGAGGCGGTGGCCAGCATGATAATGATTATGGCAATGCCGGCGGCCTGACCCTGATCGCCAACAACGGCAGCATTACCAACAGCGGAAGTTATTTGCAGGGCGAGCGCATCACCATGCAGGCCGGTAAAGACATCACCAACCGGAGCCTGATGTCAGTGCACAACAACCGCGCCGTGCGATATCGGTCTTATGAGTCCTATTACGACGATAACGATACTCGCCAGCGTCGTTTTCAGGAAACCGATATTCGCTCGCAACGGGTGGAGATCGATGTGGCCCGCATCGACGCCGGCGAAGGCGGCCTGATCCAGGTCGCCGGCGAGGATATCCAGAACCTGGGCACGCAAATCACCTCCGCCGGCGACATCATCCAGAAAGCCGACGGCGATATCACCAACCGCAGCCTGGCCCGGCGCTATCTGCAGCAGCAGGTCCGGGATCATCGAAGTATCGCCCGCGGCTATGATCGCCGAAACAACACCCTTTACTCGGTGGCGACCCAGCAGACCCGCCTGCAGGCTGAAGGCGACATCCTGCAACAGTCCGGCCAGCGGGTTCGCAACATCGGCGCCCGCCTGCAGGCCGATGGCGATATCCTGCAACAGGCCCGAACCGGTATCGAGAACACCACGCTGCTGGCCACCGGCAAGCGGGTCGAAAAACGTGATCGGTATCAGCGGCGGATTAACGATGATGACTATGGGTACGGGTGGCGCAGAAACCGTTCTGAATACCAGAACACCAACAAAACCGACATCATCCGCTACGACCAGATCAACACCCTGCAGGCCGGCGGTGACATCATTGCCCGGGTCGAGGAAGGCGACTATCACAACAGCGGTAACCTCAACGCCGGTGGCGATGTCCTGATCGCGGCTCGCGATATTCGTAATACCCGCCTCGCCCCCGGTCGGCGCAATAACAAAACCGTACTGGATACCGGCCGGATCCGCTCGGGCGGGGATACCATTCTGACCGCCGAGCGCCACATCACCGATACCGCCGGGCGTTACAACGCCGGGGGCAACATCCTGCTGCAGGCCGAAGGCAATATCACCCAGAACGCCATTCGCGTGCGCCGCGATCACACCCGGCAAATCGATCGCGGCTGGTACTGGTACGGCACCCGCAAAACCACCGACATTCGGCATACCGCCGGCAGCTTCAACGCCGACGGCGGTGTCAGCCTTAATGCCGGGGACAGGCTTACCCTGGCCGGCAGCGATATCCGCGCCGATAACATTGAGCTGCGCGGCAAGGATATTCAACTCAACGCCCTGCGCCAGTATCGCCAGACCGTTACCCGCAACGGCGCTTACAAGATAAACCGCCGCATCCGTCACGACGTGGTCAACCTCAACAGCCGCGGCAGCACCCGGGTCCAGGCCGATAACGACCTGACCACCTACGGCAGCGTGCTGCAGGCCGGCACCGGCGGGGAAGGGGATCTCATTCTCAATGCCGGTGATGACATGCGTCTGCTGGGCGTCAACGACGAAGACTATAGCTACTACTACCGCAAGCAGAAGAAGAGCTTCGGCCGCAGCAAAACCTGGATCCGTGAGCGGCGCAACGTCCGCCTGGCTGAGACCCAACTGCGCAGCGGCGGCAACCTGCTGATCAACGTGGACAGCGACGGCACACGCAACAGCGGCAAGGTGGTGCTGGAAGGCACCCGCATCGACGTCGACAAGGACATCATGGTGTACGCCGGCGATTCGCTGAACATGCTCTCGGGCATCGAGTACAGCAACCGGCGAAACGAATACCACAAAAGCGGCTTCGGCGGTTGGTCCAAATCCGGTAGCGTGAACAAGCAACGTGCCCGCCGCCTGGGCCATGCCGAGGTCAACAGCGGCGGCGACACCATCCTGCTCTCCGGGGGTGACATCAACGTCGTCGCCGGCGAAATCACCGCCGACAACATCGTTGCCGACGCCGGTTACCAGACCGAAGACGACGACAAACAGGCCAGCATCAATATTATCGGTGAGAGAGAAGCGCTGGCGCGGTTTGATCATAAATACGACCGCTCTTTCAGTTTCGATATTGAAGACGGGTTTCTGAGTTTTGCCGAGGAGCGCCATGACAAGCACTGGAAAGTAGATGAGAATTACGTTGGTTCAACACTTCAGGCAGGGAGGGATATCCGGCTTGACGCTACCGGTGATATCAACATTGTTGGCTCTGAGCTTGGTGCGGGCCATGATCTGACGCTGGCGGCGACTAATGTTCGGGTCTCGGCTGGTCACGATTATTCTCTAGATAAAGAAGAGCACACTCTCAAGCGTGTGGGCATGGAGGTCAAGTTCGATGGCAATGGAATGAACTCGTTTGCCGGCTTGGAGACCAGGACTAATATTGATGAGTACATAGTTGATGATATTTACCTCAGCCTGCTTCAAGCCGGCAACGACATACGGATCGCCGCCGGCGGTGAGATTCATCACGACGCCGGCGATGTCTTCGCAGGCGGCAATATCGATTTCATGGCAGTTAATGCCATCCGCCTTGACAGTGATCAAAGCATTGAAACCACTCGCCACGTCGAGACATTGCGCCGTGTCGGGATCAGTGCCGGTCTGCAGCATAATTTGAAAGATAGCAAAGAGGCGCTGAGGGCTGCCGCCGATGGTGATGATGTCGTGAGTGACGTGAGCGGAACCCTGCAGGCTGTGGATACTATCGATAATTTCCTGTCTGGCCCAACAGCCAATGGATTTGCTGGCACTGTGGTCACGACGACAACGAATGTTGAGAGTTCGACGCTGGTACGCGGTGTAAATGTTCAGGCTGGTGGTGATATCAACCTGGAGGCCGGCGGGGACCTGCAAATGTACAGTGCGCAGCTGATGGCCGCAAAGAAACTGCGTTTGCGCGGCCAGAAAGTCAATATTGAGGCCGCCAAAAACGGCTACCTGCAGGACGTTGATTATCGTACCGAACGCTACGGCCTTATCATTAATGCTCAGAAGAATTCAGCCAGTGCTGGCTTCGGGGGTGGCTTTGCCGAGCAGGAAAACGAATATCTTACCGATAGTGCCCAGGCTAGCGTGCTATACGTTGGCGGCACTGTCGATATTAGCGCGACGCATGATTTGACTATTCGTGGCAGCGATTTGAATGCAGATCAGGATATCAGTCTGGTCGCTGGGAGGAACATTCATCTTGGCGCGCTGATGTTGGAGAGTCGTTACCATGAGAAAGGTCGCAGCGGTGGTGGTGAGGTCGGGATTGCCGCTACCGCCGGCGAGGGAGGCACCGCGATCGGTGGTTATGCCAGCGTCAATCTTGGCCGAAACGATCTGGATCGGAATGACCGTCGTGTCCGCAATAGCCATGTGACCGCCGGTGATCGGCTGACAATACATAGTGGTCGCGATACCGGCATGCTGGGTGCGACCGCTGAGGCCAGTCATATCGCTCTCGACGTTGGCCGCGACCTGACTGTGGCATCCCTGCAGGATACCGGTCGGGCCCAGGGTAAGCGTATCGACGGTAGCCTGCGCGTGGTGGGTGGTATCGGCACGTCGGTTTCCGGTTCCCTGGGCTATGGCAAGACCGACGGTGACAAGGCCTGGGTGGCGGAGCAGACCCGTCTTATCGCACGTCAATCTATGGAGGCGCGCATTGAGGGCCACACCCAACTCGACGGTGCTGTGATCGCCACTGACAGTGGCGATCTCATGTTGGATACCGGCACGCTGGGTTTTCGCGATCTAGACGATCGGGATCGGGAGACATCGTATTATGCTAGCGTCAGCCTTAGTTTCAGCGGCGAGCGCGGCGACAACCCGGGCCAGCAGCTGGATAACCAGATGACCGACCAGCCTGTGCGTTCCGGTCGGCAGCCAGACGGATCTGGCGGTCTAGGTGGGACTTTCTCCGGTTACTACAGCAATCATGATCGCCGCCAGATCAACCGTGCAACCCTGGGTGAAGGCGCGGTCGTCGTGCGGGCGGATCAGTTTTCTGGGCAGGACAGTACCACCGGGTTGAACCGAGACCTGTCCCGGTCACAGGAGACCACACGAGACGACCAGCGTGAGACGAAACTGTATGTAAGTGACAGTTCAGTTCGATCGATGAAGGGCATGTTTGTCAGGGATGACCCCCGCACGAGAGAGAACGAGAATACCTTCGGGCGCTGGAAGGACGAATTTAATGAATACGGTCGCAACACGGTGCGTACCTATCACCAGCTCAATAAGCTGGGCAAGATCGAAAGCGACAACGCCTTCATCAGCAGCATGAGCAAGATCGTCAAGGACTACAATGACAGCGTGGACTGGCTTGACGGCTTTGGTGTGGTCAGCACTGGTCTAATGTCCGGGGTGAAGAACCACGGAGGACTCATGGGCCAGGTACCGGCTCTGATCGTGGGTGACCAGTTATACTATCGCGTCCGGGCGCCACTGATTGTCGACGAGAAAACCGGCAAACTGATCATCGACCCGGAAAGGGTTGAGATACTTGGCGAGGTCGAGCGGCCCGAAGACGGCGACCATATCTTCACCAACGGCATCCAGAATTCCATGGATGAGGCGACCCGCAATAGTGCCATGCAGACCGGTGCGATCGAGTTTGTCCTGGCATACAATCCCGAGCACGGGCTTCTGGGCGACGGATTGGAGACTGCGTGGGATATGTACGCCGGCGGCCTGATCTCCTCGGGCAATGCGCGTCAGCTACGTGGATTCTTCCAAAAAGGAGTTGATAGAAATCACAGTTTCAACTTCGCTGGCCATAGCCAGGGCGGCTTGATTACCTATCGGGCGATGGACGGGCTGGACTTCACCAATGGTGGGAGCATAGAGCAGACCGGTACTGTGCTGTTGTCGGGGGCACCGGTGAATCATAAGAAATTCTTCCAAGTTGCAAGTGATGCGGGATTTGTGGTGGGTAACAAGGATACCAATCCCGCGGAACATCGAGTGGTATTTCAGGTCAACCGTCCGGAAAATCAAACCACTTTGTTTGGCACAAAAGTGGTCGATTCCGTGGCAGATATGCCATTGCTTGGCAACAATTACGATCGCAACACTCCTGGAGCACTCCTCGACAGCAT
>NZ_JAWOCR010000015.1:0-49068 GCF_046483665.1 Thiohalophilus sp. | reverse complement strand
GTGGGGCTGCGTTATGACTGGCTCGAGGCCGACAATACCATCACCAACTTTGTAAACGACGGAATCGATCAGGATGAATACCTGGAAGAGTCCGGCCTGGGCACAGAGGCGAAGGACCCCGAGCGCTACAGTATGATGATCGACTATTCACCCAGCCATTACAGTCGCCTGCGCCTGCAGTACAGTGAGCTGGACAACGGGCACGAGCAGAACGACATGCTGATGCTGCAATACATCATGAGCCTGGGTGCGCATGGCGCACACCGGTATTGAAGGGGGAATGATGAGAAGCGTCAGGCATCTGCTGTCCATTGGATTGATTGCCCTGCTGTGGGCCCCGGCCGCTCAGGCCGGGGCAACGCTCAATGTACTGGCCTGTGAGCCGGAATGGGCCGCGCTGGTACAGGCGATCGGCAAGGAGCATGTTGAGGTGAAGTCGGCAACCACGGCCTTCCAAAATCCGCATCACATCCAGGCGCGGCCCTCATTGATCGCACGGGCGAGAAATGCCGACCTGGTGGTCTGCACCGGTGCTGAACTGGAAGTGGGCTGGTTGCCCCTGTTATTGCGCCAGTCCGGTAATGCACGCATCCAGCGGGACAAACCCGGTTATTTTATGGCCAGCGAACAGGTCGAGCTGATTGAGCAGCTGGAGAAGGTGGATCGCAGCATGGGTGACATCCACGCGGGGGGTAATCCGCATGTGCATCTTGACCCCTATCGCCTTCTGCAGATTGCCCGGCAACTGGGCGAACGCATGAAGCAGATTGACCCGGTCAATGCCCGAGACTATCAGGCCAATCTGGAGAGCTTCGCCAGCCAGTGGCAAACGGCGATCGAACGTTGGGAAACAAAGGCCCGTCCGCTGAAGGACATAAAAGTGGTGGTACAGCATCGTAGCTGGAGTTACCTGTTCACCTGGCTGGAGATGGAGGTCGTGGCGGATCTGGAGCCGAAGCCCGGTTTACCACCGACCAGCGGACATCTGGCGGGTCTGTTGGACGTTATCCAGGCGGAGCAACCGCGGTTTATTGTGCTGACAACCTATCAGAGCGATCGCGGTGCCAGCTGGTTGTCGCGCCGTACCCAGCTGCCGGTCATTACACTGCCCTATACGGTGGGCGGCCATGAGCAGGCCACGGATCTGTTCGGGCTGTACGAGACAACGCTCGATATGCTGCTGAAGGCTATAGAATGATGCCGGACGGCCTGGGCGCACAGCTAGCCATTATTCTGCCGGCATTGCTGGCCGGGATGGTGGTATTGAGTACTCATGTCCCGCTGGGTCGGGAGGTACTGCAGCGAGGCATTATTTTTCTCGATCTGGCCATTGCACAGATGGCAGCGCTGGGACTGATCGTGGCCCATTTCGCGGGGCTGGAGGCATATGGCGCCTGGCTCAACCAGCTGGTGGCGATCGGTGCCGCGGTGATTGGTGCAAGTTTGCTCTACCAGGTTCGACATGCGCCAACGGGCATCCAGGAGGCACTGATCGGAATATTATTCATGTTGGCGGCTACCGGCAGTATTTTGTTATTGTCCAAGGATCCGCACGGTGGCGAGCGTCTGCAGGAAATGCTGGTGGGTCAGATACTGTGGGTGGAGTACAGTGATCTGGTGATGATCGCGCTGGTGTATCTGGCGGTATTGTGGCTGTGGTTTGGCTGGCGGCAAAAACTGGGCAGTTACGGGTTTTATCCGGTCTTCGCGATTACCATTACACTCTCCACGCAACTGGTCGGCGTCTATCTGGTCTTTGCCAGTCTGATTATCCCCGCGCTGGCGAGTCTGCAGCAAAAGAATCCCTGGCTGATCGCGTACGGGATCGGTATGACAGGCTATGTCGCCGGTTTACTGGTGTCCGCATTAATTGATCTGCCGTCGGGTGCGACGATTGCCTGGTCTCTGGCCGTGGTGGCCTTGCTGGTGACGGGGCTGCGCCGCATCAGCGGCGGACCTCATGCCGATGATCCGGTATAGCAGAGGCGGTTGCGGCCCTGCCCTTTGGCTTCATAAAGCTGGATGTCGGCCTGCTCGATTATCTGGTTGAGGGTTTGTCCACGTATATGCTTTGCCAGACCGGCGGAAGCCGTCACCTGGATACTGTCGCCACTATCATCGATGGTAATGGAAGTATTTGCCAGTGATTGGAGATGGGCGTTGAACAGATTGGCCGCATCTTCGAGACAGGTGCCGGGTAAAAAGGCAATGAATTCTTCCCCGCCAAAACGGCAGAAAACATCACTGCTACGTAGCCGTTTTTGCACCAGGTCGGCAGTTTCCTTGAGTATCCGATCACCTGTGAGGTGACCATAGCGGTCATTGATCTGTTTGAAGTGATCGAGATCGATCATCGCAACCACATAACTTTCACCGGTGCGCTCGGCCAGGGAATGTTCTTTTTCCGCGATCAGATAAAAAGCATTGCGGTTGATCGCCCCGGTCAGTGGATCGAACGAGTATGAGCTCTCGATTAGCTGATCCCGTAACTCGCCCATCAATCGGATCAGTTTCTGCTGGTCATGATAAAAAGTGGCATAGTCCACGGGCGTGATCGCCTCACCGCGGGAAGATTTTTGAGCAAGCAGACGCGCCACGTCATGCATGCGGGTATGAAGCTGTTCAAGTTGTTCGAATTTTTTAAAGGACCTGAGGGAGTCAGGCGCATGAGTGTAATACCATTGTCCGAGCTTGCAATGACGATGGGCATCTTCCCGGTAGACATCATCATTAAAAGGGGTGTTGCAGATCAGACTTTCATGCAGATGCTTGAGCCACTCCAGGTGATAAAAGATGGCTTTTTCCAGAATGGCAATAGTGCTTTCGGTTTCCTGGTTGGTGAGATTGTTTTTTTGCGTTAAAACCATTGGCTACTCTTATCACTGGCCATACCATCGAGTATAGAACATATTGTCCGGTTTTCCGGCCTGGGGCGAAAATTATTTAAAGCGGCTCATAGCTGAAACGCTGCCCACCGACCGTGGCCTCGTACATCAACCCGCCTTTGGCCATGGTAAAGACTGCGACACCCTGCTCATAACTGGCGTCGGCCGAAGCACCGGTCGTGACAGCAACAGCCGAGAGCTGGGCCGAGAGTTTTAGTTGGCCAGACTTGAAACGCTCGAAGGCGCGTTTATCGCGGAAGAAAATCATTTCATGGTAGGCCTGGCCGCCGAGCTGTAAACCTACCGTCACCTGGGTCAACGAGGTGAGGGCCATCGCTTTACCTTCACGATAGACCAGCCCCTCGCCGTAGGCACCGCCGATTCCCACGCCACCTTTGGCCACGGTTGGGAAGACAGCATAGGCATAGGCGTTGTCGAAAAAGCGCTGCAGACCCGGATCCCGGTTACGGAATGCCTTTATCGTATTGGCCGCGTTTTTATGCAGATTGGCTTTATTATCCGGATCCCAGGTTGTGCAGCCTGTCGTGGTTGCGAGTAACGCGACGATGAACAGTATCAGGTTAAACGTGCGCGGCATGCGTATAAATCTCCGGTGTAAGCTTGCTATGTAGTTTACTCGCTTTGCCGCTGTTGTCGAATTTCGCTCAGGGTTTGACGATAGGCCTCGAGGTGCTCGCCACCCAGACTCACGGCGCGTCGGGCGTGTTGCTCGGCCCTGCTGCTGCGACCGCTCTGCAAATAAAGATGGGCCAGATTGTTATGGGCCGGAGCATAGTCGGGATGGTGATGAATGGTCTGTTCCAGGGTGGCGATCGCTGCCGCAGTTTGTCCCCCTGCATGCTGACTGTTGGCCAGCCCCATGAGCAGGCGGGTGTCATTGGGCCATTGTTGCAGGCCGGCCTGGTAACCGGCCTGTGCCTGAGTATGACGATTGACCTGTTCCATGGCGGATAACGCTTGTAAATAACGCCAGTATTCAACCGTGGCCGGCATTTGTCCCGGCCTGAGTGCCAGCATTGCCCAGCGATCGGCCCGTTGCCAGGTACGCTCGAACTGGGCCAGGGTATTGATGCGCCGCCGGTCAGTACCTGAACGCAGGATGATTTCATCCTGTTGCAGGTCATAGCCAACCAGGACTGCATAATGCCAGCGTGGATACCACTCCAGTGCGAGGTTCTGGAATACCAGTACCGGGTTGCCTGCCTCGACTTCGCGCAAGAGATCATCCAGTTCGGGTTTCAGAACATAAGGGATAAGCCCCAGTTGGCGGGTATTGCTGAGCAACTCAATCTGCAGACTCCCTTGTTTACCGGGGATATAGAGTTTCGGCGTCAGTTCCTGCGGTGTGATATCAACGCCCTGCCAGTTGGCGAGCATGGCCAGCGAGGCGGGACCGCACTGATAGGCCTCCTGGGGATGAAACGGGACCTCGTTCAAATCCGACGCCGGGCTGATATCTGCTGGCGGTGCATCGAGCAGGCGATCACTTTGTGGTGTTCCGGCACAGCCGCCAAGCAGCAAAACTGTCAGGATTAAAAGAAAAACCCCCGCAAGGCGGGGGCCGGTATAACAGCGAATCATCAGGGTGAATCTCAGATATTGTAGACGTTGGTCAGATTAAGCAGATCGGTGATCAGCAGTACGACCAGGACAAAGGCGAGCAGCCCCAGTGCGCCTGCGCCGGCGGGCAGTTCTTCAAGCTGACCCGATAACATCTGGATCTCCTGTTCGGTCATAGCGTCAACGCGTTCGATCGCATCGGCCGGATCGACACCGAGAGTAATCAGTTGATCCTGTACTTCGTCCCGTTGGAGTACTTCTTTTACATGTGCACGTTCCTGCTGGAGGCTGTCGCCGGCCAGAATATCGTCAGTCCCGAGCATGGCGGCGTAACCCGGTGTGGTAATGCCCAGCGAAAGCATTGTGGCGACAACCATGAGGCTGATGGTCCTGCGAAGTCTGCGAAGTATGAACATGTGTGGTTCCTCTTATGTTGTTTGTTGTACTTATCCTAGATCAGGTCCGCGGCAAAAGACAGTCAGCAAGGTTGATTTCGGGGATTCACTCACGGCGTTTCTTGCGCGCCCGCGGGTGGGCCTGGTCATAGACTTTGGCCAGATGCTGAAAGTCGAGATGGGTGTAGATCTGGGTCGTGGAGATATCGGCGTGGCCGAGCAGCTCCTGGACCGCGCGCAGATCGCCGCTCGATTCCAGCAAATGGCTGGCGAAGGAGTGGCGCAGCATATGTGGATGGACCGGCACATCCAGCCCCAGCTTGCGGGCCCGATCCCGCAGCCGTTTCTGGATATTGCGGCCAGAGATACGGCGTCCGTGACGGCTGACAAACAGCGCCTGTTTATTTTCCAGCGGCATGTCCTGGCGCACCGCCAGCCAGGTCCGGATGGCGGCCAGTGCCTGTCGGCCGATGGGCAGATCACGTTCCTTGTCGCCCTTGCCATGGACCCGGACCCGGGCCTCTCTCAGATCGAGCTGTCCCAGATCCAGCTGTACCAGTTCACTCAGGCGCAGTCCCGAGGAATAAAACAGTTCCAGTATCGCCCGGTCGCGAACCCACAACGGGTCCCCGGCATCCTCCGCGGTTTCATCCAGTAGCGCGGCGGTTTTATCCACATCCAGCGTCAGAGGCAGTTTGCGTTTGACCCGGGGTGCTTGCACATCGCGCGCCGGATTGGCCGAAAGCGAGCCCTCGCGGATCAGAAAATCAAAAAATCCCCGCAGGGCAGACAATTCCCGCTGCAGACTTTTGGCAGCCAGTCCCCGGCGATGGCGTTGCGCCACATATTGACGAATATGCTGGCTGTCCAGTTGCGTCCAGTCCGTCAGATCCTGTTCGAGACAAAAAGTGGCAAGCTGTTTCAGATCGCGGCGGTAATTATTCAGGGTATGCGGCGAGAGCTGGCGTTCGGTATGTAGTCGGGCCAGATAATCTTCAATAGCCTGCAGGGTAGCCGGGCTCATGAGCCAAGGTGTAACTTGAGAATCCGGGTCAGCACATGACTGAGATGGGACAGGAACAGGGTTCCCATGTTGGCGCGAAAGCGCTGTGGATCCTGGCTGCCAATAGCCAGCAGACCGACACACTGTTTGCTGGATTCACTTGCCACCAGCGGGACGAGCGCGGCCGAGCGTGCTACGTCCAGATGGTCATTGAACAAGGCATCCAGTTGCCCCGGCTTGAGGTTGCCGCAAACCGGTTTGCGGCCGCTGATCACTTTCTCGAACGCGCCCAGTGCCGGCTCGCTCCAGTCCATCAGATCGGGGTGGGCCTTGAGTACCGGGGCACCGGAGTTGAATAGCCGGATGACTACTGCGTCGGCTTCGAAGTCGGACTTGAGGCGTTGCTGGATCAGATTCAGCAAACTCTCAAAATCATCGGCATCGAGCAGGTCCAGAATCAGTTTATTCAAACGGCTGCTCAGGTCCTCATTTTGCCGGGCATAGTCAGTCAGTTGCTGCAGGCGTTGCTTGAGTTCCTGTTTCTGATCCCGCAGCACCGTAACCTGGCGTTCGATCAGGGAGACCGCGCCCTGGGGTTGGTGGGGCAGGAGCATATCGGCCAGCAAATCGAGATGACGCTCGAAAAAGTCAGGGTTGTCACGTAAATAGCGGACAATTTCGCGTTCGAATTCCTTGTCTACCGTGATCGGGTTTTCCTGACGGTTGCTCATGGCGTGTGTTTATCCTCGTGCCTCGATATGACCTTCAAATACCGTTGTGGCCGGACCGGTCATCATCACCGGCGAGTCTGCTCCCGGCCAGCGGATCAGCAGGCTCCCGCCCGGCAAAGCCACTTCAACCATATCACCAACCCGGCCCTGTTGGCGACCTACAACCACCGCCGCGCAGGCGCCGCTGCCACAGGCCAGCGTCTCGCCGGCACCGCGCTCGTAAACCCGCAGGCGAATATGGCCCGGGTCGATCACCTGCATGAAGCCGGCGTTGACCCGCCGGGGGAAACGCGGATGGGCTTCGATCAGCGGTCCGAGCCGCGCCACCGGGGCGCTGTCGATATCATCTACTTCCAGCACGGCGTGGGGGTTGCCCAGCGCGACGGCGCCGAGGTGCACCTTTTCCCCGTTAATCACCAGATCATAAAGCGTGGCCTCGGCATCCGCCTCAAAGGGGATCTCGGACGGCGCGAAGTGCGGCAGGCCCATATTGACTGTCACCTGGCCGTCGGTCTCGATCTGCAGGGTCAGCTGCCCGGCGGCGGTGGCAACCCTGATAGTATCACGGTCGATCAGCCCCTTGTCGCGTACGAAGCGGGCAAAACAGCGCGCGCCATTGCCGCACTGCTCCACCTCGCCGCCATCGGCATTGAATATCCGGTAGGTAAAATCCACTCCCGGCTCGCGCGGCGGCTCCACCAGCAACAGCTGATCGCAACCGATGCCAAAGCGGCGATCGGCCAGCTGGCGGATCTGTTCACGATCCAGCACGACCTCCTGATTGATGGCGTCAATCACCACGAAGTCGTTGCCCAGGCCGTGCATCTTGGTGAAGCGAAGTGACATCAGTCTTCCATCAGGGTTTAAAAGATATCAACGCAGAGGCGCAAAGACGCAGAGGACGCAAAGTAATATTAATGTAGCCCTTTGGTGTGAACCGTGTCTTTTGCCTTGCAGCTTTATAATGTCTATCCAGACTTAATCGTTATTGTAACTAAAATGACAGAGTTTGGCCGGGGTTTAGCGCATCAGGTTCATGTAATCACGGTAGATGCAGCGGTCCATGATCACGGTGAGACCGGCATCGCTGGCGCGCCGGGCCTCGGCCTCGTTAATCACGCCATCCTGCAGCCAGATGGCCGGCAGATGGCGTTCGATACAGACGTCGATGATCGGTGCGATTTGATCCGGAGCGCGGAACACGTTCACCAGATCGACAGGGTCCGGCACGTCGGCGAGATTCGCGTAAGCCGGTTCACCCAGCACCTCGTCCACTGCCGGGCGTACCGGAATAATATGATAGCCGAACTGTTGCAGGGCACTGGCTACCTGGTGGCTGGGACGGGCCGGTTTGGGGGAGAGACCGACCACCGCGATATGACGGATCGTATCGAGCAGGTTGCGGATGTCTTCCGGGCGGGGGTTCGTAAAGGTCATAACGAAAAGCTACTCGCCCAGGTGGCCCTGCACGACCAGATGCCGGTCGCTGACGCTTTTGACCTCCAGATAATCCAGTCCGACCCGGTGTAACTGCTGGCGCACTTCGTCCGGCGTAAAGGCGGCGCACAGCGAGTGATAAAAATCGCGTTGCAGGATCGGCGGTTCATCGGCGGCGTAGTGTTGCATCAGCTCGCGAGCCTGTTGGGGAGTGTCCGGGCGTTGCAGGTCCATGATAAACACCGGCGTGCCAGGGCGCCCGTGCTGTTTGACGGCCTGCCAGAGTACCTGCGGATCGTGCAGGTGATGCAGCAGGCTGTTACTGATAATGACATCGTAGGCGGGCAGGGGAATCGTGTCGCGTGGCAGATTGACCCGGTACAGGTGGATGCGCTCAGTGAGTTGTTCCCGGGCCAGTCGTTCGCGGCCTTCGGCCAGCATCGCTTCGGCGCCGTCGATCCCGTCGATATGGCAGTGCGGGTAGGCGCGGGCGAAGCGCACGCTGATATCGGCCGGTCCGCACCCCAGGTCCAACACGTTGCCATGCAGATGCTTGTTGGTAAAACGCTGCTGAAAACAGTCGATGAAAAACCGGTGTGGCGCATCGAAGTCGGCCCGGGCATAGGCGCGGGCCTGTTCCGCCTCGTCCATCAGTTCCGGTTCGGGAATGCGTTGCATCATCATATTTCAGGGTAGCACCGATTCTCCGGCAAACAGTTCGGACAGGGTTTCCCGTTCGCGTGCCACGTGGATCTGTTCGCCATCGACCATAATCTCGGCGGCGCGCGGACGGGTGTTGTAGTTGGAACTCATGGAAAAACCATAGGCGCCACAGGAGCGAACTGCCAGCAGATCGCCTTCGGACACCGACAGCGCGCGGTCCTTGCCGAGAAAATCGCCAGTCTCGCAGACCGGGCCGACCACATCGTAATAGACGGGATCGCCATGGGTTTCTGTTTTGACGGGGATAATTTCCTGCCAGGCGTTATACAGCGCCGGACGCATGAGATCGTTCATCGCCGCATCGACAATGGCGAAGTTCTTGTCCGGCGTCTGCTTGAGGTATTCGATCCGGGTCATCAGCACGCCGGCATTGCCGGCAATCGCGCGACCGGGTTCGAGCAGGATAGTCTGTGGCCGATCGGCCAGCAGCTCGCGCAGGGCGGCGGCATAATCACCGGGCGCGGGCGGGTTCTCATCGTGATAACGGATCCCCAGGCCGCCGCCCAGGTCCAGATGCTCGATCGGGATTCCATCCTGCGCGAGTTCATCTACCAGCGCCAGCACCCGCTGCAACGCATCCAGAAAGGGCGCGGTCTCGGTCAACTGCGAACCGATGTGACAGTCGATTCCCACGATGTTGATATGTGCCAGATCGGCCGCCCGTGCATAGACCGCCCGGGCCTGCTCGATGCCGATGCCGAATTTGTTTTCCTTCAGTCCGGTGGAGATATAGGGGTGGGTTTTGGCGTCCACATCCGGGTTAACCCGCAAGGAGACGGGGGCGCTGACATTCAGCTCGCCGGCTATCCGGTTGAGACGCTGCAGTTCCGATTCGGACTCCACGTTAAAACAGTGAATACCCACTTCCAGCGCGCGGCGCATTTCATCGGCGCGCTTGCCCACGCCCGAGAAGACCACTCTGGCCGGGTCGCCGCCGGCAGCCAGCACCCGTTCCAGCTCACCCCGGGAGACGATATCGAAACCGGAGCCGAGGCGGGCGAACAGGTTGAGCACCGCCAGGTTGGCATTAGCCTTGACCGCATAACAGATCAGGTGCGGGTGATCGCCCAGGGCCTGATCGAAGGCATGCCAGTGGCGCTCCAGCGTGGCACGGGAATAGATATAACAGGGCGTGCCATACTGTTCGGCAATGGCCGCCAGCGGCACCTGTTCGGCGTACAGTTCGCCGTCGTGATAAGTGAAGTGATCCATGGAGTCAGGATGCCTGTCGGGTTTGTTCGTTCTGATCGGGCAGGTACAGCGGGCCCTTTTTACCGCAGCCAGATAGCATGCTCCCGACGCCCAGGAAAATAACCAGAAGGATAAACAGGATTTGTGGCCAGCAGAAGCGCATGGGCGGACTCATTACTCGAAGGTTTGTGGCATTATACGCGGAAGGTTACGCGGATGTCAGAGTCCGCGTCCATTCAAAACCGGTAATGCCCATGCTGACCAAGCTGATCATCTTGCTGATTTCCCTGCTGGGGGGCGTGCTGCTGCTAAGTGGTATCGCCCGGATATTCAGGCGCAAGCCCCTGCGCGGGGCACTGCAAAGCCTGGGCGGACTGGTCCTGATCGGCGGTGCGATCCTGAGCTGGTCTGTGGCCCTCAACCTGTACGGCTATCAGCAATTGACCCGGGAGCAGCCGGTGGCCTGGCTGCGTTTCGAGGAACGCGGTCCACAACGGTTTCAGGTCTATGTCATTCATCCGGATCAGATGGCCCAGAGTTTCGAGCTGCGCGGCGACGAATGGCAGGTGGACGCCCGGGTACTCAAGTGGAGCGGTCTGGCCACCTTGCTGGGGATGGAAACGGCCTATCAGCTGGATCGCATCACCGGCCGTTACCGGAATCTGCAGGAGGAACGCCAGTCGCCGCGCACGGTCTACAGTCTGCATGAGTCTCGCGGGGTGGATATCTGGCAACTGGCGCGCGAGCACCAGGGCTGGTTGCCCTGGGTCGACGCGGTGTACGGCAGCGCCACCTATCTGCCCATGGTCGATCGCGCCGAATACGCCCTGAGTCTGACCACCAGTGGCCTGATCGCCCGCCCCGATAACGAAGCCGCCGAAGAAGCCGTGCGACGCTGGCGCTGAATAGGTGCGTTAATGCACAGTTCATAAAAGCATTACCACCAGGACACAAAGACACAAAGAATTCGTTATTTGGATTCCTGGAAGTCCCGATTTACCACTTTATTCCTCCTGGTGTCTTCGTGTCTTGGTGGTGAGATTTTGTCGAGCCGGCTGACGAACAGGAAGCGAAACGTTGCGTATCAGAACCAACATCTTCATCTGGGTGTTCTTCGCCACGGTCGTGCCGCTGACCGGGTTGATGCTGGGCGCCACGTATTACAGCCAGAATGCCTATCAGCAGGTTGTCTCGCGGGATGTGCTGACCAGCCTGGAAAGTGTTGCCAGCGAACTCGAGCGTCACCTGCAGGACAATCAGGAACTGGCACTGGGTATGTCCCGCGCCCCGGCGGTACAGGAATTTCTGCCGGTCCTGGCCGGACAGGCCTCGGGGCGTATCCCGCCGCAAAGCCGACTGTTGCGTTCGCGGCTCAATCACTATTTCGAAGGCTTTCAGACCATCCTGCCCGGCACCTTCTATCTGCGATTGCTGGATGTCAACGGCAACACCCTGGTCAAGGTCAGTCACAACACGCGTAGCATGCAAACCTATGAAAGCCTCTCCGGGTTAGCCTACGTGGAACAGGAGATCAATTCCGATACGTTCGTGCAACGTCTGCGCGAGCTGGTCCCGAACCAGGCCCATGCCCTGGAACTGCCGCACAACCAGTTCAATGAAACGCTGGATCAGACCTTCCCCCTGCTCGATTATGTCGTACCGCTTTATACTGGCGAACAGTGGGTGGGCGCGCTGACGGTCACCCTGGGCGGGCGCAATCTGGATCGGATACTGGATAACGCCTCGCGTCTGTACCGGGGGGACCTGTTTGTGGTGGAAAACAACCCTGAACGGCAGAAACATCATGGACGGATTCTGTATGACAAGGGCAGCGATATCCGGTTTTCCCAGATCCGTTCGGATAGCGTCCATGTCGCCGACAAGTACAGCGATCAGGTGCTGAGCGAGGTAGTGGACAGTACCAGTGGCCTGTATCTGAGTAAGGAAGGGGGTTTTCATAATTATTATGTCGAGCTCAACCCCTATCGCGATCGCCTGATCAGCTGGGTGCTGACCTCGCATATCAATTCGGATGTAATCACCTCGCCCTATGCGGTGATTCGTATTGCCATCGCCCTGCTGGGGGTGGCCGCGCTGGTGATCACGCTGTTACTGACCGACATTGGTGTCCGCAAGGTGGCACGACCGATCTGTCGTCTGGCCGGGCGGCTCAAGGCTTATGCCAATGGGGATCATGCCCAGCGGGCAGAGGAGAAACAGGCCATCGATGAAATCGGTGCACTGGCTCAAGCCTTCAATTATCTGGCCGATACCCTCGATACAGCCCGCGAGCAACGGGACCGCGCCGAGCATATGATGTTGCAGAGCAACAAACTGGCCAGTATTGGCCAGATGGCGGCCGGGATCGGACATGAGATTAACAATCCGCTCAATAATGTGCTCTCCTATGCCAAGCTGTTACAACGCACACTGGAAAAAACGGAATACGGAGATGCGCAAACCCGTCAACGTTTACTGGATGATCTGAATGCATTGCGTGACGAGGCGCTGCGCGCCTCGGATATTGTGCGGGGGATTCTCAACTTTGCCCGCCAGGTACCGCCGCAATACAGTCATTTCGAGGTCCGGCCCTGGCTGGAAAATACCCTGGCGCTGGTACGCCAGGCGGCCAAAAGCAAACATGTCGAGCTGCAGCTGGAGTGTGACTACGACGGTGAGCTCGAAGGGGATCGCAGCCAGTTGCAGCAGGCTCTGATTAATCTGTTACTGAACGCCATCCAGGCCAGCCCGGCGGACGCAAAGGTGACAATCCACTGCCAGGCCGAGAAACAGCAATTGCAACTGACCATTTGTGATGAGGGCGAGGGGATTGCCTCCGGAAAGCTGGATAACATTTTCGATCCCTTCTTCAGTACCAAACCCGAGGGAGAAGGTAGCGGGCTGGGCCTGTCGATCAGTCTGGGGGTTATCGAATATCATAATGGCAGTCTGCATATAGACAACAACCCGCAAACCGGCGTCACTGCCACGGTGGTCGTGCCGCTGCGGGCCGTAACCGTCAACCAGAAACCGAATGCTCATGGATAACACGCCACTGATACTGTTTGTGGATGATGACCCCAAGACCGGGGAGCTGATGACCCGCTTCAGCGAAGAGGCGCCATTCGATTGCCAGGTTTTCCAGGATCCGCTGGAGGCTCTAGAATATTTCAAACATCACCCGGTCGAACTGATTGTCAGTGATCTGCGTATGCCCCATATGAGCGGCACCGAGCTGCTGCAGGCCGTGCGAGACGAAGACCACGGCATTCCGTTCATTATTATTACCGGCTATGCCAATGTCGACAGTGCCATCGAAGCAATGCGTCTGGGCGCCACCGATTTCATCAAAAAGCCGTATGACATGGACGAGCTGCAGATGCTCATCGAACGCAATCTCAAGCTCGATGCCCTGCGCCAGGAAAATCTGCTGCTCAAACGGCAGCTCAGTGACGAACGCAATCGTTTTGGCATGGTCGGCCATGCCGGGCCGATGCTGGAAATTTACAAGATCATCAGCAAGATTGCCGATATCCGCTGTAACGTGATCATCGAGGGCGAATCGGGTACCGGCAAGGAACTGGCAGCCCGCGCCATTCATTATCAGAGCGAATACGCCGACAAACCGTTCGTGGTCATCGATTGCGGCGCTTTGACCGATACCCTGCTGGAAAACGAACTGTTCGGGCATGAGAAAGGGGCCTTCACCGGCGCACACCAGAGCAAGCGTGGTTTGCTGGAAATGGCCACCGAGGGCACCATTTTCCTCGACGAGATCGGCAACATCTCCGATGCCATGCAGATCAAATTGATGCGGGCCATCCAGGAGCAGCAGATCACCCGGGTCGGCGGGATTCAGCCCACACCCATTGACGTGCGATTTATCGTAGCCACCAACCAGAAAATCGAGGAGCTGGTCAGCGAGGGCAGGTTCCGCCATGATCTCTATCATCGCCTGAATGTCGTTAAATTCAGCATGCCGGCGCTACGCGAGCGACGCGACGACATCCCCCTGCTGGTGCAATACTTTATTGATCACTATGCCAAACTGTATCAGCGCAATGTAACCGGTTTCGATCAGCCCTCACTGCAAAAGCTCATAGAGCACGACTGGCCCGGCAACGTACGTGAACTGCAGAACCTGATCGAGCGTACTATCGCCCTGGCCGATGCGCCTACCCTGCATCTGGAAGAGATCAGCAGCATTCGCAGCGGCGGCGGCATCGACAGCGACCTGCCCACCCTGGCGGAGCTGGAGCGGCGTTACATTTACAAAACCCTGGACCGTTTCAACGGCAGCCGCGAAAAAACCGCTGAAACCCTCGGTATCAACAAATCCACCCTGTGGCGCAAACTGCAAAGTTACAAGGATGCAACAGGTAGCGAATAACTACGCCGGGGTATTTCTCAATTACTCTGGAACAAACGCGAAGAACGCAAAGATGCAAACAACGCGGAGGAGTGATTTAATAAAATTGTATGGCCTGGCAATATTTCTGTCGACACACATAATTATTACTTGGCGAACTCAGCGTCTTTGCGTTCTTTGCGTTAAATTCAAGAGCAGTTAATAAGAGGACAGGGGCATCTCAGGCACTACACTACTGAATTTTTTCTCACCTGCACTGTCCCAGTTACGGGCTTTGGTGGATATTCGCGGTTATGTCATTTATTTCCAAATGGTTTTATTGCTTCAGTTTACTGCTGTTGCCGGCAGGGGCTACTGCTGAGGAGCTGCGCAATCAGCTGGTGGATCATGGTTCGGCCTACCTGGCCATGCACGGCGATGATCCGGTGCACTGGCAGCAGTGGAACCGTGACGCCGTGGCGAAGGCGAGGCAACAGAACAAGTTGTTGTATGTTTCCAGTGGCTATTTTTCCTGTCACTGGTGTCACGTGATGCAGCGCGAGAGTTATCAAAACGATCGGATTGCGGCCTTGCTTAATGAACACTTTATCCCGGTAAAAGTCGACCGCGAACTGAATCCGGCGCTGGACGATCGGCTGATCGACTTTGTCGAGCGTACCCGGGGCCATGCCGGCTGGCCGTTGAATGTCTTTGTCACACCGGAAGGTTATCCACTGGTCGGGATGGTCTATCAGCCGCCGGAGGATTTTCTGCGTATTCTCGAGCGGATTCGAAGCGAATGGCATAACGATGCCCCGGGTCTGCGGGAGCTGGCCGAATCGACCAGCAAAGAATTACAGCACCGCACCCCGGTCGACGGCACGCCGCAACCGGACGCACTGCGCGAACGCTTTGTGAACGTGAGCCTGGAGCGGGCGGATGAGTTGCAGGGCGGCTTCGGGGATCAGAACAAGTTTCCCTCTGTGCCGCAGCTGGCGACATTGTTGCGCCTGCATCAGGAGGGAAATGAGGCGATACCGGCTGACTTTCTGCATCTGACCCTTGATGCGATGGCGGAGCAGGGATTACGCGATCATCTGTCAGGAGGTTTTTTCCGTTATGTGATCGACCCCGGCTGGCAGGTCCCCCATTTTGAGAAAATGCTGTACGACAATGCGCTGCTGGCCTCGATCTACCTGCAAGCAGCGCAGGTACTGAATCACCCGGCCTATCGGCAAGTGGGATTGCAAACCCTGGCGTTCATGCAGCGGGAGTTTCAGCTTGCCAACGGTGGCCTGCTCGCCAGTTTTTCCGCACTCGACGGTCAGGGTGTCGAGGGCGGTTATTATTTATGGCAGACAGATGAACTGAAACAATCACTCAACGAAGCCGAGTTTGAGGTAGCCAGTCGCTACTGGGGCATAAATGGCCCGCCGGAGCTGGACCACGGTCATCACCTGCATATCAGTCAGGATCTGGATTCGGTAGCGCAGACGCTGAATCAGCCTCGCGCCCGGGTCGAGCAGTTACTCGACAGTGCCCGCAATAAACTGCTCGGACAGCGTCGCCAGCGCAGTCTGCCCCGGGATACCAAGCAAATCGCCGCCTGGAACGGCCTGGCTTTGTCGGCCTTTGTTAGCGGTGCGCAACAGGAACCGGCCCTGCGGGCGTCAATGCAGGCTTTACGCGATTTTCTGGTCAATCAGTTATGGGATGGCGAACGACTCGGGCGAGCCAGCGGCGGCGATCAATCGCTGGGACAGGTCGGGCTGGAGGATTACGCCTATGTGGCGCAGGGACTGCTCGATTACGCGACGGCATTCAACGATACGCGCACATTAAGTATCGCCGAAGCGGTGATCCGCCAGGCCTGGCAACGCTTTTTCAGCCCGGCAGGCTGGCAGTTACAACAACAGCCGCTGCTCAAATACGGTGCCCGGCAGGCCGTACTGGCCGACGGCCCCATGCCTTCGCCCTCGGCCGCCCTGATTCGCTCAACGCGCACCTTGCTCCGGCAACGGCCCGATCCGCAACTGGCCAAACAACTGACGCTGGCACTGGAGCAGGGCGGGGGGGAAATACACGAGAACCCCTTCTGGCATGCAACGCCGGTTTTGCAGTTGCAACAGGAACACAATTGATGAGCAGGGCTGGAATTAAATTGGGTTCAATAAAAGTAAATGTGAAATAAGCTGTTAAGCAGGACTATGTCATGCGCAAGCTTCTGCGAATGGCACGCTTCACTGTTTTTCTTGCTGACTTGTATCGCAGGTATATCCCGTATAAATATGTTTTTATCTCGTCCAGATAAGACAGGTTAAACAATTTGTTTTTTATGTAGATAGAGTCACTTCCGTCTCTGTACCATAATTTGTAACCGTGCTGATTAAACCAGGAAATTATTTCGACCATAAAGGGGTTAAAGTACAGTCCGCCATGTGTCTCTATAGAGATAACATCGGGACGACTTAGCATATGTTTTATAACATACCATTCTCCCCCTTCGATATCGATGCTGATTAAATTTATATCTGTTGGGTCAATCTCATTAAAGCGAACACACCTGACCTCTAATATTTCGCTTGTGTTATTGATGCTGCCGTCGTTTACGATAGCAGGTGTAAATTCAAGATTTCTGGCGTAGGTGGAAGCCCCTGCTTTTACCAGTTCGAGTTTGCCGCTCTCGTCACCGACGGCTACAGGATATACTTCAACGTTTTTATATCCGGAATATCGGTTGTTTATTTTCTCGAGTGACTGGGGATCCGGCTCTATTAATAAAGAAGGTATACCATCATCTATATAATTTCGAATATTCGAGTTCTCGGGAAAATAAACACCAACCTCGGCAACTTTTTCGGGGTAGTAACCTTTTCTGGACAGGTTCTTATATAGTGGTGTTTGTGACACGTTGTATGCTCGGGGACGATGTTGTTTTGTTAATGGGTCATTGTTGCAGGGAGAGTGTCGACAGGCATTTTGCATGATCGATTTGGATGCTTGATATATAAGAGAAAGTCCAGAGACCCGCTAACCGATCGTATCACAGTATCGAACTATACTGTCTGATTTTTGCCTGCGCTGAAATAAGGCTGCAATGCTTCAGGCAATAAATAATGTAGACGGATCCACCGGTGGCCGTTCCATAACATCGAACTCGAACTGGTTAAAGGAGTGGGTCGACAGCTGCAGTTTTTTCAGGCGTACGTAAAACAGCCGGCGTTTCATGTTGATCGACAGTACCGAGTCGATATCAAAGACCGAGGACGGAACGATCAGGCTGCGTCGCTGCTGTGCCGAGACCTGCCTGGGAATCAGCAGACCACGGAAATAGTCGGTGCCCTCGCCGGTACCCTGCAAGCCCTTCACCGCGACCGCGACCGCCGAGTTGGCGAGGCGCATGATGCCCAGTTCCATACCCTCGGCCGGACGGGTTTTGAGCCAGCGAATCACGCCCGGTTGCCAGTGCAGGCAATGTTCATTGTCGCACCAGGCTACGACTTCACCTACTTTGACGTTGGAACAGCCCGATTCGGGGGTACAGGCCAGTGCCGCACCATGAGTGCTGGCGTTCTGCTGCCACCAGGGATTGGCGCTGTAATCATGCGTATGGTAACTGTCTTTTTGCATGGCAGTATCATAGGCCGTTGCCATGAGCTCCCGCGTGATGTCGGTTTCATCGCGATACTTGATCACGAACTCATCCATCTCCGGCGTAAAAGCGTTACGCTGATTAATATAATGATGCGCGGCATTTAACCCCATTGCCATGCGAATGTTGGCCGGCTGGCTATGGCGCGTGGACTGGCGTTTGAGCGCTCCTTCCCACGCATCCGAGAGCCGCAGCAACATGTCACGTTGATAGCGCAGTACCCTGGAGTGGCGATCTTCTTCCAGGTTATGCATGGCGGTCTTGAGGATACGCTGCAGATGCGACTCAAGGCGTTGTTTAACCTCGCCGATCTCGATGAGGCGTCCGTCCCTCGGCTGCCACTGAATCTCCTCGCTGATAAAGCGCGGCGGCTGATCCGATTCAAAGTCCAGGGCAAACTCCCCGGCCGGCGAAGGAGTGGCCAATGGCAACAAATGGCAATAGGGTGTCCAGGCGGAAACAAGATAATGAATATCATCCGCTTCACCGGACATCAGGTGGTAGGGTTCGGCAAGTGACAGCAACAGGGAGCGCTTGTAGACCAGGTCAATAGTATAGCCAACAGGCAGGCTGTAATCAGGAACCGGATCATCGACCGGCTGATCCTGAAAACCCTGCGATTCGGCATAACGATATAACTGATGCAGTTCATACCATACGTGCTCCGCCTCGGTGGCGTAAACCATATAGCAGGTCAGCAGGCGCCGGCCCAGATACTGGATGCTGTGATAGATCGCTTCACGTAACAGTAGCCGCGGATGTTCCTTCTCCGGCTTGCTCAGGACCAGTTCGCTGACCACGATTTTGTAGCCTGCTGCCATGCCGTCCAGCAGGGCATGCAGGTCGTTGTAGGTTTCCAGGTTTTTCTGGCTCAGCGGGATACCGGCCTGCTTCAGATGCCGCGCAAGAGTCACCAGAAGTTGGCGTGCGATCGGCCGCAGGGTATCCATCAGTTGCAGGCGATCCTCGGGCGGGCAGGCGGTCTGATTGAGCTGCTCCAGTTGCTGGATAAACAGGTGAACGGTTTTGCGGGTATTGGCGGTCGGCAGATTGTGTAGCCACTCACGCAGCTTCTTGATGCGCATGGGCGGGGGCGCCCGGCGAGAGAGGTCCTGGGAGGGAATATCCAGAGCGGGTAGAGTCACTTGCACGGTATCCGGTAATCAAGCCAGTGACAGGGAGTATACCTCAGCTGAGGAAAATTGTGCGGTGCAAACTGCAAACAACCGCACTGCAGAGCGCAGTAAAGGCACATCAAAATATGGTGGCGGGGGAACCGCCGCCCGAACAAATTTTGAGACCGGCGTGTCGATTTGAGAATTTAAGGCTCTTCATGGGGGAATATTCAGGGGAAGATATACAGCGGTGCAAAGTTTGCATAGAGATAAAGACTGGAATGTCTTGCTCTGTGTGCCGGGGCAGACTTTTTACTCTTGCTAGCAATATCAATCCCGGTGTTATCAATAAGGAAGCTCTGATCAAGTCATTGCGGCGGAAGCTGGAATCCAGTCCCTCGCCGATTAATTCTGGACCCCGGCTTTCGCCGGGGTGACGAATAAAGGCTTATTCAGAGCTTCCCCAATAATTAAAGGGGGCACCATGAGAGCTCGCATGCTTTTGCTGGCACTTGGTTTTTCTGTCGTACAGCCGTTGCTGGCCGATGCGTTGATCATGACGGCGCCGCCGCGGGAGTCTGAACAGGCCGGGATAAAACAGTATGAAATCACGGCCCGTTATATCAGCGATGTTCTGGGCCGACCGGTGCGCTACCAGCACCCCGGGGCCTGGTTGCGCTATCAACATGACATGCGCAACGATGTTTACGACATCGTCTTCGACGGCCCGCATTTCGCTTCCTGGCGGGTGACCCATCTCGATCACGAAATGCTGGTCAGGTTACCGGGTTCATTACAGTTCCACCTGCTGGCCGCGGCGGACAATGACCAGGTAAGTGAACCGGATGATATGATCGGTCGCAAGTTCTGCGGGATTTCCCCGCCCAACCTTTCCACCCTGAGTGTCCTGGGGGACTTTCGCAACCCGGTGCGCCAGCCGGTAATACGGGGAGTCAAGGGCGGCATGGGAGCGGTCTACAAGTCCTTTCAACAGGGGCAGTGCGACGCGTTTGTGGTTCGTACCGCCTACTATCGAAATGCCATGGGCGAAGACGATCGCAAGGGGCTGAAAGTTGTCTATACCTCGCCGGCCATGCCCAATCAGTCTATCTCGGTGAGCAGTCGTTTAACTGCTGAAGAGCGAAGCAAGTTACGTCAGGCGCTGATTGCCGAAGCGGGAATAAAGGCGTTACAACCCACGTTGAATCGTTTTGCAGGTAAAGCCAAAGGCTTTATCGCTACCGATAACACGGAATTCGAGGATTACAATACCCTGCTTGAAGGTGTGATCTTCGGCTGGTAATAACCGGAACGAGTCCGGGTTACTTATCTTTCCGGTTAGCTGGCAGTAACCAACCGGAAAAGCGGAGTATATTCATGAGTGCTGAGTGCTAAGAACTAAGAACTAAGAACTAAGAACTAAGAACTAAGAACTAAGAACTAAGAACTAAGAACTCAGCACTATATTCAAGCTGCCTGATTATTCTGCTCATTCAGATAATCCCAATCCAGCGGCGTTGCGTTGCGGTCGAAGTGATAAACTATCGGCGTGGCCGTCGGAATCTCGAAGCGTTCGACCTCTTCGGTGGTCATGTTCGACAGCGCCATGATCAGCGCGCGCAGGGTGTTGCCGTGGGCGCTGATCAGCAGGCGCTCGCCGCAACAGATGCGCGGGACGATTTCGTCGTTCCAGTAGCGCATCACCCGCTCGCGGGTTTCGGCCAGGTTCTCCACGTCGGGCAGGTGGGCCGGGTCGATATCCTGGCAGAGCGGATCATGGCAACTGTGACGTTCGTCCTCACGGCTCAGCGCGCCGGCGCGATCGTGATAACCCCGACGCCAGCGCCAGACCTGTTCCTCACCATGGCGTGCCGTGGCCTCGCCCTTGTCCAGCCCCTGCAGCGCGCCGTAGTGGCGTTCGTTCAACTGCCAGGCCTGTTCGCGCGGAATCTCGTCCTGGCCCAGCTCTTCGAGCAGGATATCCAGCGTGGTCACCGCCCGCTGCAAGCGTGAGCTACAGGCCGCGTCGAAGACAAAGCCCTGTTCGCGCAGGCGGGTGCCAGCGACACGAGCCTCGGCGATACCCGCCCCGGTCAGCGGCGGATCGGCCCAGCCGGTGAAGCGGTTCTCCCGGTTCCACTGACTCTGGGCATGGCGTATCAGCACCACCGGTATGCGGTCGAGGAGGTTATTCATGGTTTTATCGTTGCTCGGGTTCATGTGGATAACATGCGCCCGGTTGCTTTATTTTTAAAATCGTTTGTTTATACTGTAGTTATCGGTAATGCCTATCGTAAAGATGATCTGAAAAACTCATGAATCTCAGAGACTTGCAGTACATTATTGCCGTGGCCGAAACCCGTCACTTCGGCCGGGCGGCCGAGCGCTGTTTCGTCAGCCAGCCAACCCTGAGCGGGCAGATCAAAAAGCTCGAAGAGCAGCTGGGCGTGGCGATCTTCGAGCGCACCAACCGCTCGGTGGAGGTGACCCCCATCGGCGAGGACATCCTGCGCCATGCCCGGCTGATGATGGAGCAGATGAACGCCATCGAGCAGCTGGCCCGGGCCCATCAGGACCCGCTGGCCGGGCCCCTGCGCCTCGGGGCGATACCCACTATCAGCCCCTATCTGATGCCGCTGATCCTGGTCCCGCTCAAACAGCAGTTTCCGCAGCTCAAGCTGATCCTCTCCGAGGAGATGACCGATACGTTAATCCGGCGCCTGCAACAGCACGAAATCGATGCCGCGCTGCTGGCTACCCCGGTGGACGAGCCGGAGCTGGAAGCGATCCCCCTGTTCGACGAGCCGTTCTGGCTGGCCCATCCGCGGGATCACGCTTTTTATAATAAAGAGACCATCACTCGCGAGGATCTGGAAAACACCGAACTGCTGTTGCTGGCGGAGGGGCACTGCCTGGCCAGACAGGCGATGGAAGTGTGCCGCCTGAAGGAGCGCAGCGAGCGTGGCGAAATGGCCGATCTGCGCGCCGCCAGCCTGGAGACATTATTGCAACTGGTCGGCGCCGGCTTCGGCTCCACCCTGGTGCCGGCGCTGGCCATGCGCGGCAGCTGGACCACCGGCAGCGGCATCGTTACCCGCGAACTCGATTTGCCCGACGCCTACCGCCGCGTGTCGCTGGTCTATCGCGCCAGCTTTCCGCGCAGGGAAGCCCTGCATACCCTCGCGCGCGTCATCTTCGAAAAGCTGCCCAACACTGTGACGCCATTGGACGCCGTTGGCGTCAAGGGCTAGTTTCCAGGGGCCAGGTGCTAGCACCTGTTTTTGTAGGAGCGCTTTTCAAGCGCGACCGGAAAAATGGCAGAGAAGTCGCCGCTGCAAGCGCCTCCCACCGGTCCTCCATAAACCCGCCACTCAGAACTCAGAACTCAGAACTCAGAACTCAGCACTCAACTGACTGGCCCCTGTATCTATATCCGGCTATGATGCTCTGAAGAACTGCGGGGGAATAAAAATGGATGTCTCGACAATCATTACACTGGTAGTGCTGGGTCTGCTCGTGCTGTACATCATCGCCATCTTCAATCAACTGGTGGCCCTCAAGAACCGGCTTAAAAATGCCTTTGCGCAGATCGAGGTGCAGCTCAAGCGCCGCCATGATCTGATCCCCAACCTGGTGGAAACCGCCAAAGGTTATCTCAAGCACGAACGCGAAACCCTCGATGCCGTGGTCCAGGCACGCAACAATGCCGAGCAACAACTGGACCGGGCGCATAACGATCCCGGCGATCCGTCAGCTATCAACGACCTGGGCCGGGCCGAGGGTAACCTGGCCGGGGCACTGGGCCGGTTCAACGTGGTGGTCGAGGCCTATCCCGATCTCAAGGCCAACCAGAACATGATGCAGCTTACCGAGGAGCTGACCAGCACCGAGAACAAGGTCGCCTTCGCCCGTCAGGCATTCAACGATGCGGTCATGGCCTACAACACCTACAAGCAGTCCTTCCCGCAACTGATGTTTGCCGCGCTGTTCGGTCATGCCAAAGACGCCGCCCAGCTGGAGTTCGAGGACAGCGCGGCCATCCAGGCGGCGCCGAAGGTCTCGTTTTGATCCGGCGTTATGATAAGCAGGCGTTTCGAATGCCGGCTCACAGCGATTGCTTCGTCACGTTGTTCCTCGCAATGACCCCCCTGTTTCCGGTCGTTGCGAGGCCCGCATGGACGCAGGTGGTAGAGCGACGCAGGACGCCAAAGCCGAGCAAAGCGAAGCAATCTTTTGCACAAAGCGATCGGACGTTCGGAACATTCAGATAGGCCATGGACTTTTTTGCAGCACAGGATCGGGCCCGGCGCCAGACAGGCTGGCTGGTTGTACTGTTTATGCTGGCGGTGGCCGGGCTGATCCTGCTGACCAATCTGCTGGTGCTGGCTGCCCTCGCCTATAACCAGGCCGGGGTATTCACCCTCTCCCCTGAACTGCTCGCGCAGCAGTTTCAGTGGGATGTTTTCCTCGGCGTGGCGGCGGTGATCATCGCGCTGGTATTTGTCGGCAGTGCCTATAAAACAATGTCGCTCTCCGGTGGCGGTCACAAGGTGGCCGAGATGCTCGGCGGACGCGCGCTCAGTCCCGACAGTCGCGATCCCGACGAACGCCGTTTGCTCAACGTAGTGGAAGAGATGGCCATTGCCGCCGGTATGCCGGTGCCCCGCGTCTATCTGCTGGAAGAAGAAGGCATCAACGCGTTCGCCGCCGGCTCCAGTCCCAACAACGCGGTGATCGGCATCACCCGCGGTGCCATGGAAACCCTGAACCGGGACGAGCTGCAGGGGGTCATTGCCCACGAGTTCAGTCACATCTTCAACGGCGACATGCGCATGAACATTCGCCTGATCGGCGTGCTGCACGGCATTTTGTTGCTGGCGCTGATCGGCTACTTTTTGTTGCGCTCCTCATACTTTGTCCGCGCCTCACGTAACCGGCAAGCCGGCGGACTGGTGGTGGCGATCATCGGTCTGGGGGTCAGCCTGCTGGTAATCGGTTACGTGGGCCACTTCTTCGGCCAGTGGATCAAGGCCATGGTCAGTCGCCAGCGCGAATATCTGGCCGATGCCTCGGCCGTGCAGTTTACCCGCAACAACCAGGGCATCGCCGGGGCACTGAAAAAAATCGGCGGGGGTCTGCACGGTTCACTGCTGCAAAGCGCAGCCGCCCCCGAGTACAGCCATGCCTACCTGGCCAGGGGGGTTAAAGGCTTCATGCAGTCGCTGTTTTCCACCCACCCGCCGTTGCCGGATCGGATCAAGCGTCTGGATCCCGCCTGGGACGGCGCATTCGTCGCGCCGGTTAAACAATCCACCGCCGCCGATACTGAGCCAGCTTCCGAAGCAGCACCCGAAGCAGCCCCCAAACCGTCACTGGATATCGTCGGCGCCGTGGTCGCCGCCGGTGTCCTCAGCGCCGGCAAGATGGTGGACCAGGTCGGTAACTTCGACGAGCAACAGGTCGAGGCCGCGCGGGCAATCCTCGATAGCATCCCGCGCGAACTGCGCGAAGCCGCCGCCGAACCCTTCGGTGCCCGCGCGGTGATCTACGTGCTGTTACTCGATCCCCGTCCCGAAGTGGAACGTGAACAACAACGTCTGCTGGAACAACAGGCCGATCCGCAGGTAGTCCAGGTATGCCAGGCCCTCGCGCCGCAGCGCCGGGATCTGCCCGAAGCAGTGCGCCTGCCGTTGATCGAACTGGCTCTGCCGGCACTGGAAGGGTTATCGGATGAGCAGTACCGTCGTTTTCGGGGGGTGGTGCAGGCCCTGATCGCTGCGGACAGCCGCGTCGATCTCAAGGAGTGGATCCTGCAGCGGCTGGTGATACGACAACTCGATCAACACTTCGGCCTGCGCAAACCCGCCAGGGCCAGATACGGCAAATTGATACAGGTTAAAGAACAACTGCAGGTGATACTCTCGCTGGTGGCGCATACCGAATACCCCGACGCGCAACAGGCCGCACAGGCCTTCGATGTCGGCGCGGCCGAAGCGGGTATGACCGAACTCACCCTCCTGCCACGCGACGCGCTCGATCTCAACACACTCAACAACGCGCTCGACACCCTCGAACAACTCAAACCCCTGGCCAAGCCCCGCCTGCTCAAGGCCTGCGCCGTCTGTATCCTGTTCGACGGCAACACCACCGTCCCCGCCCAGGAACTGCTGCGCACCCTCGCCAGCTGCCTGGACAGCCCGATGCCATTGTTAGTTAAAAGTACTGAGTACTGAGTACTGAGTACTGAGTACTGAGTTCTGAGTTCTGAGTTCTGAGTGCTCAGTGCTCAGAACTCAGTGCTCAGTGCTCAGTCTTCGCATCTGCCCGAGGGGACACTGACTGTAGTGGTCGGGAGGAAATTCAGAGCTAATAATAAGGCCTGGTGGTTGTACGAAAATCAGGCCGCCCGGGTTTTCACCGCCTTGCGAATTGCCTGGCCGTGCTCAAGCGCCGTCTTCCGTCCAGCGGAAAACCAGGCGCCATTGATCAGCAAGGCGAGATCATTCAAGGGGCTAGACAGGCAGCTCCGTGCCCTGGTTCATGATCGCGATATAGCCGGCGTAACTGTAAACCCGGTTGCGCTTTTGAGCGGTAAGTTCATGGACAATACCAAGGCTTGTCAGCCGTTTTAGACACTTGTTGACCGTAGCAGGGGTAAGGCCGGTATTCTCCACCAGCGATCCGGCAGTGGTGATCGGGTGTCCCATCAGCGCGTTGTGTACGGTCAGAGTCGAGGCTGCGGCACGACCGAGTTGCTGGATCTTGTCGCGATCGGCAGCGGACAACGCCACCAGTTGCTGTGCGGTGTCCACGGCCTGGGTGGCGGTGACAATGATCGCCTCGGCGAAAAAATCCAGCCAGGCCCCCCAGTCACCGGTCAGGCGTACCGTGTTCAACAGGTCATAGTAATATTGCCGATGCGTTTTGAAATAGAGGCTCAGGTAAAGCATCGGCATGCGCAAGACGTTCTGTTCACACAACAACAGGGTTATCAACAGCCGGCCGAGGCGGCCATTGCCATCGAGAAACGGATGAATGGTTTCAAACTGCACATGCGCCAGGGCGGCCTTGAGCAACACCGGTGTCGCTTCGGGCTCGTCGTGTAAAAAGCGTTCAAGCGCCCCCATGCAATCGAGCACCTGGTCAGGTGGCGGCGGCACAAACACCGCGTTACCCGGTCGACTGCCGCCGATCCAGTTTTGACTGCGCCGGAAGTCCCCGGGCGTGTGGTGACTACCCCGGCCCATGCTGAGCAGGATTTCATGGATCTCCCTGAACAACCGCAACGAGATCGGAAAGCCTTCGGCCAGCCGCTTGAGGCCGTGGTCGAGCGCGGCAACATAATTGCTGACTTGCTGGACATCGTCCAGCGGCACCCCCGGTTCTTCATCCAGTTCGAACAACAACAGATCCGAGAGCGAAGATTGCGTACCCTCAATCATCGAGGAGAGGACCGCTTCCTTGCGGACGTACATATAGATAAACAGGCCCGTATCCGGCAGCAGGGTGGAGACGCTGTCCAGCCGGCCCAATGCCAGAAGCGCCTGATCAAACTTGCCGCGCAAGGCCGGCCCCCATTCAATGGGCGGGTCTGGCGGCAAGGGCGCCGGCACAAACGCCTGTGCCTGCTCGCCCGGGGTCGTGATCGGCACGTAATGTCCCTGGAGTTCCCGCTTCATCTGACCGGTTCCGAAGTTAAAATAAGATTTCTGCTTATTTTAAGAAAAGTCATTATCCTAAAATAGTGGGGAGGCTCATGAAAAGCAAGTGAAAGACTCGCCAGGCAGGCAGCCGGGCAAGGCTGTCATTACGAGCAAAGCGTGGCAATCTCCCCAGCGCTTCCATCTACCTCTCTCATGGATGACGTACAGGGAAGTGCTAATGTCGCGAGCGGGCTGGGAAGCCCGCTTGCGAGCGACTGGGGTCAGGGGGAGGGGATCAAAAACAGCCCTGGCAAAACACTTTGTTCCTCGTCCCTCGTAACTCGCCCCTCGACCCTGTCCGAAGGACATTGTGGGAGGGCCTTGCAGGCGCGATTTTCAGATTCAGGCAGGCTCAGCCTTCAGCCCGACTGATCAAGCCGTTCAGCTGCGGCTGATATCTGCCGACTGGGGGCTATTTCTCTGCGTCACTCTTCCCTGCCGAAATAGCCAGAAGGACTCATTTCGGCTAAGGGTTGTCCCTCATATTCATGCAGGTAAATCTGGGTTAGGCTGGATAGCACGGTTGAATAATAAATAGTGTCAGACGACTCGGCAGTGCCCCCGAACGACAGACTACTGGTAGCTCAAACATGTGAAGTGTTTGACCATAAGCTCATCGCGGAGAGTAGTGTTGTGCAGGATAAAGATCAGGTTGAATGATAATGGTACTTATATGTCCCAGACCTCTTGATTAGGTTTGCGAGGTTGGCTAGAACGTCGGCAGGTATTTAAAGGGCTTTGACCCCTTAAATTTTTTCGGTGATCTGCCGGGGTCAGTCGTTATTATGCAATTAGGATATGGTGTTGATGTGCTAGGTCATTTGCCTTGGGTCACTAAGGCTCACTGTATATATTGGGGCGATTTGGATACGCATGGTTTTGCGATTCTCAATCGTGCCAGAAATTATCTTCCCAATCTTAAATCCGTATTAATGGATGAAGAGACTCTACACGGCTATCGGGATATGTGGGTAGAGGAAAGGAATCAACATAGTGCAGAAACATTACATAAATTGACTGATTCTGAGCAGAGAGTATATCAAGCTATTAAACGCAATAGCTGGGGACAGAATGTCCGCCTGGAACAGGAGCGGATTGCTTGGGATGTCGCTTGGAAGGTTTTACAGGAGGTTATATGATCGAGTTGATCGAAATTATGCTGCATCGATGAAATCAGGACAGTATACCTAATTTTATTGTTGGTCTACATAAAAGGGTTTGGTAAAAAAGACGAATCATTATCATTCTACGCAAGTAACTCTAAAGCTCATTAAACGCAAAATGAATAAAAACTGCCCATTCTGTAATATTGTAGATTTAGATAGCGCGGGGCGCATAATCATGCAGAATGATCATGCTATCACTATCCATGATGGTTACCCCATCAGCAATGGACATACGCTCATCATTCCTAAACGTCACTCATCTTCGTTTTTCGATGCCTCTCCCCATGAAAGAGAGGCTCTTTTATCTCTCATTGATATGGCAAAACTAGAATTGGATAAAGAGTTCCGCCCGGACGGCTATAATATTGGAATTAACGACAGTCCAACAGCAGGGCAAACTATTCCTCATCTGCATATCCATTTGATTCCCCGTTATAAATACGATGTCGATGACCCAAGAGGTGGAGTCCGTTGGATTATTCCTGAAAAAGCAAAATATTGGGATGATTGAAAGTATGACTGCATCTCCAAATGACAAAAAATATCTTTGTGCTGGAGCAGATGACCCGTTCTTGCCCAAATTACTAGATAAGATTAATCATGCTATTCAGATAGATATGGCGGTTGCTTTTATACGCACTGCTGGGCTGAACTTAATTTACCAGGCGCTAGAAGACGCACTGAAACGAGAACAGCCTGCAAAACTTCGCTTGATTACTGGTGATTACCTCGAGGTTACAGAGCCACAGGCACTTCGGCAATTAATGCTTTTGCAGGAATTAGGTGCAGAGGTAAAGGTATTTGAGAGCAAGGGACAGCAGAGTTTTCACATGAAAGCTTATATTTTTATTGCGCAGGATGAAGCTGCGGCTGAAAGTGGTAGCGCTTTCGTTGGCTCTAGTAATATAAGTAAAACCGCATTGACTGATGGGCTAGAATGGAATTTAAGAGTTGATAGTATTGAAAATGAGTTACGATTTAGAGAAATAAAAAAGGAGTTTAAGAGGTTATTCGTGATCGGTAATTCTATCCCACTATCGCATGAGTGGATTGATGGCTATCAAGTACGATATCAAAACACACAAATATCTCACAAACCAGAGCCAGTCGACCCTCCAGAGCTACCACCAGTTCCAACAGATGCACAGTCTGAGGCCTTAGATGCTTTACATCAGACCCGCGAACAAGGTTATCAGCGTGGTTTAGTTGTACTAGCAACTGGGATGGGTAAAACTTGGCTATCTGCCTTTGATGCTAAAGCTATGAGTTCAAAGCGTATATTGTTCGTTGCGCATCGCGAGGAAATATTAGATCAAGCTGAACGGACTTTTGTAAGAATTTTCCCTGAATCTAAAGTAGGGCGCTATACGGGACGAGAAAGCCAAGTAAATGTAGATATGATGTTTGCCTCTGTACAAACCCTTGGAAAGATTAGGCATTTAGAAAAGTTCTCGGAAGATCATTTTGATTATATTGTTATTGATGAGTTTCACCATGCGGCAGCGCGTACTTACCTGAAATTATTAACGCACTTTAAGCCGCGATTCTTGCTCGGATTAACAGCGACACCAGAGCGTACGGATCAGGTGGATATTCTTCATCTGTGTGATGACAATCTGGTCTATCGTCAGGGATTGGCCGATGGTATCGATAAACAACTGCTTTGTCCGTTTCATTATTATGGCATTGGCGATGAGCATGTGAATTACCAAGAAATACCCTGGCGCAATAATCGATTTGATCCCGAAGCGTTGATCAATCAATTAGCCACCCAGGCCAGAGCGAGACATGCCTTAACAAAATGGCATGAATTACATCAGAGCCGTACTCTGGCATTTTGTGTTTCACGCCGACATGCGGATTTTATGGCGGAGTATTTCAACCGGCATGATGTTCCGTCCGTTTCGGTGCACAGTGAGTCAGAAATAAGACGTAATGAGGCTCTGGCACAACTGACTCGTGGTGAGGTGTCCGTAGTCTTTTCAGTTGATTTGTTCAACGAAGGAGTGGATGTCCCAGCGATTGATACCGTGATGATGCTTCGGCCGACGGAATCTAAGATATTATTTCAGCAGCAGTTAGGTAGAGGCCTGCGTTTTAGCCCTGAGACCGATAAAAGCCATTTAGTGGTGATTGATTTTATTGGCAACCATATTAGTTTTTTTAAAAAAGCCGAAGCCTTATTTCAATTGGCATCAAACAATAGTGCAAGACGCGAGTTTGTTGACCAAGCGGAGGCGGATGAGCTTCCTTTACCGAAGGGGTGTTTTGTTAACTATGACATCAAGGCCATTGATATTCTTCGTGAGTTGGTAAGTACCCGTATCGATACCCAATTAGAGATATACCGTGGTCTTCGTGAAAGTCTAGATCGCCGTCCCACCTTGTCTGAATTTTATATGGGAGGCGGGGCTTTTACGACTGTACGGCATGAGCATGAACAGTGGTTAGGCTTGGTGGCCTCAGAAGGCGATCTTGATACTGTTGAACAAGTAGTCTTTGAGAGATACAAGGACTTTTTTCGTGAAGTTGAAGTCACGCAAATGACGAAGTCATTTAAGATGATTTTATTGGGAGCATTCATCGAATTAGATGGGTTCATTGGAAATGTCAATCTCAATGACTTGGCTAACAAGTCTTTTGAATTATTGCGTCGTAGACGCCAGTTACTCAGAGATTTACCAGACGAGTTTCGCGATGTGTTAACCCTTGATGAGAAAAATAGTAGAGTATGGTTAGCCTATTGGAAGAGAAATCCAGTTGCAGTATGGACGGGAGCCAATCGCAACGGTGCTAAGGCATTTTTTACCCAACAAGAAGACAGTATTTGCTTTAGCCAGGAGGTACCGCCGGAGCAGGTAGAGGCTATTTCTTGTATGACGCAGGAGTTACTTAATTTCCGTCTTCTGCAATATGAGTCGCGTGATGAGGAATCATCAAATGTGAATGTACTGCCAAGTTCCGAAGAAGAAAAGCATCAGGTACCATTCTTTTCAGACTTAAAGATTGCTTGTGGTTATTTTCGGACTAGTGAGCACAGTTCAGAGAAGATTGAATACATTGCTTTGCCTCTTAGCTATGGTCACTTAGATCCTGCAAGTCACTTTATTGCGCGGGCCTCAGGTGATTCCATGAAGGGTACAAAAAATCCAATTAAGGATGGAGACTATCTACTCTTAGAGCTAATTCGCAGTGACAAGGCTGGCAGTCTCAGTAGCCAAACCATCGCTATTGAGCAGCAAGATACTGCTGGGGGTGATCAATACCTTCTACGTGATGTAAAAAAGCGACCGGGTGGGCGGTACGATTTAATTGCGCGAAACCCCGCTTATCCAATATTACAAGCAAGTAATGAGATGCGAACTTTCGCGCGCTTAATAACGGTTATTGATCCACAATCCTTAGCTCTGCACGACTCATTCATGCGCGAAGAAATCCCGCCGTTATTCGGCTATGAATTTAACCCCGGATCATGGCAGGCAGGACATGTCAGAATCCGAGATTCTAAAGATCAATATCTACTAGTTACACTAAATAAACAGGGCAAGCTGAAAGAGCATCAATATCACGATTATTTTATCGATAAAAGTCATTTTCATTGGCAAAGCCAAAATAGTACGGCCCCAAATGGTTCTAAAGGTGAGGGGATTGTTAATCATGTTCGAGATCGAGGTGATGTACACTTGTTTGTTCGAAAGAATAAGCTAGAAGGTAAAACTGCTGCACCGTTTATATATTGTGGGAAATTAGTCTATGAAAGTCATACTGGGGCTAATCCTATGAGCGTGGTATGGCTGATGAATGAACCGCTCACAGATGAGCTTTTTGAGTATTTTAGGTTATAAGTAGATAATAAGCGATAGGATAAAAATGGTCGGTGACAAATGCTAATACGAATAATTTTCGGTTGTCACCGACCATTTTGGTTCACCTGACTGAAATTTCTATCATACCGTCCTTTTAATAACCCGAAATACCCTCCAGTCACAAGAGATGAACATCTCGTCCGAAATTAGGGTCTGGTCTTGCCTTTCGAGAAGCAAACTACAAGACCTGCCCCCGGCGTGCAGATTCAAGGGGATTTAAAGCGAAGTTTTGATGCAGCTTTGACTATAATGGGTAAGATAGCCTGTTAATTTCGGCAAGGAGAGACCAGATGAGCGAGACCATCCACGACCAGTACCAGAAAGCCGCCGCCATTAATCGTTCACGACAAAAATATGGAACGATTGCCGAAATCGGCGCCGGCCAGGAAACAGCCCGCTGGTTTTTTCGTGTCGGTGGAGCAGCCGGCACCATTGCCAAAACCATGTCAGCCTACGATATGACTTTTTCTGATGCGATTTATGGCAGCGCTCCGCGTTATGTCTGCCGCGAACGTTTACAGGCCATGCTCGAAGTCGAATACAACCTGTTACTGGAACGCCTTGCTACGACACGCGGCAGTGATACAACTTTTTTTGCATTCGCCAATACCGTCTCTGCCCGCAGCTACAGCCATAAAAAGGATGGCCAGGGCTGGCTTGGGATCCGCTTCCAAACACAACCCAACCAGCCGCCTTCCCGGATTGAGTTACATGTTAACCTGCATGGTAAAAGCAATTTACAGGATCAGGAGACCCTGGGTTTACTCGGCGTCAATCTGATCTATGGTGCGCTGATGTTACACGAGGATCCGACGACTCTGCTCAGCTCATTACAGGATAATGTTCATGCGGACCAGGCGGAACTGGATATGATTGACTTCTCAGGTCCGGCATTTGCCCGGGTAGATAATCGCCTGATGGCTCTGCAACTGGTCGAACAAGGCATGAGTGATGCTGCCATGTTTACTGCTGACGGGCGAGTTGCCCAGGTAGCCGATGTGCTCTGGCAACGCCCGGTTTTAATTGAACGTAGTCGATTTCGTCCACCAACACATCTGACCGTTGATTTACTTGAAAAAACTCGTCAAACCCTGACGCGTGAAAACGATATTGATGATAGCAAACTGGTCGTGCTTGCCGAGATGACCTTGAATAATCTTTGCGAAGAAGATGGCGAGTGCGTGGATGCCAGTGATTTTTTGAATCGTGCAGACATACTGGCTGCACTGGGTATGAACGTATTAATCTCCAACTACGGTGAGTACTATCGCCTCGCTCAGTACCTGTTCCGCTACACCCGGCAACCGATCGCCATTGCAATGGGGCTGCCCTCATTGTATGAGCTCTTCGACGAAAAGCATTATGAAGATCTATCCGGAGGAATACTCGAAGCTTGTGGCCGCCTGTTTCGTCATGACCTGCGTCTGTATGTCTGTCCAATGCACGATCAGACCAATGGTAATTTCATTGGTCTGGACCAGTTTCGACCGGCAGAAAACTTACAAAACCTTTTGGCTCATCTGAAAGAAAATGGCTATATTCACGGATTAGAATCTATACCAACTGAATACCTGAAGATCTACTCACATGAAGTCTTACAGGAATTACAGGCTGGAAATAAACAGTGGGAATCCAGCGTACCCGAAAATGTTACAGAACTCATCAAGTCAAAACGCTTGTTTGGGTTTGCAACAGAATAGCAGGGAACAGACCACGGCTTTTATTTAAACTTGACGGGCATATAATCACGGGGTCGGGTAACAGTAAATATAAAAGGTTACCGACACGTTTAAGTAAGAGTCCCTCATTGTATGACGCTATTTTCTTTTGAACCCCTGCGCTGATATAGAGTCTTATTCACAACGCCTCCGTTTGCATGGCATAGTGAAGATCAGATTAAACAGTGTCTAATTACCCTATGAAAAATCAAGTATTGCAGGAATCTGCCCCCGGCATCTCGACGCTGGAGGATCTCGCAGAATGTGCGGATTACTCCTTCATGGATACACTCAATCGCGATCCCGAGGCGAGTGAACACGGGGCGGATCATGATCCGCGTCAGATCTCTTCGGGACATTATGTCCCGGTTAAACCCACGCCCATCGAAAATCCCGAGTATGTCGCGCACAGCCGGGGCTTTTTCCAGGAACTGGGCCTGGCCGACAGCCTGGCCGAGTCGGCCGATTTTATGCGGGTGTTCAGCGGCGATCTTTCACAGGTTCCGGCGCCGATGCGCCCGGTGGGCTGGGCCACGGGTTATGCCCTTTCCATCTTCGGCACCGAATACACCGCGCAGTGCCCGTTTCGGACCGGTAACGGCTATGGGGATGGTCGTGCCATGTCGGTGCTTGAGGCGGTCATTGGTGGTCGACGCTGGGAGATGCAGCTAAAAGGAGGCGGTCGCACGCCCTACTGCCGCGGCGCGGACGGTCGCGCGGTGTTGCGCTCGAGTGTTCGGGAGTTCCTGGCCCAGGAACACATGCACGCCCTGGGGGTGCCGACCTCCCGGTCGTTGAGCCTGTATGTGTCGAAAACGGAGACGGTCGATCGACCCTGGTATTCAGAAGGTTCGCACTCGTTCGAACCCGACCGAATGGCCGAGGAGAACGTGGCGATCTCGACGCGCGTTGCCCCGTCATTCATTCGGGTGGGCCAGCTTGAGCTGTTTGGTCGCCGGGCGCGCAAGCAGGAACACCCTGATGCGCTGGCGGAACTGGAGCAGCTGGTGTTGCACCTGGTCGACCGTGAGTACGCGGATGTCATCGACCCGAGTCTGAGTACCCCCGAGAAGGTGGTCCTGCTCGCACAGGAATTTCGTAGCCGCCTGACCTCGCTGGTGGCCAACTGGATCCGGGTCGGTTATTGCCAGGGCAATTTCAACAGCGATAACACCCAGGCCGGTGGTGTGACCCTGGATTATGGCCCGTTTGGCTTCATGGAGGTCTTTGATCCTTACTACCAGCCCTGGACAGGCGGCGGGGAGCACTTTGCGTTCTGGAATCAGCCCGTGGCCGCCGAACGTAACTTCGAGAGTTTCTGTACCGCGTTGCGGCCGCTACTGGAATCGAATCACAAGGCGACGCAACAGCTTGACGAGATTCGAAACGGCTTTGCCAACGTGATGCAGGAAGCATTGCAAAAGATGTTTGCGGCCAAACTGGGGTTGGAGACGTTGGACGTCGACCTGTTCAATGAGCTTGCCAACCTCATGCTGCAAACCTCGGTCGATTACACCCTTTTCTTTCGCGAACTCTCATCGATACCGGGTGATATTGGCCCGCTGAAAAAGAGCTTCTACGGCCAGTTGACTGACGAGCTGGAACAGCAGTGGTCAGAGTGGCTGAGCCAATGGCAGTCGCGGCTGGGCGATGAGCCGGGCACGCTGGAAGATATCACCGTACGAATGAAACGCGTGAATCCCAAATACACCTTGAGGGAATGGTTGCTGGCCCCGGCTTATCAGCAGGCGGCCATGGGAGACTACACGCTGATCAGAGAACTGCAAGACGTGATGACACAACCTTACGCCGAGCAGTCGAAAGAAGTGGAAGAGAAATACTATCGCCTGAAGCCCCCCGAGTTCAGTGAGCTCGGCGGGGTGTCGCATATGAGCTGCTCGTCATAACAAAGGGCCCGGAATGCTTTTTAAATCGAAAACTGACAATGATGTTTATCTCTCTCGTCAGGATGTGAACGATCCCCTGTCGAGCTATTCCAGGTTCGGTTTTCATCTGGACGAGGCGGATTGGCCCTCAGTGGAACATTATTATCAGGCAATGAAGTTCGAAGACGAGGCCATTCGAGAAACCATTCGCCAGGCCCCGCACCCCATAGATGCTGCGAAACTTGCAAAGCAGAATAAAAAACAGATCCGCAAGGACTGGAAGAAAATCAAGTCAACAGTGATGACGCGCGGTACCTACACGAAATGCCGAAGCCATGAGGAAGTGGCCCGTGCACTGCGAAAAACCGGTGATCAAAAGATCGTCGAGAACAGCCTGTATGATTATTACTGGGGCTGCGGTCGGGATGGCCGTGGTGAGAACATGTACGGCAAGATACTCATGGATATTCGGGATAAACTCGCTGAGTCGTAGCATGAGCGGAGTCTGACCCGCGTGCCAGTCCGGCCTGGTGTCGGTGACAAGAGTAGGCAATCAGTAACATTTTCAGGCTAATCCATCATCTCCGGTCTTTGCCGAGCTGCGTGGTCTTGCGATCAAGACTTTCGGGATGGTGGATGTGATTCGTGAGGCTTTGGTGCCGTTTGATAAAGCGATAGAATGCGCCTTTATCTATGGCTCGATTGCCAGGGGTGAGGATACGGCCAGCAGCGATGTGGATCTGTTTGTGGTCTCTGAATCGGTTGCCTGCTCTGACCTCATGAGTCTGTTAGCAGAAACGGATGAGACATTGGGAAGGGAGATCAATCCAACAATTTATGCCAGGTCAGATATAAGAAAGAAAATCATGGATAAGAATGCATTCTTAACACGGGTAATGGAACAACCCAAAATCTGGGTGAAAGGAAGCGCCGATGACATTACAGAATTTGGACAACCTGGTAAAAATCAAACAACTCAAAAAGGAACCGCCTGATCAGGCGGAATTTGAAGGGCTGGTCGCATCAAGCGAAACGAAGGCTAAAGGATGCACAGGTAGAAGCGTTATCCGAGGAAAGCCGGTTTTTATTGGCCTACGATGCAGCACACACGTTGGCTACCGCTGCATTGCGTTGGCATGGTTATCGCTCCGAGAACCGTTACCTGGTATTTCAATGCACCCAGCATACCGTTGGGCTGGATAAAGCAAAGTGGCTCGTGCTCGACAAATGTCATAAACAACGTAATTTAGCCGAGTATGAAGGGCAATTGGATGTGAATCGACAGTTGCTTCTGGAATTGACTGAAATAACAACAGAGCTTTTGGAGTTAGCCGAAGCGCTGGGGCCAGTAAAAAATGAATAGCTATGCATCAAATTACTACAGAACGCCCTTTGAATACTCCCGGTAATCCCCCGGTAATCCCTGATGAAAGCGCCCCCGGCATCGAATCCCCAATCGTTATCTGACCTGATCGCCAGCTGTATGCTGCGCGATCAGTTCCGTTTTCGTCGGCGGTTGAAGAAACTCCGGCAGTCAAAGGGTAAGACTGACGCTGCCGAATCGCAATGGCAGCAACTGGCCGCGGATATCCAGGCCTCGGCGTCGCGACGTGCCCGGCGACGGGTCGGGCTGCCGGTACCGACTTACCCGGAAAATCTGCCGGTCAGTGAGCGGCGCGAGGATATCCGCGAGGCAATCGCACAGCACCAGGTGGTGATCGTGGCCGGGGAGACGGGCTCGGGCAAGACGACCCAGTTACCCAAGATCTGCATGGAGCTGGGGCGGGGCGTGGCCGGGATGATTGGCCACACCCAGCCGCGGCGCCTGGCGGCGCGCAGTATTGCCAGCCGGGTGGCTGACGAGCTGCAGACTGACCTGGGTGAGGCGGTAGGCTACAAGGTCCGGTTCAAGGACCGGGTCGGTCCGAATACGTATCTGAAACTGATGACCGACGGGATCCTGCTGGCCGAGATCCAGGGCGATCGGTTCCTGAACGAGTACGATACCCTGATTATCGACGAGGCCCACGAGCGCAGCCTGAATATCGATTTTCTGCTGGGTTATCTCAAACAGCTGTTGCCGAAGCGGCCGGATCTGAAGGTGATCATTACCTCGGCAACCATCGATACCGAACGCTTTTCCCGCCATTTTGACAATGCCCCCATCATCGAGGTCTCGGGCCGCACGTACCCGGTCGAGGTGCGATACCGGCCATTGCTGGAGAGTGAATGTGCTTCAGGCGATGACGACAGCGACGCGACCACCCGGGACATGCAACAGGCCGTGCTGGAGGCGGTGGATGAGCTGGCGGCGATCGATACCGAGCAGGGCAAAAGCCCGGGGCATATCCTGATCTTTTTCAGTGGCGAGCGGGAGATCCGCCAGGCGGCCGAGGCGCTGCGCAAGCATCATCCGCCGCAGACCGAGATACTGCCGTTATATGCCCGACTGAGCGGCGCGGAACAGAACCGGGTGTTCAGCCCGGCCAAACACCGGCGCATTGTGCTGGCGACCAATGTCGCCGAGACCTCGTTGACGGTGCCCGGTATCCATTACGTGATCGACACCGGCACGGTGCGGATCAGCCGCTACAGTTATCGCAGCAAGATCCAGCGCCTGCCCATTGAGCCGGTGTCGCAATCCAGCGCCAACCAGCGCAAGGGCCGCTGCGGTCGGATTGCCGAGGGCGTGTGTATTCGCCTCTACTCGGAGGCCGACTTCAACGCGCGGTCCGAGTTTACCGACCCGGAGATCAGGCGCACCAACCTGGCGGCGGTGATTCTGCAGATGGAGGCCTTGCGGCTGGGGCATATCGAAGACTTCCCGTTCATCGAGCCGCCGGATGCCCGCTACATCAGGGACGGTTACAAGCTACTGCATGAGCTGGGCGCGGTGGATGAACACGAGAATGTCACAACACTGGGCAAGGAACTGGCGCGCCTGCCGGTGGACCCGAAGATCGGTCGCATGTTGATCGCCGCAAGGCAGTTCAACTGCCTGCAGGAGCTGTTGATCATCGGCAGTGCGCTGAGTGTGCAGGACCCGCGGGAACGCCCGGCCGACAAGCAGCAACAGGCTGATGAGCAACACCGGCTGATTTATTTCCCGCCGGAAGACCAGGAAGCGGATAACAACGCCAACACACCCAAGCATAAACAGAAAAAAGACCAGAGAAATCAAATCAAGCCAAAGTCCGACTTCCTGTTTTATCTGAATTTATGGCGCCTGTACGAGGAGAAGCGCAAACACCTCAGCCAGAACAAGCTGCGCAAGTTCTGCAAGCAGCATTTTCTCTCCTACAACCGCATGCAGGAGTGGCGGGACATTTACCAGCAGGTCTATACACTATTTAAAGAGCAGGGCGTTCGGCTCAATACCACACCGGCCGGGTATGACGACATCCACCGGGCCTTGCTGTCGGGCCTGCTGGGCAATATCGGTAACAAGGCTATCGAGTCCAACGAGTTCCATGGCGCGCGCAATATCCGCTTTCATATTCACCCGGGCTCGTGGCAGGCCAAAAAGCCCCCCAAATGGATCATGTGTGCCGAGCTGGTGGAAACTACCCGCCTGTACGGGCGCATGGTGGCCCGGATAGAGCCACAGTGGGTGGAAGAACTCGCGGCCCATCTGCTCAAGCGCAGTTATTCGGAGCCTCACTGGCAGAAGAAACCGGCCCAGGTCGGCGCCTTCGAGCGCACCACCCTGTACGGGATTACGATCTGCCCGAAACGGCGAATTAACTATGGCCCCATCGACCCGGTGCTGGCGCGGGAGATCTTTATCCGCGAGGCCCTGGTACAGGGGGACTATGAGACCCGGGCGGCATTCTTTAAATATAACCAGTCGGTGATCGAGGAGATCGAATCGCTGGAGGCCCGGGGCCGGCGCCGGGATATCCTGGTGGATGAACAGGCGTTGTTCGAATTTTACGACGCGCGTATTCCAGAGGGGGTTTACAGCGGCAAGGCCTTCGAGAAATGGCTCAGGACCGTGCAGCAGACCCACCCCGAAATACTCTATCTGCAAAAAGAATCGTTGATGCGCCATGAGGCGGAACACATCAACGAGCAGCAGTTCCCCGGGTCCATGCAGATCGACGGGGTCACGCTGGATCTGGATTACCACTTTGAACCGGGCCATGCCGAGGACGGGGTGACAGTCATCGTGCCGCTGGCCATCCTGGGGCAGTTACGCGAAGCGTCGTTTGATTACCTGGTCCCCGGCTTGCTGCGTGACAAAGTGATTGCGCTGATCAAGTGTTTGCCCAAGGCGCTGCGCAAGCAGTTCGTGCCGGTACCCAATTATGCGGATGATTTTCTGGCATCAAATGATGATCGCCATCGGCCGTTACTCGACAACCTGGCCGCGCACATGCAAAAGATCAGTGGCACGAAGATCGACCGGGATGCCTGGCAACTGGATAACCTGCCGGAGTTTTATCATATGAACTTCCGCGTGGTCGATCAGGACCACCAGGTGCTGGGCGTCGGCCGGGATCTGGGGCAGTTGCAGCAGGAGCTGTCGACCCTGAGTGAAGGCGTTCTGGCCGAACTGCCCACATCAAGTATTGAAAAGCAAAACATTACCCGGTGGGACTTCGGGGAGCTGCCGGAGGTCGTGGAGCTGGAACAACACGGCCTGACCATTCGCGCCATCCCGGCGCTGGTGGACGATAGCGAGGATGGCGAGAGTGTATCGGTGCGCCTGTACAGTGATCCCGAGCAGGCAGCGGCCGAGCAGCGACCGGGTCTACGCCGGCTGTTCCGACTGGTGGCCCGCAAGGAGATGAAGTACCTGCGCAAGAACCTGCGCCACATCGACAAGATCCAGTTGTTCTATACCTCGATCGGCGACAAGCAAAGCCTGTTACAGGATCTCATCGATGCCATTATCGATGAGGCTCTGCTGGAGGATATCGGGGATATTCGTTCACAGGAGGGGTTCAATCGTCGGGCGGGAGAGGCCAAAAGCCAGTTGATGAGCGTGGCGAATGAAATCTGTGATCGGCTGTACGAGATCCTCGAGCAATACCATCACGTCGCCAAACGTCTGCAGGGCAATATTCCCCTGGCCTGGTTCGACGCCGTCAGGGACATCCGCCAGCAACTGGATTGCCTGGTCTACGAGGGTTTTATCAGCACCACGCCGCGACAGTGGCTGAAGCACCTGCCGCGCTATCTCAAGGCCATTAATTTGCGACTGGACAAGCTGGAACGCTCGCCGGCGGCGGATAAACAACGTCAGGGCGAGATACAAAAGCACTGGAACCGGGTGTATGCGCAGATCGGCGACGCGCCGCAACAAACGCTCAGCCCGCAGTGGGAGACCTACCGCTGGATGGTGGAAGAACTGCGCGTGTCCCTGTTTGCCCAGGAGCTGGGGACCTCGGTGTCGGTTTCGCCCGGGAAACTCGATCAACAGGCGGCGCGGCTTTAGCGAATTGCCGATACCCTGTTGCTATATCCGGCCTGCCCAAAGAGAGTCGCCCCGGAATTCGCTGCTGTCATCCGGGCACAGGTCACTGGATAGCTGGCCGGATAGAATAAAAGGATATCGGGTATTCGAGTGAGCCCGGTTCGGCGGCACGGGCGAGCCGGGACCGGATAGTGATATTGATCGCCTGCTGGAATTTAAAAGGGGCAGAGAAAATATACTGGTGAGATTATACCGCCATTGTGCTGTTTTCCCGGCTTCACAACCCGTCGTCGATAAAAGGTATGGATGGAATAAATTTCAGTCACGTTGGCCGTTAAACTGAAGATTATTCACCGCCGCTGGAAAGCGGGTAGCGCATCAAACCCACGCGGCAGGCAGGGCTGAAGTCATTTGCCGGCCAGCTTATACTCGATTCTCAAAGTTATCCACGGTATCGTTCAACGATGTTTGTATTCGTCTTACTCTCGTTCACAGGGCATGATCTGCTCAGATGAAATTAAATGCTGATCTGACCCTGAGGGCCACGGCCAATACTCATCAACTGGAATGGGAAACCTCGCCGGCCAGCGGGGTGTGTCGCCTGCGCCTGGAGTGCGATGAGGATCACCCACCCGTTGAGCGGGTCACGACGGTGGTCAATTTTGCCCCGGGCAGCGCCTTTCCCGGTCATGTGCATGGCGGGGGTGAGGAGTTTTATGTGCTGGCGGGGACGTTCTCCGATCAGCATGCGGATTTTCCGGCCGGGTATTATGTGCGTAACCCCAAAGGCACCGGCCATGCGCCCCACAGTAATGAGGGCTGCACGATCCTGGTCAAGCTCTGGCAGATGCATCCTGATGATCGGCAACAGCTTGCGATCGATACACGGGACGAAAATCTGTGGCAGCAGCATGCGCGCTATTCGCGTTTGCCCCTGTTCGATGCGGACTATGAACAGGTGGATATGCTTGAGCTGGAGCCCGGTTTTGAACATCGTTTTGAGTATGAGGGTGGCGTTGAATACTTTGTGCTGGAAGGCGCATTTGACGATGACCAGGGCAATTACACACAGGGCAGCTGGTTACGACTGCCGGCAGGTTCGAACCATCGTGTTCGTGTGACTGAACCCTGCCGGGTATGGCGCAAGCAGGGCCATTTACTCCAGCCGGTGTCATATCTTGAGCCGTGATGCTGTGATCATTATTGGCGCGGGCTTGAGTGGCCTGTACCTGGCCCATCGTCTGCAACAACAGGATTACCCGGTTACGTTGCTCGAGGCCCGCGACCGGCTTGGCGGGCGCATCATGTCAAAAAAGATCGATGCGCACCAGCATGCCCGTATCGATCTGGGTCCGGCGTGGGTCTGGCCACAGATGCAGCCGCGCCTGAACCGTCTCCTCGAAGAGCTCGGTGTCGAAGTCTTTGCCCAGTATGTCGACGGAGACAGCTTGCTGCAGGCATCGGATGGCGGTGTGCAGCGACATCCCGGCCCTTCGCCGCATAGCCAGTCCTGCCGTATCGTCGGTGGCGCGCAATCCCTGGTCGAGGCGCTGGCGATTAATTCGGACATAACGATTCATCGCAATACGACGGTACGCGCGATCGATGCCCGTGCACAGACCATCACGGCCCGGAATCAGGACGGGGCCATCGAGTTCAAAGCCGACAAGGTGATCTCGGCCTTGCCTTTGCGTTTGCTGGCAGAGTCTGTGCAGCTGGCTCCCGATGTGGCCGCCAATATACGCCATGAATGGCAAGCGGTGCCCACCTGGATGGCCGGGCATTGCAAGATACTGTTCTTGTATGACTCGCCGTTCTGGCGCGAGCAGGGATTGTCCGGCGAGGCGTTCAGTCAGCGTGGCCCGTTGACCGAGATCTATGACGGCTCGCCCTTGGTCGCCGGGGACGAACCGTCAATCTGTGCCCTGACCAGCTTTGTCGGGCTCAACGCCTCGCAGCGCCGACAGATCGGTGAAGGGCCCTTGATCGAGGCCAGCCTGGCCCAGCTCGAACAGCTGTTCGGGCCGCAGGCCAGGACAGTCGACAGGGTTATTGTGAAAGACTGGAGCGCCGAGGCGCAGACCACCACCGCGGCGGACCTGGTCGGGGTACATCAGCATCCGCATTACTCCCCGGCGCTGCCGCGGCAAGTGCTCGATGGCTATCTGAGTATTGCCGGCACCGAGGCGGCGCCGGAGTATGGCGGGATCATCGAGGGCGCGCTGGAGAGCGCCGACGAGATACTGCGGCTGTTCAGGCTGCCGACATAACGTACCTTTATATACCTTTATATATAAGTGTCGATATCCCTGTTAACCCCGCCTGCCCTGATTCGGATGGGGGCTCGCTGTTTGCCGCCCCGGGCTTTCACCTGATGGGCTGTCAGTCATCGCGCGCTCCATGCCACGGCTGTTAACTAACGGTGCAGAGTCACTATTCTGGTGCATCGGCGCCCCCTCTGCTGAGGGTAACTCGCTGGCGGCGAGATACCGCTTTATATGTAAAATCAATCACCTGGAACGGGGCTTGCGCCTGGCCGGCAACTGGCACGGTACTTGAACGACTATCATCAAATCGTCATGATTTGAGCCCAGTATTATGTACATGATAGTTAGCAATCTTCGGCTGGTTGGCGCATGGTAACGGTATCCGGGGTGCCGCGACGTCCGGTGATCCTGATGATCCTGGACGGCTTCGGGGTCAATCCGAGCAAGCAGCATAATGCGGTGTTCGAGGCGCCGACCCCCAGCCTGGATCGCTATTTCTCCCATTATCCGCATACCCTGCTCAATGCCTCCGGGCAGGCGGTTGGCCTGCCCGACGGCCAGATGGGCAACTCCGAAGTGGGTCATCTGGCGCTGGGCGCCGGCAGCCTGGTTCGCCAGGATATCGTCACGATTAATGATGCCATCGGCTCCGGTGAGTTTTACGACAATCCCGCGCTGCTATGCGCGCTGGATCAGGCCAAACAACGACAGCGACCCCTGCATCTGCTCGGCCTGGTGTCGGACGGCGGGGTGCACAGTCATATTGATCATGTCCATGCGTTGATCGAGGCCTGCCATCGTCACGGGGTGAAGCCGCAGTTACACATGATTACCGACGGCCGCGATACCCCGCCGCAGTCGGCACTGAATTATCTCAAACCTTTGATGGCGGTGCTGAACACGAACGGCGGCATCATCGGCAGCATCATGGGGCGTTACTACGCCATGGATCGCGACCATCGCTGGGAACGGACCGAGCTGGCCTGGCGGGCGCTGGTCAAGGGCAAGGGCGAAAAGGCCGTATCAGCCGAGACGGCCATCCATGCGGCATACCGGCACGGCGATACCGACGAATTCATTCAGCCTATCCTGCTGCCCGGGTTCGAGCCGATCGAGCAGGGTGACCCGGTGATCAGTTTCAACTTCCGCAAGGACCGGGCGCGGCAGATCGTCGCGGCACTGGGCAGGGATGACTTCACCGGATTTGATCGGGGCGAGGCGCCGCTGGCCGACGTGACCTGTATGATGCCCTACAGTAAACAGGATTCATTCCCCTACCTGTTCGATCCGGAACAACCCGCCACCACCCTCGGGCAGGTGATCAGTACTCTGGGCCTGGCGCAGTTTCATTGTGCCGAGACCGAGAAGTATCCGCATGTGACTTACTTTTTCAACGGCGGACGCAGTGCGCCTTACCGGGGCGAGTCGCAGTTCCTGGTGCCGTCACCGAAGGTGGCGACTTACGATCTCAAGCCGCAGATGAGCGCCCCGGAGATCGCCGATGCGGTGATCCAGGCGATCAGTGGAGGGCGTTATGCGTTCATGGTGGTTAATTTTGCCAACGGCGACATGGTCGGCCATACCGCCAAACGCCATGCCGTGCTGGCTGCGGTGAAAACCCTGGACGAGCAGGTCGGGCGGGTGCTGGATGCGGCACACAATGCCGGTTACTCGGTGGTGCTGACTGCGGACCATGGCAACTGCGAGGAGATGGTGGACCCGCTGACCGGCGAACCGCACACCCAGCACACCACTTACCCGGTGCCGTGCCTGGTCATGGATGAAGACAACTGGAAGCTCTCCTGCACCGGGGTGCTGTCCAGCGTGGCCCCGACCGTGTTGCAACTGATGGGCCTCCCGCAACCGGCAGGGATGACCTCGCCGTCACTGTTGCTGACCTCGAGCAAACGGCTGCCGCGCAAGGAAGACGATCACTCCCTGCAGGGCGTGGCCTGAGCGGGCAAACTGCTGTTTGTTTATACCTCATGCCCCTTCGCTGAGGCTGGAGGAGGACGGGGTAGCCAGCCGTCAGCGGATAAAAACCAAATCAAAGTTATTTCTTTTCCAGTTTTTCCACCAGCTTTTCCAGTTGCTGGGCTACGGCATCCCAGACTCCCATCGGCCCGGCCTGTTCGATCTCCTCTTCTTGCCAGTCTTCGGCCGGGATCTGTTCAATCTTTTCCAGATGGGTGGCGAGTTCCTCCCGTCTTTCGGCGAGTTTGTTCAGTTCGGCTTTGTGTTCGACACTTTCGATCTGTTTTTGACGGGCCCGTGCCAGGAGTTCGTCCAGGCGTTTCAGGCGGGCTTGATAGCGGCCGAGGTGGTCGGAACGAAGGTTGACATCATTCATGGAGACTCTCCCGTTGATTGCATGCATCTTCTGTCGAAACATGATGGTGTGGGATGCTTTATTCAAGTATAGACACTGCTACGCTCAGGGCAATCCAGAGTGAAACGGAGTGTCAGGAGATAATCATTGGTGAAACAAACCCGGTCGGCCTGATGAAAGACACTGAATGTGCGGCGCATTCATCTGGAACAAGAACAGGGGATGGAGGTCATAAAGATTATGAACGCCTCTGCTATATCTTATCTCAACTATTCCCTGCCGGTCGGTCCGGCCCGGTGGTATGAACTCATTTGACCTCGATAACCTCCCCGATGTTCGTGACGGCCTGACCCGCAAAGAACGGATCGTGTTGTACTGTATCCAGCAGATACAAAAGGAACTCAACGGCCGGAACGCCCCGACCGCCATGCTTTATGGTCGCGTGGTGGAGCATGTTGATATGAGTGAAGCCGAGTTGCAGGCAATCCTGCAGCATCTTATGGACGCCGGATAATAAAGAGTTTTACCATTGCTCTGTATTACTCTGTCCCGGACCGGGATGGCCACAATTGCCTGGTAATTTATGAAACTGTTTGTTTATTCTTTTGTTTCGCTGATCGTTATAGTTGGCGTGATGCTGATTGCATTGTCCGTTACCTCGCGTAAACAGCCCGAGCTGGGCCTGGTGGATGGCCAGTTGCAACCCTGCCCGAAGACACCGAATTGTGTCTGCAGTGAATATCCATCGAGCAGTGCCTGGATTGAACCGTTGAGCTATCCCGTCCCGGCGGAAAAGGCCCGGACCAGGCTTGAACAGGTGATCGAGGAAACCGGCGGGGAGGTGACTGCCAAAAAGCCTGATTATCTGCACGCGGTTTATAAGACCCCGTTGTTACGTTTTGTGGATGATGTGGAATTCCGGCTGGATGCCGCACAGGCGGTCATTCATGTGCGCTCGGCGTCGCGGGTAGGCCATTCCGATCTGGGGGCTAATCGCCAGCGGGTGGAAAATATCCGCAAGCGGTTTGCTGAGAGTCGATAGTGCTGTGCCCCGGTTCTTTTATCCTTTCTCACGCTAGCTGAACGGGAACGGGCAACCGTTACATCGCAGTGGCTGAAACGCTGTTAGCGGTAGAAGCCGATTTTGCCAATACACAGATCGGCCCGAAATTGCCGGCCAATCGCCACCAGGCCGATCCGCTCCAGGTGGGTGATGTCGAATTCGGTGCTGATGCGGTGGGGTTCGAAGTCGGCAAAAGGCAGGAAGATCGTTTGCCATTGAGGTGTGGCGGTAAAGGTCGCGCGATAGGATTGCCAGGGCAGCCAGATATCGGCGGTACGCAGATGAACATTGTATTGCTCATTGTTGCCATACACCTCGAGCATCAGTCCGGTATAGGCCGAGACATCGCGCAATACTTCATTGGACAGGTCCAGGCCGATCTGTACAAAGCCACCGTTGTTCTCCAGGCTGACATCACCCTGCATATGCAGGCAGGGCTGCCCGTCAACTGTATCCGGATTGAGCTGACCCTGCGAGACACCTCCCATGACCTGGTCGGTGATCAGGCGCCACTGGTTGCCGGAGCTGGCATGGCGATTGCCACTGTCACGGGTATCGATGTAGTTGATGTCTTGAGAAGCCATAAGGTTTACCGTTTGTAGAAATAACAGTATTGCAATGATAGCGTGACGCTGCTGTTTGTTGGGTGTCATGGTGAGTCTTTGCCGCAGTCGCCCGGATTTTGGCCCATCTCGTTCTGGCGCATGGGCATGCCGTCGATCAGGGCAAAAATCCCATCCAGGTCGGGTACCTCATACAGCCGGTATTTCTCGCCACCGTCCTTGCCGATTAAAATGACCGCGAATCGCCCGGGTTCGATTCCGTAGCGTTCGCGCAACTCGGCAGCCGTTTTGCTTGTAACAGGCTTGTCTGCCAGGCGACTCTGTCCCTGTGCGACAAACTCGCCGAGGATTATCTGCCGATCGTCCAGTTCACAACGATGTTGATCCAGTCTCGTACGGGTTTGTTGCAGGCGCGGGTCGTCGCTGTCCGGGGCGAAGAGCAGCAGCGGTCGGTTTTGCCATTCATAGTCCGACAATTGACCCGCTGTGAGAGTGCTGGCGATGCCATACAGTGCAAGCAGTATCAGCGCTGATGCCAGCCAGCGACGAAACGGGTGGCACATTGTTGGTATTACCATGGCAGTAGTTCTCCATCGAAGGCCCGGAATTTTCCCGTCTGCTCGGGGCTGAGATTGTCGAGGACATTCAACAGGGCATTGACGGTATAGACAGGCGATTGCAGTTGCCCTGGTGGAACATGGCGTTGAAACGGTTTGGACAGGGCCGTATCCGTGGTGCCCGGATGCAGAGCGACGACGGCAACATTGGGCAGGGTGCGCTGCCATTCGATCGCCAGGGTTTTGAGACCCATGTTGAGCGCGGCCTTGGAGGCACGGTAACTGTACCAGCCGCCCAGCCGGTTATCTTCGATGCTGCCCACTTTGGCGGAGATGGTGGCGAAGATCGCCGGTCGCTCGTGTTTGAAACGGGGCTGCAGGTGCTTGGCCAGCAAAAAAGTGGGCAGGGCATTAAGAGTCATGTTCTGCATGAAAAACGCCGGGTCGAGGCGGCGGATGCTTTTTTCGGGACCCTGTTCGGGATCGTGCAACATGCCGACAGCATTGATCAGCCAGTCGATCTCGCCCAGGTTCTGCGCCCAGCGCTGGATAGCAGTCTCATCCGTGATATCCAGCGGGTGCCAGCTGACGATCGGGTGATCAAATGGTGGTGGAGTGCGATAGTGGGTGGCATGGATTGCACTGATAGCGGGTCGGTCCGCCAGGACTTCGACAAAAGTGCGACCTATCCCGCCAGAGCCGCCAATGATTACGATGTTCATGGAGTCACCGGGTTACTTATCCAATGCGCGTTGTAGTTGATTTCTGTCAACGGAACAGGGGTCAGTTGATTCTCAACAGTGATTGACCGGCGGTGTGAGACTTCGTTCCCGGCTAACGTGGGTTGTTGATGTTCCCATAAAGCTATTAATAGTATTTAAGACATGACGGCTGTGGGATTACCCGCTACAACACATCGATGAATAGTCAAAGTCTGTCATCCCGGAGCAGGCATGTCCATGAGAAACAGACGGGCCGTCAACGCATTAAATGTTGCATAAATGTCACATGGTTGAAAAAACTGTCGAGTTGTTTATCGTTGTCTTTTCCAGGTTTATTAGTCAGGGAGATAGTTATGCAAGTCAGCGAAGCGGTTCGCACACGACGCGCCATTAAATGGTATGACCCCGATCACCAGATGCCGGAGGAGACGTTTAACCAGTTGATGGAGCATGCGATCCTTTCTCCCACTGCGTTTAACATTCAAAACTGGCGTTTTGTGCGCGTACGCGATCCCGGACAGCGCGAGGCGATTCGAGCCGTTGCCTGGGATCAGGCGCAGGTGACCGAGGCCTCGGAGCTGCTGGTGCTGTGTTTCGACAACAAGGCCTGGGAACATCAGCCGCAACGTTACTGGCAAAATGCTCCGCAGGAAGTTCAGGATATGCTGGTGCCGGCAATCGACGGTTATTATCGGGGTAACCCGCAGGTGGAGAGGGATGAGGGCATGCGCTCCTGCGGGCTGGCCGG
>NZ_JAWOCR010000010.1:0-7128 GCF_046483665.1 Thiohalophilus sp. | reverse complement strand
AAGGCTGGTAGTTTGCTTTCCACAACACCCCACACCAGCGCATTGTCGACATCAGCATACCCATGTATCAGAATATTTCGAAATGAAATAATTCGTCGATATTCCGGGATAGACTCTGCGATTTGTGGTGAAATTTTGGCAAGCTGGTTTAGCGCCTCACCCATATAATCTCAAACTGTCTTTCCACGCCTGCACGCAGGAGTTCGTCTTTCAGGTAGTCCTCATAAGTCTTACCATGGAAAAATTGCTGCACTCGCGAGCCAGCCACCCAGATATCGTGCAAGTATTTTTCAGGCTCACGCGGCATACAGGAGTGATTGCTTTTGTTGAATTTCGCGCTGCAACCAGGGATTACTCAGACTCGATTCGTTAACTAAATCAATGGGCCGTTTGAACAGGGTTTGCAGTTCCTCCAGCAATCCGAAATAAGTGTCCGCATATTCAGCTGGCGGCATTGACTCAAATTCCACAAGAAAATCCAGATCGCTGCGCTCCGGATCAAATGAGTCATCCAGCGCTGATCCGAAAATTGCCAAGCGCCGGACGTGATATTTTTGACACAATTTCTCGATGTCATTTTGTTTTGTGGTTATATCAGCGTACATATCTGAGTTAAAAAATAGTTTTGAGTTCTTGGTTGAAAGTAAAGTTAGCAGTCGCAGGTGGCAGTTTGCAGATCTGAGTGCTGAGTACTTAGTACTAAAAAATTCTGCCAACTTATTTATTCTTCCCTGGCGTAGAATGTTTTGCCGACCCTTTTTATATGGTCGAGTAAATTCGGGTTGTCGATCATGGCGTGCACCGAGAGGTCAAACTGGTATGGCAGCATCAGATCGTCCAGTTCCAGGGTTATCGCCTGTAATTCATCCCAACTGATATTACCTGCCAGGGTAATGTCGATATCCGAGCCGGGTCTGTGGGTGCCCTTGGCGCGCGAGCCGTATAATATGGCTTTTTCCACATCAGGATGCCGGGTAAACACGGCGTGTATTTTTTTTATATCAGCAGCTGACAAGCCTGATTCTTGTGTTTCAGGCTTGTTCATTTCTGATTTTTACAAATGTGTCGCGCAGGCTGTTCAGTTGTTCGGCATGATGTTGCTGTATATTCTCTATGATCTCGTTGGCAATTTTCTCGTTATACGTATGCGAGGTTCGGTTTCGATCCTGCAGCATTTCCATCCATGTATGACCGTCGGCAATCAGGCCGAGTTTGAAACTTTCCCGTATGGTATCCCGTGAGCCGACGATATTGTTGATCCCCTGCCAATCAAGATAATCTTTTAGCATATTCCAGGCCAGTTCATAGGTGAATTCAAAAGCCTGGATCAAGCCCTGCTTTTCCAGATCCGACAGTTCCCGCTGCTGCATCAGGGCGACGGCATTGTCCAGTTTGTCCAGTGCCCGTTCATAATTGTCCAGCCGTTGCATCCAGCGTATGTCTTGTTGCATTGGTTTCTCTTAGTTTGTTTGGTGCGTGGGACGCACTCTACGCGCTGAATAAAAATAGTTCTGAGTGCTGAGTTCTTGGTTCTTAGTGGGAGGCGATTCCATCGGCGACCGATCGTGCCTCTTTTCCCGAGTCGCGGCTGTAAGCCCCTCCCACAGATTTCAAGCTGGCGGCTTTGGGTGCGCCCTCTATGCCCGCCTCAGGTATTCATCCGGTTCCAGGGTATGTTCCGGAAATGCCGCGCGCAGGCGTTGGTCGAATGTGACGACTTGTATGTCACGTTGTACGGCGGCGGTAATAAAAAGTGTGTCATAGACCGGGGGGTTGTTTTCTATTGAGAACGCCAGTGCCTGTTGCCACAAATCCTCGCTCGTTACGACATGGGTATAAAGCGCTTCGGCATCTTCCATGATGTCATGGGCTTTTCCTGCCGCGGTCCCGGCGCGCCGCACCCATTGCCAGAGCACATTGGCCAGTTCGGCACGGAGAGTATCGGGCACGATAATCGATTCGGTTTTTTCCAGAACGGCAACGGACGTATCACGGTATTGCTCCACGCCGAGCAAGGCGTAGGCAAATACCATGGTGTCAATCACCATTAACGTCGGCCCTTATTCCGCCACGCCTCTACCTCATCCGGGTTCACCGGCGGCATTTGATCCCAGCGTTCGCGTACCCGGCGCAGAATATCTTCCCTGGGTCCGTAATAGCGCTGCAGCAACGCCCTGACCTCCTGTTCCATGGAGTGCTGATGTCCTTCGGCTGCCTTTTTAAGTCGCTCGACCACGTCATCGGGTAAATTTCGTACGGTTACTGTGGCCATTTCTCACCTCCAGCACAGAGTGACAGCATAATGCTAGCATAGAAATAGTGCTGAGTTCTGAGTTCTGAGTTCCTGGTTCTTAGTGGGAGGCGATTCCATCGGCGACGGTCGTGCCGCCGTTCTTGAGTCGCGGCTGCAAGCCCCTCCTACAAACCCTCTCTCTTGTGGGAGGTGATTCTATCGTGAATCCTCGTCCTCGTTATCCGGCGGTGCGAATCAGCTCTATGCGCTGATTTGCTTGACGTAGTCGAGCAGGTAGGCACTGAAGTCGTCCTTGAGCTCGGGATGCTTGAGGGCGTATTCGACGGTGGCCTGGAGGTAGCCGAGTTTGCTGCCGCAGTCGTAGCGTTTGCCTTCGAAGGCGTAGGCGAGGACCGGTTGTTCCCTGAGCAGGGCGGCGATAGCGTCGGTCAGCTGGATTTCGCCGCCGGCGCCTTTCTGGGTGCTGGCCAGCAGATCGAAAATCGGCGGGGTGAGGATGTAACGACCGACCACGGCGAGGTTAGACGGGGCCTTGTCGGGGGAAGGTTTTTCGATAATATCCTCGAGTCGGGAAAGACGCTCGTCGATGGCGGTGGATTTGATCACGCCATACTTGGAGGTGTCCTCCACGGGAATTTCCTCGACACCCAGGATACTGTTACCGTGGCGTTCGTATTGCTCGACCATCTGTTGCATACAGGTTTTATCACCACCATCGATCAGGTCGTCGGCGAGGATCACGGCAAAAGGATCCTCGCCCACCACCGGTCTGGCACACAGAACGGCGTGGCCCAGTCCCAGTGCCTCGGCCTGGCGCAGATAGATACAGCTCACATGGTCGGGGACGATGTTCCGAACCACTTCCAGCAGTTTGGTCTTGCCCTTTTCCTCGAGTTCGGTTTCGAGCTCGTAAGCCTTATCAAAATGATCGGGTATCGCGCGCTTGCTACGCCCGTTAACAAAAATCATCTGGTCGCAACCGGCCGAGATCGCCTCTTCCACCGCGTATTGAATCAGCGGTTTATCGACGACCGGTAACATTTCCTTGGGACTGGCTTTGGTGGCGGGCAAAAAGCGGGTACCTAACCCCGCAACGGGAAAAACCGCTTTTTTGATTGGCTTCATGGTCACATCACGCTCTGGTTTGATTGCTCGCTAAGATAGCAAATCGGCTTCGATGGGGGCAACTTATTCAGCATCGAGTGTTGAAGAAAGAGTTGACAATAGTAAGCAGGCCAAAGCGAAGGCGGTGTCTGGTGCAGATTTGTCCAATATACTGTCGCTATATCGGTCCTGATATGGATTGACGTTGAAGTTTGTCGTCGATGGCCATAGAAACGGCGCGCTATAACGATGTCAATAAGGGGGCGTGCGCAGTTGTGTACCTGCTACCGTCTTGCTATATCAGGCCGGCAGGCTGACTCAGTTTGCCGACAGCCAGAAAGCATGAAGAGAAAAGGCGCAACCGTGTGGTTGCGCCCCCGGGCGTCAGGAAAACCGGTTATTGAAGAGTTACTCTTTATGACCCAGTTTGGCCTGTATGGGATTCAGTTTAAGATTATCCGCATTTCTGGCGAGAATGCCGGGACCGATGCCCTGCACCTCCATCAGATCTTCCACTGTTTGGAATGGGCCGTATTGATCGCGGTATTCCACAATGGCAGCTGCTTTTTTCTCACCCACGCCGTTTATATTGGCCGCCAGTTCAGCGGCGTTCGCCGTATTGATATCCACCGGACCGGCAAAGGCAAAACCGGCAAACAGCATGCTCAAAGAGAAAACGAGAGATTGGATTAGTTTTTTCATGTGTGACTCCTTGTCGAGTGGTTGGTCGTCGTCCTGACGCATATCATTATTGTCACTTCGCAAAAAAGATTCAAGCGGTTGTGTGTAGGAATTTTCGGAAAGTTTTGTAAGATATTGCCTACAAACAGCAGGTCGCGGCTGCAAGCCCCTCCTACAACTCATCCCTCGGTAGGAGGCGATGCCATCGGCGACGGTTGTGCCCCTGCTCCCGAGTCGCGGCTGCAAGCCCCTCCTACAAACCGCCGCTCTGGTAGGAGGCGATGCCATCGGCGACGGTCGTGCCGCCGTTCTCGAGTCGCGGCTGCAAGCCCCTCCTACAATCCATCTCTCGGTAGGAGACGATGCCATCGGCGATGGATTGTGCCCCTGCTCCCGAGTCGCGGCTGCAAGCCCCTCCTACAAACCGCCTCTCTGGTAGGAGGCGATTGACGTACAGGGACGGACTAATGTCGTGGGAGGCATGGATGCCGGGAGCGACCCATCGGCGACGGGTTGTGCCCCTGCTCCCGAGTCGCGGCTGCAAGCCCGTCCTACGGGGTCGTTTCAAGTTCCTGTTCGATCATACTCAATGCCTGCATGGGATGCTCGGCCTGGGTGATGGGTCGGCCGATGACGAGGTAGTTGCTGCCGGCGCCGATGGCCTCGGCGGGAGTCATGATCCGGGTCTGATCGCCGCTGGCGCTGCCGGCAGGCCGGATGCCGGGGGTAACGAGCTGAAAATCTGCCGGCAACTTCTGGCGCAGGCTGCTGACTTCCCTTGGGGAGCAGACGACGCCGTCCAGTCCACTATTGGCTGCCAGCGTCGCCAGTTTTTCGACATTAGCCATGGGCTCCCCGGACAATCCGATTTCCTGGAGATCCTCCGCCCCCATGCTGGTCAGGATCGTGACGCCGATTAATAAAGGCTTGCGGGAGGATTGAGCCACGGCATCGCGGGCGGCTGTCATCATTTTTGAGCCGCCCAGGGTATGCACGTTGATCATCCACACGCCGAGTTCGGCGGCCGCGGCGCAGGCTTTGGCCACGGTATTGGGGATATCGTGGAACTTGAGATCAAGAAACACCTCGAATTCGCGCGCGACCAGCTCGCGTACCAGTTGCGGGCCTTCGGCGGTGAACAGTTCCTTGCCCACTTTCAGTCGACAACGCTCTGGCGAGACGTTATCGGCAAAGGCCAGGGCATCGCGGGCATTGGCATAATCGAGGGCAACAATCACCGGTGATGAACAACTCACCTTATTCTCCTTCTACACCGTGAATCGGTTTAATGGTGTTCCAGTGCTTGCAGCTGGGACATTGCCAGTGCAGGGACTTGCCACTGAAACCGCAATGGATACAGTTATACACCGACTTGTTGGTCAGTATCTGGTCGGTGACTTCTTTAAGGACATGCAATTTATCACGCACCGAGTCGCTGGCCTGTCCCATGTTCAGTTCGATCAGCCGATCCATGCCACGTACCGAAGGCCGTTGTTTGAGAAAGCGGGTAATGAACTCCGTTGACGCCAGTTCACCGTCGCGCTCTTCAATCAGATCGGCCAGTACCAGCATGGTGGAGATACCCGAGTATTTATCCAGCAGCGTAGTGAAATAGTCGATGGCTTCGTCCTTGCGTTGCAGTGCCTTGTAGCATTCGAGCAGCGGCTGGATGACTTCGGAAAGATATTCGGGGTCCTGGTGTTCGATACGTTGATAGGCTCTGAGGGCGTGCTTGTAATTGCCGGCACTGCGCTCGATGTCGCCCTCCATCATGCTGGCCCGCACGCAGTTACGATCCTCACCCATGGCGCGGCGCAACAATTTCAGCGCCCGTGATGGTTCGCCCTGACGCAGCGCCTGTTCCGCCTGTTCGCAATAGAACTGGGCCACCATGAAAGACAGATCCGTGTTGGCGCATTGTTCCAGTCGATGGGCCGCCCGGATGGCATCGTCCCAGTCCTTTTCCTGTTGATAGATATCCACCAGGTGTCGCAGGGCCGCCTGGGAATGGGGGGCGCTGTCGACCAGCTCACCGAACAGGGACTCGGCCCGATCCAGCAATCCGGCACGCATGTAATCCTGGCCCAGTTCGAACAGGGCCAGGGCCCGTTGCGACTTGTTGAGTGTCGGCCGGGCGATCAGGTTTTGATGAATCCGAATGGCGCGATCCACTTCGCCCCGGCGACGGAACAGACTGCCCAGGGCCAGATGCGTTTCGACGGTCTCGCTGTTGACATCCAGCATCTGAATGAACAGATCGATGGCTTTGTCCTGCTGTTCATTCAGGATGTAATTGAGGCCCTTGATATATTCACTGGGCATTTCCAGGCAACTGTCGTCACGACGGCGCACGGACATACCACGACGCCCCAGCAACCAGCCGGATAGCGCCGCCACAGGCAGCAACAGAAAGAGGATCTCGATACCCATCAATGATCGTCGCGTAGCGGCAGCGAACGCAGGTTATTAATTTCTTTTTCCGCCACATCCACCGCCTTGCGCAAACGGTGGATCTCCCGTTTCTGACGCAAGATGGCGCCGGCGCTGGCCAGGACCCCGAGGATCGCGCCGAGGATCATGGCCACCAGCATGGATAAAGAAAGCGGGATCGAGAGGCTGTCGAAATAATAGTTAAATTGCACCGGCTCGGCGTTGAGCACGGCGAAGACCAGGCCGGTAATGACCAGCAGCACGATCACAGCAATATAAATGATCTTGAGCATCTTTTATCCTCATTCATCCCGGTTCTGAGTTCTGAGTTCTGAGTTCTGAGTTCTGAGTTCTCAGCATGTCGGCCCGATAAAGCGCAGCGGTGTCGGGCAAAATCCGCCGGACACCGCTATCGTTATGTCCGGCCTGCCTTACTTTACTTTCCTTGTGGGAGGCGATCCCATCGGCGACGGTTGTGCCCCTGCTCCCGAGTCGCGGCTGCAAGCCCCTCCTACAAGACAGTTACCAGAACCTGGTAACTAGCAGCTAGCCCCGCCCGAAGGGGCTTGTGGGAGGCGATGCCATCGGCGACGGTCGTGCCCTTTCTCTCGGGTCGCGGCTGCAAGCCCCTCCTACAAGACAGTTACCAGAACCTGGTA
>NZ_JAWOCR010000034.1:0-4938 GCF_046483665.1 Thiohalophilus sp. | reverse complement strand
GCAACCGGTTTTTCACCGGTGCCGGGCAGGCTGATGCCGATGTTGGCGTGCTTGCTTTCACCGGGGCCGTTTACCACGCAACCCATCACCGCTACGGATAATTCTTCAACGCCCTGGTATTGTTCACGCCAGCGGGGCATCTGCTGGCGCAGATAACTTTGTATATCCATCGCCAGTTGCTGGAAGTAGGTGCTGGAGGTGCGACCGCAGCCGGGACAGGCCACTACCCTCGGTGTGAAGGCGCGCACCCCCATTGATTGCAGAATTTCCTGGGCGACCACTACTTCCTGGCAGCGATCGCCGCCCGGCTCCGGAGTCAGGGAGATGCGAATAGTATCGCCGATACCCTGTTGTAACAGCACCGCCAGTGCGGCAGTGGAGGCGACGATGCCCTTTGAGCCCATGCCGGCTTCGGTCAGGCCCAGGTGTAACGGGTAATCGCATTGTGCCGAAAGATCCTGATAGACGCTGATCAGATCCTGTACGCCGCTCATCTTGCAGGAGAGAATAATCTTGTCGTGCGGCAGCCCCAGCTCTTCGGCCTGCTGGGCACTTTCCAGGGCCGAGGTGATTACCGCCGCGTGCATCAGCGCGGTCGGTTCGCGCGGTTCGGGCAGTTTCGCATTCTCGTCCATCATGCGAGCCAGCAGGCTTTGATCCAGCGAGCCCCAGTTGACACCAATACGTATCGGCTTTTCGTAATGGATGGCCATTTCTATCATGCGGGCGAATTGCTCGTCGCGTTTTTTGCCCTTGCCCACATTACCGGGGTTGATGCGGTACTTGGCAAGCGTGGCGGCGCAGTCGGGATAATCCTTGAGCAGCTTGTGGCCGTTGAAATGAAAATCGCCCACCAGCGGAGTTGTGCAATCAGCCTGATCCAGCGCCTCGCGAATCTGCGGGACCGCTGCGGCGGCCTCGGCGCTGTTGACCGTAATGCGGACCAGTTCGGAGCCGGCCTGACTCAGTTCGCGGACTTGCTGGACCGTGGCAGCCACATCGGTGGTGTCGGTATTGGTCATCGACTGCACCACAATCGGGGCATCGCCCCCTACTGTGACGTGGCCGACCTGGACAGGGATCGTGCGCTGGCGTTGAACGTGTTTACTCATGTAATTTGCAAGCCATTGACAGCAAAGACAAGATCATATCATATCCATTTTACACCAGCGGGACCTGTGACAAAATGCGCCTGCGCCTGCGCCTGCGCCTGCGCCTGCGCCTGCGCCTGCGCCAGTGGCAGTCCCGTGGTCGAACTGGCTACTCTCGAATACACCAAAAGCACCGAACTCACCAGGGACACCGACATATTTCATTATTCGGTACTTTCGGTGGCTTCATTTGCAGGCCATCTGCCCGGGGTAATTTGCCGGAGTCGGACAATTTCCACACAATCGCTCATACAAAAACGGTGTAAACCCTATATAATAGCGCCCGAAATTCGGACAGCAACGCAATTGATACAGGGGACAGGAAATGGCAAAACAAAAGGCAGGCAAAAAACCGACCATGGCCGATCAGGCGGACCGGCATGTGTTATATCAGAAGTCGGTGCAGGCCCCTGAAGCGGAAGTGACCTTTTTTGACCAGGTGTTCCCTGAACTGCGCGGCCGCAAGGCCCTGAGCATGAAAGAGGATTTTTGCGGCACCGCCTATCTGGCCGCCGAGTGGTGCAAGTCGGATCCGCAGCGCACGGCTATCGGAGTCGACTACGATGAAGAAACCGTCGAGTGGGGCCGCAAGCACAATATCGAGGCCGAAGGCGGCGATCTGACTGATCGCATTGCCCTGCACATCGACGACGTGCGCAACGTAACCGAGCCGCAGGTGGATATCGTTTGTGCCTTTAACTTCAGTTACTGCCTGTTCGAAAAGCGTGATGAACTGATCGAATACTTCAAAAAGGCCCGCGAGAGTCTGGTGGACGATGGCCTGTTGATTCTGGATCTGTTCGGCGGTACAGAGTGCGAGGACGTGCTGGAAGAGGAAACCGAGATCGAGGATGAACCGGCTACCTATGTCTGGGAACATGTTGCCTTCAATCCCATTGACCATCATATGAAATGCGCTATCCACTTCGACTTCGATGACGGTTCCCGTATGCAAAATGCCTTCACCTATGAGTGGCGTCTGTGGGCTATTCCTGAAGTGCGCGAGTTGCTCGAAGAAGCCGGCTTCAGTAAGTCACGTGTGTACTGGGAAAAATACGAAGAGAGCGATGAGGATGAGGACGAGTTGGAAGGCACCGGTGAATACGAAGAAGTGAGCGAAGTGGAAAACCAGGAATCCTGGATGATCTACATCGTCGCCGAGAAGTGAGAGTAATTATTAACGCAGAGGCGCAAAGACGCAGAGAAAAATTAATTATTTAATAAGATAGCACAGAGAATGGTAATACCATTATCTGTGTAAGAAAAAAGGCGCTTTCGCGCCTTTTTTGTTATGTGTGATGCAGGTCTGAGTCGGTGAGCAGTTTCCGCCATCGTCTCGTATAAAATGTTTTCCTCTGCGTCTTTACGCCTCTGCGTTGGGTTTGTTTATTCGTCCGCCGGCTCGGCGTGGTAGGGCTCTTCGCGGACGCGGTCGTGGATGTGCATGCGGTAATCGACAAATTTGCCTTTGTCGTGAAAGTGCATGAAGGGATTGCCCTGAATCTGTTCTTCCATGGTAGCGGTGGTCTGGTCCGCGTAGTTGTGGCCAGGCAGAGTGGTGGTATTGCCGGGGAGTTTGGCAAGCTTGTTCAGGGTGTCGTACATCTGTTCCGGGTCACCGCCGCTGAGATCGCAACGCCCGCACCCCCAGACAAACATGGTATCGCCGGTGATTAGCTGATCGTGAATATGATAACAGGCCGAGCCGGGCGTATGGCCGGGGGTATGCAGGGCCCGGATCTCTGTGTCACCGACCTTGATGGTATCACCGCCATGATGCAGGGTGGGCAGATCCAGGTGTTTACCCCAGAACTTGGCTTCGGGTTTGAGCAGGTGTAACTGGGCGTCGTATTGTTGTAGCACCTGTTCAACACCATTGATATGGTCGTGGTGGCTGTGGGTGAGCAGAATGTCAGTGATGTTGATACCGCGTTGTTCGGCCAGTGCCAGAATCTCCGGCACTTCCCAGGCTGGGTCCACCACGGCAGCCCGACCGCTGGTATGATCGGTGATCACGTAAATAAAGTTCTCCATCGGTCCAAGTTCCAGCGCGTCGATACTGTACTGCGCGTTGTTCACGATTTGCGTCATGGCCTGCCTCCTGTTCCATTCAATCGTCTCATCATAGGCCAATCACCCTGCCGGATAAAACCCACCCTCGGTGATGTTGTCCGGATTATCAAGGACAGGGCTTCGACCCTTACCCGGTAAACATCGATTATCGAGAGTACAGGTTCACTGCCTACACCGATAACAGCCGGATTCGGTGTCGTCGGCGTTTTTCAGTGGTTAGCGGCTATTCTCGGTTCTATGCGGGCTGTTGCCCGGTGAAAAACCGGCGTCACGGGCTTTTGCGGGGTTCGGATCCGGGCCGGGAAAGGGTAAACTGTCGGGCCGTTTGATTGATGGAGCAGGCATGGAACCGGATTTCTGGCACGAGCGTTGGGAGAATAACCTGATCGGGTTTCATCTCGACGAGATCAATCCTCATCTGCGCGCCCACTGGCACAGCCTGGCGGTCAGGCCGGGCGCCCGGGTTCTGGTGCCGTTGTGCGGTAAAAGCCTGGACCTGGTCTGGCTGGCCGGGCAGGGTTACGAGGTGATCGGTGTGGAAGTCAGTCCGAGGGCGGTTAAGGATTTTTTTGCCGAGAATCATCTACGCGCGACGCGCATCGAAAATCAGCACTGCGATATCTGGCGTGGCGAGTCGATCACTCTGTTGTGCGGCGATTTGTTTGCCCTGACAACGCAGGATACAGGGCAGATCGACGTGGTCTATGACCGGGCCTCGCTCATTGCCCTGCCATCGGACATGCGTCGCCGTTATGTCCAAACTCTCAATACTCTGGTGTCAATGTCAGCCCCGCATCTGCTCATCACTCTGGATTATGATCCCGCCAAAATGGACGGGCCGCCCTTTGCCGTGACTGATACAGAGATCCGGGAGCTGTACGAACAACACTATCAGGTCGACCGTCTGGAATCGGAAGACGTGCTGGCACAGAATGAACGCTTTCGTAAGCGAGGACTCGACTGGCTGCAGGAGTCAGTCTTTCGGCTGACGCCGCCAAAAAAGGCCTAAACTTCTCCCCGCGGGTAACCGATATAATCATGTCCATTTTAAGAAAAACAGAAACCGAGTCGCTATGAAACTGCCTGTCACTGCCGTCGTACTGTCTGTGGGACTGCTGTGGGGAATTGCTCCGCCAGTTCTGGCCGAATACTATTTATATCAGTTGCCCGACGGCTCGCGGGTCATCACCGATCGGCCCCAATTCGACAGGGCCCACAAGCTGGTGCGCAAAAGTGGCAGTCCGATCGGGCTGGGGCGCTATGCCGCCGGTCACAGCACTTTTAATACAGCGCCTGCTGCCAATTATCTACGCTTTGAAAACATTATTCATACCGTGGCCAACCGGCACAAGATTGACGCGGCGCTGATCATGGCGGTGATTCATACCGAGTCTTTCTTCAATCCCAATGCCACCTCGCACAAGGGAGCCTCCGGTCTGATGCAGTTGATGCCGGCCACTGCCGAGCGTTATGGCGTCACAGACCTCTACAGTCCACGCCAGAATATCGAAGGCGGTGTACGCTACCTGCGGGATCTGATGCAACGCTATCCCCGGCAACTCAAACTCGTGCTGGCCGCCTACAACGCCGGAGAAAATGCCGTTGACCGCTATCAGGGCATCCCGCCGTATCCCGAAACACGCAAGTATGTGAAAAAAGTGCTGAAAAAACACGCGTATTACAGTAACTGGCCCTAGACAACACAGGGACGAGG
>NZ_JAWOCR010000043.1:0-28841 GCF_046483665.1 Thiohalophilus sp. | reverse complement strand
GTTCTAGGTTCCAGGTTCTAGCCCCTGGCCCCTGGCCCCTGGCCCCTGGCCCCTGGCCCCTGGCCCCTGGCCCCTGGCCCCTGGCCCCTGGCCCCTGGCCCCTGGCCCCTGGCCCCTGGCCCCTGGCCCCTAGCCCCTAGCCCCTAGCCCCTAGCCCCTAGCCCCTAAAATTTGGCATGGATGGTGCATATTGAGGGTATGTTAAACGAACAACCCCAAGTTGCCGGTCTCTCGCAGTCGTCCAGCTATACGGATATGGCCGATCTGTCGCGCCTGCGCCATCAGTCCCAGCAGGATCCGCGTGCGACCCTGCACGAGGTGGCCAAGCAGTTTGAGGGGGTGTTTATGCAGATGGTGCTCAAAAGCATGCGTGAGGCGAGCTTTGGCGATCCGATTTTCGACAGCAACCAGAGCGAACTGTACCGCGACATGTTCGACAAGCAGATTTCCCTGGAGATGACGCGGGGGCAGGGGCTGGGACTGGCCGATAATCTGGTGCGGCAACTGGATCAATATTTGCCGCCCGGCGGCGAATCCTCGCCGCTTCAGCGCGAGTCGACCACGCCCGCCAGTTTGCCGGCGGTCAGCATCGCGCCGTCGGTCGAGGCACGCCAGCACCAATCCGCCGAGGTGCAAAAATCCCGGCCGGATATGGAATTCGAGGGCCCGGAGGATTTTGTCGAGACGCTGTGGCCACTGGCCCGGTCGGCGGCGAAGGAGCTGGATGCGGCGCCGGAGGCGCTGGTGGCGCAGGCGGCACTGGAAACCGGCTGGGGCAAATATATGTTGCGCGATGGCGATGGCCAACCCACCTTCAATCTGTTCAATATCAAGGCCGGTCACAACTGGCAGGGTAACAAGGTCATGAAACAGACCCTGGAATACCGCGATGGTTTGCCGGTACAGGAGCGAGCGCCATTTCGAGCCTACAGTTCCCTGGAAGAAAGCTTCAACGATTATGTGCAGTTCCTGCGCAGTAATCCCCGTTATGGCGAAGCCCTGCAGCAATCAGCTTCGCCGGAACAGTTTATCCGTTCCCTGCAACGCGCCGGTTATGCCACGGATCCCGAGTATGCCGACAAGATACTCGACATTATGCAACGCAATGTCCTGCAACAGCCCGTGGCTCGACAAGATGTCGAGCGCGTGCAGGCCACCGGTTAACCGATAAGAGGCAGCGACGATTATGGCCAGTGGTGATTTGCTCGGTGTCAGTGTTTCGGGTGCGTTAGCGTCACAACGTGCCCTGGCCACGACCGGCCACAATATTGCCAATGCCAATACCGAAGGGTATTCCCGTCAGCGGGTGGATATGGGAACGCGCACACCCCAGCTGGCAGGTAATGGCGCAATCGGCACCGGTGTGACAGTGAATAACGTCGAGCGGGTCTATGACGATTTTGTCGCCGGCGAGGTACGCACCAATACGTCGACCGACAGTTCCTTTCGCGCCAATTATGAGTACACCAGCCAGGTGGATAATCTGTTATCTGATCCCAACGCGGGTCTGGCGCCGGCACTGCAAAGTTTCTTTTCCGCGGTTAACGGGGTTTCCGAAGATCCCTCTTCCACGTCGGCGCGACAGGTTATGCTGAGCGAAGCCCAGTCCCTGTCAGATCGTTTCCAGTACATGCATGATCGTTTCGATACGCTGCGCGAAGGCGCCACGGCCGAAATGAAAAGTGTGGTGACTGATATTAACGACCTGGCCGAATCCATCGGAAAAATCAACGATACCATTATCAACGCACAGGAAATGAGTGGCCAGCCCCCCAGCGATTTGCTCGATCAGCGGGATCGGATGGTGCAAAAACTGTCCGAACTGGTCTCGGTGCGAGTCAGTGAGCAGGATGACGGGCGCCTGAATGTTTTTATTGGAAACGGCCAGACACTGGTTGTGGGCAGCGAAGTTTCCGAGATGGCTATCGAGAAAAGCCGTTTCGATCCCAACCATGCCGAAATCGTTTTCAAGGGCAATGCCAGTGACTCGGTGATTACCAAGTTTATCTCCGGCGGTCGCCTGGGTGGCATCCTGGAATTTCGTAACGGGGTTCTGGATCCGGCCCAGAACGAGCTGGGTCGTATTGCCGTGGGCATTACCAAAACGTTTAACGAACAGCATCGCCTTGGCATGGATCTGGAAAGCAAACTGGGCGAGAACTTCTTCACCCAGGCCGAGGAACTGGCGCCCAATATCCTGCCCAACGGTCGTAATCAGGGCGATTACAAGATCAGCGCCGAGATCACGGACATCGACAAGTTGACCACCAGTGATTACGAGCTCAGTCATCGCGATGGCAAATACCGCCTGGTACGTATGCTGGATGATAAACTGCTCGGGGAATACGACAAGCTGCCGGGACATATCGAATCAGAAGGGTTTCGCATCAACCTTGAAGAGGGTACCCGGATCGCCAATGGCGACAGTTTTGTGATTCGTCCGACCCGTCATGGCGGGGAAGTATTCTCGCCGCTGGTGAAAAATACCAAACACATCGCTGCTGCCTCGCCGGTACGGACCGAGGCACTGGTCAGCAATCAGGGCGATGCTGAGATCAGCGCAGCCGTCGTCGAAGATACCGGTCACACCGCGTTTTCCCGGGGTAACAAGCTGGATCCGCCGTTTGCTATCCGGTTTGTGGATGACACGCATTACGAAATACTGGATAACAGCGGCAATGCGATTCCGATCCAGAAATCAGCCCGTCCGGCGCAACCGGCCATCAGCGCCAATGAAAAGGGCGGTGGTCCGGCCACCCCGGCCGAACCGGCCCAGCCGCCTGAACTGACGACCCGTATTCCCTACGATCCCGACAAAGGCGCCAATGTTTTCCCCACTCCGGATGGCCAGGATTACGGTTTCCGGGTACGGCTTACCGGTAACCCCAAAGCCGGGGATGTGTTTCGCATTGAATTTAACAAGGACGGGATTGGCGATAATCGCAATGCTCTGGAACTGGCTCGCTTGCAGAGCAAGCCGGTGCTGGATAACGGCAGCAGTGATTATTCGGAGGTCTATTCGCAGCTGGTTTCACGGGTGGGCAGCAAGACGCATGAGCTTGAAATCAACCGTGATGCACAGAAGCTGTTGCTGGATCAGGCTATCGAACGTAAACAGGCAGTATCGGGCGTCAACCTCGATGAAGAAGCGGCCAAGATGGTGCAGTACCAGAATCTCTATCAGGCCAATGCCAGGGTCATGGCCACCGCCAACAAATTGCTCGAAGAGCTGATCAACGCCTTCCGGTGATATGACGATGCGCATCTCTTCTCATCAAGCCCAGCAAACTGCGATCAATGCCATGCTTGAGCAACAGGAAAAGCTCAGCAAGGTACAGGAGCAGGTGGCGACCGGTCGGCGGATTGCCAAACCGTCTGATGATCCTATCGCCGCAGCCAAGATTGTCAATCAGCGTGACGTGCTGGAAACTGTTCAACAATACCAGGATAACATCAACGCCGGACGCGCCCGCCTGGAACTGGAAGAGGGGGTCTTGCAGAATGTAACTGATATTTTGCAACGGGTACGTGAGCTGGCTGTCATGTCAAACAACGACAGTCAAACCAACGAAAACCGGGAATTTATCGCCCAGGAAGTTTCGCAATTACAGGAAGCGTTGCTGGGGCTGGCCAATTCCACCGATATCAACGGCGAATATATGTTTGCCGGCAGCAAGAGCAAGTTCACTCCCTTCACCCGCAATGAGACTAACGGGTTTGATTATGACGGGGATGATGGTCAGCGCCAGATAATCATTGGTCCAAACCGGACTATCCCCACCGGCGACGCCGGTAGCCGGGTGTTTCGCAATATCAAGGACGGTAACGGTGATTTCGTTACCCTGGATGATCCGGGTAACCGCGGTTCGGGAGTGATCGATCCCGGCAGTACTACCGGGGAATACAAGGGCGGCACCTATGCGCTCATTTTTGAAACCCACAAGCAGCCGGACAATGAACAGGCAATCACCTACAAGGTGATCGACGGCGAGGGTAAGGAAGTGGTGCCGGCTGGAACGCCTTATCAGGAAGGGGCGGCCATTCGTTTTGGCGGAGTGCAGACCAAGGTCGAAGGGGAGCCGGCCGACGGTGATTTTTTCGTGATCCGTCCGAGCATGAATCAGGATGTATTTACGACCATCCAGCGTTTTATCGACGCCCTGCGCAATGAAAATGAGAGCCAGGCGGAGGCCAACACGACCCTGCACAACGAGATCAACCGGACACTGGTGGGCATGGATAAAGTCCTGGGCCGCATCCTTGACGTGCGGGCCGATGTCGGTGCCCGGCTCAATGCCATGGACGGACAGCAGGATATCAACGAGTCCCAGCAACTGCAGATCCGCGAAATCCTCTCTGAAGTCGAAGACCTCGACTATGCCAAGGCTGTCAGCGATCTCAACCTCAAACTCACCGGCCTCGAAGCCTCCCAGAAAGCCTTCACCCGCGTCCAGGGCATCTCCCTGTTCAACCACATCTGATCAAGAAAATCTAACGCAGAGGCGCAAAGTCGCAGAGATCGCACAGGGGACTTCTTTGGCTCGTCTTCTTATCCTGACTCCGTACCTCAGACGTAGAACCTTTACCACGCCCCAGGGATAAAAGCTGCTGCTCGTCAGATAGTGGTAAATTCAACGGCACTTTGCGAGAGTAAGTGGTATTTATTTCCCCTGTTTTCCGGGGTACTCACCAGGGGGTATCTATTTACCTGTTTCTTTGCGTCCTCTGCGCCTTTGCGCCTCTGCGTTAATCTTTTTCTCCGAAAATGGGTTTATCCCACCTGACTATTCTGACTTTTGGTGTGAAATTTGAAAATTCCAGAAATTTTAATGACTTGAGGCCGGCAAAAATTTTCCGCCCGACCCTATAAAACCCCCGTCCCGGGACGCTAGTGCCAATGGGAGCGGTGAATACAGGTCAATGCCCGTATATCCGCTAGGTATTTTGTCCCGGTCACCTCCAACGAGACGCCGGGCAGAGAAAATTAGGAGAGTGCGTCATGCCTCAAGTTATTAACACCAACATCATGTCGCTGAACTCGCAGCGCAACCTGAACCGGTCACAGGAAGATATGCAGGTTTCCCTGCAGCGCCTGTCTTCCGGTCTGCGTATCAACAGCGCCAAGGACGACGCCGCGGGTCTGGCCATTTCCGAGCGATTCACCTCGCAGATCAAGGGCCTGAATCAGGCGGTGCGAAACGCCAACGACGGGATTTCCCTGGCCCAGACGGCCGAGGGCGCGCTGGCCGAGGGCGGTAACATTCTGCAGCGTATCCGCGAGCTGGCGGTTCAGTCCGCCAATGCCACCAACTCCGCCTCGGACCGTCAGGCTCTGCAGTCGGAAGTGGGGCAGCTGGTCTCCGAGCTGGATCGTATCGCCACGGCCACCGAGTTCAATGGTCAGAAACTGCTGGACGGCACCTTCGGTTCGGCCGTTTTCCAGGTCGGCGCAAATGCCAACCAGACCATCCAGACCACGACCGGTAACTTCCGCACCAACCAGTACGGTAACTTCCGGGTGGAAGGGGTGGAAACCACCGGTACAGATGCCCAGCGAATTGCCGGTGAAGAACTGAAAGTCGCCGGCTCACTGGGTACTGAAACTTTCCAGATCGATGGCGGTACCAGCGCCAAGAAAATCGCCGAGATGGTCGATGCCAAGAGTGATACGACCGGGGTCAAGGCGTTTGCCAAGACCGAGCAGAACATTGAGTTCAGCGAAGCCGGTGCCTATGTGCTGGATGTGAAATCGGATAACGAGAAAGCCCAGCAAATCTCTTTCACCATCACTGATACGGAAGGCAACGACGGTCTGGCCGGGGCCGTTTCCGCGTTCAACGATGTGTCTTCCAAAACCGGGGTGACTGCGCGCGTCAGTGACGATGGCAAGGGCGTCGTTCTGTCGAACAATACCGGTGAGAACATCTCCCTGAGTGAAATCAGCAACAGCACCAATGCCGGCGCTGTCTCTGTTGGGGATGCTGTGATTCCTGCCGGTGGTGGTGAAGGCGGCGAAGGTAGTGCGACAGCCAATATCACGGGTCAGGTTACCTTTGATTCCACCAAGTCTTTCAGTGTCAGTGGCAGTGCCGGACAGACCGTGGAAACCGCGACCGAGGCATCCAAACTGAATGCCGTGGCTGATCTGGATATCAGTTCCGTGGAAGGCGCCAATCTGGCGATGCAGTCCGTGGATGCCGCGCTGGCCACCGTGAGCAATCAGCGAGCCGAGTTCGGCGCGATTCAGAGCCGCTTTGGTTCCACCATCGCCAACCTGTCGACCAATGCAGAAAACCTGACGTCAGCCCGGTCCCGTATCCGTGACGCGGATTACGCCAAGGAAACCGCCGAGCTGACCCGTGCGCAGATTCTGCAGCAGGCAGGTACAGCGATGTTGTCGCAGGCGAATGTGCAGCCCCAGAACGTCCTGAGCTTGCTCCAGTAAGCTCATAATCCTGTGAACCCGGAGGACGTAGCCGGTCCTCCACACAGAGAGAGGTGACGTTATGGCAACACATTCAATCGCCAGTGTGGTCGTGCAGGTAAGTGAGACGGACTCCCGCAGTACCTCGACCGATGCCACAGGCAAGGTTGCCGAAACACGGCAAGTTGTTGCCGGTGACAACCTTGGTGTTCAGGCGGAAAGCCGGGAGATCGAGATGTCACCGGAGGCATTGGAAAAGGCTGTTAGCCACCTGAAAGAGTACGTACAGTCCATGAAGCGCAATATGGATTTCAGCGTGGACGACAAAACAGGACGTTATGTCGTCAGGGTGGTTGATTCACAGACCCAGGAGCTGATTCGCCAGATACCGTCGGAGGAGATGCTGGCCATCTCCCGGAATCTGGCGGATTTCCTCGAGGAGGCGGAGCAACGCCGGGGATTTCTGGTGGAGCTGAAGGCCTGACAGGGGGTGGCATTGCAATTGCATAACTACCCTGCAGGTCGGTCTGCCCGGCTTTCGGGCCGGGCAGACCATCAGTTTATTGTGGATTAACCGAGGTACTTTATGCCAACCATTTCATCAGCAGGTATCGGCTCCGGCATGGATGTGAATGGACTGGTTGAGCAGCTGGTGGCGGCGGAGGGAGCCCCCGTCAAAAAACGACTCGACCGCAAGGAAGCGGAACTCCAGGCAGGTTTGTCTGCCATGGGGACGTTTAAAGGCGCGGTTTCCGAGTTCCAGGCTTCGCTAGAGGCCCTGCGGGACTCGGAAACTTTTAACGCCATCAAGGCCAATGCGGCGAACGAAGGGGTAGTCAGCGTGAGCGCGTCCAACCAGGCCCAGACCGGCGAATACGATCTCGAAGTGATCGAGCTGGCCAATGCGCACAAGGTGGCGAGCGATACTTTCGATTCAGCCAATAAATTTTTTGGCAGCGGGCGAATCACACTTCAGCTCGGTGCCTATGATCCCGACAGCAATACTTTTCAGAGCAATCCCGATAACGTGCCGGTAACGATCGACATTGATCCGGACAAGGCCTCCCTGCGTGATATCGCCGTGGCGATCAACGACTCTGAGGCACCGATCCGGGCATCGGTCATGAATGATGGTAACGGCTATCGACTGGTCTTAAGCGCGCAGCAACCCGGGAGTGACAACAGCATTCGCGTTCAGGTGGAGGACAGTGATGGCCGTGACGGCGATCTGAACGGTCTGTCCAACCTGGCCTATGATCAGACCGGACAGCGCGCCAGCGGCAATAATCTGCAGCAGGTGGCGGCGGCTTCAGATGCGCGGGTGCGTGTCGATGGCATTGATATCCAGCGTGCTTCGAATGATTTCGAGGATGTGATACCCGGCGTAAACTTCAGCTTACAGCCGGGTTCCGCCGGCAGCAGTACTCGCCTGAATGTGCAACTGGAAAGCCAGGATGTGGTGGCGGCTATTGAGGGGTATGTTAAAAAATACAACGAGATGATCCAGGTGGTGGAACAGCTGACCGGTTTCGACCCGGAAACCGAACAGGCGGGACCGTTGTCAGGCGATGCCTCGGTACGCGGTGTGGCTAGTATGTTGCGTCGGGAGATCGGTACCGATTTTTCCGGGATTAACCAACAGTTTCCCTCGCTGGCCAGTATCGGGATTGAAACCCGGCGCGATGGTACCCTCACGCTGAACAGCGGTCGCCTGCAACAGGCGATTGCCAGCAATCGCCAGGAAGTGGTCAACCTGTTTGCCCGTTCCGGTTCCGCGGACGATCCCGGCGTGACATTCCTGGCTGCCGGCGAAGCGACCGAGCCGGGAGCTTATGATCTGGAAATTACCCGGGCGCCGGCACGGGGGGAGTTAACCGGGCGAGCGCTGACGCAGGAGGGTCCGCTGGTACTCAATGATGCCGAAAATCGTTTCACCTTGCGAGTCGACGGTATTGCCTCGGGGGCTCTGTCGCTGGAACCCGGCACCTATAATTCCCTGTCGCAACTGGCAACCCGGTTGCAAGCCACGATCAACGGCGATCCCATGTTCAAACGCAACGATGTCGAGGTCAGCGTCAGGGCCGAGCAGGGGCGGCTGCAGATTATCTCCAATCGTTTTGGCAGCAATTCACGGGTTGAACTGAGCGATATCTCACCATCACTGAGCCGCATTACCGGCCTGACGCCGGGTAAGGGCGAGCCGGGCGAGAATGTGGCCGGGCGACTGGGCAGTCTGGGCGGGCGTGGCAATGGCCGCGAACTGGAAGGCATGGGCCGGGCCGAAGGATTAAGCATCGAGGTCGAGGGTGACCAGACCGGCAATCGCGGCCAGGTGGTTTTCTCCAACGGCGTGGCCGCCAGGCTGGATCAACTGCTTGGCAGCGTGCTGGATGAGGACGGGATTTTAACTGTCAGGACCGAAGGTTTTAACGATCGTCTCCAGTCGATTGGTGAAGAGCGGGAAAAGCTGGCAAGGCGTCTGGCGGAAACTGAGGAACGTTACATGAAGGAGTTCACCGCCATGGACAAGACGGTAGGCAAAATGAAAGCCACCAGTGAGTACCTCAGTCAGCAGCTCAGTTCGCTGCCAGGGGCTCAGGGTAACAGTAAGAATGGACCGGGCAATAGCTGAAGTTCGGCTTCACGATTAGCAACGATGTAAGACAGTAACCACATCACCCAACAGCAGGAGTGTCGTGATGAACAGGGCAAAACTACATAGTGCGGTTAAACACTACAACAGCATTGGTGTCTCCAGTGGCGTAGAATCGGCGGATCCGCATCGTCTGATCCAGATGTTAATGCATGGCGCGCTGGAAAAAATCGCCACCGCCAAGGGACATATGGAACGCGGCGAAGTGGCGCAAAAGGGCGGGCATATCAGCTGGGCGATTTCCATTATCGATGGCCTGCGCGCCAGTCTGGATCTGGAGTCCGGTGGCGAGATTGCCCAGAATCTGGACGATCTTTACGATTACATGACGCGGCGTCTGGCCCGGGCCAATGTGGAAAATGATCCGGTCCTGCTGGATGAAGTCTCTTCATTGATGAAATCGGTCAAAAGCGCCTGGGACGAATTGCCTCTCATCCAGGAAGGTACTTCCGCCACCGGCCTGGATGCGATGCGTTCCTGAATCCATGTGTGCTGAAGTGGTAAAATATTATCTATCGCCCGGACATTATGCCCGCAAGGTATTGAACCTGACCCGCGGTATGCGCCAGCAGGCAGGAGAGTCCAACTGGCAGGTCTTCGCCGAGATGGAACAGGAGCGCCAGACCATTATCGAACAGTTGTTCGAACATCCGGAGATGCCCGGCGCCCTGCACGACATTCAGCACCTGCTGCAGGATGTGATAGACATCGATCGCGAGTCCATTGCCCTGGGCGAGGCGGAAAAAAAACGTCTGGGCGACTATCTCGGCCAGCGCCAGCAGGCGCGTCAGGCCATGAAGCTCTACCGCCATCACAGCGGCTGATATACTGATCAGATGACAGCGAGCAACGATGAATGTCTGCCCGACGGGGTGGTGGTGACGCCGGAGGCAGGAGTCCTCTGGCATGATGCTCCGCTTGATCCGGCCGCCGGTTACGAGCATAACCTCACGACTTTTTTGTTACTGGACTCCCTGCTTGAACTGCCCCCGGCGAGTGACGCCGGGGAGAGTGACAATGCTGCCCTGAAGGGGCTGGAAATGAAGCTGGACCTGCTGATTCAGCTGGTCACCCAGCTGCTGGGTCAACAACAGTCCCTGCCCGCCAGCCAACTGGTGCGTCTGGCGGCCAGCGGAATCGAGTGGCATTGTGATGCACCCATTTCTCCCCGGGGCTGGCTGGAGCTGTTTCTCGAACCGCGCCTGCCGCGGGCGCTCAAACTGGCCGTGGAAAACCGCCAGGATGAAGTGGAACCCGGGGTATGGCGAATCTGTTCCCGTTTTGCCTCGCTGGAGGATGAGATCCGGGTCCGGCTGGAAAAATGGATATTCCGCCGTCATCGTCGGGAAATTGCACACCAGCGCCAGGGAGGCGGGCGCTGAACATACTATATATATTGTGGGTGTCCAGAGGTCCGGTGTGGCGATTGTGTTTTTGTCCTTGCCCCGGCAATGGCTGCGGAGGTTAACTTTTTGTTAACCGGGTGACAATATTTTGACATGCCGCCAGGCACTGATTAATATTTCACCTGATATCCCTCAAACCACATAATTTATCGGTTAATGCGTTCCAGTGACTACTAATTCTGTTGACGATCATTTGTCCCACAAAGACCCGGAGAGGCTGGCACAGCATATGTTGCTGGTCGATTGGGACGATGAGCGTGCCGAAGATGTGAGCCTGTTATTCGATTTTATCGACTACGGCAGCGTCCAGCGATGTGACTATGGTGAGTGGCAGGCAGCCAATCACAACGATGTGCAACTGGATATCATTGTTCTGGGCCGGCATTCGGAAGATGCCACAACCCTGGAAGAGCTCAAGGCACTGTATGACTACTTTCCCCGGGACATCCCTATTCTTCTGATTAGTGAACGTGGCACTCCCGACACCGAGAGCGGTTTTGCCGGAGGATATATCGCTGGCAAGATCGAATATCCTCTCAGATATCGTCAGCTCTATCATGCCTTGCACCAGGCCGACATCCATCGGCGCCAGGCCGAAAATCCCGGCAGTGGATCCCAGACTCTCTTTCGCAGCCTGGTAGGGAAAAGTACGGCGATTCGTGAAGTACGCAAGCAGATCGAGCAGGTGGCCAGCGCGGATGCCAATGTCCTGATTCTCGGCGAGTCGGGCACAGGCAAGGAAGTGGTTGCGCGTAATCTGCATTATCATTCGGGCCGTCGGCAAAAACCCTTTGTTCCGGTCAATTGCGGTGCGATCCCGCCGGACCTGCTGGAAAGTGAACTGTTCGGACATGAAAAAGGCGCCTTTACCGGTGCCCTGACCGCCCGCCAGGGGCGTTTTGAAATGGCCCGCGGCGGGACCCTGTTTCTGGATGAGATCGGCGATATGCCGTTGTCCATGCAGGTCAAGCTGCTGCGAGTGATTCAGGAGCGGGTGTTCGAGCGGGTTGGCAGTAACAAAAGCATCGAGGCGGATGTACGGATAGTTGCCGCGACCCATCGTGACCTCGAAGAGGAGATCAGTGCCGGACGTTTCCGTGAGGATCTTTATTACCGGCTGAATGTATTTCCCATCGAAATGCCGCCTCTGCGAGAGCGTCGGGGTGATATCCCGCTACTGATTGGCGAGCTGCTGACCCGCATCGAACACGAACAGCAGCGTTCGGTACGTTTCAACCGGGCCGCGCTGGCGGCACTGAGCGACTATGAATGGCTGGGTAATGTCCGCGAGCTGGCCAATCTCATCGAGCGGCTGGTGATAATGTTTCCCAACGGGCTGGTGGATATCCGGGATTTGCCGGAGAAATACCGTGAGGGTATCGAGGTCGAGGTACTGGAAAAAGAGATTGAGGATGACTCGCTGCTGGAACTGGAAGTCCAGCCCCAGCGGCAGGTGAGCGGCGAGCCGGCACGTCTGCCGACCGAGGGGCTGGATTTGCGTGAACATCTGCAGGAAATAGAGTATGCCCTGATCAAACAGGCGCTGGACGATGCAGACGGCGTGGTGGCGCATGCCGCAAAGCGCCTGAACATGCGCCGTACTACCCTGGTGGAAAAAATGCGCAAACTCGGTCTGCAACGGGCTGAAACCGCCTGAACAAACCTGTCCAGGCGGTGACAGGATTTTGACTCCCGTCGATTTCAATCTCCCAACTTGTTGAATTTCAATAAAAACCGGTTCAGGCACGGTTCTTGCTCTTGGTTTCCTGTGTGTCAATTATGGCGTCATAGGAATGCAACCGGACAAGTATCGTATGGCAGAAGAAACCCCCAGCCAGTCCCGGGCCCTGGAAGAAGCGTTCAATACCTTCAATCAGCTCTCCCGCCAGCTGACCGAATCCTACCGGTTACTGGAATCGCGCGTGACCGATCTGAACCAGGAACTGGCCGCCGCGCATGATGAGCGCTATCGCGAACTGACCGAAAAGGAAAGGCTGGCCAACCGCCTGGCTTTGCTGCTGGACGTGCTGCCCGGCGGCGTGGTGGTGCTCGACGGACAGGGTCAGATCCAGGAACACAATCCCGCCGCAGGGGACTTGCTGGGCGAACCCTTGCTGCAACAACCGTGGTCCGCCGTGATTGGCCGGGCTTTTGCTCCCGGGCCGGATGATGGCACCGATGTTTCATTGCGCGATGGTCGCCGGGTGAACATTTCCACCTGTCCGCTGGGTGCCGAGCCCGGACAGATCCTGTTGCTGATGGATGTGACCGAGATCCGGCGCATGCAGGATCGCCTCAATCAGCAACAGCGGCTGGCAGCCATGGGCGAAACCGCCGCTTCCCTGGCACACCAGATTCGTACTCCGATTGCCTCGGCCTTGTTGTATGCCTCGCAACTGAAACGCCAGCACCTCAAAGATGAGGATCGCATTCATGCCGCGGAAAAAATCTTCTCGCGCCTGCGCCACCTGGAGCAGGTGATCGAAAACATGCTGATGTACGCCCGTCGCGGTACCGTCAGTGAAGAATCGTTTACCGCCGGCGATCTGTTTCGGGATCTGCAGGCCAATATCGAAACCAGCCTGCGTCACAGCGATATACAGTTCGCCGCTTATGATGACAGTGATGGTTGCGTGATACAGGGCAATCGCCAGATGTTGCTCAGCGGACTGTTAAACCTGGCGATGAACGCGATTCAGGTAATGCCCGACGGGGGGCGTCTGACAGTCCGGGCCGAGAGCAATGGCCCATCGCTTGTGATCCGGATCAGTGACACCGGACCGGGAATTGCCGCTGACAAACGGGAAGAAATCTTCAGTCCCTTCTATACCACCCGCAAGGATGGTACGGGACTGGGGCTGGCCGTGGTGGAGGCGATCACTCGCAATCACAAGGGACGGATTGAACTGGAATCGCAGCCCGGCGAGGGTTCGACGTTTATTTTGTATCTGCCGATCCAGGCTGATGCCCGCCAGCAGGCAGGCGGACAGCTGGTCGGGCAACTGGCATAACCCAACGAGGAGGCAGAGATGACTGCATCCAGCATACTGGTCGTGGAAGATGACGACGCCCTGGCGGAAGCACTGCAGGACACCCTGAAGCTCGCCGGCTATGAGAGTGTCCTGGCCGCCAACGGTATCGAGGCATTACGGGCGATGGAACAGCAGCACTTCGATATCGTGGTCAGTGATATCAACATGCCGAAGATGGATGGTGAAACGCTGCTCAAGCGGCTGCGTGGCCAGTATCCCGATATTCCGGTGATGTTGATGACCGCTTACGGCACGATTCAGCAGGCGGTGGATGCCATGCGCGAGGGTGCCGCCGATTATCTGGTCAAGCCCTTCGAGGCCGAAGTGCTGGTTAACATGGTGGGGCAGTATATCGGTCAACCCGAAGCCGAAACCGACATGGTGGCCGTGGCCCCCGTTTCCCAGGAGCTGGCGGCTATGGCGCGCAAGGTAGCCGACAGTGATGCGACGGTGATGATTACCGGCGAAAGCGGGGTCGGTAAGGAAGTTCTGGCGCGCTTTATTCATCAACATTCGAGCCGCGCCGAACAGCCGTTTGTGGCAATCAATTGCGCCGCCATTCCGGAGAACATGCTGGAGGCAACACTGTTTGGCTATGAAAAGGGCGCCTACACCGGTGCCTACAAGGCCAGTCCCGGCAAGTTCGAACAGGCCCAGGGCGGCACCTTGTTACTGGATGAAATCTCGGAGATGGATATTGGCCTGCAGGCCAAGTTGCTACGCGTATTACAGGAACGGGAAGTAGAACGGCTGGGGGGCAACAATGTCATTCAGCTCGATGTTCGGGTGCTGGCGACCTCGAATCGCGATATGCGCCAGGTGGTGGCCGAAGGCCGCTTTCGTGAGGATTTGTTTTATCGTTTGAACGTGTTCCCCCTGCACCTGCCGGCGTTGCGCGAACGAATTGAGGATATCGGCCCGATCGCCGAGCGTTTACTGGAAAAGCAGGCGCGTAACGCGGGGCGGATGATTCCGCAGCTGGATGAGGGCGCACTGCAACGCCTGCAAAGCCATACCTGGCCCGGCAACATCCGTGAACTGGATAACGTGATGCAACGGGCCATGATTCTGCACGGCGGCGTAGCGATCGAGGCCGGCGACATACATTTTGAGACGGCCACGGTGCCTGTTCAGGAGACAGCGGCGGTTACACCGGCGCCGGTTGCGACATCGCAACCGGCGCCCGCGACACAGTCTGATGCCGAAGACCATACAGATGTCGATTCGCTGAATCAGGATCTGCGACATCGCGAATGGGATTTAATCCTCAATGCCATTAAAAAATATGGCAGTCGCAAGGTTACAGCCGAGCAACTGGGTATCAGTCAGCGCACCCTGCGTTACAAGCTGGCCAGAATGCGTGAGGCCGGCATCCGCGTTCCCGAAGCCAGCGGCTTTGAAACTGTCTGAATGAAATCGAGCCATCAGAGAGGGAGAATGAACCGATGAGCAACACAACGATTACCCCCGATATGCTACTGGCACAGATGCGGTCCATGGCGGCCCAGGCCCAGGGTGCGCAGACCCAGGGACTCCAGGCCAGTCAGGAAACCGCCAACGGCCAGTCCGACTTTGCGGATCTACTCAAACATTCCATCAATGAAGTCAATAATGCGTCGCAGGAAGCCAAACAGCTGACAGATGCTTTTCAATCGGGTGATCCCAATGTGCAATTGTCCGAGGTGATGCTTGCCAAGCAAAAGTCCGGTGTCGCGTTTGAGGCGATGTTGCAGGTACGTAATAAACTGGTTAGCGCCTACCAGGAAGTTATGAATATGCAGGTGTAAGGCGTTGATTCGTGAAGTGGCGAGGTCGCCGGATGAATAAAGTAACGCCGGTTGTTCGGTAATCACGCTTTGTGCCGCTGCCCGGGAACCGAACTTAATTATTTAACAATATGACAGTACACGATTATGGATCTTGTTAAAGCTGAACAACTCAATGCGCCGTTTCAGGGAATGGTGAATCTGCCCGTATTGAAACAGGCCGGTTTGCTGGTGGGGCTGGCCGCCAGTATCGCGCTGGGTGTGGCGATCGTGCTGTGGTCCCGCAGTCCGGATTACAGCATTCTCTACAGCAGCGTCACCGGCCAGAGCGCCCAGGAAATGGTCCAGGTACTGTCGGGTGCGGGGATCGATCACCGGCTGGATCCCGACAGCGGCACCTTGATGGTGGAAAGTGACAAATTACATCAGGCCAAATTGAAACTGGCCGCGGCCAATCTCACCCAGACCGACGGTGTTGGTTTCGAGTTGCTGGAAGATGCAGACGGCTTTGGTTCCAGCTCGTTCATGCAAAATGCGCGCTTTCATCGCGCCCAGGAAGGCGAAATGGCTCGCACCATCAGTTCAATCACGGCGGTGCAGACCGCACGGGTGCATCTGGCCCTGCCCAAGCAGTCGGCGTTTATTCGCAGTCAGCGCCAGGCCAGTGCCTCGGTGATGCTTAAATTACGTCCGGGTCGGCAACTGGAAAAACAGCAAATTAATGCGATCATTAATCTGGTCTCATCCAGTGTGCCGAACATGACCGCCTCTGAGGTGACGGTAGTGGATGATCAGGGGCGCCTGTTATCGTCCGGCAAGAACCAGGAAGGGCTGGCCCTGACCACCAGTCAATTCGATTATTCACGCAAGGTGGAAGACTCCTATGCCAGCCGGATTGAAAATATTCTGACACCGCTGGTGGGACGGGAGAATGTTCGTGCGACAGTCAATGCCGATCTCGATTTTAATCGTACTGAATCCACCCGTGAGGCGTATAACCCCGATGCGCCAGCGATGCGCAGTGAACAGTCGTTTGAAGAAGAGGTCAACGGCTCGGCCATTGCAGGCGGGATTCCGGGCGCGTTGACCAACACGCCGCCGGGTCAGGCCCAGGCTCCCGAAGAGGCCAATGCTGCCACGGGTAATCAGGCACAAACCGGGGAGACCGGACAGATTCGTCGCCGCTCAACGCGCAACTATGAACTGGATCGCACGATCAGTCACAGCCGCAATGTGCCCGGTTCCATTCGTCGGCTCTCCGTTGCCGTGGTGCTGGATGTAAAGCAGGGGGTTGATGACGAGGGTAATCCCGCATCCACACCCTATACCGACGAAGAGCTGGCCCGCTTCAGGACGCTGGTCCAGGAAGCGGTCGGGTTTAATGCGGTGCGCGGCGATTCGGTTCAGGTAATCAACGCCGAGTTTACCCCGCCGGTACAACTGGAGGAGATCCCGGCCGAATCGTTCTGGGAGAAACCGGCTTTCTGGTCGATTCTCAAGCAAGTGGGTGGCGCGTTGCTGGCTCTGCTAATCTTGCTTGGAGTGCTGCGCCCGGTGATGCGTAGCCTGGCGAGCCACCGCCCGACCCGGGTCGTGGATCCCCAGACCGGCGAGGAACTTTCCGAGGATCAGCTGAGTCTTTCCGGAGGGGGAGGCGGTCAGCCCCGTTTGCCCAAAGCAGCAACCTATGAAGATAATCTGAATATGGCCCGACAACTGGCCTCCCAGGAACCCAAGCGCGTAGCCCAGGTAGTCAAGAGCTGGCTGGACGACAAATAAGTTCGCGGCAGGATAGCAATCGATATGGCAGAAGCAGATTCCAAAGGTAAAAACATTACCGGCACGGAGCGTGCCGCCGTGTTGTTAATGACACTGGGCGAGCAGGATGCGGCGGCCATCCTCCAGCACATGAGCCCCAAAGAGGTTCAGCGTGTGGGTGAAGCCATGGCGACCATGAGCAATGTGAACCGGGAAACCGTGGATCACGTGCTGGCGCAGTTTTGCGATACGGTGGATGAGCAGACCGAACTGGGTATCGGTAACGAAGACTATTTGCGTAATGTGCTGGTCAGCGCGCTGGGCGAAGACAAGGCCGGCAATGTGATCGATCGCATCCTGATGGGCCACAATGCGAAAGGGCTGGAGACCCTCAAGTGGATGGAACCCAGAGCTATTGCCGAACTGATTCGTCTCGAGCATCCACAAATTATCGCGATCGTCCTCTCTTATCTGGAAAGCGATCATGCCGCCGAAGTACTCTCAGCATTACCCGAGAATATGCGCACCGATGTCGTTATCCGGGTTGCTACACTCGACGGTATTCAGCCCAGCGCTTTGCATGAACTCGACGAGACGCTGGAAAAACAGTTTGCGGGACATGCGGACAGTATCAAGTCGGCCGGAGTCGGTGGTATCAAGACTGTCGCGAATCTGCTTAACTTTGTCGACACCAGTCTCGAGTCGCAAATCCTGGATATGGTCAAGCAGCAGGACGAGGAGCTGGGCCAGAACATTCAGGAGCAAATGTTTGTCTTTGATAACCTGGTGGATGTGGATGACCGCGGTATCCAGTCGCTGTTGCGCGAAATTTCTTCAGAGAATCTGATTATGGCATTGAAGGGCGCCGATGAAAGCGTCAAAGACAAGATCGTCAAGAATATGTCCAAACGGGCTTCCGAGATGTTGCTCGACGATCTGGATGCCAAGGGTCCGGTACGGCTCAGCGAAGTAGAGGGCGCGCAGAAAGAGATTCTGACAGTTGCACGGCGCATGGCAGAATCAGGTGAGATTTCCCTGGGCGGTAGCGGCGATGAGTTCGTCTAAGGTGGTCGACAATCAGAAGTCTGCCTATGAGCGCTGGGAGCTCCCCCACGTACATGACGATGCCGTACCCCGTTCTCCGGCCACCGCCTCACAATTGGAAGCCATACAGCAGCAAGCCTATGAAGAAGGCTTTGAGCTGGGCAAGCAGGAAGGTTTCGACAAGGGTCTGGCGGACGGACAGGAAGAAATCCGGCGTCGGGCTGAACAACTGGAACGCCTGATGTCAGGGTTGACCGAGCCATTTGCCGGGCTGGATGAGCAGGTGATCGAGCAGACCGGAGAACTGGCCATGGCCGTCGCCCGGCATGTTATTCGCCGGGAGCTGAAAACCGAACCCGAGCAGGTCATTGCCGTAGTGCGCGAGGCTGTTAACGTCCTGCCGGTCAGTGCCCGCAACATCCGGGTTCAGTTACATCCCGAAGATGCCCAGCTGGTCCGTGAAGCGCTGTCACTCGATCAAGCCGATAGCGACAACCGCTTGTGGCAAGTGGTTGAAGAACCGCTGATCAGTCGTGGTGGCTGCAAGGTGGTGGCAGAAAACTCGACCATCGATGCGACGATTGAAAAACAGATCGCCAGGATCTCAACAGCCGTATTCGGCGGGGGACGTGTCAGCGATGGCGACGATTCCGACAACTGAGCGTAGCGCCAAATGGCGACAGGGACTTGATAGTCTGTCAGAACGCCTGCAACAGGTGGAAACCCTGGTTGTCGAAGGACGCCTGAGCCGGATGGTCGGTCTGACCCTGGAAGCGGTAGGCTGTCAGTCGGTCATCGGAGGCCGTTGTCTGGTCGAAAGCGAAGACAGCGACAGCATTGAAGCCGAGGTAGTCGGGTTTGCAGGGGAAAAACTGTTTTTAATGCCTACCGGTAATATTCACGGTATCCATCCCAATGCCCGGGTAATTCCTACCAGTCGCGTGTATGAAACCGTCGTGGGTGACGGTGTGCTGGGTCGGGTACTCGACGGCGCCGGCAAACCGCTGGATGGACGTGGCCCCCTGATAGCCTCCGAACGCATGCCATTGACCGGCAAACCGATCAACCCGCTGGAACGCGCCCCGATCAGCGCACCACTGGATGTGGGTGTGCGCGCCATCAATGCCCTGTTAAGCGTCGGCCGAGGCCAGCGTATGGGACTGTTTGCCGGCAGCGGTGTTGGCAAGAGTGTGCTACTGGGGATGATGACCCGCTATACCGCCGCGGATGTTATTGTCGTCGGTATGATCGGCGAACGCGGCCGCGAGGTGAAAGAATTTATTGATAACATCCTCGGCCCCGAAGGCATGGCTCGCGCCTGCGTGGTGGCAGTACCGGCGGATCAGACCCCGGTAATGCGTATGCACGGCGCTTTTTTGGCCACCAGTATCGCTGAATATTTTCGTGATCAGGGCAAGCATGTCCTCTTGCTGATGGACTCATTGACCCGTTTCGCGCAGGCCCAGCGGGAAATCGCCCTGGCTATCGGTGAGCCACCGGTCACCAAGGGCTATCCGCCGTCGGTCTTCGCGCGCATGCCGCAACTGGTGGAACGTGCCGGCAACGGCCCCGGCGGGGGTGGTTCGATAACCGGGTTTTATACCGTGCTGACCGAAGGCGACGATCAACAGGAACCGATCGCCGACGCCTCGCGGGCGATACTCGATGGGCATATTGTGTTGTCCCGCCAACTGGCGGAGTCGGGACATTATCCGGCAATCGACGTGGAGGCCTCTATCAGCCGGGCAATGAATGCGATTGTCTCGAACGAACAGCAAAAAAAAGTGCAGCAGTTCAAGCAACTTTACTCCACCTATCAGCGTAACAGCGATCTGATCAGTGTCGGCGCCTATGCCCGCGGCAGTGATCCTCGTATTGATGAGGCGATTGCCATGCATCCGAAATTGATGGAATTCCTGCGTCAGGATATGCACCAGCCGACCAACTGGCAGAACAGTCTCAATCAGCTGGATCAGCTGTTGTCAGAACCGGCAAGCACACCGCAACCGGAAGTCCCGATGGTGACGATCTGAGATGAAAAAATCAGACCGTATCAAATCGCTCATGCACCTGGCGGAAAAACAGGAACAGCAGGCCGTACGCGATCTGGGGCAGGCCCGACAGCAAATGGAAGCCCAGCAAACCAAACTCGAAGAACTTCGCGAATACCGGGAAGAATACCGGCGGCGGTTTTTACAGGATGGCGAACAGGGGATCAGTGGTTCCCAGTTGCAACATTTTCAGGCTTTTATGTGCCAGCTGGATCAGGCGATCGAAAATCAGCAGCAGGTGGTGGAACAACTGGCCGTGCAGTGCCGGCAACAAACCGATCACTGGCAACAGCGCCATCAGCAGACCCGCATTCTGGACAAAACCCGGGATCGCTTTGCACGTCACGAACGCCATCAGGCCGAGCGGCAGGAACAGCTGGAAAATGACGATCTGGCCGGAGCCCGGCACAAGCCGAGCAAACCCTCCTGACGCGCAGGGGGCGCTAATCAAACTGGCACTGATTGTTATTCGTTCGTCCCGGTTTTGTGGCGGTTACGGTGTAACCCGACAATAGCAAGTTTTCCTCCTCCAGGTGTGATTTGGCATACCCCTTGCAGTTACACAGACAAACTGCTGTGGAGAACGCATTCATGTCTGAAGCTGCAATGATGTCGCTGTCGACAAAACCGGCTGCCAAAGGTGAGGGTACGACTGAAAACACGCGCCAGGGCGAAGCGGCGCCGCCGTCCGAGGGGCTGGCACCGCAATTGTTCGGCGGCCTGCTACTGAAAATGCTCAACCCCGAAGGGGAATCGGCAACCCTGCAATTGCCACCCGCGGCAACCACCGGGGAACAAGGCGGCAACAGCTTGCCGTCGGAATCACCAGACATCGCCTGGTCCGCCCTGATGGTCTGGGATGAATTACCGCTACCGCGGGCTGACGGACAGGCCGTTCTGTCCCGGGCTGATCAGTCCGGGACTGCGTTGATTCGCGACGCCGGGGCTGCTGCCAGTTTTTTGTTACGCCAGGCCAATCCGCTGCAAGCCAATTTAATGCAACCGGGGACGCAAGGCGAAGCGACGAGCCAGGTTGCCGGCGCTCCGTTCCAGAACAGTGACGAGCTCTTCAACCAGAATCTGCTCAAACTACTCACCGAGCAAACCAGCAACCGGATTGTCGATCCGCGACAACCGGCCACCTTGCTCAGCGCTGCAGAGAATACGGAAACGGGATTGAACGGCTCGCTGTCCCTGAATACGGGCTCCGGGACATCACAGCAGGGACAGTTCAATCAATTGCTGGCGGGACTCGGAGGGGCGAATAACGCCGGCGGGCAGCGAGCCGAAATGCAGTTGCCGCCGATGACGGTTTCGCCGCAGCATCCGAACTGGAGTAACGGGATTGGGGAGCGGATCCAGTGGATGGTCGGCCAGAACATGCAAAAGGCCGAGATTCGTCTTGAGCCTCCGGAACTCGGTACTCTGGAACTGCGGGTGACGATCAATCGTGATCAGGCCAGTCTGAGCATCACCGCCGCCAATCCCCAGGTGCGGGATGCGGTGGAAGCGGCGGCCCCCCGGTTACGGGAAATGTTTGGCGAGGTCGGTCTGGATCTGGGCGATGTCAATGTGTCCCAGGAGTCCTTCGCCGAACAACAACAGACCGGGGACAACCCTGATGGCCGGGGCCAGGGACTCGCCCGTGGCGAGGAGTCCGAAGCCGATAGCGCGTCGACCACCGAGGCGGGAGAAACCCGGCTCAATACGAACACCAATGGATTACTGGATCTTTATGCCTGATCCCGCCGTCCCTGTGCGCCTGACAAGTATATTCCTGCAGGTTAGTCGTCGGTGGCGGATTCATGACACTGAGGCCGGGCAATAGCACAGGCTAAATGCAAGGTATTGATTAGCAAGCAGTTAAAGTTCTTTCGAGAATAGGCACGTTTTCTGCATATTGCTATTCAATATCGTTTGACACAGAAATACTCAAGTTGCCGCCTGCGGCTACCGACATTATAGCAAGCTCATACAGGTAAATTCTGATGCCGCTTTCGATGTACAGCACCAGCCAGCTCAGCGAAGCCGAACAGCTCGTGGAAACGCACGGGCCGCTGGTGCAGAAGATTGCTTATCATCTGATGTCCCGCCTGCCGGCCAGTGTAGTGGTAGATGATCTGATCCAGGTCGGAATGCTTGGCCTGCTCGATGCGGCCCAGCATTATGATCCCTCCCAGGGGGCCACATTTGAAACCTATGCCACTATCCGCATCCGGGGCGCCATGCTGGATGAATTACGCCGCAATGACTGGGCACCCAAATCAGTACATCGCCGGGCACGGGATCTGATGGAGTGTGTGCATCGGATCGAGGCGGACACCGGGCGCGAGGCACGGCCGGGTGAAGTTGCCGGGATGATGGGGATTACACTCAACGAGTATCACCAGATCCTACAGGAGACCAACAGTTGCCGTATTCTCAGTTTTGTGGATATTGGCGTCGATGACGGTCAACTGGGCGATAACTACAAGGCCGGTCAGACCACGCCGCTGGATGGGCTGGAAGAAACCCGCTTTCAGGAGCATCTGGTCGAAGCCATCGAGGCGCTGCCGGAGCGGGAGAAGCTGGTGATTGGTCTCTATTATGACGAGGAATTCAACCTGCGCGAAATAGGTGAGGTGCTGGGGGTGAGCGAATCCCGGGTCAGCCAATTGATGAGCCAGGCACATCTGCGCATGCGCAAACAGCTATCCGATTACACCGCGCGGGATTGAGCTTACCTGCACTCAACGCCAATTTACGTATCTGGTTCACAAAACTCTTCTTCCCGTGCAGGTACGGCTCGCTTAATCGCCTGAACGCTCTATACTGCTTCTGGTAAGTCTCTGATAACTAAAATAACTGCGGATGATCTGTGATCCGCTTATCGGTTTTGTCTGCCTGAATACCGTTACCATTCCCGGGTTGGGACTATCACGTTCTGACAGGATGTGAGGAGATAATAATGAGCGACATATTAATGATTGTGCCCGGCAGCGTTTTATTAAGTGTGCTGATCTGGTTCATTATCCTGAGTTTTGTTTTATGGGCAGCCCGTGCACATGCCCATCGCGCTATTCGTTCCGTCGGCCAGGTGCTGCACAGTGCCATGCGCCTGACTGCCGCGGCTATCATGCGCGCCGAAAAACGTCTGCTTGAACGTAATCGCGAGGTATTACTAAGCCAGGGCAGGGAAGCTACCGAACGGATTATCGAAAGGGAATTTGACCGGATTGATGCCACCGTGCGCAAGGATCTGGCCGAGTATCCCTCCCTGCATCGTCAATTGAGCGAGGAAATTGCCAAAATTGACGAAGACTACAAGGAAAGCACCGAAGTGCCCCCGGAACCACCTGCCTGGGTCAAGGCGGTGGAGGCTGTCGCCAAGATACCCTCTACCAAAGGTGATCCGATGGTGGGAAATGTGCTCGAGGATATCCATCAATCTCTGGTCAAAGCCAATACCCGGGCACTGGAGGAGTATCGCAAGGCCAGTCACAAACGTCATCAACTGCTGAATAACATGATGCCGCACTGGCGCAACGTCAAACAAATACTCGGCAAGGTTGACAAGAACGTCAATAGTCTGTTGCAGCGTTCGGTCACCATCGATCGGCATATGGATGAGTATGAAAATATCCAGAAGCACAGTAATCGCGCCCTGGAAATGCTGTCTTCCTCATCTATTACCCAGTTTTTCATCTCTTCATTCGTGCTGATTATCGCTATAGGCGGCGCCATGATTAACTTCAATTTGATCGCATTGCCTATGTCGGAAATGGTGGGGGCGAAAAGTGAGATCATTGGCATGCCAACCTCGGATGTTGCTGCACTGGTGATCATTCTTGTGGAAATTGCTATGGGCCTGTTTTTAATGGAATCCCTGCGGATTACCCGTCTGTTTCCTATTATCGGCGCCCTGCCGGACAAGATGCGTGTACGCATGATCTGGATAACCTTCACGATCCTGCTGGTCCTGGCTTCGGTGGAAGCCGGCCTGGCCTATATGCGTGAATGGCTGGTTGAAATGAAACAGGCCTCCATGTTGACCGGCGGTGAAGAAGCCCTGCAAGGCGGTTATCTGTGGATCACCACTGCCGCGCAGATGGGGCTGGGCTTTATGTTGCCCTTTGCGCTGGTCTTTGTGGCGATCCCGCTCGAGTCTTTTGTACATTCATTGCGTACAGTGCTCGGTATTATCGGAGTAGGCTTCCTGCGTAGCCTGGCGTGGCTGCTTCGGTTTGTTGGCAATATCTCACGCTATGCGGCGAGAGTGCTTGAAAATATCTACGATCTGGTTATTTTTGCGCCCCTGTTAATTGAACGGCTAATAGCGGCAAACAAGGAATCAGGCAAAGGCGGAGATAAAGGCGAGAAAATTGATACCGCATCCGCATTTTAAGGGGGAGAAATGAAACCAATAAAACTGCTTGTTATAATAATGATAGTTGCACTGACTGTTGTCAGTGGCTGCTCCAGGCATAACAAAGCGCGTGATCACGGTGTCTATATGCTGCTGGATACATCGGGCACCTATACCGAGCAGTTAACAGACGCCCAGCGTATTATCAATTATATATTGAGCGAGCTGGAACCGGGCGATACGTTTGCTGTGGCCCGAATTGATACGGGCAGCTTCAGCGGCAAGGATATTGTTCATCGGCAAACCTTCGATACGCGGCCCAGTCAGGCCAATGCGCAACGCCGAAAATTTCGTGAGACGATTGATACATTTGTCAAGGAAGTAAAACCGAGCTCTTATACCGATATCACGGGCGGTATCCTGCAAGCGATCGAGCACCTTAATGAAGTCGGGGCCGGGAACAAAACGATTCTCATCTTCTCGGATATGAAAGAGGATCTGAAAGAAGGATATGTGCGGGACATACCGCTGCAGCTGGATGGCTTTAATGTGGTGGCGTTAAATGTTATCAAGTTAAGCAGCGATAATGTTGATCCGCGTAAATATATGAATCGCCTGGAAGAATGGCAGAACCGGGTCGACTCCGGGGGAGGCCAGTGGAAGGTGGTTAACGACATGGAGCGCCTGGAATCGGTGATGGAGTTTGATTGAGATAACGGTTATTCAACTCCCCTGAAGGCGGGCCGTCAGGTGATTGACGGCCCGTTTTATTTGTGTGGACCTCGAACCTGCTTTGCCGCCATTTTCCCGTGCCTTCGATCATTCTGTCCTTTTCGGCTGGCCCGGCCCTACACATCCCCTGGCCGCAGTGGTAACCTGTGGTAGTTCAAGATTCTTTTGTGCTGACCGATAGATACTGCATGATTTACTGATTAAACTCTGATGAGTCATACAATTGCACAACATCGACGCCGGCAACCCATGTGGTTCTATGAAAAGAACTACCGGTATTTGCGTCTGTTGATCCCGGACTTGCACCATGGACATCAGGGACGCTATAAAATTACCCACGAGCAGCACAGCCTGAATATTCAGGTCACCGATTTTGGTCCCTATACCCAGTGGTTGCAGCTATCCCAGCATTTTGATAGCAGCCCGTCGCTATTACGCGATCTCAGTATGAGTGTGCGGGTTTATCATGATGCCATGCTTGCGGAAGTGATCGGGTATCAGGGGATAGAGCGGCTGCTGGCGCGCTATGAGTTGCCCAACAGCGGTATGCTACTGCCTGACGAAAAACGCCAGGCGAATTTGTTGCTACATGACTGGTTAACTATGTTCATTAACCGTCATCGGCAGGCCGAGCGCAGTGTTACCCTGTCATGAACCGGTTGCAGGCTGAAATGGTTCGCGTTCCTGGTTTTTCTCTCCAGCTTGCCGGTGCCGTTGCCCTGGTAATGGGGTTGATGATCCCCCCGGCCTTTGCTGACGACGTGGCGAAAGCGCTATCGACCAGTCAACGCGGGGAGCATGATCAGGCGCTGTCCATTTTGAAGCAGCGCGCCGAGGCGAATGACCCGGTTGCGCAATACGATCTCGGCTTGTTTTACAAAAACGGCACCGGTGTTGCTTCTAACAGGCAATTGGCGAATTACTGGTTCAAGCGGGCCGCCCGTGGAGGTCTGGTCAATGCTTATGCCCAGTTGCGGGAGGATGCAGTCCGGCCCGGACAGCCGCCGCAGGTCGAACTGGTATTTGGTCCGCAGGAGTGGATACGGGTACAGAACTCCGATGACTACACGCTTCAGCTTGCCAGCAGTCGCAACAGCCGGTTGATAAAGCGCTATTACAGCGAATATGAGCTCCAGGGACGCGGCGGCTATTTTCTGAATCAGAACCGCAATCAGTATGCCCTGGTGTATGGCTCCTATCCCTCCGTAGCCGATGCTACTGAAGCGATGGAGTCGCTCCCTGAAGCGTTGCGTCAGTGGCAACCCTGGGTCAGGCAATTGCGCCAGGTCCAGGCGAGCATGGCCGACGAGTAGCGCTGCAGAATCCTTCAGACATTCCTGCCTGCTGCCGCCCCGGTCGGCCAGGAAATTTGTGCTAAAGTTCACAGATTATTTGCCGACAGAATAAACAGGATTTGCCCTAAACGGGTCAATTTCAGGAGCCAGGCCCGGACAACCACTTCACGGGAGGTGAGGTGATATGACATGTTCACATACTACCAATTGTCAACTTTATGCCCAGTTCGCGGCCGATGCGTCGTTGAAATTATGGAAACAACACTATTGTGAGGGGCTTTTCGACCAGTGTGCCCGCTACCAGCTTGCGCTGGAGGGCAAACCTGTTCCCCTGACCTTATTGCCCAACGGCAAGATGGTCGAGCGCCGCTCCAAAGAGCAGATCAGCGCCACGGCGTTGTTCAATGCCATCCAGAAACAGCGGGTCGGGGTCATTCGCTCGCTGATCAAGACCGGCATGTCTTCCTACGAACTCAAAACCGAAGATGGTATGACCCCACTGATGGCCTCGGTGACTGTCGGAAATGTGGAACTGGTGAAACTGATGCTCGAATACGGTTGTGATCCCCATGCAACCAACAATGAGGGAAAAAATGCTATTGAACTGGCACGGGAAGCCGGTTTCGCAGAGGGTGAGCAGTTACTGAAAAAGCATATGGCCGCCAATCCGAACCGCAAGGCGCCAGCTGCGGCGCAAGCCGAAGCCGATGCCGAACCGGAAATGAACGAAGTAGTAGGTTTTTTACGTCGCCTGAATCCGTTTCGTTCCAGGGAGGCATAAGCCGTGGAATACTGGCCCTGGTGGATTGGCGCGCTGGCGCTGGGCGGTGTGAGTCTCGCTTACCTGTTGCTGCTCGGTAAAATGCTTGGGGTGTCCGGCAGCTGGGCCAAAGTGGTCGGCTGGAAGGAAGACCGTGAGATGGCCCGTTCCGCCGCACAACTCGAAGAGGCCGACGATGGCGAAATCGAGGATGCGCTGCTGGCGGCGACCCTGGCGGAATTCGGCGCCGCCAGTGCGGATGAAAAGTCATCCGATGAGTCAGAAACCGAAGAGGACACAACCACGCCAGTAACACAGACGGTGAGCCACACACCGTGGACCGCACACCTGGTTTTTCTGCTGGCGATGCTTATCGGGGGGCTGATTGCGGCCCTGAGCTCCGGACAATTTGAAATTGAACTCCAGTTGAGTGATACCCATAGCCGGATATTTGGTGGCCCCACGGAGGTCTGGTTATCCCTGTTGTTTGGCGGCATGATGGTTGGCTTTGGTGCCCAGATGGCGGGAGGGTGTACCTCCGGCCATGGCCTGAGTGGTTGTGCCCGACTGATTCCCGCCAGCCTGCTCTCTACCGTGGTATTCATGCTCAGCGCCATTGGTCTGTCGTTATTGATGGAGGCGGCAATCTGATGAAACAATCCAGAACACGTATGTACCTCGCCTATGGTCTGATGGGGGCCTTGATGGGCTTCGTGATCGCGCGTATCGGTTTTGGCGATTATGACGAGCTCCATAATATGTTCATCCTGGAAGACTTGCGCATGTTATATGCCTTTGCCGGTGCTGTTGCCCTGTCATTGCTGGGATTTATTATTCTGGCGCGTCGCATTCCCAGACAGGAAAAGTTCTTCCAGCCGGGGACCATTCCGGGCAGTATGTTGTTTGGCTTCGGCTGGGCGGTCTGCGGTGCCTGTCCGAGTATGGTTTTCGTCCAGCTCGGGGCCGGAAAAATCCCGGCTTTGATGACCATGGTCGGCATCTTGCTGGGTATCTACCTGTACAAAAAAGCACACGCCCGTTATTTTCGCTGGGACACCGGTGCCTGTGTCAGTGATTGAAAACTCAAGTAGCGTTCGGTTCTATACGGATTGACTCATCAGCTTACCGACTGACGTGTTGCTGGCTGTCACATAGTATTAATCTTTTGTTTTGCATGGTTTTTAGTCGGCAAAGCGAGCCTGATCAAGGCTGGCACCCCCGACCGGCTATTGTTATATTACTCTTGGTATTATCCTGTACTTAACAAGCTGTCCGGCTGGACAGTATTGCGTGTTAACTAAAATTAATAAGCAGGATGAGACGCTGCGTGTCAGACAACAAAAAAACATCTCAATCCGGCGATTCCATATCGGGCGACTCCATGGCGATGCATAACAATGCCATCCGCTATCTTCGTTATCGCCTGCAACGCCTTTTACCCCTTGCAGGGGTCGATACCATCGATCCCAATAACCTTGACGATCAGGCCCTGCTTGAACAGGACCCACTCGTTCTTGTGACTGATGCTCTGACAGAAATAATTGAACGTCATCGGATGACGACTGAAGAACTGCG
>NZ_JAWOCR010000038.1:0-42788 GCF_046483665.1 Thiohalophilus sp. | reverse complement strand
GGCGGTTGCGGCGGTTAAGCCCGAACTCACACGAATTCAGTCAAGAGGATTTTAATTATGGCGAGTACTATTCGAGCCCGGGCGACCCTCAAGGGGGATACCGTCACGGTCAAAGCGTTGATTACGCACGTTATGGAAACCGGTTTGCGCAAAGACGAGAAAACCGGCAAGAAAATCCCCGCCCACTTCATTCAGGAAGTGAGCTGCACCCATAATGGCACTGAAACCCTGCTGGCGCAGTGGGGACCGGCCGTCTCCAAGAACCCGTATCTGTCTTATCAGTTCACGGGTGGCAAATCCGGTGACGACGTCTCCATCAGCTGGGTCGACAACAAGGGTGAGAAAGATTCCCTGACGACCCAGATCAAGTAAGCGTTAAACCGCCACTTGAAACAAAAGGCGAAGGGGTCTCTCTTCGCCTTTTTGTTTGTGCACTTTTCACTCCTGTAAATTAAACGTCCGAAGAGCCGTTGATTTTACTGTAAGTGGCCTGGAACAAGGAGTAACACGATGGCTCCCGGCTTTGCCGGATTTCAGGTGGTACCGCTTCGTTTGTTCCACCCTGCAGGGGATGACCGGGCAGGGGAAATTTTTATTTTGTGCGGCATTGATATGCCGTTCAACATACCACCGAACACCCTGATAACACTGAAATAACAGCCTTAACAATCCCGGCAGTCGGTACTGTCGGGATTCTCCTCCCCTGTCGCAAGTTGTCGGGTGCATCTCATCGGGCGTACAATCGCGGCACAAATACCACCTGCGATAAATCGATGTCTCAATTACCCGAATGTGTCGAAGTCGGGCCAGCCGAAGCACAATCCAGCATCCTCTGGTTGCATGGGCTGGGGGCCGATGGTCATGATTTCGAACCGCTGGTTCCCGAGCTGGGGCTGGACGATCTCAGCGTGCGCTTTGTGTTCCCCCATGCCCCGGTACTGCCTGTCACCGTCAACGGTGGCATGCCCATGCGCGCCTGGTATGACATTCGCTCACCACAAATCCAGCAGGACGAAGACAGCGACGGCATCCGTGCTTCGCAAATGATGCTCGAAGATCTGATCCGCCGCGAACGCGAGCGCGGTATCGACAGTCGTCAGCTGATTCTGGCCGGCTTTTCCCAGGGCGGCGCCATTGCCCTGCATACCGGCCTGCGCCATAGCCAACCGCTGGGCGGCATTCTCGCCCTCTCCACCTACCTGCCGCTGGTCGATACATTTGAGCAGGAACGTGCGCCCGCCAACCAGACAGTGCCCGTTTTCATGGCCCATGGTAAAAGCGACCCCATCGTGCCTCTGTGGCTGGCCGACGATTCACGCCATTATCTGGAACAGGCCGGCTACAGCATCGACTGGCACACCTATGCGATGCAACATCAGGTCGCACTGGGTGAAATTAGCGATATAAGTCGTTGGTTAAAGCTACGTTTTCAATAAACGCTGTGCTGTACGGATACAGGTTCTAGCTGCTAGCGACTAGTGACCAGTCACTGTTTCTGCCAGACCAGCACCCGGTTATTCACCGGCATTTCGATATCCTCGATCAGCGACAAGCCCCCGGCCTCGGCAAGTTGCTGCAGATCGTTCCGATCACGTACGCCACTGACCGGATTGCGTTGCCGTAACCCCACGTCAAATCGTGCGTTGTTTTCACTGGTATGCACACCATTATATTTGAACGGCCCGTAGAGACAGAAGCGGCCGCCGCTCGCCAGCACGCGCCCCACACCCAAAAACAACGTCTCCACCGCCGGCCAGCTCATGATGTGCACGGTATTGGCACTGAATATGCCGTCGAAGATAGCTTGAGGCCAGTCGGGTTTACGCATATCCAGCACAATCGGCTCAGCAATATTGTCACTTTGGGACTCCGCCAGCCATAACCCAATGCCCGGCAGATTTTCCGCCATGTCACTGGGTTGCCAGTGCAGGTGCGGCAGGTGCGCCGCAAAAAAGACCGCATGCTGACCCGTGCCGCTGCCGATTTCCAGAATAGTCCGGCAATCGGCGAACTGCTGTTCCAGCACCGCGAGAATCGGACGCTTGTTTTCTTCACAGGCTTCGGCAAAAGGCTTTATCATGAGCGACACCATAGATTAAAAATTCTGATTCGTTTGATCTGCATCAACAACCCGATTCTATATAAGTAATACAGTGACTTCTAATGAATCAGCCACGCAATAAAGGAATCAGCATGCGCATTGTGCTGCTATTTGGCCTGCTGTCAATCGTTCTGGCCGGTTGTCAGGAACCGTCTTCAGACGCCGTCGCGCAACCTGATGGGGCGCAGCTGTATGCGCAACACTGTGCGGCCTGCCACGGAGACAATGGCGGCGGCGGGGTGGGTGTCCCTCTGAATCTCGCAGTATTTCAGTATGGCGTGAGCGATGAATTCCTGAAATTGACGATTCAACACGGTCGTCCCGGTCGCGTCATGCCTGCTTTTCCCAAACTTAGCGAGACGGAGGTTGACGCGCTTGTCATGCATCTTCGCAGCTGGGCCCCGGGTAAACCGGTCATCCCGGCCAATGGGCATATTGACGGCAATCCTCAACGGGGCAAGGCCCTGTATGCACAACACTGCGCCAGTTGCCACGGCAACCAGGGTGAGGGCGGAGAAGGCACCGGAGTCACCTTTTCACGACCCCGCGATCTGCCTATCATTGCCCCGGCACTGAATAACGATGGCTTTCTCATCGCCGCCACAGATCAGCTGATCAAAGCCGCCGTGGTTAACGGCCGTGAAGGCACGCCGATGCCTTCATTCCGTGAACGGGGACTGAGTGATACCCAGATCAACGATATCGTCAGTTATGTGCGCAGCTTTGAAAACCAGCCCGATCCCAATCCGGTGGGCAACACCGATAATGAGCCACTGACCATCGCCCACGACTCTCCCTATTCGGTCGAAGAAACGGTCAAAGCCCTGGAGCGTGCGGCGGTTGGCATAAACTTCCGCATCATACGCACCCAGACCCTGGAAGATGGCCTGTTTCCCGAACAGGAACAAAACCCGGACCAGATAATCGTTTATTTCTGCAACTTTGACCTCGTCAACAAGGCGCTGGCGATCGATCCCCGTGTCGGTCTGTTTCTCCCCTGTCGCGTTACGGTAGTGGAACAGGACGACGGCGTGAAGGTTATGTCGATCAACCCCAAGCGTCTCGCATATCTGTTCAACAACGCCGAGCTGAACCGGTTGTGCGATGAAATGGTAAAAACTTATTCTAACATTATCGAAGAAGCGACATTCTGATGATAAAACGACTCGCAGCGCTGTTTTCCCTGATCCTGCTAACATCGCCGTTACAGGCGGATGATCGTCTGCTCATGGCGCGCACGACCCAGAACTTCCCGGAAGCCATGCTGCAACTGCAGGAAGTAATCAAACAGCACGGTTATACAGTCAGCCGGGTCCAGCGTGTCGACATCGGGCTGACCAATTTCGGTTATCAGACTGACAAGTATCGTCTGGTCTTTTACGGAAAACCCGAACAAATCCGCGAGATGACGGATCAATATCCGCAACTGATTCCCTATCTCCCGTTGAAAATTGCTATTTTCGCCGAGCTGGAGGACACCCTGCTGGTCGCCTCCAGTCCGATGCAATTGATGCAGACCGATGAATCCGAACTCACACAGATATTAAATACCTGGACAGCTGATCTGCTGTCGATTATGGAAGCCATGCGCAGTCAATAATCCCATTATTGCAATTCGGCGAGCAATCGCTCCTCGATCATTTTCTTATACTCGAGAAACCGGACCGTCTGAACCTGATTACCACTTTCGTTTAGCAGGTTAGGCGCTAAATCCATATCGGTAATATAAATCGGATACGCCTCTCCACTGCGCCGCAATCCCACAATATGCGCAGCTACCTGGCGATATAGATCCTGACCATATTCAAGGCTGGAGAATTCACGGTCTTCACAAAACACCGAGAACGCCGGTTTGTCCTCGACGGCACTGACCAGCACCTGCAAACGCAGATAACCCGAGGGTTTGACATACTGGTTGAGCGAATGAGGTTTAACGCTTTTTTGCCCGTCGCTACCGCTGTCGACACGGTAAAACTGAACTTCCGCCATTGCAGTCTCCCCGGAGACCTCTTCCTGGCCCAGTAACAGTTGACGCTCCCGGATGCAATCAAAGAACTCCTGATAATGCCTGATCAGGCCCACCACGTCATAAAACGGTTTATTCTGCATGGTCAGCGAACCTCGTTCATCCAGAATATACACCGCGACCTGCTCACCGCGCACTTCATAAAAACACTGAACCATGCCCGGACGATTGTTCTGGTAGATGAGAGGCAACACATTCTCGGCCAGACTCTCGTCATCAAACATCAATCGACGAAAGTGCGCCTGCGGATTACCCAGGTAACGGAAAAGAGCCTTCATGTCACCAACTTTATGATACTGCAAAGTATCATGTTCGATGCGCAGTACGTAGTATGCCGATTCAATGCCCAGAATATATTCGATATACTCTGCGTCTCCTGTGCCATAAAAACAGCGCAGAATCCCTGCAAAAAGATTTTCTATCCGGCGGGCAATGGCACTGCCCCGGTAGGAAGAAAAACTGAACGCATTGATCGATGGCGGCGGCCTGCCAGAACCCGGCGGCGACCATTTGATATAGTCCTGCAAACACTTCATCAGGCCGGCGACACCCAGATAACGATAGGTCATCACTTCCTGCCAGCTGTTAACGATCACCTGATCGATACTCAAGGCAAGATTCTCGAACAATCCACCGTATTTAAGCGCATCGGTACGATTACTGGTCAGATGACGACCCTGTCGTGTCCGGCTGGAGAAAGGATCCAGCCCGACATTCACAAACGTGCCGATCGCCGCAATGCGCGCCGGCTGACGCAACTCATGAATCGAAGACTCCTTCAGCACGTCATCCGTAAACAGTCTGCATAATCGCTCTACAACCTGCTGCAGCTCTTTTTCAGTCAAATCGGTGTCGTCGGTATAAATCCCCATTAACGTGTTCGCGTGTAATATGCGATTGAAATAGCACCAGGCAATCAGTTCCAGCAGGCTATAGGCACGCCGCAGCGGGCGGGTCACCGCCAACTCAGAGGCGGGAACCACGCCGTTAAACACCATCCAGTATTCGTCACCCTCTTCACTGAATAAACGATGAAATGACAAGTGGCTGGCATACATGTCCGGCGTGATGCCACGATACATGATCTCGATCTTGCCTGCCTTGCGCTCGAACGCAGCATACAGCTTGCGTCCCAGGATATGCACGTCATCGGCCCTGATCAGGTTTGTTGTGTTTCCTTGCTGGCGGGTAAATTCAGACAGAAACCGATAGGTGGTAGTAAATTCACGAATGATCTGTTTGCGCTCGTCCATCACGCTGTCCAGCTTCCATTCATCACGTCGATCCAGGCGCAGCACTTTGCCATGTGGCCAGCCCCATTGTTCGACCAGCCGGGTCAGTTGTTCCCGCCGCCAGGGTGTGCCCACCGCATCCGGATCAGACAGCTTCTCGTTGACCTTGAAATAAAAACTGCGCCGAGCCAGATCCAGCCTTTGCGGTGACTCTTGCGTGGAAAGATATGCCTCAACCTTGTGCAACATCATACGATAGGGATCCAGCGCGTCGATATCCGGATCCTGTTCCTGATAGATCTGCCTTTTAAATTCGACGCACAACAAATCGATGCCGGGAAACTCACTGGCGTAGGCTTCCATCAACAGTGTCTTGAGTATCGACTTGTAAGGGGCATTGATGCCCTTGTACAACAACCATAGCGAGGCGCCGTAAAACTCCTCTGCCCGTATGGCCGCCAGTCCGCCGAAATCGATATGGTCCTTGCTGTGGATATAACGCTTGAGTTTAATGTCCGCGACATACTCATCGTAGTTCAGCTCATGTTCCGCTGGCACCAGCCACCACAACGGATACCTTCCCGCCAGCAACACCCCGGTTCGGTAGAATTCCTCCAGTAACAGATAATGCTGCATGCTGCCGCTGCTTTCCCGGGTCAGCCGACTATGCTCACCCTGGCGAAAACGCTCCGGGTTGACCAGAAACAGATGCGCCTCAACATCCAGTGTTCGGGCCCACTGTTCTATGCCCTGGGCCTTGAGTTGCAAAGCTTCGATCTGGCCGGGATCCAGCCCCGGATCGTGACAGACCCAGATATCAAAATCGCTGGTGGGAGAATAGGCGATGGTGCCGGGACTGCCCATCAGATAGAGCGCCTGGATCTCGAAACGCCGATAGGCCCGCTTTTTCAGCTCGAAGCTTTTGGCCAGCCGCCGGGCGGCGCTTAACGCCAGTGCATCAGGCGAATAGTCAGGGACCCCCGACGGTGTCGTCTTGTCGACATAGCCGGGCAGAAGGGGATGATTGATATGAAACAGCAATGGCAACAGTTGCAGAAATTCCTGCTGCAACGGCCGCAAATCCCCGCTGATGCGCGCCAGCCGGGCCCGGTTGAGGCGCTGAAAACGGTCCCGGATGACCCGAAAATCGGGGCGGTCGGTATGTGTTGGCTCAATAGGCTCGTGCTGTTCCATCACCCTGAGGTTATCGGCGCCGGCGGCAGTTTCTTCAGTCCGGGTCGGGACAGACGTCACACTTCGAGACCCGGACCCGATTTGCTGTCAGCGCGGCGGGGCAACGTGCTCTACGCACTTGCACATTGACCGCTGCGGCGGTAGCTTAGGTCTCCGCCAACGCAGCGCAACAGGCTTATCAACATGCTCGACAAACTCGATCCCATTTTATTACAGCAGATCATCCGTGCCTGCCCCACCGGCATCTTGCTGCTGGATAACCATGGCCGCGCCAACTGGGCCAACGACGCCCTGGGCGAGATGCTGGGGGAAGTTCGCTGCGCACAATTGCTCAACAAGCAGGTCGATGAAGTGTCCGCCCCCCTTTCAGCCCTGTTCGATTTGAGTACCACCCTGCATTTGCCCGGTGATGAATTCCATGAAGATCTATGGCTGATGGGGCATCAGCAACCGCTGCCGGATAATACCGGCCAGGTGCAGTATTTTGTCGACATCACACCCCTGTACTGGCTGATGCAGGAGCGCGACCAGCTCAAGGATGAACTTAACGACGTCATCATGGTGGATAGCGAAACCGGGATGCGTAACCGCAAGGGACTCTATTACAGTCTGGAACCACAACTGTCCCGCAGCCGCCGCTACGATCGCCCCCTGACTATCATTTTGCTGCGCCTCGACTGCCTGGATCGCTTCAAACAGCAGTACCAGCGCGAGGATGCGCGCCCGCTGCTGGTCACCCTCAGCCAGCTACTCAGTGATCAGCTGCGCTGGGCGGATATCGTCGGACGTCTGAACGAAACCGACTTTCTGCTGGTACTGCCGGAAATTCACGCCAACGATGCCGCTACCGTGGTGGAAAACCTGCGCCAGCAGCTGGCCGAACTGACCATTGATGAACCCGAAACAGAGGATTTCACCATCACCGCCCGCTTCGGCATCGCCGAATGGCGCAAGGGCGACGACATGAGTCTGCTGCTGATGCGTGCCCGGCAAATGCTCGATGACGACGCCGATCCCCAACCCGCCGAACCCATGTCTCATGGGTAGGGACGAGTGACGAGTTACGAGGGACGAGGAAACCTGTAGGCCCGATAGAGCACCCTGCGGGCATCAACTCCGTGGTATCGGGCATTTCTCCGGGTTGCCGGACACCGCTTTGCTATGTCCGGCCTACCCCCTCACCAGAAACCACGAAACAGTTAGATTCATTCTTCGTGTCTTCGCGTCTTCGTGGTGAATATTTTTCCTCGTCACTCGTCCCTCGTAACTCGTTACTGTTCCATTCTGGTGCGCACCCGGATGATGGCAGTGCGGACCTGTTCGGGGGCGGTGCCACCGATGTGGTTACGCGCGGCCACGGAGCCTTCCAGGGTCAGTACCTCGAACACATCCTGTTCGATCACTTTGGAAAACTGTTGCAACTCATCGAGGCTCATCTCGGAGAGGTCCTTGCTGTTATCCACGCCGTAACGCACTGCCTTGCCGACAATTTCATGCGCATCGCGAAAAGCCACGCCCTTGCGTACCAGGTAATCGGCCAGATCGGTGGCGGTTGAAAAGCCGCTACGAGCGGCTTCATACAGCCTGTCACGTTTGACACTGATCTGCGGCATCATATCAGCATACAGTTTAAGGCAGCCCTTGAGATTGTCGATGGTATCGAACAGCGGTTCCTTGTCTTCCTGGTTATCCTTGTTATACGCCAGCGGCTGGCCCTTCATCAGGGTCAGCAGCGACATGAGATGCCCGTAGATGCGTCCGGTCTTGCCGCGCACCAGTTCGGGGACATCGGGGTTTTTCTTCTGTGGCATGATGCTCGACCCGGTACAGAAGCTGTCCCCCAGATCGACAAAATCGAATTGCGCCGATGACCAGAGGATCAGTTCCTCGGAAAATCGCGACAGATGCATCATCAGCAGGGAAGCATCGGAGACCAGTTCGATGGCAAAATCCCGATCGCTGACCGCATCCAGCGAGTTTTCCGCCACACTATCGAACCCCAGTTCGCGGGCGGTAAATTCGCGATCGATCGGATAAGTGGTCCCGGCCAGCGCGGCGGCCCCCAGCGGCATGACATTGACCCGCTTGAAGGTTTCGCCCAGGCGCGCCATATCCCGCACCAGCATCTCCACCCAGGCCAGCATATGATGGCCAAAGGTGACCGGCTGGGCGGTCTGCAAATGCGTAAAGCCGGGCATGATCGTGTCGGCCTCCCGTTCGGCCAGTTGCAGCAGCCCGTCGATCAGCCGTTTCAGCTCGGCCTTTATCTCGCGAATCTCCTCGCGCAGATATAAACGGATATCGGTCGCGACCTGATCATTACGCGAACGGCCGGTATGCAGTTTCTTGCCGACACTGCCGATACGATCGGTCAGCCGCGCCTCGATGTTCATGTGGACATCTTCGAGCGTCGTCGACCAGGCAAACTCGCCGCGCTCAATGTCCTGTTCGATAACCTTGAGCCCCTCAATAATGCTATCGCGCTCTGACTCGCTCAACACGCCGACATGCGCCAGCATACGCGCGTGGGCGATGGAACCGGCAATGTCATGCTTGTAGAGACGCTTGTCAAAACCGACCGAGGCGGTGAATACTTCAACAAAAGCATCTGTGGGGGCAGTAAAACGCCCGGCCCAGGGCTTGTCGGTCTGACTGGCATCGCTCATAACGGATTATCCATTCATGTATCGGAGGAGTTGATTATAACGTGTTCATCGTGAGCGCGCATGGGATAGCCCCATTCGTGCTTTAATTCAGTTAACATAACTCTCACAATCAATCCGGAACAGACTATGCCCGCCACCCCGGAACCATCACGCCAGACTTTGCCCGAACCGGGACAGGATAATCTGTTCCTGCCGGATTTTTGCGGCATCCGCATGGTATTTCTGGTGGTGGTCATCGCCGAGCTGGCGGCCATTGTCATTGCCCTGGCGCCAATGGAAACCCCGTGGACAGAGCGTTGGGCCCGGCTGGGGCTAATCTCGCTGTTTGTCCAATGGTGCGCTCTGAGCAGCTGTGCGCTGCTCTGCCTGCTGCGCCGCCAGCTCCGTCGTTTACCTCCCTGGCAGGCAGGGATTGGCAGCTATCTGCTAATCCTCCTGGTAATTGCCCTGGTCAGCGAGGGCGCCTACTGGCTGATTCATTATCCCGGCGGCATGGGTAGCCTGTGGCATGGCAGGTTTATGACCCGCAACCTGCTGATCGGACTGATTATCACCGGGCCCCTGTTGCGTTATTTCTATGTACAACACCAGTGGCGGCGTCAGGTCCGGGCCGAATCAGAAGCCCGCCTGCAGGCATTGCAATCCCGTATCCGTCCGCACTTTTTGTTTAACAGCATGAACACCATCGTCAGCCTCATCCAGCATAAACCGCAACAGGCCGAACAGGTGGTTGAAAATCTCGCCGATCTGTTTCGCGCCTCGCTAAGCGATGCGCGCCAGCGTGTCACGCTGGCCGATGAACTCGCGTTGTGCCGTCGCTATTTGCAAATCGAGAAATTGCGTCTCGGCGAACGCCTCGATGTTCACTGGCAGGTAGATACCTTGCCCGAAGATGCCCGCTTGCCGGCCCTGCTCATTCAACCTTTGATCGAAAACGCGATCTATCACGGTATTGAACCGCGCACCGATGGCGGCACCATCGATATTAGCGGCGAACTGGTTGACAACCAGTTGCATATCACCCTCGTCAACCCGATACCCGACAACCCCGCCCGGGCGCATGGCCGGGGCAATCAGTTGGCCCATCAGAACATTCGTGATCGCCTCTCCGCCAGTTTCGAGGGGGCGACCCGGCTGGCTCTTGACGAAATGAATCATCACTATAGAGTCTGCTTGAGTTTTCCCTATGAGTCCTGGCATGAAAATTCTGATCGCCGATGATGAACCGCTGGCACGCTCACGCCTGCAATCCCTGCTGGAAGATCTGATCGGCTGGCAAGTCATCGGTGAAGCGGCCAATGGCCACCAGGTGCTGGAACGGGTCCAGCGACACCAGCCGGATGTCGTGCTGCTGGATATTCGCATGCCAGGTATGGACGGAATAGAAGCGGCGGAGCATCTCAACAAGTTGCCCAACCCGCCGGCGATCATTTTTACCACCGCTTACGATCAATACGCACTGCAGGCGTTCAAAACCCATGCGGTGGATTACCTGCTCAAACCGATCAAACAGCAACAACTGGAACAGGCCCTGCAGGCAGCCACCCGATTAACCCGCACCCAACTGCAATCCCTGACGCAATTGCAACAGGAACAGGACATATCCCCGCTGCATATCAGCGCCCGGGTACAGGGTGGCGTACGTCTGGTACCGATTAATGAGGTACTTTATTTTCTGGCCGAACACAAATACGTGACCGTGTGTTATCACGACGGGGAAGTGTTGATCGAGGAACCGCTCAAATCCCTGGAACAGAAATTCGCCGATCAGTTCATTCGCATTCACCGCAATGCGCTGGTAGCCAAACAATTTATCAGGGGATTACGCAAGGATAACTCCGGGCGGATCTTCATGCAGCTGCACCAGGGCGCGCATCAGCTGGAAGTCAGTCGTCGCCATTTACCGCAGGTACGGGAACTGTTACGCCGCCTTTCGGCGGCGGGTGACTGAGAATCGTCTACGACCCACAAAGTGGGGTAGTTTATGAAAGCTCCGGCGGGCTGTCAGGGAAGGAGTGCATTCAACACACCGAACTCTGGTCGTGAGGGCCCCTGGCAGTAATACTCTGGCCAGGATGCAGGGCTCGCTGAGAAGGAAGTGAAATCAGATTTTTTTGCGCCACGGCGGCTCTGCGAGATAAAAGATTTATTATTGCAGGCGGTTGTCCGCGGCAGGCTGCAGCGACACATTCATCGGTCGTAGCCGCTGCAGGGCCAGATCGATCGCATCGTCCAGTTCACCACCGTAAAAGTCCACGGTGGTCAGCCCGAGAATGCGCTCGGCCAGTTCATGGCCGCGATAGTCGACAAAGACTACCGTTGGCGTGACACTGGCCCGGTAGCGCAGGGCGATTGCGTCCGGCTCACGCCACTGACCGTCAAAATCTCTTATCTCCTCGAAAGAATCGAGCTTGATCTTGCGCATGATCACCTTGTCGGTATAGTCACCGCTTTTGCGCATCGGTTCGAGAAACTGCTGCAGGACCTGCTCACAATAACTGCAGCCGGTTTGCGAAAACATGATCAGGATCGGCAGATTCTGTTGCCGCGCCAGCTGACCATCGGCCTGCAGATCCCCGGTGCGCGGTACCTTGTAGGCCGGCGCTCCCTGATCCGCCGCGCTCACCGGCAGCGTCATCAGCAGCAGGGGTAACAGGGAAATGGCAAGTAAACGTCTTAACATCGGGGCATCGGGGGCAGTTGGAATTGGTGTATTATAAAGGTTTGTCCGAATCGCTCCGCAAAAGTTTTATAAACTCTTTTTATATCTCCATTAATCTTAAACCAAGAGTAAGTCATGACCGACATTCTCCGCATCGCGACACGCAAAAGCCAGCTGGCCCTGTGGCAGGCCGAGTACGTCAAGGCCGCGCTGGAAGCCGCCCACGCCGATCTGCGGGTTGAGCTGATTAAAATGACCACCCAGGGTGACAAAATCCTCGATACGCCGCTGGCCAAGGTGGGCGGCAAGGGGCTGTTCGTCAAAGAGCTGGAGAACGGGCTGCTCAGCGGCGAGGCGGACATCGCCGTACATTCGATGAAGGATGTGCCCGTGGAGCTGCCCGACGGGCTGCACCTGCCGGTGATCTGCCCGCGCGAAGATCCGCGCGACGCCTTCGTCTCCAACCGCCATCCGAGTCTGGAGGCGTTACCCGAAGGGGCCCGTCTGGGCACCTCCAGCCTGCGCCGCCAGTGCCAGATCGCCGAGCTGCGGCCGGATCTGCAAATCATCGATCTGCGCGGCAACGTGAATACCCGCCTGCAAAAGCTCGATGACGATCACTACGACGCCATCATCCTCGCCGCCGCCGGCCTCAAGCGACTCGGCTTCGAGGAACGCATCAGCCAGTCTCTCGGCCCGGAGATCAGCCTGCCGGCGATCGGCCAGGGCGCGGTTGGTATCGAATGTCGCCGCGACGATGAGCGCATCAACCGCTTGATTGCCCCACTCAATGACAAGACCACCGCGCTGCGGGTGCGCGCCGAACGGGCCATGAACCACCGGCTCAATGGCGGCTGCCAGGTTCCGATCGCCGGCTACGCCGAGCTCTCCCACGGTGTCATTCTGCTGCGCGGCCTGGTCGGGCGCACCGACGGCAGCGAAATCGTGCGCGGCGAAATCGCCGGCCAGCCCGAAAACGCCGACGAACTGGGACAGGTCCTGGCCGAAGACCTGCTCTCGCGTGGCGCCGACGCGATTCTGGACGCCCTGTATGCCGAATGATCTGGCCGGCTTGCGGGTGGTCATCACCCGTCCGCCCCACCAGAGCGCCGACCTGCAACACCAGCTGGAGCAGGCCGGAGCCCGCCCCCTGCTATTCCCCCTGCTGGCCATCGATCGACCCGCCAATCCCTCTGCTGCGCAACAGGCCCTGACCCGCCTGCAGGACTATGACCTGCTGATCTTCATCAGCCCCAATGCGGTACAGCACGCCCTGGCCCTGTTGCCTGACGGCCTGCCGAACAATCTGACACTGGCCTGTGTCGGCCGGGGCACCGCCCGGGCCCTGCAGGAACAGGGCGGGCGTTCACCCGATCTGATGCCGCAACAGGGTCACGACAGCGAGGCGCTGCTGGCACTGCCGGACCTGCAGGCGGAACAGATTCACGGCAAAAGCGTGCTGATTGTGCGCGGCGAGGGCGGGCGTGAAAAACTGGCGACCAGCCTGCGTGCCAGAGATGCGCAGGTGGAGTATGCTGAGGTGTATCGCCGGCTGAAACCGGCCAACGATCCCGAAACCCTGCTCGGGCCGCTGCGCCGGGGAGAAATTGATATCATCAGTCTCAGCAGCAGTGAGGCCCTGACAAACCTGCTCGAGATTGGGCAGAACGAACAGGAAATATTGCAACACACCCCGCTGGTGGTGTTTCATCAACGCATTGCCGACGCGGCCCGGCAACGGGGCTTTAGCGGACCAATCCTGGTCTGCGAACAACCCGGCGATCAGGGGCTGCTCGACACACTGCGCCACTGGCGCCATGCTGAGTAACAGGTCATGACTGACAACGACAAGCCACACGACGAAATTACCTCGCCCGGGGACGACGCCGACAACCCGGAAGTCACGGAATCGGGCGAGACAAATCCGGAGAACGCCGGCGAATCGACGCCCCGTGCGCGCGGTGCCGGCTTCGCCCTGTTCGTCGCCCTGCTGGGACTGCTCGGCGCCCTGGGCGCAGGGGCCGGCGGCTATTATCTGTGGCAGGCCCAGCAGCAGCTCGCCAGCGAACAGCGCCGGCAACTGGCCACGCTGGAAGAGACCGTTACCGACCTGCGCCGTCAGCACAGCAAACAGAACAGCCGCCGGGACGATCAGTTGCAACAAGTGCAGACGCGCCAGCAAAACCTGGATGATGCCCTGCAAACCCTCATTAAAAGCCGTAGTCATCTGCGCAACGACTGGTTGCTGACCGAAGCTGAATACCTGCTCAAACTGGCCAATCATCGGCTATTGCTGGAACGGGACGTGGCCACTGCCATCGTCGCTCTGCAATCCGCCGACGCGCGACTACGTGAAGTGGCCGACCCCGGCCTGCTGAAAATCCGCCAGCGTATCGCCGCGGACATCAATGATTTGCGCGCCGTCAATCAGCCCGATCTGGCCGGCCTCTCCTTCAATCTGAGCAGCCTGGCCGAAGATATTTCCCGCCTGCCGCTGGCCACCCCCGATCCGCAAACCCGGCAACAGCTCGACGCGGCCGCCTCGCAGAGCGACAAGGTGGATACCTGGCGCGAACTGCCGACCGCCCTGTGGCAGGACCTCAAATCCCTGGTCGTCATTCGCCAGCATGATGAACCGATCCAGCCGCTGCTGGCGCCCGAACAACGTTTTTTCCTGACCCAGAACCTCCAGTTACAGCTGGAGCAGGCGCGCCTGGCGCTGCTCAACGGCCAGACTCGCGTCTATCGCGAACGGCTGCAACAGGCCCGCCAGTGGGTGGAGACCTATTTTGACACCGAGCAGGCACCGACCCGCCAGACGCTCGAACAGCTGAAGCAGCTGTCCGAACGGGAAATTCATCCCGAGCTGCCGGACATCAGTGATACTCACCAGGCACTGGAGAGTTTCCGGCAACAACGACGCCTCAACGATGAGACTCCGGCGCAGGGCGGTGACGCTCCCGTCGACACAACCGAAAGCGCCGACTCATGAAGTGGTTGTTCACGGCCTTTTTGATCCTGCTGGCGGCCGTACTCCTCGGTCTGCTGGCTTACCAGGACCCGGGCTATGTCCTGATCAGCCGGGGCCAGACCACCCTGGAGATGAGCCTGTCGCTGTTTGCCAGTATTGTGGTCATCGGTTTTCTCCTGCTCTATTTTCTGATTCGCACACTGGTGCGCGGCTGGCATGTCCCGGGCCGGTTGCGTCGCTGGCGCCAGTTACGCCGGCGACGCAAGGCCCGCCATTCCTCCAATCGCGGTCTTATCGAGCTGGCCGAAGGGAACTGGCGACGCGCCGAACGGGCGTTGATCAATCACGCCAAAGACAGTGACACACCGCTACTGAATTACCTGTCTGCCGCCCGTGCCGCGCAAAAACAGCATGCACACGAACGCCGCGATCACTATCTGTCGCTGGCGCATAACAGCGCGCCCGGGGCGGATATCGCGGTGGAACTGACCCAGGCGGAGCTGCAACTGGCTCACGGTCAGCTGGAACAGGCGCTGGCCTCGCTGATGCATTTGCAATCCCTGGCACCGCGTCATCCCCATGTGCTTTATCTACTGGCCCGGCTGTACGAGCAACTGCACAGCTGGGGCGATCTGCAGGCTCTGTTACCCAAACTCGACAAATACCATGTGCTCGATGAAAAGGAACATGAGCAGTTAAGCAAGACGGTCTATCGCAACCTGTTACAGGTCAATAGCCACAAAGCGGAAAATCTTAATAACATCTGGCAACAGATTCCGCGCAACCTGCGTCACGATCAGGATCTGGTGGAAGAATACGCCTCCCGTCTGATCATTCTGGAACAACACGACAGGGCCGAGACGATCCTGCGCGAGGCGATCAAACGGGAATACAACGGCGAGCTGGTGCGCCTTTACGGACGGGTGCAATCAAGTACCCCGGATCGCCAGTTACAACAGGCGGAGCACTGGTTAAAAGGGCGGGAAAACAACGCCAACCTGCTACTGACTCTGGGGCGACTGGCGATGCACTGTGAATTATGGGGCAAGGCCCGCAATTATCTGGAAGCCAGCCTGGGCAATCATGAACAGCCCGAAACCTGCCGTGAGCTGGGTCAGTTACTGGACAGACTTAATGAAACGGAGCAGGCCGCCGACTATTATCGCCGGGGATTGTTATTAACGATCTGAGCCGGGGTCAGTCTTGATCTCGTATTCTCCGGACTCCATCTCGCCGACTTCTCTGGCGACTTCATCAAACAGGTTGTTACATGTCAGTTGCAGATCGTGTAACTGATTGACCACGTTGATCGCCCTGTCATAGGTATCACCGTGCAGGTCCTGCTGCATGCGATGCGCCGTGCCATAGGCAATACGCAACAAATCGCATAACTGTGCAGCCTCATCCAGCAGGCGACTACCTGTTTGACCGACTGAATCTACCACCAAACTAGCTCCTGATTACGGAACCGACTGTCCCTTTTGCAAAGATAGCAGAACCGGGCGGGATTTGCGATTTACCGGCCCGGCTCAATCCCTGTTGTATTCAAATGCGTCGGAATAATAGTGCTCCAGATCCAGGCCGTGACCGGGGAAGGCATCCTGCCCGGCATAAACCATCGGCGGCGGGCCCGAGGCATAGATGTCGTATCCGGCCAGCTGCGGATGATCGACGATCACCGTATCATGTACATAACCGGTACGCCCCTGCCAGTGATCCTCCACCATGGGTTCGGAGAGCACCGGGGTATAACTGAAATTGGTGTGTTCTTCGGCCCATTGTTCGGGCAGTTCCGGCAGATACAGATCCCGTTTGGCCCGCGCGCCCCAGTACAGATGCATGGGCCGCTCGATGCCCGAGGCGAAGGCATGTTCAATCATCCCCTTGATGGGCGCAAAACCGGTGCCGCCGGCCATGAAAATAATTGGTCGATCCGACTCCTCACGCAGATAAAAGCCGCCGAATGGTCCCTCGATGCGCAAAATATCCTTGACCTTCATCTTGTCGAACACTTCACCCGTAAAACTGCCCCCTTCAACATGACGGATATGCAAGACCAGATAATCATCATCATGCGGGGCATTGGCGAGGGAGAAACTGCGTCGCCGTCCATCCTTGAGGATGAAATCCACATACTGGCCGGCCAGAAACTGTAGCCTTTCGGTACTCGGCAGCTTGAGTTTGAGCAACATGACATCATGGTTGAGCCGGGTCATCTCGGCAATGCGACTGGGTAACTTTTTGATCGGAATGTCCTGGCCTTCTGCTACCTCGCGGGTTTCGATCACCAGATTACTTCGGGCCACTGCCTGGCAAAACAGCGCCATGCCGGCGGCGGTCTGATCTTTCGTCAACGCCGGGGGCAACTCATCGTCGGAATAAGCGATCTTGCCTTCCACCACCTTGCCCATGCAGGATCCACAGGCACCATTACGACAGCCGTAGGGCAGGGCCAGACCATGGCGTAGTGCCGCATCCAGGATCGATTCATTCTCTTCCAGGGGAAAAGTATGGCCGCTGGGCTCGACTTTGACAGAAAAACTCATAAAATTACTCAACTTTTCATCACAAAGCGCGGAATTATCTCCTAATGAACCCGGCAGTAAAACCCCCCGATCAGGTATTTATCGTCGGCTGCGGCGACATCGGCACCCGTGTCGCCCGGCTCTGGCTGGCTGAAGACGTGCCGGTCACCGGTCTGGCCCGCCATGGCGATCGGCTGACGGCGGCGGATATTCCGGCGTACCCGGCGGATCTGGATGACCCAACCACCCTGACCGACCTGCCGGTGGAGCAGGCTCTGATCTATTACTTTGCCCCGCCGCCGCCGCGGGGGCAGAACGATCCGCGAATGACCCGCTTTTTACAGGCTGTCGATCAGCAGGGCCGGCGTCCCGCTCGGATGGTTTACATCAGCACCTCAGGGGTTTATGGCGATCGGCAAGGGGGGATCGTGACCGAACAAGCCGAGCCCAATCCACAGGTAGATCGTGCCCGGCGCCGCTACGCCGCCGAACAGACCCTGCGCGAGTGGGGCCAAAAGCACGCCGTGCCTGTCATCGTGTTACGGGTCGGCGGCATTTACGGCCCCGGCCGCCTGCCAATCAAGCGACTCCGTGAGCAGGTACCGATGATTCATGAAGCCCTGGCACCGCAGACCAACCGAATCCACGCGGCGGATCTCGCGGCAATCTGTGTTGCCGCCGCGCGCCGGGGCACGCCGGGTGCGATTTATAATGTCAGTGATGGCAATGACAGCAACATGACCCAGTACTTCAATACGGTCGCCGATTTTCTCGGGCTGCCGCGTCCGCCACTGATCGACATGGATGCGGCACGACAGACTCTGAGCGAAGGCATGCTCTCCTACCTGGGTGAATCGCGACGCATGGATACCTCGCGACTGCGCAAAGAACTGGGCATCGAATTGCAGTACCCGACCTTGCAGATCGGTCTGGAAGCCACATGCCAACACGATAGGGACGAGGTACGAGAGACAAGTCGTAGGAGGGGCTTGTAGCCGCGACTTGTTGAATTCAGTCAGGTCGCCGATGGAATCGCCTCCCACGGTCTGGAAGACACCTGCCAAAGAGACAGGTACGAGGGATGAGTGGCGAGTTGTAGGAGGGGCTTGTAGCCGCGACTTGTTGAATTCAGTCAGGTCGCCGATGGAATCGCCTCCCACGGTCTGGAAGACACCTGCCAACCATACAGGGACGAAATACAGGGGCGAGTTCCTAGTGACTAGCAACTAGCCCCTGTCTGTCAGTTCCCCGGTCTCTCACAAACCGCTGCCCTGCCAGCTCTTCTGTTACTGGTTTCAGGCAGGCACACCCCGTACAATGCGGGTTGATTTGTTTTTTAGTTCGGCCTGCGCATGAAACCTATTAGTCAGTTCTTTCGCCTGTTTTACATCAGCTTTGTGCTGATGCGTCACGGGCTGGACGGGCTGCTGCTCAATACGCCGCTGTTTCGCCCCTTCCGGATTCTCAAGATCTTCATGCCCTGGCTGTGGTGGCAGCGCAAGCAGCCGCGCGGTGAGCGGGTGCGTCTGGCCCTGGAAGATCTCGGGCCGATTTTTATCAAGTTCGGGCAGATCCTCTCGACCCGCCGTGATCTGCTGCCCGATGATATCGCCGAGGAATTGACCCGGCTTCAGGATCAGGTGCCGCCGTTTTCCGATCAACAGGCGCGTGCCATCATCGAACGCGATCTGGGCCAGCCGATCGATGCCATCTTTGCTGAATTCGGCGCCACCCCCTTTGCTTCGGCTTCCATTGCCCAGGTCCACGGCGCCACGCTACATGATGGCAAGAAAGTCGTGGTCAAGGTATTGCGCCCGGACATCCTGCCCGTCATCCGGCGTGATATTGGTCTCATGTATCTGTTCGCCGGCGCGTTCGAACGTTACTGGTCTCTCGGACGGCAATTGCATGCAATCGAAGTTGTCAGTGAGTTTGAGAAAACGATTCTTGATGAGCTGGACCTGAGCCGTGAAGCAGCCAATGCTTCGCAATTGCGACGCAATTTTATCGATTCGCCGCTGTTATATGTTCCGGAAGTATACTGGGACTATTGCCGTCGCCACGTCATGGTCATGGAGCGCATCGACGGGATTCCGATTGGCCACATCGAACGGCTACACCAGGCTAATATCGACCTCAAGGCCCTCGCAGAACACGGGGTGGAAATATTCTTTACCCAAGTTTTCCGTGACAGTTTCTTCCATGCGGATATGCATCCTGGCAATATCTTCGTCTCGAATGAAGGCCAATACCTCGCGGTGGACTTTGGCATCATGGGGACTCTTAACCCCAGCGATCAACGTTATCTGGCCGAAAACTTCCATGCCTTTTTCAACCGCGATTATCGCCGGGTCGCTCAGCTGCACATCGATTCTGGCTGGATCGATCGTGATACCCGCATTGATGAGTTTGAAGGCGCTATTCGGACTGTTTGCGAACCGATCTTCAACAAACCTCTGAGCCAGATCTCCTTCGGCCACCTGCTGCTGCGGCTGTTCCAGACTGCGCGGCGCTTCAATATGGAAGTGCAGCCGCAACTCGTACTGTTACAAAAGACCCTGCTGAATATCGAGGGCCTCGGCCGCCAGCTCTATCCGGAACTGGATCTGTGGAAAACCGCCAAGCCGTTCCTGGAACGCTGGATCCGCGAACAGATTGGCCCCAAAGCCTTTATCAAACACCTGCGTATCAACTTCCCCATGTGGGCCGAGCGACTCCCGCAATTGCCCAACATGGTTCACGACGTGTTGCAGCAGGCCAAAGACGGCCATCTGAAAGTGGAATTGCAGGACAGACAAATGCACCAGCTACGCAGTGAAATCCGCCGCGCCAACCGCCGTACCTGGGGCGCCATCGTCGGCGGCAGTCTGTTACTTTCCGCCACCATTCTCGCGGCGCTGGATGGTTACGCCAAACCGATGCTGGGCGATCTGCCGGTCTACTCCTGGGTAATGGGGAGCGTGGGGATCATCATCCTTCTGGCGGCCTGGCCGGATTATCGGAACGACTGACGATTAGTCCATTTCCAGACTCACTGGGAAGAACACGAACAGCGCAGAGACGCAGAAGAAAAAGCAGATTATTTTTCCAGCCGGTTCCCTGTCGATTATTTCAAATAGCCCGATTCAAGCAGCAACACGACGGCTGCCGGTTTTACCGTTGTGACATAACGCTTTTTTATGGAGGATGTCGCAATCAAAGTCGGTTACTTCCAGGATATCGATACACTCCGACAAAGTGCTCTGATTCCTTTGGCCCTGTAGCGGCTTACTTTTGGCTTTTCTGTTCAAGCCAAACGCAACGCATCGTTTAGTCAGGACGATATTTCCTTGAAGTGTGGTAAGAGCTGGCAGTGCGAGTGTTCAATGCAGGGCATCATACTCTTGAGATGAGGAACTCTGGGGCTGCTTTTCCTGTATTTGCACAATCAGATATTAAAAATGAATTTAATTGTACTCTCCAGGGAGATCGTTTTTTATAACAGTAACCCTGCCAACTTTCTTGCCTGACATTCTCAATAATTCATCGCCTGAAAATTCATAGCCAAGCTTAAGTGCTATTCGCGCAACATCATCGGCAGTTGATGTAGCAAGCACTTCATTTTTAAGTGCAGGTTCAGATTGCATTTTCTTTAAAAATGCCTCGAGCTGATCTAAAGCCATATTTGAACTCCCTGTTCTCGCTAACTGCTATATATTAAACAGAAAACCCGTTAAAGGGGTCATGAAAATTCTACTATCACTTCGAGATGCCGGCAACGAGCGGCACCCTGAAAGGAGGATTTGTTGTGCAGAAGGCACAACTATAGCAATTAAGAGGGGGCTTATCTGGCGCAGTATTTGTTGGCACTGATAACCCAATCCCACGCTGCTCCGCCAGACTCCCTTCTTGAGAACCTCAGTACTTTAAGAGCAGAAATGCATGCGGTTCGGCTGATACAGAATCCCCGATGTCACTGATCGTTGTGCCTCACTGGATCCGCGTCAACCTCCCGCATTCACAATAATAACTTTTCCCAAGGTCTGATTATGCCCGGGTTTTGCGTCTCAGTACCCAGATCTCGAGCAATGCCCATTCCTCACCAGGGTAGTTCTCCTGCTCCAGGGGCGACAGGCGACGATGCCGTGAGGCCATACTGCCGACGAATTCGAGTCGCTCCAGCAACATCCGCTTGGTCTCGTCGGCTTTTTCCAGGGCGAAAGGGTTGAGGAAGTTGACCAGCATGTAACCTTCTCCATCGCCTTTGGCGAAAGCGTCCAGTAGCCGGGCGATCGCTTCGGGTTCGAGATAGACGAGAGACGCAGTCGAGATTACGATGTCCGCATTTTTCAGGGCCGCCTCGACCTGGCTCTGCACCTCTGCCGGCGCGGCATTGAGATCGGCTTCGATGGTTTCATCATACAGGCCGGCCTCGTGACCATAGGCCAGCGCATTGGCGGAGATGTCGATGCCGGTGGTGGTCGCAGGGAAGCGTCGCTTCCCGTCAATCTGCTTGCATACCTCGGCATCGCGCCAGTTGTTTCGGATCGCGTCGTAATCCATGCCGTACAGCGTGGCCATGGTAGTGTTGCCAAAGCAGCCGGCCAGATCCACGTAGTTCAGCGGCTTGTCCGCGCTCGCGTTTTGCTGTGCCCAGGGCAGGATCAGGCGGTCGAAGGTCTGGCGATTGAAGTTGTCGGAAACATATTCCAGCGCATCCAGAATCCGCTCCTTGAACGGCACCGGGTTCTCGGCCACATAAATATCATCGAAATGCTGCTTTTTCTCATCGGTACGCACGTCCGGCTTGGGCATGAGGACTCCTTGTTTTCTGTCATTCATGAATTTCACAATACTGTCTACAATTATACCGTTTCCGCCAGGGTTTCTACAGGCCTCATCAGGTCTCGCTGAGCAATGCCTGAGGTTTTCGCCTGAAAATCACAGTTTTTTTATATCTGCAGCCAGATACGTACTATTTTCTGATTGTCAGATGAGGTAATGTTAATCGCGAGTAACAGCCATTCTGATATATTTTATCTTTTATGCCTGACTTACAGGCTATAACCTGCTGATGATTAACTGACTACCACTGGTCCAAATACAGTTATGCAACAACAAGCTCGAAAATTATTCTGGTTTATTCTGCGACGATTCGAGACAGGCAAGGGTCCATATAATTACAGACCACTGAATCGAAAAATATTGATCGTTGTTGGTCTGCTTTTTGGTGTGCTTTGCCTGGGGACAGGCTATCTGGCCATCGGCCACGGTGGCCTTGGTTATTTACTTCCTGTCATCGTATTTTTCAGTATCGCGCTTGTCTGTCTGACAATCGGCCTGCTTGGTTCTGATCGGGCTGTTGCCAATATCTGGGGCAATCGTTAACAGTAAAGACGGGTATTCTTGGATGCCGGCATGGATCTGACTGTTTAATAAGATAATGCATCACAGAAACATGGACGTTTGCACTTTCATTTTACCAGTATCTGCACACTCTCGGCGAGATAGCGTTCATGTACCGGGATGGTAATCAGTAAGATTATTAATGATACAATCCAGAATACAATATAGGTAATCATGGACTGCCGGGCTTTTTGTTTCAGCCACCAGGTCCGGGGACGTACACCCCGAATCAAGAACGTAATCTTGGCCGCCAGGTTAACGCAAACCACATTGACCGCCAGTAACAACAGGGCACCCAGCGCCATTTGAAAATTTCCTGCGCCGAGCATCAGGCCCAGGGTTGCCGCTGGCGGTAGCAAGGCGACCGCGACCATGACTCCGACCAGCGTCGCGGAAATACCGCTGGTCAGGCTCAATCCTGCTGCCATCCCTGATGCCAGTGCCAATACAATACCCTCCAGGCCCACATCGGTCCGCAGCAGTAATTCCTGGCTGTCAAAATTCAGAGGCCAGAGCAGGCCAATGACAATCGTTATCAGCAACGCGATCAGCACGCCACTAACATTGGTTTTGAGCGATTGTAATGCCAGTCGAGTATCACCCAGGGCAGCGGCAAAGGCCATAGCCATGTTCGGGCCTAGCAACGGTGCGATCACCATTGCACCAATCACCACAGCGACATTGTCTTCCAGCAAACCAATGGCCACCACTACGGTAGAGAGTACCGCCATCATTATAAAGGTATTATCCAGCGTGGACCCGGCTGCAACCCGCGTATAGAGTTCTTCACGAGAACGGATCAATGCTTTGCTTTTTGCGTCTTCCGGCTCAGGCGGCCGGGGTAGCGTAGCTTCTACCGGCTGAATGATGATGCGGGAATTCTCGGTTTTTCCCAGTGCACTTTGTAATGCATCAATGACATCCTGTATTTTATCCGGGGTAACCAGCATTCGGCATATACACCGACCCGTTTCTTCTCCGGGCTGAAAGTGCCAGTGATCGTACACTTCATGCTGTTCGGCAATGCTGATCAGTGTATCGACATGGCCACAGTCGGTTACGACTTCAATGATACGCATCAGGCGGCGGGGCGTTGCAGACCGGCTTCCACCTCATCGCGTTTAGCCTTGCTCAGCAGGTGTTCTATCAGGGTCAGCGCAAAATCCATGGCAGTGCCGGGTCCCCGCGAGGTGATCACCTTGCCATCGACGACGACCGGCGTCTGTTCGTATTGCAGGTTATCGGTCTGGATATTGTCCAGCGCCCCGGGGAAACTGGTGGCATGCTTGCCATTTAATAAGCCGGCACTGGCCAACACCTTTGGTGCGGCGCAGATTGCCGCGGTGTATTTGCCGGCGTCGGTCATCTGCAATAAGAGTGTATGAATACGCGGGTCGTTGTTGAGGTGATCGGCACCGGGCAGACCACCAGGCAAGACGATCATATCGAAATCCCTGTCCAGCACCGCCTCCAGGGTGGTATCCGGCATCAACACGGTCCCCCGGCTGGCCTTGACCGGCTGATCGTCGAGACCTGCGGTAATAACCTCGACACCTGCGCGGCGCAACAGATCGATGACGGTTACGGCTTCGAGCTCTTCGCAACCCTGGGCGAGCGGGATGAGTACATTGGCCATGTTGAATCCCTCCGTTGTTGTCGCAGTTCAATCAGTTCTGACACCGGCACCAGACGCACGCCATGCTCTTGCAGCACCGGCAGCCACGCTCCCAGCGTGTCCAGGGTCGCCGGGTAGGGGTGACCGATAGCCAGGGCAGTCCCGTCACGCCAGGCCCGCTGAATCAGTTTCGTCAACTGTTCAGCAACCACCTGTGCATCATCGCCCTGATAATCCAGAAAGATATCGCGCGAGGTGTTACGTATACGCCGCTGGCTGGCCTGTTGCTCGGCTACTGTATAGCGCGTGGTTCGGCTGTCGATGAAATAGAGATCGTCGCGGAACATGGCGGCCTGCATCAGCCAGCGCATGCGGCTGGTACTGGCAGTCAGACGACTGCCCATGTGGTTGTTGAAGCCTACCGCATGAGGTACCGCTTCAAAATTATGGCGGACTTCCGTTTTGAACTGTTTTTCGGCCATATCACTCAGGAGTCCCCCGGGACCCAGCGCTGCCCCTGACTCGGCTTCCATCGGAACGTGGATCATCACTTCCTTGTTCTGGCCATGGGCATAGCGGGCCAGAAGGCGGGTAAAGGGCCGATGGGGCAAAATGGCATAAGTAATCGGGCCGGGCAGATTGATGGCCCTCAACCCGCTGCCCTGCTGATTGCCCAAATCATCAATGATGATACTGACAGCTGGCTGCAGATCGTCCGATGCTACCGCTACGGTCTGGTTGTCTGCCTGAAGGGTTGTTGGGCCCAGCAATAGCAGCCACAACAATACGCTTTTTGCTACCGGCTTAATCAGAGTTTTACTCCTGACTGTTAAGCAGATGCAGACCTTTGAGCAGGTTCAATGCTTCAAAGACCGGGTAATCATCACTGGCCAGAGAAATAACATTTTCTTTATTATCCTGGCTTTCGCTGTCTGTCTCTGCATCCTTGTCGCTACCGTTCATCAGGTGACCGCCGAGATCCGCCTCACGCAACGGCTTGAAACCATCATCGCGCGACGCGACGGTCACATCGCTGAGCCGGATATCCGGTTGAATCCCTTCGGCCTGAATCGAACGCATTTCCGGGGTGTAATACAATGCTGTGGTCAGCTTGATGGCGGTATCGTTTTGCAGTTCAATCACAGACTGTACCGAACCCTTGCCGAAGGTTTCGCTACCCATGATGATGCCACGCCGCTGATCCTGCAGGGCGCCGGCGACGATCTCCGAGGCCGAAGCCGAGCCACCATTGATCAGCACGACAATTGGCGCGCCATTAAGAATATCCTCGGGTGTAGCTCGGGCGGTTTTCTTGTTGTCATCCGTGCGGCCCTTGATGGATACGATGTCACCCCTGGTGATAAACGCATCAGAAACGGAGATCGCCGCATCGAGTAATCCCCCCGGATTGTTGCGCAAGTCCAGCACCAGCCCTTTAAGTTTGCCGTCATTTTCTTTCTTGAGCCGGGTGACTTCCTTGCGCAAATCCGAGCCGGTACGCATCTGGAAGTTGGAGATGCGAACATAGCCATAGCCATCGCCCAGCAATCGGGCCTTGACGCTTTCTACGCGGATCTTGTCACGGGTCAGTTCAAAAGTGAGCGGCTTGTCTTCTCCCTCGCGCACAACAGTCAGAGTGATCTTGGTGCCCGGCTCGCCGCGCATCAGCTTGACTGCGTCGTCCAGACTCATGCCTTTGACCGACTCGTCATCCAGCCGGATGATCATATCACCGCTTTGAATGCCCGCCTTTGCCGCCGGGGTATCATCGATGGGAGAGACAACTTTGACGAAACCGTCTTCCATACCGACCACGATGCCCAGTCCGCCAAATTCGCCTGAGGTACCGATGCGCAGTTCGGTGGTGGCTTTTTCGTCCAGGTAGCTGGAGTGGGGATCAAGCCCGGTCAGCATGCCGCGAATGGCATTTTCCAGCAGGGTCTCATCGTCGACTTCCTCGACATAGTTCTCTTTCACCCGCTGGAACACTTCGCTCAATGCCTGCACCGTTTCCAGCGGCAAGTGCTCGGCGCCCGCCGGCTGACGCTCGGCAATCACCCCGCCGGTGATCGAGAGTGAGACGCCCAGCACCAGGCCAAGCAGCAGAATAAGGGTGTTACGGGTAAAGGCATTCATTGCTCTAACTCCTGGTGCCGGAGCTCATTCCGGCATGAACTTGTCACGCTACGTCGTTGATAAATTTACAGGTATTAACTTTAACACCTTTTATCAGGCTTGTCGGTCAAATCTTCAGCCGCGCCGGGTCCGGCGACACCAGCTGGCGGGATTGGTCGGTTTGCCGTTGTGACGGATCTCAAAATAGAGCCCGGCCTCGTCCCGGCCGCCGCTGCTGCCCACCTCGGCAATCGGCTCGTCCGCCTCGACCCAGGTGCCAACTTCTTTTAACAGACCCTGATTATGGCCATAGAGACTCATGTAGCCGTCTCCATGATCAACGATTATCATTAATCCATACCCTCGCAACCAGTCGGCATAGGCGACACGGCCGGGCGCCACCGCATAGACTGTATTGCCGGCGCTTTCACCGATCAAGACCCCGTTCCAGCGCAGCTCGCCGGCATTGCGGGGCTGACCAAACAGTTTTTGCACATCGCCCCGTGCCGGCCAGGTCAACCGGCCGCGCAGTTCGGCAAAACGCTTCTGGCTATCCTTGCCGGTCAATAAATCGCCCAGCTCCCGGTTCAGGCCCTGCAGCAGTTGCTGTAACTGTTTTTCGTCTTCACGCAAACGGGTCAGCTGCTGATCCTTGCTGCTGATTTCCTGCCTGAGCCGGGCCAGAGCCTGGGAGCGCTGGCGAAAGTTTTTTTCCAGTTCGTCTTTTTGCCGGGTTTCACGCGCCAGCAGGGTTTGCAGTTCGCCGCGCTGTGCTTCGATCTCCGTTTCAACCTGATCCAGACGGGTGATGGTCGCAATGGCCCGCTCGATCTGTTCACTGCGGGCGCGATTGAAATAGTCGTAATAGATGGAAACGCGCCCGAGCGCCGCCGGGCTCTGCTGGTTGAGTAACAGCTTGAGGAACTCCTGACGGCCGATGATATAGGCGGCCTTGATCTGCTGGCCCAGCAAATCACGCTGATCGGCCAGTTCGCGTTGCAACTGCTGTTGTTCCTGTTGCAGTCGGACGAGCTTGCGGTTCTGGGCTTTTAATTGATCTTTGATGTTCCGCAGGCTTTTGACCTGCCGGCCGATACGCGTTTCGATCTGTTGCAGTTGACGAACCACTTCACTGTGCAGTTCCCGCCGGGAAGTCAGCTCCTGTTTGATCTGATCGATCTTCGTCCGCAATGCCTCGAGCTCACGGGCCTTTTGCTGTTGTGTGGCGGAATCGGCGTACAGGTCAGACGCTGACAGCAGCGGAAACATCAGCGTCAGCAAGAGTAACCAGCGAGAATAGGCAGCTAACATGTTCGGCATCTTAACCCTGTTATCGCAGCAAATACTATTGCCAGGCGAAAACCCGATAGCATCTCACGAGAGCAAAAATGACAAAATGCCGGGTAAATCCCCCTGATTCAAGTCTTTCGGCCGGACACTTTAATATTCAGTGTTTATTACCGTTAACCGTTTATACCGCGTCTTGCACGGCATCCTCGGATTGAGCGATCAGGGAATGGCCGTTCATTTCGGCCGGCAGGGGAATGCCCATCAACTCCAGCATCGTCGGGGCAATGTCAGAGAGGGCACCGTTACCCTTGAGCTTGAAATCTCGACCAACATAGATCAGCGGCACCAGGTTGGTGGTGTGCGCAGTGTGCGCCTGGTTGGTGTCAGTGTTTTGCATCATCTCCGCGTTGCCATGATCAGCAGTAATCAGCATCTCGCCACCGGCCTTGCGAATCGATGTGACTACCCGCTCGAGACATTTATCAATTGCCTCAATCGCCTTGACCGTCGCATTAAAATTACCGCTGTGACCCACCATGTCGGGATTGGCGTAGTTGCAGATGATGACATCGTATTGATCGCCTTCAATTGCCTCGACCAGCCTGTCGGTCAGCTCGGGCGCGCTCATCTCCGGCTGCAGATCGTAGGTCGCCACATTGGGCGAGTTGATCAGCACCCGGTCTTCGAATTCGAACGGCTCCTCGCGCCCGCCATTAAAAAAGAAGGTCACATGGGCATATTTTTCGGTCTCGGCAATGCGCAGCTGATGCATCCCCAGGCCGGAGATGTATTCGCCGAAGACATTCTTCAGCCGTTCCGGCGGATAGGCCACGGGAATATCGTATTCCGAGTTGTATTCGGTCAGGCTGACGAAGCGGCCCAGCTTCGGGGTCGCCTCGCGCTCGAAGGCGTCGAAATCGGGCTCGATGAACGGCCGGGTGATCTGACGCGCCCGATCGGAGCGGTAATTCATAAATACGACCACATCACCATCTTCCACTTTCACCGGCTCGCTGCCGGGCGGCACGATGGCGGTGGCCTTGACGAACTCGTCGCTCTCGTCCCGCGCATAGGCCATTTCCAGCCCTTGCATGGCCGTCTCGGCGGTGAACTCGCCCTTGCCCAGGGTAATCAGATCGTAGGCGCTCTGGATCCGTGGCCAGCGGTGGTCCCGATCCATGGCGAAATAACGCCCGATGATGGAGGCAAAGCGTCCGCCGCCGATTTCGGCGAATTTAGCCTCCATTTTCTCGATTGAGTCGGCGGCGCTTTTCGGCGCGGTATCGCGGCCGTCGAGAAAGGCGTGCACATAAACCTTTTTCGCACCCTGTTTGACCGCCAGCTCGGCCATGGCATGGATGTGCTCTTCGTGGCTATGCACCCCGCCGGGGGAGAGCAGACCGAGGATATGCACGGCCCGATCGGTGTCCACCGCAAGCTGGGCGGCATCCACCAGGGTCTGGTTGGAGAAAAACGAGCCGGTTTTGATCGAGCGACTGACCCGGGTGTACTCCTGGTAAACCACGCGGCCCGCGCCCAGATTCAGATGTCCGACTTCGGAATTACCCATCTGATCGGCGGGCAACCCAACCTCGGCGCCGGAGCCGCGAATCAGGGTGTGCGGGCATTCCTGCCACAGGCGGTTCCAGACCGGTTTGTTAGCATGAGCGATGGCATTGCCTTCGAGGATTTCGGAGTAACCCCAGCCATCGAGAATAACCAGGACCATCGGTTTCGGATTCTGTGACATAAACTAGAGGTAAATGCTCGATTTATAACAAGTTTTAAATTTAGACGGAGTCTAACGGATAACCTCGCGCGGCGCCAGCATTATGCCGGTAAGCCTGCCCGCTGTCGGCCGGAAAATCCCTGCTCCATCTGCGAAAAGCCTTCTCAAACGGTAGATTATTGTATAATGTTTTATTAATAAAAGGCACCATGGCGTGCCATGGCAATTTCAAGGCCTGACAAGACGCAGGTATAGCATTCGGAAGGTCCTATGAATACAGAAACGATGGAAATGACCGGTCTGATGACCCGCGACGAGGATATCGATCGCGCCTCCCGCTCGCTGAAGGCAATGTCACATCCGCTACGGCTGAAAATCCTCTGCACCCTGGGTGACCAGGAGACCAGTGTTCAGGATATCGTCGAGCAGGTAGGTACCTCCCAGAGCAATATCTCACAGCATCTGGCAATCCTGCGCGACAAGGGAATTCTTGACTCCCGCAAAGATGCCAACCGCGTTTACTACCGCGTGGGCGATGCACGGACCCTGCGCCTGATCGAAATGATGCGCGAAGTGTTCTGCAACGCCAACTGATCCGGCTGCGATAACCGGCCGGATTATCGGCCTGGTTTCCGTCAGGGGGCAGGGCATTGTTTGAATTTCGCTCCCCTGTCTCTATCGTGACTATATTCTGATGACCCTGGAGGCACCCACTATGACGACTGAAAGAATCATCCGTTCCCTGGCCGGTTTTCTATTGCTGCTCTCCCTGGCGCTGGGCGTGGAAGCCAGCCCGGTCTATCACAGCGTGCACTGGTTGTGGCTGACCGCATTTGTCAGCCTGAATCTGCTGCAAAGTGGTTTCACCAATTTCTGCCCGCCGGAAAAACTGTTAAAACGCTTCGGCGTCAAAAGCTGTAACTAAAACCCGTTTCCCAAGGAGTTATCGTGGATCAACTCACCACCTTCGTCACCAATAACTGGATTCTGGTCGGCGCCCTGCTCGTTATCCTGATTTTACTGACCTACAGTTACATTGGCGGGAGTTTGCGCGGCTATGCCTCCACCTCGCCCGGCGAGGCGGTGAAAATGATCAACCGCGATGATGCACTGGTTCTGGATGTTCGGGAAGACACGGAATACCAGGAAGGGCATATCATCAACGCCATGCATCTGCCCCTCAGCCAGCTTGACGATAAGATGAAAAAGCTGGAAAAACACAAGGAACAGCCGATCATCGTGGCCTGCCGTTCCGGCCAGCGATCCGGACAGGCCTGCGCTACACTCAAAAAGGCCGGTTTCGACAACGTCTACAATCTCGGCGGCGGGATCCTGGCGTGGAAAAACGCCAACCTGCCACTGGTCAATCAAAAACAAAGCAAATAACAGGGAGGCAGCCCATGGCCGACGTCACCATCTACACCACCCGCTTCTGTCCTTACTGTGTTCGTGCCAAGCGACTGCTCGACAGCAAGCAGGTCAGCTATCACGAAATCCCGGTCGACAGCGACAACGAACAACGCCAGATCATGATGGAACGCAGCAAGGGCCACACGGTACCGCAGATCTTTATCAACGAAGAACATGTGGGTGGCTGCGATGAGCTCTATGCCCTGGAAGCGGCGGGTCAACTGGATCAACGCCTCGGACTGAGCGACGCCTGAGACAGAAATCATGAGCGACGCGCTGCATATCGTTTGCCCCCATTGCGACAGCATCAACCGGCTGCCGGCCGACAAACTGAGCGCCGGCGGCAAGTGCGGCAAATGCCACAAGCCGCTGTTCGACGGCCAACCGGTGGAACTGAGCGCCGCCAACTTTGCCCGGCACATCGGTAAAAACGACATTCCGGTGCTGGTCGACTTCTGGGCGCCCTGGTGCGGTCCCTGCAAAATGATGGCCCCGGTCTTCGAACAGGCCGCCGCGCAACTGCAACCGAAGCTGCGCCTGGCCAGGGTCAACACCGAGGCACAGCAGCAGCTGGCCGCCCAGTACCAGATCCGCAGCATTCCGACCCTGGTCGTGTTTAAACACGGCCGTGAGCTGGACCGTCAGGCCGGCGCCATGGATCTGTCGAACCTGAGCCGCTGGGCACAGCAGTTTATCTGAGTCGCCCCTGCCCAGGCCCGTCGCCGATCTGCTACTATTCCGGCCTTTACCGGACAATTTCATATTCACAACGACAAGACGAACTCATGGCCGATAACGATACCCCGCAAACTTCTGACCAGCAAACTTCCGGCGAGAACGCCGAACAGCAGTTCGCTGTCCAGAAGATCTATACCAAGGACATCTCTTTCGAATCGCCCAATGCGCCGGGGATTTTCACCGAACAGCTGCAGCCGCAGATCAACCTCGAACTGAACAGCAACGGCAAGCGCGTCGCCGAAGAGATCTATGAGGTGATTCTGTCATTGACCGTCACCGTCAAACACGAAGAGAAGACCGCCTATCTGATCGAAGTGCAGCAAAGCGGCGTGTTTTATATCAAGGGCTTCAATCGCGACGAACTGGGCCACATGCTCGGCAGCTTTTGCCCCGAGATGCTGTTCCCCTATGCCCGCGAAGTGGTCTCGGATATCGCCACCCGCGGCGGCTTTCCCCAGTTATTATTGGCGCCGGTTAACTTCGAGGCCCTGTACGCCAAACACCTGGCCGATCAGCAACAGGCCGACGCCGACAGCGCCAGTCAATAACTGCCCATGTCCCGTCCCGCGCAACGCTTTGCCGTTCTGGGCGCCGGTTCCTGGGGGACGGCGCTGGCCATGCTGCTGGCGGACAACGGGCATAGCGTCACGCTCTGGACCCATCGCCCCGAACAGGCCGACATTCTCAATCGCGATCGCGCCAACCAGCGCTACCTGCATGGCCTGGGCTTTCCCGATGGCCTGAACGCCAGCGGCGAACTCGACGCCACGCTGGCCCAGGCCGAAATCGTTCTGCTGGTGGTTCCCAGCCACGCCTTTCGCGAAACCTTGACCCGCATCAAGCCGCTGCTGCGCGACGATCACAAAGTCTGCTGGGCCACCAAGGGGCTGGAGCCGGATAGCCAGAAGCTGCTGCATCAGCAGGCCGAAGAAGAGCTGGGCACCGACATCCCGATAGCCGTCATATCCGGGCCGACCTTTGCCCGCGAAGTCGCACAACAGCTACCCGGCGCGGTCACCGTCGCCTCTCGCAATAGTGATTATGCCCTGGAACTGGCCCACGCTCTGCACAACGATCACTTTCGCGCCTACACCGGCGACGACATCATCGGCGTCGAAGTAGGCGGCGCCTGCAAGAACGTGCTGGCCATCGCCGCCGGCACCGCCGACGGCCTGGGCTTCGGCGCCAATGCCCGCGCCGCGCTCATCGCCCGCGGCGTGGCCGAAATCATGCGCCTGGGTGTCGCCCTCGGGGCGCAACACGATACCTTCATGGGCCTCACCGGCCTGGGCGACCTGGTTCTCACCTGCACCGACAATCAGTCCCGCAACCGCCGCCTCGGCCTGGCACTGGGTCAGGGGCGCAGCAAGGACGACGTGGTCGAGGAGATCGGCCAGGTGGTCGAAGGCATCAACACCTGCAAGGAAGTCTTCGCCCTGGCGCAACGCCACAACGTCGACATGCCCATCACCGAACAGGTCTATCGTGTCATCCACGAAGGCCACACGCCCACCGAAGCACTCCACGCATTAATGGAACGGGCAATTCGGCCGGAGCTGGACTGATTAGCTAATTCTCCGGTCAATAACGCGAAGATCGCAAAGCTGCAAAGTCGTGGAAAAAAATAGATTTTGTACCGTTGCGAAATGAGTTTCTATTTTGACTCCAGGCTATTTTAGCTAACTGTAAATAAGGGCCGTTTGTCACCGGCTCCATTTGCGTGAAAATTTTTGCATTGACCCTGAACGTTTCTTCTCACCTGGTTTTATGAGCTGAAAATCTCATCCTGACTGCTACGCTTGAAAAGCGAAATCACACCGCCCGGGAGATCTCATTATGAAACGAATTACTACTATCCTCGCTTTGCTGGGCCTGTTATTGCCCGCTGTTGTGCATGCCGATTCGGACAAGCCGGATGATACCCGCGCCCTGCAGGGCATTGAAACCGGACGAATTCTCTGGGACGTGACGCTGGGCGACCCCGCCGCGCTGGCCGGCCGTCTCGACGTGATACAGGAAACCTACGACGACATGCTGCGTCAAGGTGTCGAACCCGAGATGATATTTGGTTTTCGCGGCGGTGCCGCACGCCTGATCGCACGCGATACCCGGCACAGTGAGCTTAATCAGGTCACCGAGATCAAGGCCGTCCATCAGCGGCTGAAAAGTCTGCTGGAACTGGATGGCGTGCACATGGAAGCCTGTAACATTGCAACCCGTCGCATCAACCTTGGAGCCGACGACCTGCTACCGGGGATCGAGCTGGTTGGCAACACCTTCCTCTCCATCATGGGTTACCAGCAACAAGGCTATGCGACAATCCGTATTGACTAGACACGCATTACTCGTGCAGCCGGCTTCACAGAAAGATCCAGAGATCAACGCAGAGAAAAAAACTGATTCTGTGTTATCGCGGAATAAGCTTTAGGCTGATTGCAAATGTGAATCATTTGTCACCGACCGGCTCATTTGCGATCAAATAGGTATACTGTCCGGAATTCCAGATTCCGGCCCGCGCTTTCAAGATTCAGGGCGCCCGGAGGACGATCATTTTGATAAGTCAGGGGCACCGGAAACAGTCGCCGCTGCAAGCGCCTACCACAAAATAGATTCGACTCTGTGCCAAACCGGTATGCACCGCTTCAGATTCGGCGTCCTCTGTATCCAAACGACGGCACAAACATCTTTGTTGTGAATTATTTTTTCCGCCGCAGCCAGAGTTTTTCCAGTTCGAGGATGGCGAACAGGCCGATGCCGATCAGGATAATCTCCACGCCGTGGACGAAGTCGACGGGGCGGGTATCGAAGAAGCGTTCCATAAACGGGGCATAGGTGAACAGCAGTTGCAACAGAACGACCACAACGACAGCAATCAACGCGGCGCGGGAGTTGAACATGCGCTTCCAGGTCAGCGACGGGGTGCGCAGGAAGCGCACGCTGAACAGGTAGAAGATCTCCATTACCACCAGGGTGTTAACCGCGTAGGTACGGGCCTCTTCCAGGCTCGATCCGTTGGCGGTCGCCCAGCCGAAGATGCCGAATACGCCGGCGGCCATCAGTATGGATACCAGCGCGATGCGCCATACCAGAAAGGATGACAACATCGCCTCGCGCGGCGCCCGGGGCGGGCGATGCATGGTATCCGGTTCGGTTGCCTCGAAGGCGAGCGCCATGGCCAGAGCCACCGAGCTGACCATGTTGACCCACAGGATCTGCACCGGTGAGATCGGCAGGGTAAACCCGAACAATACCGCGATCAGAATACTCATCGCCTCGCCGCCATTGATGGGCAGCAGGAAGACAATTGCTTTTTTCAGGTTGTCGTAGACCGTGCGGCCCTGTTCCACCGCGTGGGCGATAGAGGCGAAGTTGTCGTCGGCGATGACCATCTCCGAGGCGTCCTTGGCCGCTTCAGTGCCTTTGTGACCCATAGCGATGCCGACATCGGCGCGCTTGAGTGCCGGCGCGTCGTTGACGCCGTCACCGGTCATGGCAACGATGGCCCCCTGTTCCTGCAACAGGGTGACCAGCCGCAGTTTGTGTTCGGGACTCACCCGCGCATAAACGTCGACTCCGGCGACCCGCCGGACCAGCTCAGCGTCGTCCATGGTTTCCAGTTCCTGGCCGGTAATGACCTCGTCGCTGTTATCGAGTTTCAGTTGCGCGGCGATCGCCCGCGCAGTACCGCCGTGATCGCCGGTAATCATCTTCACCCGGATGCCTGCCTGCCGGCAGGCGACCACCGCCTCGATCGCCTCCTCGCGTGGCGGATCGATCAGGCCGAACAGACCCAGTAACAGCAGATTCGATTCCACATCATCGAAATCGACTTCGTGTGCATGATCCGGCATCGGCTTGCAGGCCACCGCCAGCACCCGCTGACCCTGGTCGGCCAGTTGATCCACCTGTGCCTGCCAGTATGTTTGATCCAGTGACTGTTCCAGCCCATCGCTGTTTTGTACCGCGCGACAGCGGGCCAGTACCTGTTCCGGTGCGCCCTTGAGATAGACAAATGCCTCGCCCTCGTGGCTGTGATGTAACGTGGCCATGAACTTGTGTTCTGAATCGAAGGGAATAAGATCGTCGCGGGGATACTGTTTGCGCTCGAAGCCGACTTCCAACCCCGCCTTGAGCGCGGCGACCACCAGCGCGCCTTCCATGGGATCGCCGTGCACCTGCCAGTGCTCACCTTTTTGTTCCAGATCGGCATCGTTGCACAGCAAGCCGGCACGCAGTGCCTGCATCAGAACCGGGGCCTGATCCATTGCCACGGTTTGCTCGTCGAGCACAAAGCTGCCGCGCGGAATATAGCCGTCACCCTCCACCTGATAAGTCCCGTCGGCGGTGACCAGGCTGCGTACCATCATCTCGTTGCGGGTGAGGGTGCCGGTCTTGTCGGAGCAAATGACGCTGACCGAGCCCAGGGTTTCGACTACCGGCAGGCGCCGGATAATGGCATGTCGACCAGCCAGCCGCTGTACGCCAATGGCCAGGGTCACGGTCAGGATCGCCGGCAGGCCTTCGGGAATGGCGGCCACCGCCAGTCCCACCACGGTCATGAACATCTCTGTGGCGGTCATCGACCAGACCAGAATCCCGAACAGGAACATCAGCGCCGCCAGTCCCAGCACCGCGCCGGTCAGCCAGCGGGAGAAGACCGCCATCTGGCGCAACAGCGGGGTGGTCAGGGTTTCGACCTGCGACACCAGATCGCTGATGCGCCCGATCTCGGTGTGGGCGCCGGTGGCCACCACCACGCCCACTCCCTGGCCATGGCTGACCAGCGTGCCCGAATAGGTCATATCAAAGCGATCGCCCAGGGCGGCATCGGCCGCCACCGCCGGGGTGGATTTTTCCACGGCGACCGACTCGCCGGTCAGCGCGGCTTCCTGGATTTGCAGGCCGCGCGCCCGGAGCAGGCGCAGATCCGCAGGCACCTTGTCGCCGGCCTGCAGCAACACAATATCACCGGGTACCAGATCCTCGGCCGGCACACTGAACAGGCGTCCGCCGCGACGCACCATGGCGTGGGCCGAGAGCATGTTGCGGATCGCTGCCAGCGCATCCTCGGCCTTACCCTCCTGGACAAAGCCGATCACGGCGTTAACCAGCACCACAGCCAGGATCACCATAGTATCCACCCAGTGATCCAGCAACGCGGTAATCAACGCCGCGCCCAGCAGCACATAGATCAGTAAATTCTGGAACTGGGCCAGCAGGCGTTTGAGCGGACCGCGCTGCCGGGTCTCGGCCAGGCGATTGAGGCCAAACTGCTCGCGGCGACGGATGACTTCGGTCTCATCCAGTCCCTGTTCGGCGTCGACCTGCAGTTGCTTCAGCACCTCCTCCGCCGGGCATGCATGCCAGTCACTGTTGCCGGCGAGTGCCGGCGTGTCCCTGTTATTCTCCATTTATGACTCCGATGTTTGATTCCCGGCTCCGGCAAACCCCTGTTGCCGCCACCCCTCATACACAATGACAGCGACGGCATTGGCCAGGTTCAAACTGCGATTGGTCGGCTGCATCGGCAAACGCAGCACAAAGTCTTCCCCGAGGCCCTCGCGCAGCTCCTGCGGCAGGCCGCGCGTTTCAGGACCAAATAAAAAGGCATCCCGCGGTTGATAAGTGATTTCGAACGCATTGCGCCTGCCTTTGGTAGAGAAGCCGAACAGCCGTGTGGGCTGTACGCTCAATAAAAAGGCATCAAAGCTGGCATGCCGCTGGATGTCGGCATATTCATGATAGTCCAGCCCGGCGCGCTTGAGACGCACGTCGTCCAGTTCGAAACCCAGCGGCTCGATCAAATGCAACACTGCACCGGTATTGGCACACAGACGGATGATGTTGCCGGTATTCGGGGGGATTTCAGGTTGATACAGCACGACGTGGAACATGGCATCCGACCAGGCAATGGAGATTGTCCATCATACCGTAATGATTCGTGATGCTGATCGGGTTGTTGCCGACATCGTTGTAACTTTGTTCGGACTTAGGGCAGTAACGGTGGCATGAGCGTCGAAGCGGGCTTGCTGGAACTGAATTTATATCACCCCTCCCTGACCCTCCCCTGGAAGGGAAGGGAATGATCTTGAATAATAGCGCGATCGGTTGCCCCTCCCTCAGGGAGGGGTTTGGGGAGGGGATATAATCCGGCCCCAGCACAACCGATTCTTTACTCGCCACTCGGCCCTCGACCCTCGTGCCTCGTCGCTGTCTCACACAGGCACAGCTCATAAAAAGTCCCCGGCTCACCGGGAGTTACGCTCCCGGCCTGACTTGTACCTGCGACGTAATACAGGTATCTTGCCTCGCCATGACCAACGACGAGCTTGAGCTGCTGCGCACTGACTTTTGCGGGATGGATTTCCGGACCCCGCTGGTGCTGCTGTCCGGTTGTGTCGGTTTCGGCGAGGAATATACGCGGGTGGTCGGCTATTCGAACCGGGATGTGGGCGCGGTGTGTCTCAAGGGCACGACGCTGGAACCGCGAGCGGGCAATCCGCCGCACCGGATTTTCGAGACGCCGATGGGGATGCTCAATGCCATCGGGCTGCAGAACCCCGGTTCGCACCATGTGGTCGATACCATTCTTCCCGGGCTGGATTTTTCCGAGACCCGTTTTATCGCCAACCTCTCCGGCTCCACCCTCGAAGAGTATGTCGAGGTGGCGCGCATCTTCGACGACTCGCCCATCGACGCGATGGAGATCAATATCTCCTGTCCGAACGTCAAAGAGGGTGGGGTGGCCTTTGGCAATGACCCGGATATGTCTGCACGGGTGGTCGCCGCCTGTCGAAAGGTGACCGACAAACCGCTGATTACCAAGCTCTCGCCGAATCAGACCGACATTGCCGACAACGCCCGGCGCTGCATTGAGGCGGGCACCGACGGCTTTGCGGTAATCAACACGTTGATGGGCATGGCCATCGATATCGAATCGCGCAGCCCCATTATCGGCAATAACCAGGGCGGCCTCTCCGGCCCGGCGATCAAGCCGATTGCGCTGCTCAAGGTGCACCAGGTCTACCAGGTGGCGCGCGAGCACGGCATTCCGATCATCGGCCAGGGCGGGGTCAACTCGGCCGGGGATGCGATCGAATTTCTGATCGCCGGCGCCTCGGCCATCGGGCTCGGAACCGCGCTGTTCTATGACCCGCTGATCTGCGCCAGAATCAACGCCGGTATCATGGAGTACATGAATCGCCACAATCTGGCCAACGTGGCGCAGATCACCGGCAGCTTGCGATTGAATGACGCCGGTGGTTCCTGCAGTTGAGGCAGAGCGCCGGACACCGCTGCGCACTGTCCGGCCTACCTGGTCTGGTAGGCCCGATAAAGCGAAGCGATCTCGGGCAGCTTGTGATTCCGGGTGGCTTGCCGGACACCGCGGAGTTTATGCCCGAAGGGTGCTATGTCCGGCCTACCTCTGGTGTATTTAATAAAGAAAAAACCGCTCGCAACCGATAACCCTTTCATCTAACGTATTGTTATTTAATCAATGAATGTTTAAACGAGCCCGTTAATGGCTACAACCACCGCTTCCCGCAAAAAAATCCGTCTCGGCGATCTGCTGGTCGAAAATGGCGTGATCAGCGAAGACCAGCTGATGGCCGCGCTGGCCGATCAGAAAAAGACCGGCCAGAAACTGGGCCGCACCCTGATCCAGAAACAGCTGGTTTCCGAACAACAGCTGATGGAGCTGCTCTCCACCCAGCTCAATCTGCCGTACATCGATCTGAAAAAATACAGCTATGAACCGGACACTGTGCGCCTGATTCCCGAGACCCTGGCGCGCCGTTACCGGGTTATCGCCCTCAAGCAAAACCCCGACAACAGCCTGCTGGTGGGCATGGCCGATCCCACGGATATTTTTGCCTTTGATGAGCTGGCCAAGGTGCTCAAGCGGGATATCAAGCAGGCGGTGGTGCGCGAATCCGATCTGCTGGCCGCCATCGATTCCACCTACCGACGCACTGCCGATATCAGCAACCTGGCCGGGGAGCTGGACGTTCAGCTGGATGAGAGCGATATCGATCTCAGCCAGATGGCGCAGAACGAGGACGTGGCCAACGCGCCGGTGGTGCGCCTGCTGCAGACCCTGTTCGAGGACGCGTTGCAGATCGGCGCCTCGGATATCCATATCGAACCGGATGAAAGCGTGTTGCGCATCCGCCAGCGCGTGGACGGCGTGTTGCAGGAACAGGTGATGAAGGAAAAGCGCATCGCCAATGCCCTGGTCTCGCGCCTGAAACTGATGGCGGGGCTGAATATCTCCGAACGACGCGTACCCCAGGACGGGCGCTTTAACATCCGGGTGCGCGACAAAAGCATCGACGTGCGTCTGTCCACCATGCCCGTGCAGTATGGCGAATCGGTGGTCATGCGTCTGCTGGATCAGTCGGGTGAGATGCTCCAGCTCGAACACCTGGGCATGACCGACGACATCCTGCAGCACTTTCGCAACCAGATACAGCGCCCCTACGGCATGGTGCTGGTGACCGGCCCGACCGGTAGTGGTAAAACCACCACCCTGTATGCCGCCCTGTCGGAACTGAATGACGCGACAAAGAAGATCATCACGGTCGAGGACCCGGTGGAATACCGCCTGCCACGGATCAACCAGGTGCAGGTGAATCCGCGTATCGATCTGACCTTCGCCCGTGTATTGCGTACCGCATTGCGCCAGGACCCGGACATTGTGCTGGTCGGCGAAATGCGCGATCAGGAAACCGCCCAGATCGGCCTGCGCGCCTCCATCACCGGCCATCTGGTGCTCTCCACCCTGCATACCAACGATGCCATCTCCAGTGTCAATCGCCTGCTGGATATGGGCGCCGAAGGCTATCTGCTGGCCGGCGCGCTGCGCGCGGTCATCGCCCAGCGTCTGGTGCGGCGGGTCTGCGACAGCTGCTCCACACCATATCACCCCGAACCCAATGAGCTGGCCTGGCTCTACAATACCCTGGGTGACGACATCGATGAGAGCCACTTCGTGCACGGCAGCGGGTGTCCACACTGCAACAACACCGGCTATCACGGTCGGATCGGTGTCTTCGAGTACCTGGAGATCAACGAGGATCTGGCCAACGCGCTGCGCCGGGCCGACTCGGTGGAATTCACCCAGCTGGCCCGGCGCAGCGAGACCTTCCGCCCCTTCGCCCGCCATGCGCTGGATTACGCCCTGCAGGGCGTCACCTCGCTGGAGGAAGTCATGCGTGTAACCGGCACCGTGGAAGAGGTCTCATTACCGGTTCCGCCGGCAGAAGAGAGCAGCGACGCATCGGAAACGAGCCATGCCCCGGTTTGATTACAGGGGCCGGGATCGCGCCGGCAGCGCCACCAATGGCAGCGTGGAGGCGCCCTCGCTCGACGGTGCCGCCAGCCAGCTGCTGAACAGCGGCGTCACCCCCATCGAGATCACCGAGTCCCGGCCCCGTAGTCCCTCCCTGGCCGAGCGCTATCGCAAATGGCGCGCCAGCCGCCGGCCAAAGCTGGACGACATGATCCTGTTCGCCCGCCAGCTGTATACCCTGATGCGCTCGGGCGTGCCCATCATCCGCGCCCTCAACGGCCTGGCCGAGAATGTCGACAACCCCTATCTGCAGGACGTCATCCGCGATCTGGTCACCGGCCTGGAGTCGGGACTTAATCTCTCCGGCGCCATGGCGCGCCATCCGCAGGTCTTCTCCGATCTGTTCATCAGCATGGTGCAGGTGGGCGAGCACAGCGGGAACCTGGACGACGCACTGCTGCAGCTGTCCGAGTATCTGGAGCGGGAAAAAGACACCCGGGACCGGATCAAGACCGCCATGCGCTACCCAATGTTCGTGATTGTTGCGATCGCCATCGCGATCAGTGTGATCAACTTTTTCGTGATTCCCACCTTCGCCGGCATTTTCGCCAAGTTCGATGCCGAACTGCCGTGGCAGACCCGCCTGCTGGTGGGCATGTCCAACTTTATGGTCGAATACTGGTATGTGATGGCCGCGATCCTGATTGCCGGCATTGTCGGTATCCGCGCCTGGCTCAAAACGCCCAACGGCCGGCTCACCTGGGATCGCTACAAACTCAAACTGCCGGCGGTGGGCATCATCCTCCATCAGGCACTGCTGCAACGTTTTGCCACGTCATTCGCCATGACCCTGCGCGCCGGCGTGCCGCTCACCCAGGGGCTGACCGTGGTTGGCAACGCGGTGGACAACGCCTATGTGGAACAGCGCATTCAGGGCATGCGTACCGGGGTGGAGCAGGGCGAGTCGCTGACCCGCACCGCCACCCACAGCGAGATGTTCACCCCGTTGATCCTGCAGATGATCGCCGTGGGCGAGGAGACCGGCGCGGTGGACGAGATGCTGGACAATGTCGCCACCTTCTACAATCGCGAGGTCGATTACCGGCTCAAGTACCTGAGCAGCGCGCTGGAGCCGATCCTGATCGTGATCCTCGGCGCGATGGTTTTCGTGCTCGCGCTGGGGGTCTTTTTGCCCATGTGGGATCTCATGTCCGCGGTGCGGGGAGGCTGATGAGGTTGCCGGTACGCCGACGCTCCCGACAATCGGGCTTTACCCTGCTGGAACTGGTGCTGGTCATCCTGATCATTTCCATTCTGGGCATCGCCGCCATCGATCGTCTGCTCGAGTACCGCGTCGACGCCGAACGGGCCATGGTCCAGACCGTGGTCGGCAATCTGCGCAGCGGTTTGGGAATGGAAGTGGCCAAACGGGTGGCCCGGAACGAGATCCGGACCATTAGCAACCTGGAACACAGCAACCCCATCGCGTTGCTGGCCCAGCCGCCGGACAATTATATTGGCGAGATAACGAATGAATCGCAGGTTAATAAAGCCGGGGTCTGGTATTTCGATATCGACAACTCGGCACTGGTCTACCGCATTCGGTTCAGCGACTATTTCCGCACGCCGTTGCCCGGCCCGGCCCGGGTGCGCTACCGCATCGAGCTGGTTCACGCGAACGGCCTGAACGGGGAGGACTCCACCCGAATCGCCGGCCTGAACCTGGTCCCCCTGGAAAACTACCAATGGGAATTTCCACAATGAATAACAATCCCGATACCTATCTGACGCTGTTGCAAAGCACACTGTTGATTCTGGCGGTGTTACTGGCGCTGGC
>NZ_JAWOCR010000029.1:0-41573 GCF_046483665.1 Thiohalophilus sp. | reverse complement strand
GCTCGCGCAGGATCATAATGATAAGTTGGTGTCAGTACCGGTATATCATCCAGTTTCTCACGCAGATATTGCCCTTTGGCCGAGGCCCCGCTGCTGTTGAAACCATGCAGATAAATAATCATGAGTTAGCGTGATTTTGATATATTCGAATGTTGAGTCAAGTTTCGCCTGAATATTACGATACATTAAATAGACACACCAGTTCAGGAATGCCGTTTACCCTATGAGTACACCCCGAGAGCGCTATCAGTCGGATCTCGAGCGTGAAGGGTTTGTCCATGATCCGCTGCAGGCAGCGGCAGTGGAGCAGACCCAGCGCCTGTACGAAGAACTGCTGGCAGAGAATCATCGGCGTCCAGGACTGCTGGCGCGTTTGCTCGGTCGCCAGCCAGAACCGGTGCGGGGTCTGTATGTCCGTGGCGGCACCGGACGAGGCAAGACCTACCTGGTCGACAGCTTTTACGATTGCCTGCCATTTCGACACAAGCACCGCGTACACTATCATCGTTTTATGATCGATATTCACGCACGTCTTCGCGACCTGCCCCGGTCTCCCGATCCGCTGGTCGTTATCGCCGATGAAATCGCCGATCAGCTCAAGGTGCTGTGCCTGGATGAATTTCATGTGCATGACATTGCCGATGCCATGTTGCTGGGTGGTTTGCTCAAGGCATTGTTCGATAAGGGCGTGACACTGGTAGCTACGTCAAATATACCTGTTGATGACCTGTACAAAAATGGTTTGCAGCGTGAACGTTTTATGTTTGCCATCACGCTGCTCAAGTGGCATACCTGTGAAGTAGATCTGGAACAGGGCACCGATTACCGATTCCGTTTACTGGAAGCCAGTCAGAATTTCTATATCGCTGAACCCGAAGAGGGTGAAGAATTGATTTCCAGTGCGATCGAAAAGATGGCGCCGGATACACTCAAGCATGATCGTCAGTTAATCGTTAACAAACGGCCGATCGCTTACCGGGCTCTGGCTGACGACGTGATCTGGTTCGATTTCAATTCGCTGTGCAATACGCCACGCTCAGCCAATGACTATATCCGGATCGCCCAGCAATTTCACACAGTCTATATAAGTAATATATTTCCTATGACCGAAGCGCACGATAATGTTGCCAAGCGTTTTGTGCACTTGATCGATGCCCTGTATGATCATAATGTCAAACTGGTCGCCGCGGCCGAAGTACCTCCCGCTCAATTGTACGCGGGCAAGCGTCTTGCATTCGGTTTTGAACGGGCGGTCAGCCGGATTTCCGAAATGGGCAGTGCAGATTATCTTGCCTTACCGCATCGCTTGCGGACCAATCCTCTTACCTGAAGGAGAATATTATGTGGCAGCGTCTCATCCTGTTTTTGACTGTCGGAGCATTCAGTGTGGTCGGTTGCCAGTCGCTATCGCAACCGGAGCGCCCCCCCTTTGCCGATATCCATCTGCATTACAACTGGGATCAGGACGAAATCTATACGCCTGAACAGGCGCTGGACGATCTCAAAAAACACAATGTGGTGCTGGCAGTGGTCTCCAGTGTGCCGTCCGATTTTGCGCTAAAACTGTCGAGGCTGGGCCAGGACTGGATTGTGCCGTTTTACACCCCTTATTACGATGCAGGCAATCGACTGAACTGGTTTTACGACGAGAAGGTTGTAGACAAGGCCCGGGCGGCACTGGCCAGTGGCGAGTTTTACGGCCTGGGGGAGATTCATCTGGTTGCGGGGGCCGGACCTCGTCGCGACAATCCTGTCTTTCTCGGTTTGATGGAACTGGCCAGGGAATATGATGTACCGGTCAATATTCATACCGATTCATCCCGTTATGAGTACATGCTGTCGATTTGCGAGCAACACGCGGATATCACTTTCCAGTGGGCACATGTCGGGGGGATTTTGCAACCGGAGGCGATCACGCCGGTGATGGAAGCCTGCCCCAATGTCTGGGCCGATATGTCAGCGCGGGATCCGTGGCACTATGGGGATTTCGTTGTCCGGGGCCAGCCAATCCCGGAGAACTGGCGCCAGTGGATACTGCGCTTTCAGGATCGCATCATGGTCGGGACCGATCCGGTTTCCGGCGGTCATGAGGTCTATACCTGGCATGAGGCCGACGATGGCTGGAGCCAGTACGGCGAATTATATGACTATCATCGAGGCTGGATGAATCAGTTGCCTCCCGAAGTTGAAAAGAAGATCCGGCTGACCAATGCCCGACGCTTTTTTGATTATGCGTTACAGAAGATTCAGTAATGGAATATTCATTTTCGCCGGTTGGCGTGGTTCATTCCTGTTTCCCGGATAAATTCGGTGTGCCGCGCCAGCCGGGTCTGGCGCCGGCAGCCAGTGGTAAAATTGAACTTCTGGCCCCTTATAATCGGGAAGAGGCGGTGCGCGAACTGGAGGGATTCTCTCACATCTGGGTTGTGTTTATTTTTCACTTGGCCCGGCGTGAGGCGTGGAAGCCGACTGTGCGTCCGCCGCGCCTTGGTGGGAACCGACGAGTCGGGGTTTTCGCCAGTCGCTCACCGCAACGGCCCAACCCGATCGGCCTGTCCCTGTTAGCCCTCGATGGCGTACAAACCGGTGAAGGTCGGGTGATACTACAGGTGAGTAACCTGGATATGATCGATGGTACGCCGGTGCTGGATATCAAGCCCTATATTCCCTATGCCGATAGTATTCCCGAGGCCCGTGCCGGATTTGCCCCGCAGGCGCCGGATAAATGCTTGCCGGTTAATTTCTCCGCTACTGCCCGACAGCAACTTCAGACATTCAGTGGAAAATATCCCGAACTGGCCGACCTGATTGAACAGGTGTTGCAACAGGACCCACGCCCGGCCTATCAGGATAGCTCACCCGACAGCGAGCGGATCTTCGGGATGCATTTGTATGATCTGGAAATCAAATGGCAGGTACAACATGGTGTGGTACATGTAATCGCGGTGCTCAATACCTGATTAACCTGCCTTGCCAGGACACAGCGAAAAAAATCATAAGAGTAGTATCAATCGGTTTCTTGGTTTATCTGACCAGATCAATCTCTCGCAGAGACGCAGAGCAGAAAAGATTAGTTGCGTCTCGGTGAGAGAAATTCAGTCTGGCGTATCCGTTGTCAGGGGCTGCAGTGTGATTGAATAGCGATCAGTGCACGACCGGGCCAGGGTCTTTTTCCTGCGAGATATCCCGGGGCATGGGCGAGGCGTGATGCAGGATCATCTTCCAGCCGTCGGCGGTTTGCTGGTAAATGTTTGTCACAACGAAACGGAAAATGTTTTCCGGTTCTTCGAGGGAATGAATGTTCTCTACCAGTGTATGCACGGCGAACTGATCGGTGGCATGAATCACCCGATCGGATAATTCAACGATGATATCTCCGGTATTTCTGAGAATGGTTTCCCAGCTTTTGAGAATGGCGTGGGTGCCGAGCAGTCGATCCCCCATCGGATGAATGCAGCTGGTGTCATCGCCAACCAGCCAGACCTGGCGCATTGCCTCCAGATTACCGCCGCTGAAAGCGGCATAAAACGCAGTTTCAGCGTCGCTCGAGGTGTCAAAGTCAGTTGAAATCATGGGGTTTTAACCTGTGTTGTTAGCCAATCAAGTGTAATGAAAATGGTCAGTGGTCGTCTATTGCGTATTGGTCACGCGGGCCGGCGCTGTTTCGAGGGTTGTGGAATAATTGGCAGGCAAATTTTGTCTGATTCGGAGTCAGAAAAATAATCTCCCCGCGATTGCCAGCTGCGTTCAGAATTCCGGAACCGGTGTTCTGGCGGCTGTCGTATTCTTCACAATGACAGGGGTTGATATTCAATCATTAGCAGGTTTATAGAGTTATGCCATTACAGAATTCAGGTTTGTTGCGATTAGGTTTGTTACTGGTTTGTCTGTTCCCCGGACTGGCCCTGGGTGAGGCCGCGTTGAAGGATTTTGAAGGCGAGCCCCGCTCTATCGAGGAGTTCACTGGCGGAGGTCAGTGGACGGTGGTCATGATCTGGGCTTCGGACTGTCATATCTGTAATCGTGAAATCCATAATTATGTCGATTTTCATTTTGTGCATTCCGATCAGGATGCCCGCATGGTTGGAATCTCCATCGATGGCTGGGCCGGTAAAACAGACGCCAGGGACTTTATCCGGCGGCACAAGGTTGATTTCCCCAATCTCATCGGTAACGCGGAAGCGGTTGCGGACTGGTTCAGGCAGCAAAGCGGCGCTCGCTGGGTCGGTACGCCGACCTTCCTGTTGTATAACCCCTCCGGCCAACTCACGGCCCAGCAGGTGGGAGCGGTGCCGGTGGAGATCATCGAGGACTTCATCAGTACATCCGACCCGCGGAGTAAGCCGAACGGCTAAACCTTTCGCTCAGGTTGTGATCTGATTGACCATCCCTGAAGTTCAGGGAAAAGTCTGGCTCTTTTCGTAGTCTGAAACCTGGTCTGTTGCACGACAACTGCAGTCTGATGGTTCAAATCGTTGATTGTGATCGTAGTAGTGATCTCCCTGCTCACACTCTTGTGTCTTCCGGTGATGCGGGGGATCTGCAGATTTATGCTATTTTCAGTTTCCTCTGCTCTGTTTGGTGGCGGTGTGACCAGGGGAATAGTCGAACGTCTGGAGTTGGGTACACAGTAAGGGAGAACTTTCGGCGAACGGGTTGCTAGCCGTGTCGGGTGAGAGCCGTGCATTAGAAAAATATAATATAATAATGATTCTTATTCGCAAAAAAATAAGAAGCTGATTTTCAGGGTTGTTGACTTTGGAGAGGGTAGAAGGGGCTGCCCGATTCGTGGTCGATTCCGCCTCTCTGCTAAGATAGCCGTCTGTCATTAGCAGGAGTGGAATATGAGTGAAAAAGTTGCTGTTCTGGTCAATGGCCAGGAAACGATTGAATATGATCGCAACAAGGCCCTCAGTGAGCTGCAGAATCAGTATCTGGACAAAATGGACCAGGAGATGGATCAGGGAATTGAACTGTCCGGAGAGTACGTCAAGCAACCGGATCAGACCCAGCGTGCCAAGTACGTGGCCAACGCACTACTGGAGTCGATTCAAACTGATAATGAGCCGCGTATTGCCGCCACCTGTTCCTATCTGGCGGAACGATTGCCGGAGTTAAAACAGATACGCGCCGATCTCAAGGGCGACAGTTTCAGTATCGATCTGGTCTTCGACCGGCTACACGAAAACCAGGTGCGTGTGGACTTCGATCCCGCTGCGGGCCAACATGGTTTTCACTAAAACGGTGGTAAACTTGTATAATCGAAAGCAAACGGCATACACAGGACTTTCGGATAACTATCAACCATCTCCAAACAGGATAAGGGCCTCTTGATGAAGCAGTTACTGATAGAACTCAAACCGCTGCGTGTGGTGTTGATTCTGTGTGCGTTGTTGACGGTTATACTGCAGCCGGAACCCGGCACCTCACCGGTATATCATGGCTGGGAAGTGGTGCCGACCCTGCTGATCCCGGTGCTGGCGCCCTTGATGTTTATGTTGTTGATGCTGGATGCCCTGATGACCACCATGCTGCGCAGTCAAAGTACCGGCGAGGAGTACGCACGCTATGGTCGGTTACGCAATACCGTGCTGACCGCGGGTGTATTGGTATTGCTGGCCTGGCTGCCCTATTTTATTGCCCTGTTGAGTTAACGGAGCCGAACATGGCGCTTTTAGTGCAGAAAACCGATGACAGTGCCGGCATTAAACTGCCGATCGACAAACAGCGGATCACCATTGGTCGCAACAGCGAGAATGACATCAGCCTGGAAGATGAGCTGGTTAGCAAGCAGCATGCCGTCATCGAAGTCATGGCGACGCCGGATGAAAGCGGGCGGATCGAGTTTATGATCCAGGATCTGGAGTCCACCAACCGCACCTACGTTAACGATCACCCCGTGACACTGCACAAGTTGCGTCACGGCGACGTGATACGGATCGGCATCAACCTGTTCAAGTTCGTGGACGAAGCCCGCGAGGACACCAAGGAAACTGCCCAGCTCTATAAAACCTGGATTCCGGGCGTGTTCTACACCGGCAAAAAGAAAAAACAGGCAAAGAAAAAAACCTCAAAAAAGAAACGCTGATCTTTGGTATCCCGTTAACCTGGCAGAGAAAATATCGCAACGCAGAGGCTGAAAATAATTTTGAATTTTGAATGATGAGTTTTGAATTGTGCTGAACTGCGACTCAGCACTCAGCACTCAGCACTCAGCCCTGGGCTTCAAAACCCGGCATGTTGTTCGATGAAGTCGCAGATATAGCCGACGGTCCGGGCGCCGCTGAAGCGGGCCTGTTCTTCGCCGTTACGAAACAGGATGATGGTGGGGAAGCCGCGGACCTGATAACGGCCGGCCAGTTTCATATTTTCTCCTTCGTCGACTTCGACTTTGGCCAGAAGAATCCGCCCCGCATAGTCGTCGATGACCTGTTTTAATAGTGGTGCGATGCTGATACAGGGCGGGCACCATTCGGCCCACAGATCGACCAGTACCGGCCGCTCATGCGAAGCCGCCAGCACTTTATGATCGAATTGCTCCAGATCAACGTCGAAAATGGCAGTCTGAGTGTCATTCATTATTGCGGGGTCGTTATGCCAGTCAAAGAGCAGGGATTATAGGCCAGGGCGGTGGCGGCGTCACCCGCCTTACCAGGGATGACGACGCACACGCCAGTGATAAAGCAGGCGAGACAGTATCCCGTCCAGCACGGTAAAAAGAACTGCGATTAACGGGATCGATAACCCGCCAAGCTCGAGCGGTCCGGCGAGGAACAGCAGCGGAAGCAAAGCCTCCGGTAATTGATCCAGGATCGGGGCGGGCGCACCGCTGCGCCATCGCAGGCGACGTTTGATAAAACTGGCAAGCAGGTCACCGAGCATGCTCAGGCCGCCGAATAACGCCCCCAGCCACAGGGGATAGCCCGCTAAACCGGCGGCTGCGCCGGTGAGTATTATCGCCGCAACAACACCACGCCAGGTTTTATGCGCCCCGAACAGGGGTTCGCCATCGGATAACCGGTAGCCGCCGTCCAGCGGCCGGTTCCAGTGACGTACCCCCGGCAACAGGCGGGCCAGGATGGGCGCCCCATTGGCCACCAGCAACAGGAACAGGCAAAACAGGATGGTCATGTCATAATGGTAAAGTGTGTGTTGCTGGCCCGCCACCGCGGGCGGCTCATTACAAAAAACCGTTTCACTGGCCAGGAACAGTACAGATTGCCGTGTATATAGCCAGTGCTCTGCGCCAGTCCGCGAGAGAGTCAAGGAGGTGGAGACGATGTCCGATAATCGATGTGCTTTCAGCAGTCCGCTGATCGCCGAGCAATATGTATGTCACTTTGGCCAACAGGTCGTACGCCGAGGCGGAGCCGAGGTTGCCTGTTGTGATGCGACGGCCTGTTCCCGCTGCGAGTCGGTATTTGAACGGCTCAAACAGGTGACTCTTCCGGTCTTTGGGGTAGACGATGATCTGACCAGTATGCCGCATAGCGTGATCCAGAAAATCCAGTTTGGCGGTTTGAGTGGCTTGCAGCATCAGTCGGGTATCGAACCCGCAGAACATGTGGATATTGATCACCTGCTAAATCAGGTCGCCGAACAATACGGGGGGATAGACAGCTTGCCCTATAGCGGTTTAGTTGACACCATAACCGCCTATCAACTCAAACGACGACAGCACCGCCGTTAATGGCAATAAATTTCAGGAGTACCGTATGGCTTTACCACAGGAACTGCAAGTGATTGATCAAAAAACCGGCGAAGGTGAGGAGGCCGTCAAAGGCAAGCTTGTTGTCGTTCACTATCGTGGCTGGTTATATGATGAGGATGCCGAGGACAACAAGGGACAGGAATTCGACAGTTCCTACGAGCGCGAACCGTTCACCATCCCGCTGGGTGCCGGCGTGGTGGTCAAGGGCTGGGAAGAGGGCCTGATTGGCATGAAAACCGGTGGTCTGCGGACCCTGATCATTCCTCCCGAGCTGGCCTATGGCAGTAATGGCGCCGGTGACGTTATCCCGCCCGATGCGGCGCTGATCTTCGAAGTCGAACTGTTACAGGTTCGTGGCTAGGGATGTAAAGAGATAATTTTGAATGTTGAGTTCTGAATTTTGAATTATGGTGCATGATTAATTCAAAATTCATCATTCAGAATTCAACATTATTCTTCACTCTTCGTGTTAACGCTCCTGACAAAAAAAAGGGGAACCCATGGGTTCCCCTTTTTTTGTTGATCGGCGACAGCTTATTCGTTGTCGCTTTTGCGTTCGTTGGCCACGTTGACTTTCAGTTCGCGTCCGTAGAACTCGGTGCCGTTAAGTGCCTTGATGGCGTTGCGGGCATCCTTGCGTTTCATTTCGACAAAGCCGAAACCGCGTGGCCGTTTTGTGGCGCGATCGGTCATCAGTCGCACGGCATTAACCTCGCCATAATCTTCAAACAGCTTGCGCAACGCATTGGGTGAGGCTTTAAAGGCCAGATTGCCCACAAAAATGGATTCCACCTCGGTACTGGTGGCCAGATAAATCCGGACATGGCTGAGCAAGGCGCCAAGCAGAGCCCCGGCCAGAATGCCGTAGGTGAACAGGTGTTGTCCGGTGACCTGTTCCAGCGCAAATACCGGAAAGAGGAAATAGGCGACAACGGACAGGATGACGCTGACGATAGCAATTTGGATTACAGTATTGAGAGTAGGGAATTCAAACTTCATGGCACTCCATCACAGGCTTCAGATTGTGTTAACAGGATTCCGCCACTGCAGAGGCATGGGGCTGGCGGAGTACGAACCTGTTTCTCGGGAAACAGGCGGCCATTTTACACTTTTGAACCGCGCGCGTCTCGGTCGGCGGGACAGATACAGGGATTTCAGGCTATGCTTGCTGTCGTGGGATATAGTAAGTGCTAAACATGCAACGGATAACTTTCTCTCTCGATCTCAGCACCGGCCAATGCGAAAAGTACTATGCCGGGCAGGTGCGTTATGTGCAGGTACGAAGTGATGATGGGCGACAGGTGCGCTTTCCTGCCCGGGCCCTGTTGCCCTATATTGGCCACGATGGCGTTTACGGGCGATTCGTCTTGCGACTTGATGCCAGCAACCGCTTGATCGCACTGGATCGGCTGACTTGATGGCATGCCAGGCAGGTCGAACCACAATCGAACAGGAACTGTGATGTTACATGGCGAGCTGGTCGCACACCGGGGATATCCCCGTTACTATCCCGAGAACAGTCTGGCCGGTATTCGGGCCGCGGTGGCGAGCGGGGCCCGCTATGTGGAAGTAGATGTGCAATTGAGTCGCGATGGCGTACCGGTCCTGTTCCATGATCGCGATCTGCAGCGGTTGTGTCATCGCCCCGGCGCGATTCACGATTACACCTGGGCGCAATTGCAGACATTTGATGTTTATGCCGGGAGTGATTTAACCCGGCTGTCACGGGCACCGTTGGCGGCCCTGAGCGATTTGCTGACACTCATCCCGACAATGCCCGAAGTACGCTTTTTTATTGAGCTCAAACGCGTGGCATTCGAACAGATGGGTATTGAGCCTGTTCTGGGGGCGGTATTGCCGATGTTGCAGCCTGTGGCAGGGCAATGTTGTGTAATCTCTTACCAGCTGGACGCCTTAAAGCAGGTGCGTGATAGCACCACGCTGCCCATCGGTGCCGTGATCGATAACTGGTCAGAACGTGAGGCGCCGGTACTGATTGAATTGCGCAGCGATTATCTGTTCTGCAATCTCAAGTCATTACCTGAACAGGGTCCGTTACAATGGACGGACGCTCGACTGGCGGTGTTTGAAAGTGTGGATCCGCAGCAGGCCCGGCAATTGCTGGCGCGCGGGGTGGATCTGGTCGAGACCTTTGCCATTGGCGAAATGCGTCAGGCGCTGGGGTTGGGAGACGGCCAGAGAGTGGATTGCGATGTGCTGATTATCGGTGGCGGGATCCAGGGCGTGGGGGTCGCCCAGGCGGCCGCGGCCTGCGGTTACCGCACGCAGGTGCTGGAGCAGAGCGATCTGGCGGCAGCCACCTCCAGCCGTTCCAGCAAACTGATACACGGCGGACTGCGTTATCTCGAATCGGGGCAGTTCACCCTGGTACGCAAATCCCTGCAGGAGCGACGCATCCTGCTCGACATCGCCCCCGAACTGGTGCAGCTGGTGCCGTTTTATATTCCCGTCTATCGTTACAGTACCCGGGGCCCCTGGACGCTGCGGGCCGGCCTGTCGCTCTATGCCCTGCTGGGCGGGCTGGATCGTCAGGCACGGTTTCGACGCTTGTCCCGCGCCCGATGGCCTCAGCTCGATGGCTTGCAACAGCAGTCACTGCACAGCGTCTTTCGCTACTGGGATGCCCGGACCGACGATGCCGCCCTGACCCGGGCGGTGATGGCTTCGGCGCAGTCATTGGGCGCGCAACTGCATTGTCCCGCGCGCTTTGTTTCGGCACAGGCGCAGAGCGATCAGGTGACTGTTCGCTATCAACAGGATGGACAGATGCAGGAAATTACCACCCGGGTGCTGATTAATGCGGCCGGTCCGTGGGTGGATCAGATACTGGACGGGGTAAGCCCGCCACCACGACGAGAAGCATTCGACCTGGTTCAGGGGACCCATATCGTGGTCGCCGATCCGGCTCCCTCGGGGGTATTTTATGTCGAATCGCCGCAGGACGGGCGGGCCGTGTTTGTTATGCCCTGGCACGGCCGGACCCTGATCGGGACGACCGAAACGGCCTATACCGGGGATCCCGCCGCCGTGACGCCGCTGGCCTCGGAAATCGACTATTTGCAGCGTATTTACCGTCATTACTTTCCTGCCAGCGACGCCACGGTGGTCGACAGCTTCGCCGGCCTGCGGGTACTGCCGCGCAGCGACTCGAGCCTGTTCGATCGCCCGCGCGACACCCTCATTGAGACATCCCTGCCCAGGGTGGTGAGTCTCTACGGCGGCAAACTCACCGGCTATCGCGCCACGGCACAGGACGTCATGCAGATCCTGCGTCGGTGGTTACCCGAACCGGCGCAATGCCTGGACACAGCGCAGCTCCCTCTGGAACAGGTACGAGTGACGAGTGACGAGTGACGAGGCGGGTTTATCGGGACTGACAGCACTCAGTACTCAGGGGCAGGGCGGACATAGCAACGCGGTGTCCGGCAACCCGGGCCTACCTGATCAGGTCCTGGGTTCTAGCCCCTGCCCCCTGTCCAGGGCCTTGTTCATGGCATCCCGCCAGGAACGGTAACGCTCCTGCAAAGGGGAGTTGTGGGTTGGTGAAAATTCGTGCCCTGGACCGGGTTCCGGCCAGTGATCCGGTTGTCCGGCCACCAGAAAGGCGCTGCCACGGGCGGTGGCCTCGCAGTCGGCGGGGCGGTGAACCGGGCGGCCGGTGAGATCGGCCAGCCGCTGGCAGACCTCATCCAGGTGTGAAAGGCCGCCGGTGATCTGCAATCGCGACGGTGTCGGCCGATGCCGGGCCATGTGTTGCAGGTTGCTCTGCAGCAAAAAGACGATACTCTCCAGCACGGCCACGGCCTGATGTGGCAGTTCGTCCGCGCCGATGAAACGCGATTCAAAATCAGGGCGCCAGTAGGGGGCCGCCAGTCCCGCCACGCCGTTGAGAAACAGGGGTACGGCGTCATACTCGTCCTTTAGCCACTGGTTCAGTTGCGCTGGTGCCAGCTCATCCAGTCCGTGCTGCCGTGCCAGCCAGTCGAGCGCCGCGCCGGCGCCATTGACCGTGCCCTCCAGAACATAACTGGATTGCCGGGTACCTTGCAGCACCACACTGCTGAGCAGGCGGTCATCGAACAGTGGCCGCTGGCCGACCGGGCGCGAGACAAAGGCGCCGGTGCCCAGGTTCAGATAGGCGGTGTCCTCGCGCAGTGGGCCATAGGCATACAGCGCGGCGGATTGATCGCCATTGACCAGTGCCAGGGGCAATTCGAGCTCACCCGCCAGCAGCTGGCCATAGTGGCCCAGGTTCGGGACACAGGGAGGCAGCAGTTGCCGGGGGATACCGAACAGTTCCAGCAGCTCGGGGTGCCAGTCATGCTCCTGCAGGGACCATAACTGGGTGCGTGAGGCGTTGACCGGATCGGCGCGGGCCTCACCCTCGCGGGTCAAGCGGCCGGCCAGCCAGGCGGCCATGGGGCCGAGACGCAGACGGCCCTCGCGCTGCGCCTGCTGTACCGCCGACAGGTTGTCCAGGCACCAGCGCAGTTTGCTGGCGCCATAATGGGGGGAGAGGGGCAGGCCGGTCAGGGTGTGAATCCGGCCAGCCTGCGGTTCAAACTGCTGCAGCCAGTCGGCGTTGCGCCGATCCTGCCAGCTGATGATCGGGCTGAGCGCCGCACCACTGTCATGATCCCAGCAGACAATATTGGAGCGCTGTGTGGCCAGCGCTGCGGCGGTCAGTTGCTGACCCTGGGTACCGAGCTGTTGCAGGATGTCATCGATGCAGGCGCGCAGGGAATCGAGCAGTGCGTCCGCCGGGTATTCGATGTGTCCGCTGGCGGATTGTTCCGCTACCAGCGGCTGACGTGCGTGACAGCGTTGCCGGCCACGGGCGTCGAAGACCAGGGCACGACTGGCATGCCCGCCCTGATCCAGGCACAGATAGAGCGGCTCGTTGTTGCCGGGACTCATGGGGTTGGACACTCCGCTTGACCATCGGGCAGCCCCCCAGTGGCGGGGCTGCGAACCTGGGGATTGTGCTAGGCTAGCGGTTTTTCAGGGAGAGTGCACGGCGTGACAAAACGGGAACATGGACAATGGCTGGCGCTGATCCCGGCTCTGTTGATGGCTGCCTGGCTTGGCGCCTGTGCACAGGCGCCGAAATCGCCGTCCCCGGAGGCGGCGCCGCGTGAGCCGGCAGCGCAGCTGGATCCGCAACTGGGGATCGCCAGCCATTTGGCGGAGGCGACACTGGCGCGCATCATGCGCCAGCACGTTACCCCGATCCCGGCCGGGGAACTGGATGCCCGTTTTATCGAACGGCTCGCGACACAACTGACCGAGAGCCCGTGGCGAGAGCCGCAGCTGTCACTGCGCGAGACAAACCTTGCCGAGATTATCAAAAGCCTCCACCGGCGCTATCCCGCGCAGCCGATCCTGCCGGCGGTTGAGGCGGCGCTCGACGAGATAGTGCACAGCCTGGGGGATGGCAGTCTCTATTTCGATCGTCGCCAGTTCGAACTGTTGCAGCGTCCCGCCGACGAACGTGCCGGGATCGGCCTGTTGACCGGACATCGCGATCAACAGGTGGTCATTCGCGAAGTGCTGGCCGGATCGCCGGCCGACCGGGCGGGGCTCGGGCCCGGTGACGCGCTGATAGCCATCGACGGGGAAGCGGTGGCCGGGCAATCCCGGGATCAGGTGATGACCGGGCTGCTCGGACGCCCCGGTTCCAGCCTGGCGTTACGCATTCGCTTTGCCGAGGGCGATACACGCGAGATCGACCTGCGCCGTGAATTTGTGGATCGGCCCCTGGTGGAGGGGCGCTGGCTGCCAGGGGCGATCGCCCATATCCGTTTGCGCGCCCTGTCCGAAACCACGGTGGCGCAATTCAATGAAACGTTTCTGGGCCTGATTCGCAAACAGCGGGCGCCACGGGCGCTGATTCTCGATTTACGCGATAATCACGGCGGGGTGCTCGATGTCGCCGTGCAACTGGCGGATCTGTTCGTGGCCGAGGGGACCCTGTTGAGTCTGCGCGGGCGGGTGGAATCGGAACAGACCCGGTATATGGCGCAGCCGCGCTCGCAAATTCTGGAACAGGATCTGCCCCTGATGGTACTGATCAATGGCGAGACGACCGCCGGCGCGGAGAGTATCGCCGCCGCCTTGCAGGATCACCGCCGGGCCTTGCTGGTCGGTCACCGCAGTCGCGGCGCGGGCCGGCTCTATTCCGTCTTCAAGCTGCCCGACCAGCGCGCTCTCAAGCTCGCCATCGGCCATCTGTATCGTCCCGCCGGCGCCGCGATTGCGCCGAACGGGGTCGTGCCGGACATCTGTGTGTCAAACGGGGAGGCCTTCATTAGCGATCGCACCGGTAACCCGGACTGCCCGCGGGAGGCAGGGCCGATCACGGCGGGCAAGGATCCGGTTTTGAGTCGCGCGGCGCGGATCGTGGCTGACAAATCGTTATATCGGAATTTGCTCGAAGGCCGACTCGAGACGTTACCCCAACCCTGAGGACGCTGCTTCAGGCGGCGTTGTTATAGCGGGCCAGCAGGGCCTTGTGGTAATTGCCCGCCGGCAGGGCAATGCGTACCTGATAGCCGCCACCGGGGGCTTCGTCCATCGGCTCGCCCTTGAGGCTCTCCATGTATTCCAGAGTCAGGGTGCGGTTGCCGTCGGGCGCAATCACTTCCAGTTGATCGCCGCAACCGAACTTGTTTTTTACCTCCACACTGGCCAGGCCCCGCTCGGTATCGAAGTCGGTGATCTCGCCGACGAAGCGCTGCTGCTCGCTGGTCGAATAACCTGACAGATAATTCTGATAGGCCTGATCCGGATGGCGCATGTAGAAGCCGTCGGTATAGCCGCGATTGGCCAGCCCCTCCAGCTTCCCGTACAGACTCGGATCGAAGGGCCGCCCGGCGATGGCGTCGTTGAGGGCCTGGCGATAGAGCTGGGCGGTGCGCGCCACGTAGTAATGGGACTTGGTGCGCCCCTCGACCTTGAACGAGTCGATGCCGATCCGCGTCAGGCGCTCGATGTGCTGGATGGCGCGCAGGTCTTTTGAATTCATGATGTAAGTGCCGTGATCATCCTCGAGGATCGGCATCAGCTCGCCGGGGCGGTTGCCTTCCTCGATCAGATAGACCCGATCGGCCAGTGGGTGGCGCTCGACTTTCTCCTCGGGGAACAGTTCCGGGTCGTTGATCGCGGCCATGGCATCGAAGTCGATCTGCTGGATATCGCCGCTGACATCCTCCTCGGCGTTGTGCATGCCGTAGCTCCAGCGGCAGGAGTTGGTACAGGTGCCCTGATTGGGGTCGCGGTGGTTGAAGTAGCCGGACAGCAGGCAGCGGCCGGAGTAGGCGATGCACAGCGCGCCGTGCACGAACACCTCCAGCTCCATGTCCGGGCACTGCTGGCGGATCTCTTCGATCTCGTTGATCGACAGCTCGCGCGAGAGGATGATGCGCGACAGGCCCAGCGACTGCCAGAACTTCACCGCCGCGTAGTTGACCGTGTTGGCCTGCACCGACAGATGGACCGGCACCTCGGGCCAGCGCTCGCGCACCATCATGATAAGGCCCGGGTCGGCCATGATCAGCGCATCAGGGCCCAGCTCGACGACGGGCTCCATGTCCCTGAGGTAGGTTTTGATCTTGCTGTTGTGCGGCATCAGGTTGCTGGCGACGAAGAATTTCTTGCCCTGGGCGTGGGCCTCGCCGATGCCGGTGGCCAGATTCTGTAACGTGAAGTCGTTGTTACGCACCCGCAGGCTGTAGCGCGGCTGGCCGGCGTAGACCGCGTCGGCGCCAAACGCGAAAGCGTAGCGCATATTGCGCAGGGTGCCGGCGGGCAGGAGCAGTTCGGGGCGTGCTGACATGTTGTTGATTCCGCAGAAAATGGAAAACCGTGTATGAGGGTCAATTATAACCGATTCAATGGCGTACAATGACGTTAAAATCATGGGGATTGAGAATTGATGACAGAACCGGCAACCATGCCGTTTACTTACCGGGTGCGGGTCAACCGCCGCGCCCGGCGTGCCAGAATCAGCGTCGAGGCGCACGGCGAAGTGGTCGTGGTCTTGCCGCGGCCGCTGGCCGAGCGCGATATTCAGCTACTGGTGAGCCAGCATCAGGACTGGGTCTGCGCCCGGCTGGCGGAGCTGGAAACACGCCTGGCGCAACTGCCCGGATCGCTCGGTTTGTATCCGCAAACTGTTTACCTGGAGGCCATTGAGCAAGACTGGGCCGTTGAATACGGGGTGTTGTCGGGACAGCGACGCTGGCGCGAAGTACAAAACCCACGCCGTATACAGCTGCGCGCCGGGGACCAGGAGGCGGCAGCGCGCGAGGCCTTGCAGGGCTGGTTGCAGCATCAGGCCAAACAGATTCTCTCGCCCTGGCTACAGGACCTCGCCGAACGGCTCGGGTTGATCTGCACGGGAGTGACCGTGCGGGCCCAGAAAACCCGCTGGGGCAGCTGCTCGGCCAGCGGTCGCATTAATCTCAATCGCAATTTGCTGTTTCTGCCGCCGCCGCTGGTGGAATACCTGCTGGTACACGAGCTGTGTCATCTGCGCGAGCCGAACCACTCGTCACGCTACTGGCAACAGGTAGAAAAAGTGTTGCCCGATTATCGCCAGCGGGATCAGGCGTTGCGCGCGGCGGTAGAACAGGTCCCCCTGTGGGCGCGACCGGGTGCCTGAGATGCCGAAGTGGTCCAATTCACGCTTGAACCGGGCACTGGCAACGGGCATATTAACTGACACATTTGCATGGATGAGGCTTAAACGGTGAACGTTGAACAACTCGAAGAACGCCGTCAAACGGTGTGCAACAAGTTCCATACCCTGCTGGAGACGCGCACCGAAACCCTCGCCCTGTTCAGCTCGTTGATCGGGATGCGGCCGTTCAGGCCGGAAACCGATTTGCAAATGGTATTGCAGGAGTTTTGCGAGTCACTGGTTGATTACTCCGCCAGTGCCCACTTCCAGCTCTATTCCTATATTGAATCCGATCAGGAGCGCCGTACCACGGTACGCGATCTGGCCGGGCAGTATTACCCCCGGATTGCTGAAACCACCCGGCTGATTCTCAAGTTCAACGAAAAATACGAGTCCGAGGAGCGTAGCGGCGATCTGGCCAGTCTGGATCGGGATCTGACTGTGCTGGGTGAGGCTCTGGCCGAGCGGATTCAGTACGAGGACCAGATCATTCGCGCCATGTCGTTGCGCTGATTCAGTTCCAGGCAGAGTGAAAAGCAAAAGACCGATAGGCCGGTGGCCTATCGGTCTTTTACGTAATAGGCTGGGACATCCCTGTCCCAAGGGGTAAAACGTGACAGGTGGTTCAGGCCACCAGCCCAAGCAGCCGTTCGGAGGCCCGGGTGTAGATCGTTTGTTGTTTTTCCTGATCCGAAGCCAGTGCCAGGATGGCTTCTTCCAGGCTCAGCTCTTCAACCTCGTACAGCGGGATAGTGTCTTCGTGCATAGTCTGTCCTCCCAGCTACTTATCATAGAGATAGTTTACATGCTTAATGTAGAATATCAAGTATGTGTTATAAGTTATTGATATTATCTGGGGGAGGCCGATGTCCGGGGCCGATCCAGGGAAATGCCCTGTGCCCGCTCGAATCGCCCAGACCGGCAGACAATCAAGATATACCTGTATTTAGAAATAATATCAAGAGTTAGTAATAACTCAATGAATTATATGAGTTATTTTCTTTTTGGGAGAGGCCCGATAGGCGCGTGTCGGGGCGGCAGTTTACTCTCGGGGGATGTTACGGATCTCGGCGAGGTGATTGCGCAGGTGCTCGGTACGACCAATCTGGTGACCGATGTAGTAGCCCAGCCGGAAGGTGAGCAGGGCGACCAGGCCCAGCAGCAAAATCGTCTCGAACATGGTATTCCCCTTGTGTTCTCCTCCAGAACCTATCGGCGTCGCTGCCAGCGGCTTGAAGGCAAAAGTGTGATCGGTTACCGGATCAGGAATCGCGCCTGGCCGGGACTGTTTTGGAGAGTGTCACATCGGGGTTATCGGAAATGGGCGGCATTCGCTCGAGCATCGGCACCGGCTGGCGGCCCAGGCGCTGTTCATAGATGACGGTATAGGTGAGTACCCGCTGCAGGTATTTGCGGGTCTCGCCGAAGGGAACCGATTCGATCCAGAGATCGGCCGGTTGTATCTGCCCTTCCGGCAGCCAGCGACGGACGTTACGCCCGCCGGCGTTATAGGCGGCAGTGGCCAGGACCGGATGGCCGTGGAAGCGATCCTTGACCTTGCGTAGATAACGAACCCCCAGCGTGATGTTGTTATTCACATCCAGAATGTCTCGCTGGCCGCGCATCGGCATGCGCAGGGCGCGGGCGACACTGCGGGCGGTGCGCGGTAACAGTTGCATCAGACCCAGGGCGCCGGCATGAGAGCGGGCGTCGTGGGTAAAGGCGCTTTCCTGGCGAATGACCGCAAAGGCCCAGGCCGGATCGATCTGCTGATCGCGGGCCTGGTTCAGAACGGTCTGCTGATGCGCGAGCGGAAACCGCATTTCCAGATCATCCCAGTAACGGGCCCGGGCCAGAGTCATGATGACCCGATCGTGCCAACCCCATTCCTCGGCCAGTTTGGCGGCCCGCAGCAGCTGGTCCTCGTTCAGTCGGAGCAGCAGATGATTCCATTCGCGACGGGCGTCGGCCACCCGGCCAAGAGTGTAGAGTTCGGCCGCCCGCTGCAGGGCCGGGATATCATGCAGGGCATGCAGATCGTCCTGGCCGAAGAGCAATGGACGGTGGTCAAAATGATAGGGAATCCCGCCTCGATCGGCGGCCATAAAGCCGTAATAACTACGATCCCCGGCGCTCAGCTGATACAGGGAACGGGCTTCCGAGGTACGACCCAGCTCCTCCAGCGAACGGGCCCGCCAGTAGCGCCAGCGCGGCGAATGGGCCGCGGTGGGCGATAACTGATTGAGCCAGTCGAGCGCCGCTGACCAGTCTCGATCCTGCAGGGCCGAGAGAATATGGGCAGTTTTAACTTCGGTGTCTTCGTTGCCCAGTTTGAGACGAGCCAGCCATTGCGGCGCCTGTGGATCGTCGCTGCGCACCAGCGCCAGCGACAGTTGGCGTTCGATGCGTTCCTGTTCCTGATCACTGAAGCGATAATCCGGTTTGAGTTCTTCCCAGTAGCGGGCGGCCCGGACCGGGTCGCGACCGGCCAGTCGGCGCAGGCCATAGACTGTAATCCAGCGCAGGACAGGCTGCTCGGCATCGTTAAAGTGATTGGTCACTTCGCGTAAATACTCCGGATTGCGGCGAATCTTCGACCAGATATTGACCCAGAAGCGCTCCGACTCGGGGAGATAATCGGCCAGGAACAGCGCCAGGCGTATCTGCCCGGCGCCGATCGCCAGCTGGATGCGCTGCCAGACCAGATCATTGCTCAGCTGATCGGCCTTGCGCCAGGCCTCGATGGCCGGATCGCAGGCCGAAGGCAGCGAGTGGCCGGTCAGCCAGAGGTTTGCCATTGCCGCATGGGCCCGTTGTGCCTGACCGACCTGATAAAGTGCCCGGGTGTGCTGACAACGCAGAGTTTTGTCGTTGGTGATCTGGTAATTGTCTACCAGCTGTTGCCAGCGACCGTGGCGCGCCAGACGGTATAACCAGCGCTGGTGGAGCAGACCGGCGATGGGAGTGTCGCCATATTGATGGACGAAATCCCGGATTTCTTCCGGTTTGGCGGCCGACAGACGGCGGCGCAGATCGCCATATTCGAGATAAGGATAGAGCGGATAGTCCTGCAGTTTGTCGGCGAGATTCCGGTAACGGGCCCGGTTTCCATCTTCCAGGGCTTGCAGCGCTTCCTGGAACTGGTAACGTTGCGGCAACCAGTCGTCGTCGGGCAGGGCCTGCGTCCCGCCCAGCAGACCCATCCCCAGTAACAGGAAGGTAAGGCTTTGACCAATTCTCGTTGCGCGCGCCATGAGGGTCTCTGTTATTAAACCTGTTTCAAGCTTTTCAGTCTAAGTATTTGTAAACCAAGTGTATGGCACTGTTGATGGTTTGGCTATCCCGGTTGGCGATCTGTTCCCGATTTATATCGACTTCTGGCCCGCCGGATTGATGGTTTTTTATCGGATTTGTGTACCTGGTCCATCACTATGCCGGACTCGTCTCGGCCATACAGATTGTTTTATACTGCATTTCCCGTGCTGTTGTGGCCGGGTTTGCGTTCAGGTTCAGGAGACCATGCATGTCAGAGAAGTTGAATAAATACAGTTCACGTATTACCCAGCCCAAATCCCAGGGCGCGTCCCAGGCAATGTTGTACGGTACCGGTCTGACCCGTGAGGACATGGACAAGGCCGAAGTGGGTATCTCCAGTGTCTGGTGGGAAGGCAATACCTGCAACATGCACCTCAACGATCTGGCTGCCAAGGTCAAGGAAGGGGTGCAGGCTGCCGGCCTGGTCGGTATGCGTTTTAACACCATCGGCGTATCGGACGGTATCTCGATGGGGACCGACGGCATGAGTTACTCGCTGCAATCGCGCGACATCATTGCCGATTCGATTGAGACGGTGATGAGCGCCCAGTGGTATGACGCGAACATTTCCCTGCCCGGTTGCGACAAGAATATGCCCGGCGTGCTGATCGCCATGGGGCGAATCAATCGACCGTCGCTGATGGTCTATGGCGGTACCATCAAGCCGGGTCACTGGCATGACAAGACGCTGGATATTGTTTCAGCGTTCCAGAGCTATGGTGAATTCATCAGCGGTCGCATTGAGGAGCAGGAACGCGAAAAGGTCGTTGAGCATGCCTGTCCGGGGCCGGGCTCCTGCGGCGGGATGTATACCGCCAACACCATGGCCTCGGCTATCGAGGCACTGGGCATGAGTCTGCCTTATAGCTCGTCGATCCCGGCAGTAGATCCGGCCAAGCTGGATGAATGCCTGCAGGCTGGTCACACGATCCGACATTTGCTGGAACAGGATATCAAACCGCGTGACATTATGACCCGCAAGGCGTTCGAGAACGCTGTCGTGATGGTGATGGCGCTGGGCGGCTCGACCAATGCGGTGCTGCATTTGCTCGCCATGGCTCGTGCGGTGGATGTGCCGCTGACGATTGATGATTTTCAGACCATCAGCGACAAGGTGCCTTTTCTGGCCGACCTCAAACCCAGTGGCAAATATGTGATGGAAGATTTACATAATGTCGGCGGCACGCCAGCAGTGATGAAATACCTGCTTGAACACGAACTGCTCCACGGCGACTGTCTGACCGTGACCGGCAAGTCGATGGCCGAGAACCTGGCTGATCTTCCTGGTCTCAAGGACGGTCAGGAGGTATTCATGCCGCTGGACAAACCGATCAAGCAGACCGGGCATATCCAGATCCTCAAGGGTAACCTGGCGCCGGGCGGTTCGGTGGCCAAGATCACCGGCAAGGAAGGCCTGCACTTTTCCGGTCCGGCCCGGGTCTATGATCGCGAAGAGTCGATGCTGGCCGGGCTGGAGAACAACGAGATCCAGAAAGGAGACGTGGTGGTCATCCGTTACGAAGGTCCCAAGGGGGGGCCGGGCATGCCGGAAATGCTGACCCCGACCTCGGCCATCATGGGCGCCGGGCTGGGTGGCGATGTGGCGCTAATCACTGACGGTCGTTTTTCCGGTGGTTCACATGGCTTTATCATCGGCCATGTGGTGCCGGAAGCGCAGGAAGGCGGCCCGCTCGGATTGATTGAAAACGGCGATGTAATCACCATTGATGCCGAGAGCCGTCGCCTGGATGTGGATGTCAGCGACGAAGAGATGGAACGCCGGCGAAAGAGCTGGGTGATGCCGCCCTATATCGCGAAGCGCGGCACCCTGTTCAAGTATGTCAAGACTGTCAAGGATGCCTCACACGGTTGTGTTACCGATGAGTGAGCAACCGCGCAGCAAAGGATAAATAATATGTCATTGACTGAATATCCGGTTGTAGGCAACTGGTATACCACTCGCGAGGGGGAATTGCTGCGAGTGCGGCTGGCAGTCTATCGCCATGAATACCTGTCGGCGTTGTTGCTGGAGTATCTCGACGGCCATCGCCAGATCATCGCCATTGGTGACTGGTATTGCATGGAACTGCATCGCGATATGCTGAGTGTGTCCCAGCGCCATGCCGGCACCTGAGTTGCAGATGAGTGATACCGACTTACAGCAACTCAAACTGCAGCTCAAAGCGTTTGCCGAGGAACGCGACTGGGAGCAGTTTCATTCGCCCAAAAATCTGGCCATGGCGTTGATCGTCGAAGCTGCCGAACTGGTGGAACACTTCCAGTGGCTCAAGCAATCCGAGAGTGAAAATCTGCCGCCGGAAAAACATCAGGAAGTGGCCTACGAGATGGCCGACATACTGGTCTATCTGCTACGCCTGGCCGAACGGCTGGATATCGACCTGCTGGACGCTGTGCAGCAGAAAATGAAAATCAACGCCGACAAGTATCCCGCCGAACAGGTGCGTGGCAGCTACAAGAAATATACCGAATACAAAACGAAATAGTATTTTGTGGATCCCGCGCTGAGGCGCATGGAAATAAAAAGCGATCTCTGCGCCCTGGCGCCTTTGCGAGAGTTATTCAGTTCAGCTTTTCTTACCGATCAATTCGATCGGATAGCCATCCGGATCTTCGACGAAGGCGATGATGGTGGTGCCGGCGTTCATGGGGCCGGCGTCGCGCAGGATCTTGCCACCGCGCTGACGGACGTTATCGGTGGCCTGGTAGACATCGTCCACTTCCAGGGCAATGTGACCATAACCATTACCCGCCTCGTATTTGTCTGTATCCCAGTTATAAGTCAGTTCGATTACTGCACCTTCGGACTCGGGCTGGTAACCGACAAAGGCCAGGGTAAACTCGCCTTCGGGGTAATCTTTTTGCCGCAGCAGTTTCATCCCCAGTACCCTGGTGTAGAAATCGATCGAACGCTGCAGGTCTCCGACGCGCAACATGGTATGCAAAATTCGCATGCAGTCTCTCCTCAACAAACTTTCAAAAAAGTATAACATGGAGCCTGTTAGCCTGTGTCAGACTGTCGCGACGGCGATGCTGCTCCATTTAAAGGTGACGCAAACGCATGCTTAATATCCTGTTCTCAATGATGGTTATCATCGCCTGTGGCGCGTTGTGGCGCTATTTGGCCCCCGGCGGGGTGGATGGGGACAAGGCGCGCCAGGTTATTACCGGACTGGTTTATAATCTGCTGTTGCCTGCGCTGATTCTGTCTATTTTGTGGCAGGCGCCATTGGGACTCTCCTCGATTAAAATCAGTGTACTGGCCGCGCTGGGTATCCTTGTCGGTCTGTTATTCGCGTGGCTGGTCTGTCGCGGTTGCCGGATGCCGCGTCCGGTCATCGGCGCGGTCATGCTGGCTGCGGCTTTCCCCAATGCCAACTATCTCGGCTTGCCGGTACTGACCTCGGTGTTTGGTGAATGGTCCGCCAGTATTGCCATCCAGTACGATCTGTTCGCCTCGACACCGCTACTGTTCACGCTGGGAATTTTGCTGGCCCAGCAGTTCGGGCAGGTTGAGACACGGGAATCCATCGGTCATCGCCTGTTACACATTCCGCCCCTGTGGGCAGCTTTGCTGGCCGTGGTGTTGAACCTGAGCGGGGTTCCGGTTCCCGCCCTGCTACAGAATACCCTGTCGCTACTGGGCGAGAGTGTGATTCCCTTGATGTTGCTGGTGCTGGGGATGAGTTTGCGCTGGGAAGTGTTGCGCTGGCAACGTTTGCCATCGGTGCTGGTGGTAGTGACCAGCCAGTTAATCATTATGCCGCTGGTAGTGTGGGCCGGCGCCGGCGTGCTGAATCTTGATGCCCGCCTGCTGGCGCCGGTGGTGCTGGAGGCGGCCATGCCCAGCATGGTGATAGGCGTAGTGATTTGCGATCGCTATGGCCTGGATACCACGGTGTACGCCGCCGCCGTAACGGTGAGCACCCTGCTCAGTCTGCTGTCCCTGCCTCTGTGGTATGGCTGGTTGCCGGTTTAACCCCGCTATTCGCTTCGCACGCGGGAATGCCGCGCCAGGCAAGCAGAGCATTGGCAAGCAGTCCCACGGCAACGGCAAACCACAACGTCGTGATACGGTTAATGATAGGCAGGCTGAAGGCAATCTCACGCTCGACTCCGTGTGCCAGTAATAACAAAGCCATGATCCCTTCGGTGGCACCGATGCCACCGGGAATAAAGGAGAGGGCACCGGCCAGCAGGCTCAGGGCGTAGATTCCCAGTGCTACATTGACTGACAGACCGGATCCGCTGACCTGTAACAGATAATAAAATGCCATTCCCTGAACCAGCCAGGCCAGCGCCCCGAATAACAGTCCCGGATAGAGTCGACGCAGTAAAAGTAACTGGTGTGCCTGTTGCAACAATGTGGCGGTATGCGTGAGCAGTATCGATAAACGTGAACCAGCCAGTTGTCGAGCCAGAAAGTGGCATAGTCGCAATGGCAGAGTGCTTTGCAGCAGGGGCAACAGAAACAGCAGGGTAATCAGTACCAGAACTACAAACAGCCGGTATTCGTGATGAGAGATGAAAATCAGTGTCGCCAGCAAGGTGATGATGACGACATCGAGAAAACGTTCAACAAAGAAACAGGCCAGGCTGTCGGTATAGCCGACGCCATGGCGTTTCAAATAGAAGGAACGAATGGTTTCGCCCGCTTTGCCCGGTGTGGTTGTCAGGGCGAAGCCCGACAGGTAATACCCCAGATGTCGCAGGCCGGGCAGTCGATGTTCCAGAGTATGAAGATAAAAACTCCAGCGTACAAAGCGTATCAGGTAGTTGGCCAACGAGCAGACCAGCAGGATCGCCACGCCGCTGATTCCCAGCTGGTTGATAAGATGTCCCAACGTTGCCAGGCCGCCGATCAGGGCAAAGCTCAGATATACTCCCGAGGCCAGAACCAGCGAGCTTGCCAGCAAGCGCAAACGACGTTGATTGAGTGTGAACAGAGTGTGCTCCCGGGGAAAGGCCAGATAACCGGGATATTCTAGAACAGGGTGCAGGATGAGGGCCAGCGGGATCGGTTTTTGTCGTTACCACTGGAACGTCCGGGGGGATGTTGTGATATTCTAGGACCATTATTCGGCAGACGAAAAGACGAGGAACCCGCCATGTCGGCAGAGATTGATGAATTGACCGTGAACTATCATGAAGATGGTAATCTGGTCTCAAAGGAACTGGATAAAGTGATTTTGACCAAGGGAGCCTGGTCGACCATTATTTTCCGTTACCAGGATATGGATCGTAAAACCGGTGAGTTTGGTCCCGACAAGTTTACCATCCGTCGTTACCAGAAACGTAACGGTCAGTATCAGCAAAAATCCAAGTTCAATATTTCCAGTCGGGATCAGGCACAGAAGATCATTGACGCCTTGCAGACCTGGCTCAAGAATTCAGAATAACCCGGCTTACCCCGGGTTTTCATGTTCTCTATTCCCTATTTCGGGAATTCTTCAGTAAACATCCTCTTCTTTGGCAGACCGTGTGCGATGAAATGCTGCCGCGCGGTTTCAGTCAGCTCTTTAGAGCCACAGAAATAGATCGCATATTCGGATAAATCCGGATAGTCCATATCGATTTTCTTCAGTTGTTCCTGCCACAGGTCCTGGTTCCCGGCGTCGTTGAGTGACCAGGCAGTATAGTGGAAATGATCAAATGCATCCGTCCAGGCGCGACAGATATTATGCTGGTAATGAGAGCGGTTACCAGTAGCAATCCAGTAAAGATGCACGTGATCGGCCAGTTCCAATGTCAGGGCATGTTCGATCAGGCTTTTGACCGGGGCGAAGCCGCTATCGACGGCAAAGAAGAGCAGTGGTTTGTCGAGTTCACGGCGTAATACAAAATGACCTTGCGGTCCGGTAATCTCAATCGCGTCATAGGGTTTGGCATGATGAAAAACATAGCCGGAGAAAGGCGTATCATCGCGGCTGACGTGAAACTGCAGGCTGCGATCATCACACGGACAACTGGCGATGTGATAACGGCTTGCTTCTCCAGCCTCATTGCTCAGACGGGCTTTCTGGCCTGAAAGAAAACGCAGACGCTGGCGGCGTACTGTATTCAGATGCAGGATTGCCAGATCATCGGATATGTGGGTGATCTTTTTAATATAGGCTGGGACTGTCTGTGTCTCGATATCTTCTTCATCGAGCGCCTCTTCGGCGGCCAGGACAATGTCGGTAACGGCGGTGTTGGAGCAGGCCAGCAGATAACCCTGGTTCTGCTCAGCTTCGCCGAGTCGGTACTCATGGTCACGGATTTTACGTACCTCACCGGAAATCAAACGGGCCTTGCATTTGCCACAGTTACCGTTACTGCAGCCGTAATTGAGTGCAACCCCTGCGCTGAGCGCGGCGTCCAGAATGGAGTTGTTCCCTTCGACAAAAAACTCATGTCCGCTGGGCATGATATGGACCTGGGCAAGAATGACTCGCAGCAGGGTATCCTGCGTCAATAGCTGGGCGGGATTCGGAGTTGCGGCAGCTTCGGCCAGAGAGCTGTCCAGCCAACGGGTCAATTGTTGCAGTTCGTGCTGTGGTGCCGGCTGTTGCTGGAGTTCATCCAGACGCTGTCGGGTTTCTTCCAATAATAGCTGCAGTCGTTCCGAGGTGTAACGGGCGGCTGCCAGTTCCTTGCTCAGTTGGGAGACGCGGGCGGCCAGTGTTCCCAGATCGGGAGTGAGTAATTTGCGCAGCTTGTCGCCCCGGGCGCGGTGCAGGGCATTGTCGATGATATGCTCGATCTTCTCGAGCATGGTGTTGTCTTCCACTTCGACGTTGGGATAGGCCTGGTTCAGATCGTCCAGTCGGACCATGCCCTCAAAACTGGGCAGGTCACCGTCCTGAATCTGTTTTTGCAATGTGCCGCGTGAGACACCGACCAGGCGGGCCGCGCGAGAAACTGTCAGCAGTCGATCCATCTTACAGCCGCCTGTTTAGTCGGAAAAATACACCGGTGGACCGAATTCATGGCGACCCAACCGGAGCCTTTTGTAATTATGGATCATGATGAGGGTTTTGAGTATTGCCGGTTCATCAAATTGTGGCACATTTAATGCGACGATAATCGGAACACGTTCACCCTGTGCCGGGCAAATATCAATATACTGACGAAATCCTTTGGTAGTGTCGCGGCTTTCTGCCCGGGCCTGCTCATATTCATAGTGCAGGGTCCGTATATCGGCATCCCAGATAATTTCCTGACCTTTGAACTGACCAGGGAAACGGAGCCGGACCCGCGGCAGGTCGATCGGAGAAAGCGCCAGATAACGATGACCCTGTTGCCCCAGCTGTTGGCGCAGCTCACGGAGCCTGTCAGATGCCTCATTCATGGGTTGTGACTCTGAAATATTAAAAAAACCGGTTCTGTAGTCGCTAAAAGAACATTATATTGGGTATCTCTGGTCCCGGTCACGTCTGCCCGGGGTGTTTGCCGGCGACAATGCCTGTCATTGAGACTATGAGTTTAACCATAAGACCATGAATCTGTATCGACGTAAATTCCTTTCTGTCCTCTCGGCAACCGGTTTGATCCTGGCAGGATGTCGCACTGCCTATCAACCATCCAGCCAGGCGGGACCTGCCGGGGTAGCGGAAACCCGGAATGAGGTATTTAGTTACAGCAACCCGCTGGCGGGTCTGGATGATGAGGCGATACGCGATCAACTGGAACGGGCAGTCAAACCGGCGCCGGTCAAAGCGACAGATGTCCAGCTTGATGCCGGGCAGATGTCATTGCTGAAACAAAGCGTGGCGCATCTTGAAAAAGTCCAGCAGCTGGTGGGACATGGTAATTTTGCCTTGATTGGCTTTGATCAGATGCTGCGCTATGCGCGGAACTATCCTTCAATAGGCAAGTTCAGCACAGCGCAACTTGACTTCTTCGAGCGGATCTTCGAGACAGACGCGCGTCAATACGGCTTCATGGGAGAGAAAGTCATTTCACGTCTGAATGAAAGCATCAGGGATAACGTCACGGTCAAGGTACCGTATACCGGAAATTACCTGTATCGAGATGAATCGCTGCATTTGTATCGTCGCCTGAAAAAAGATGTGGGCGACGATCTGGTATTGACCTCCGGAATACGCGGTGTTGTCAAGCAACTCTACCTGTTTCTGGCAAAAGCGGTTGAGACGGAGGGAGATCTGGCTCTGGCATCGCATTCCCTGGCGCCGCCCGGTTACTCCTTTCATGGCATCGGCGATTTCGATGTCGGCAAGCGCAATATGGGTTATGCCAATTTCACGGCTGAATTTGCCAATACCGATGTTTTTCAGCGGCTGGTTCAGCTGGGATATGTCGATATCCGTTATACCGACGGGAATACGCTGGGAGTTCGATACGAACCCTGGCATATCAAAGTCATCTGAGCTGATCTCCATTTGGGCTGGAAATTGCAATGTTGAACCAACCACAGGTCATTACGATACAACCGGACAATGCTCTTGCCGAACCCGGGCGACATCGCGTTATGGGGTTGTATTCCGGATTAATACTGTGCCTGATGATGCTCTTGCCTTTCGAGGTAATACAGGCGGCGACGGCCAAGCTCGATTTTACACTGCACAAACAGGGTTCCAATCCATCAGCACCGACATTGCTGATTATCGGTGGTATCCAGGGGGATGAGCCCGGTGGGTTTAATGCTGCTTCCCTGCTGGTAACCGACTATCAGATTAACTATGGCAATATCTGGGTGGTTCCCAATCTGAATTTCGAAAGCATCGTGCGCCGCTCGCGTGGCGTGCACGGCGATATGAATCGCAAATTTCTTGAACTGGCCGAAGAAGATCCGGAATTTGGCACAGTACAGAAAATCAAAAATATAATATTGAACAAACAGGTCGACATTGTGCTCAATCTGCATGATGGCAGTGGTTATTATCGGCCCCGGCATCTGGACTCGCTACGTGGCCCTCACCGCTGGGGCCAGAGTCTGATTATCGATCAGGCTGAAGTAGCGAGCAGGCGTTATGGGAACCTGCATAAAACGGGCGATAAAGTGATCCGGCGAGTTAATCAGCGGCTGCTCGATCCGGAGCACCGTTATCATCTCAAGAACACGCGCACTCGAGAAGGCGACCGGGATATGGAAAAAACCCTGACCTATTTCGCAGTACGTAATAACAAAGCGGCGTTCGGCGTCGAAGCCAGCAAATCCATGAACACGGCATTTCGGGCTTTTTACCACCTGAATGTTATCGAAGCCTTCATGCAGGAAATGGGTATTGAATATCGACGCGATTTTACACTTGAACCGGCTCATGTTAAACAGGCGATCGAAAAGGAACTGTATCTTGCCATGTTTAATAAGCGACTTTTTCTGGATATGACTAATGCCCGGGACTGGCTACGCTACGTTCCAATGACAGCGCGCCAGCCTTTGCAAGTGGAAGCCAGCAACCCGCTGCTTGCCGTTGTCGGGTCCGGCCGACACTACAAGGTGCGTTACGGTAATCGGGGGGTGGCCAATCTGCAGGCTGAATTCATGGAATTTGATGACAGCCTGAAATACATCCCGGTATTGGTGGATGATCGTTATAAGCTGGTCAGGCCGGGTGAGAAAATCAGGGTGCGTAATAAGTTTATGGTCATCCCCCGGGATGAATACCGGGTTAATATTATCGGTTTTGTACATGCCGATGTGCATGATGAGGCTGGTGTGTTTGTTTCACATGAGGATTTTATGCCACGGTTTTCCATTGACAGACAGGCGCAACAGTTTCGGGTGGAAGTTTATCGCGGCGATAAATTCAGTGGCATGATTCTGGCTGATTTTACCCAACAACCTTCGAACGAGTCCGGCGTCGATTTGGCGTACTATCCCCGGCAAGCTGACTGATTTTCTGCGCGGTATGTATTAATGTCATTGAATTATAAAACCCAGGACTACTTTCGAGACTTTCAATGCCTGGGCGGGGATTGCCCGGATACCTGTTGCCAGCGCTGGGAGATCAAACTCGACCGTCAGCATTATGAGCTGTTGCAGGCGCGCATGTCTGAGGAACCCGGACAACGTGCTCTGTTTGAAACCTATATCCGGATTAATGACAAACCTGTTCTGGGCGATTATGACTATGCCCATATCAATATGACCGATAATGGTTATTGTCCCATGCTCGCGCAGGATGGGTTATGTGATATCCATCGTGCACATGGGGTAGAGCCGCTGGGCAATATCTGTACGTTTTTCCCGCGGGTGATTGTGCGTCGGGGCGACAACGTGGAAATGTCGGGAGCGCTTTCCTGTCCGGAGGTGGTTCGCCGTTGCTTCTCCCAGAAGAGCCTGTCATCACTGGTTCGCTTCAGCCCCTCGGACTTGCCACGTGCCGAGTATCCGATTACGCGCGAGTTGCCGCGCAGCAAGTCGGATTATTACGCTCAACAATTTTCAAAGGTCAGGGACAGTTTCCTGTCCATCATGGCGCGTGAAAATGAGCCGCTGGCCGTTCGTCTGTACGCGCTGGCCAGCGTGGCGAACCGGATTTCCCGTTTTTATCATCGGGGTTGCGAGACGTTTGAAACATCATTACTGGAAAAAGAGCTGAAACGTGCGGATTCCCGGGAGTCTTTTCTGCATTGGGCTGATTACCTGGAACAATACCAGTCAGACGAGCCGATGGCCCTGATTGTGATTCAGTCAATTCTGCAGTTAAAACAGGAACAGTTTCCGCAGGAGAAAACCAGCCAACTGGCAAAACAGATATTCAGCGCATTGATGAATGAAAATAACCCGGGCAACTGGACTGAACGTTTTTACGAATCTGAGCATCAGGTTAAACAGGCTTTATCCACGCAGCTTGATCGCTATATGTCCCGTTATCTTTACAACTGCCTGTTCCGGGAGTGGTTCTATACCATGCCCGACAGTTTTATTTATATTCAGATGCTGCTGGTGCGTACAGCGATGCTGCGTTTTCTGTTGATCGCCGATCCCGAAGTGGCCAGGCTGCTTGAGGGATACGCTTATGGCCAACTCGATGAAAAGCAGCTGGGAGAATGTTTTTTTGAACTGGCGGTAAATACCACGTATCGCTTTTGCCGGGATGTGGATCAGAACCTGCCGTTCCTGCAGGTGTTGTACAACGCCCTTGGGGAGCAGCAGATGATGAACTTCGATTATTCGTTACCCTTCATCAAGTTCTGAGTGCTCGCCTGCCTGTCACCGGTTCAGCAATATCCCGCGTCATTTTTCCGGGCTTTGAGGCCGGTACGACTCTCTCGCGTGACTATTATTGTATCGCGCAGCATCAAGGCAGCACTACGCATGCTGTTTATTGTACAATGGCGAATGACAAATTAAACTGGGTTATACGCAATCCGGTATACCAGACAGGGTTATCATGAGTGAAGTTCACACGGGCAAGCTGAGTTCCATAGAACGGGTCGAGCTGACCCGTGTTGTTATGTCGATTCTCGATAGCTGGGGTATGACCGCCCAGCAACAGGTGGATTTGTTGAATTTGCCGCCGAAAACACCTACCCGGGCACTACGTCGTTATCGTGAAGATACGCCGTTCCCCCAAACCAACGAAGTGGATGAGCGTCTCGAACACATTGTCGGTATTGTTGATGCCTTGCGTACGACCTATCCGCATAATCCGTCTATGGGGGCCCTGTGGATGAAACAGCGTAACAAGCAGTTCCAGGACCGCAGTCCCCTGAAAGTTATGGTCGACGACGGTATCGATGGGATTATGCGTATTCGCGCGCATCTCGATTGCGCCTACGACTGGTTTAACGACAGCAGGTCTGCCAGCGACGACTGAATCCAGGGACTTACTCTATTCCGGTTTCATGCCCCGCACGCCCGCACGCATGCGCGTCATACAATCAATGTAGTGTTGTAATAATTTTTCCCCTCGAGGTCAAAAGATATCGCTTTCACCGAAGGGTAAACCGCTTTACGGTGTGCCCGGTGTTTCTCCTGCGCAGCGGATAGGCAGAGATTCTGTGCAGCGTTAACGCTTAACGACGGCCATGCCGTTTGTTGCGCCCTTCGAAGCGGACGATGGTTTTAACCAGTTCAGTAAAGGGGAGATTATCCAGCTCGCCATAGTGATTCTGCGCGTGACGTAGAAGCCCGGCGATGTTCTCCACTTCTCCGGTATCTTTTTTGTCCGGGTAGAGCTGGGCCTGTAGTCCCAGCAGCCCGCCGGTTTGTACCTTCACTTCCTTGGCATGGGGCAAGGGGCCATCAATACGCAGCTGTTGCAGGGCAAAGCTGGAGTTTTTTCGCATGAGATCGAGAAACAACTGGCAACGGGCATTGCCGGCCTCGGAGCTGCAGGCGACTCCTTCGCGATCGGCGAGATTAAAGCGGCGTCCATGCTCGCAGGTACTGCGGCGGGAATTAATGGACTTTTCAAAGATACAACGGCGTTCGTTGATCTCATGATAAGTGGATCTGTACTCGTCTTCTTCCACACCAGGCCTGCAGATTCAGATGGTTACTTTTCCCACTCACGCAGGATCGGTTCTTCCCGCTTTTCGGTGAGCATCTCTTCAGCTGCCAGCTGATTGGCGGCAAAGATGACCTTGTAGAGTGCCTCGTCCCCTTCGTTCTGCTCGCTGCGTCGGTCACGGGCAAAATTCTTGGCATCCTTGAAGGATTCAAATTCGTTCAGACATTCGAGGTTCCTGACCATTGAATTGAGTCCTTCGTTCATTTTGTATACGTAATACGGCATAGTCCCCACCTTGTGCACCGATATGGTTGAATAACGCACAGCCCGCTAATGAGCCTGGCTGCATGGCGATTGTGAAAGGTCGACAAGCATACTGGCTGAGCGGCAATGGCTCAATAACTCATAGGCAGTATGCTAGTATACATGCGGTTTTTGGCCTGTATTTCAAGGGAGTCCCGCCATTTCCACACAGAATTCACGTGAACTGCTGGCGATCATTGAGCTGGGCGGTTACCCGGATTTTGCCTCGCTGTACCGTCAATACGGCTATCAGGTAGAGACCACTGACTCGGTGCGCAAGGCAGCCAGGGTGTTAAAAACGCGTCAGCCGCAGGTGATTGTCACCGAATTCAATTTTCAGTCAGATTTTCGGGATCGAACCAGCAGTCTGGAGACCCTGATGGCGGTCGTTCAGCGTATGCCCGATACCCGGGTAATCGTGTTTTATGAGAAGGAATATCTGCACCAGTTCGAACGGGTGGCAGCGCGGTTTCCCATTCATGCCGCGTTGCCGTTTCCGATCGAGCAGGTCGAACTGGAAGCGGCGCTTCAGCGGTTGGAGAGTGCCGGATAAGTGTGGTTTATTTCCCTCTACTTTATGTGGTAATTTGTTGTTACGATGACAAATACACTTTCCCTGAACGAGGTTGTCCGTCAGACCAATGAGGTAGTGACTTTGCCCGGCGTCTTTGTGCGCGTTAATCGCATGGTGGACGATCCCGGCTGTCCGATGCAGGCGATTGGCGACGTCATCGCCCAGGATCCCGGTCTGACCGTGCGCTTGCTGCGCATGGCCAATAGCGTCTATTACGGTTTGAGTCACGAGATCGACACGGTGCAGCGGGCAATCACCGTGATCGGGACGCGCCGGGTGCGGGATCTGATTCTGGCCACCTCGGTGGTGCAGACCTTCGAAGGCATCCCGGAGGCGCTGGGGTCTCTGGAAGCCTTCTGGCGACACAGTATTCATTGCGGATTGCTGGCCCGGCATCTGGCGAGCCAGGTCCGGCTGCGCGAGCCTGATAGCCTGTTCGTGGCCGGATTGCTGCATGATATCGGCCGGTTGATCATGTTCACTCGCTATCCCGAGTATGCGCGTCGTGCGCTGGAGCATACCCAACATGGCGCCATGCCGTTTTATCTGGGCGAGCGGCGTGAATTCGGCTTTGACCATGCGCAACTGGGTGGGGCGCTGGCCAAGCACTGGCAGTTGCCGTTATTACTGGTCGAATGTATCGCCCATCACCATCAGCCTCGCCACGCGGAACATTATCTGCAACAGGCGGCGATCGTGCATCTGGCCAACGGCCTCTCCACACCGACCGAAGAGGACCGGCGTCCCGCCGCCGAGCAGGAGCAACGGCTGGATCCCGCTATCTGGTCCGTGGTCGGTATAACACCGGAGCTGGTGGAGAAGACACGGCGAGACGCCGACGAACAGCTTGACGAGATGTACCAGCTATTGCGCGGCGACCTCGATCAGGCCTGATTCTGGTCCAGGCGATCCAGCCCCTCGCGGGCAATCTCGCGAATTTCGGGAGAGTCGTCCTGCAGGCGTTTTTCCAGCCGGGGCCGGATATCGGGATCACCGGTCAGGGCCAGATAATGAGTGGCATCACCCCGGATCTGGGCATTGTTGTTTTCCGACAGACGGGCAAATTCCGGGGCCAGTTGTTTCAATGCCTCACTGCCAGCCAGTGACTCGAGTACCGCATCCAGACCCAGGCGGACCTGGATCTCCAGATCGTCCTGCTCCAGCAGACCGATAATCACCTTGAGCCATTCGGGCTGTTGGCGCAAAAATGTCTCGATGGTCTGCAATTCGCCTTCCTTGAGATGGCTGCGGATGTAATCGGCAATGCCCGATTCACTGCTGGCCTGCTCGGCCCAGTGGCGCAACTCTCCGGGAGAATAGTTGCCCGCGAGAGTAAAAGGGCCGATGCGGGTCCAGGGCGTGGTGCGTATCCCCAGCTCCCGGGCCCGTGAGGGATCGACCACGATATTGCTGACCCGCAACTCCCGAATCACACCTTCTTTGAGCAGATCGCTCAATGCCTGTAACACGGCGGGGCAGTGGGCGCAGCCGGTGGCAATCAATACTTCCGCATCAGGGGCTGTTTGTGACATGACAGAGTTTGGCTCGGAAAATAGCGGGTTCAAAAGGGGTGGCAGTGCCGGTCACTCATCTTCCAGAAAACGGATGCCGATACCTTCATCGGTGCGACGCACGACTTCGCCCGCGACCACCGGCGGGGGCTCATCATCCAGAAGCGGAGTCTGGACCTGCAGGCTGACCCGGCTACCCAGCGGCGGCAGCGTGCTGGCGTCCTCTTCGATCGCCAGATAGACGCCCCCGTCGCTGATATCGCGGGTTTTGAGAATGAAGCTGTCATGCTCGAATGTCACCCTGACATCCAGCGCCAGGGCAAAACGGGCATGATGGCGTTTGTCACTGACCGGCTCGCTGGCCATACTGTGATCCGGGCTTGAGTACCTGCCAGTAACTTTATCCTGCCGGATCAGTCGGCGCAAGCCAGCACTATGCCAATCAGGCTTCCATATCGGGAATCAGGCGGCTGCGTACCCGGGCGATCATATCCTTGAGCTGCAGCTTGCGCTTTTTCATGCGGCTCAGCCGCAGCTGATCGATAGTGGGATCCTGCACCAGACGATTGATGACATCATCGAGATCCCGATGTTCGCACACCAGGGTCTGCAGCTTGTCACGTAATTGTGCAGCCTCGTGTTCATCCATAGCAGCGGAACCGGTTATAAAGGGGAGGGCAATTCTAGCTCAATCGCGCAGAGGGCGGAAGCACCCTGATCGGCGCAAGCGAATACGTTATACTGCCCGCCCTTCCAACCGATGATGATGTCGATGCCGCCTATTTTAACCTTCAAAGATGTGAACCTCAGTTTCGGCGAGCAGCCGTTGCTGGATCACGTCGAGCTGCAGCTTGAACGGGGCGAGCGGGTTTGTCTGGTCGGGCGCAACGGCTCGGGCAAATCGACTCTTATGCATCTGCTCAATGGCGATATCCAGCCCGACGAGGGTGAAATCTGGTACCCCGACACCCTGCGCATCGCCCATTTGCACCAGGACGTCCCGCAGGAAGCCGGACAGACGGTATTCGAGATCGTGGCCGGCGGTTTGCAAGAAGCGGGGGAGTTACTGAAAGCCTATCATCAGGCGCTGCATCAGTTCGATGATTCCCCGCGAGGCGTGGAACGGCTGAGCGAATTGCAGCATCAGCTCGAAGCGGTGGATGGCTGGCGCCTGGAGCAACGGGTGGCTTCCGCCATCAGCAAAATGGATCTGCCCGAGCAGGCACCATTGGCCACCCTGTCCGGCGGTATGAAGCGCCGCGTGCTGATGGCCCGCGCGCTGGTCAGTGAACCCGATCTGTTATTACTGGATGAGCCAACCAATCACCTGGATATCGAAGGCATCACCTGGCTGGAGCAGTTCCTGCTCGGCTATTCGGGCTGCCTGGTCTTTATCACTCATGATCGCAGTTTTTTACAAAACCTGGCTACTCGCATTATCCAGCTGGACCGTGGTCAGCTCAGTTCCTGGCCCGGCGATTACCAGCATTATCTGGAGAAAAAGGAACAGTTACTGGAGGCAGAGGAAAAACAGCGCGCCCGGCAGAACAAAAAGCTGGCCGAAGAGGAAGCCTGGATCCGCAAGGGCATCAAGGCCCGGCGTACCCGCAATATGGGTCGGGTGCGGGCCTTGCAGCAGATGCGCGAGGAGGTACGCCAGCGTCGCGATCGCCAGGGTCAGGTTCGTCTTAACCTGGACGAAGCACAGACGTCCGGCAAACTGGTGGCGGAGGTGGAACACGTCAATTTCGCCTATGATGGCAAGCCGATTCTCAAAGATTTTTCTACCCGCATCATGCGTGGCGATCGGATTGGCATTATCGGCCCCAACGGCGTCGGTAAAAGCACCCTGATTCGGGTGTTGCTTGGCGAGGTGAAACCGGATGACGGCAAAGTGCGCCTCGGCACCAAACTGGAAACGGCCTATTTCGATCAGCACCGGGCGATTCTTGATCCGCAAAAATCGGTGCTGGACAATCTCAACGAAGGCAGCGAGATGGTCGAGGTGCAGGGGCGCAAGCGTCACGCCATCGGTTATTTGCGTGAATTCCTGTTTCCGGTCAAACAGGTCCATGCGCCGGTCAGAAGTCTCTCCGGCGGCGAACGCAATCGCCTGTTACTGGCCAAATTGTTCACTCAGCCAGCCAACCTGCTGGTGCTGGACGAGCCGACCAACGATCTCGATGTGGAAACCCTTGAGCTGCTTGAAGACCTTTTGCTGAACTATGACGGCACGCTGATTGTTGTCAGCCACGATCGGACTTTCCTCGATAACGTCGTCACCAGTGTCCTGGTGTTCGAGGAAGAAGGCGTGGTGAATGAATATGTCGGTGGTTATCACGACTGGTATCGCTATCGTCAGCAGCATCCGCTAACTCCCCGGGACCCCATGCCCGATGACGCCGTTAATCCCAACGTCACACCAACGCCCGAAACGCGGGTGTTGCAGCCGGCGCAGGCCAGCAAGCGCAAACTCGGTTACCGGGAGCAGCAGGAACTTCAGGCCTTGCCGGGGAACATCGAGCAACTGGAGCAGGAACAGCAGCAGCTGCAGGAGGAAATCAGCGACCCGGCTTTTTATCAGCAAGAGCGCGACACCATTGCCACTATTCTGCAGCGGCTGGATCAGATCAATGCCGAACTGGAGGTCTGCTTTCGGCGTTGGGAAGAGCTGGAGTAGCCGTTATTTGGATTCGGGATCGGAAGATTTGTTTTTCTTCAGCCCGGTCATGTCCAGTGGAATGACTACTGAATCCTGCGGCTCATCAATGTAACGCGGGCGCATCTGGTTTGGTCGGCCGGCTTCCTCGGCCAGTTCCTTCTCGCGGGTGGAAATCAATCCCAGGCAGTCGCGAATCGAAATAATGGTCTCTTCCGACAGGGGATGCTTGAGCCCGGGTTTGGTGTAGGTGTCTTTGGCCACATCGGTCAACACCTTGCGCATGATCTGCAGAATCTGCTCTTCTTTGGAATACTCTTTACCGCTCATCGCCAATCCCATTCGTTATCGCTACGTATTCAGTTGCCCATTCTAGCATTTTGTGGCGGAGGGATCGCCCTCAAATCCGGATGGATACATGACAATTCATGGGGTTAATCACCGGGACAGGGCTGGTATACTGGCGCTTCGGTTTGTCCCAGGTGTTTCGATGTCTTCTTCTCTGCCGTCATTGTTGCTGTATCCGGTTGATCCCGATTACCGCCCGATCGATCCGCCCGCCCTGGTCGAACTCCTTCGGCAGGCCGGCCTGATTGGTGAGTCGCTCCAGGAGCTCCCCGACGAACGCTATCAGGCGGGCCAGGCTTTTTTGCAGCACATCAGTTTTCTTGGTTGCTCACCGGCGGTGGATTTTGAACCCCGGATGCCCGACTCCGGGCAGTTCTGCCATGTCGGCCTCCGCTATAGCGAGCAGTTGCAGTTTCGCGGTGGGCCGCAACAGGTGCAGGTCCATTGTCGCCAGTGCCGTCATCGGGAAGAGAACTGGGCTGATATAATCGACGGCTGGCAGGCCGATCCGGATAATTACCGTTATATCTGTCCTCAGTGCGGCGCCGAGTCCGCCGCGACCGAACTTAACTGGCGCAAAAGCGGGGCCTTTTCCCGGACGTTCATCGAACTCTACAACATCTATCCCCACGAGGCCGTACCCACCGACGGCATCCTCAAGCGCCTGCGCGACGCCACCGGCGTCGACTGGAAATACATCTACGTCCGCTGACTTCTTCCTTTGTTCGGCGCTCTGGAAATCAACGCGGAGTTCGCGGAGTTCGCGGAGACGCAGAGGCGTGGAGAAAAAAATAGTTTAGTTTGGAAACTCTGGGTTACCGGTTTTTTGGGTTATCACTGGGTATTTCATTTATCCAACGTGGCTGTATCCAGCATTACAACTGACTATGGCTTTATCGATGACGAGAGTCGGAAAAAAACAAATCAGTTTATTTCTCTGCGACTCTGCGTCTCCGCGTCCTCCGCGTTATTTGCCAGTGAACGTATATGTGACCGACGCTTGACACCCGCCGATTCTCAACGCAAACTCATTAGCATGTTTAACGCTATTCATTCTGCCAGGAACTCTGTCTGCCCGGTACGCCTGCGTGTCTGGGCAATGGGCCGTGCGTGGCGGATGGAAAGGGTCTTGTTGTAGCAGTCGTTAAATAAAGCAATACCGGATTTTCCAAAAGCCACAGCCTGAAAACTGTGGCTTTTTTCGTTTTGGACCGTTCAAGGGAGAAAAGTATGTCGGTGCCGGCAGCCTATATGGGTGTGGTGTTGATCTGGTCGACCACGCCGCTGGCAATCAAGTGGAGTGGGGAAGGGCCCGGCTTTTTGTTCGGTGTGGCCGCGCGGATGTGGCTCGGGGCACTGGTCTGTGGAGTCCTGCTGACATTATTGTCGCGGGGACTCCCCCGGGACCGTGCCGCCCTGAAAAGTTATCTGGCGGGGGGCATCGGGGTATTCGGTGCCATGACCAGTGTTTACTGGGGCGCGCAGTATATTCCCTCGGGGTTGATATCCGTGCTGTTTGGTCTGACCCCCATCATCACCGGGGTTATGGCGGCCCTGTGGCTACAGGAGCGCGCCCTGACCTGGCACAAAATGGGGGGCATCATCCTGGCGCTATCCGGATTGACTGTGGTCTTTGCCCGGGGCCTGCACCTGAGTGAGCAGGCCGGCTATGGAATTGGGGCCATAGTGCTGGCGGTCTGTCTGCATTCCTTGAGCATGGTGCTGGTGAAAAAGATCAACGCACAGTTATCCGGGCTGGAATCGACCAGTGGCGCACTGCTGGTGGTGGCACCCTGTTATTTGCTGGTCTGGTTACTTTTCGATGGCCAGTGGCCGACGGATATTGGCTTGCGGGCAGCTGGCTCGATTCTGTATCTGGCCATATTTGGTTCGGTGCTGGGCTTTATCATGTTCTTTTATGTGCTTAAACAGATTGATGCCAGTCGCGTGGCGCTGGTAACTTTGTTGACACCTGTACTTGCCCTGTTGTTCGGGCGTTTATTCAACCAGGAACAGATCGGACTCGAGCTTTATCTGGGAGCGATGTTGATCCTGCTGGGAATGGGACTCTATCAATGGGGTGGACTGATTATTCGAACCCTGCGCAATCGCGCAGTGAACGAGCCGGATTGAAACAGTTACGTTATGGTGGCTTGCTGCTGCTGACGATTTTGCTTGCCGCCTGTGGCGAGGAAACCTATCTCAATCGCGTGCAGGAAGAGGGCAAGCTGGTAGTGGTCACCCGTAACGCCCCGACGACCTATTATGTCGATCGTGACGGGAAGACGGGCTTCGAATACGATCTGGCTTCCGCTTTTGCCGATGATCTTGGTGTGGAGCTGGAGCTGGTGGTGAGTAATAATCCGGCTGAAATACTCAGTTTGCTTGAGAAGGGCAAGGTAGATCTGGCCGCAGCCGGGCTGACCCGCACCGAGCAGCGTGAGAATCGGTATCGATTTTCCAATAGTTACCAGCAGGTCACCCAGCAGGTGGTCTGTCGCCGTGGCGGTGCCTACCCTGAAGAGCCGGAAGACCTGGTCGGCCTATCCATCGAAGTACCCGCAGAAACCACCTACGTGGAAGAGCTCAAGCGTTTGCAAGATGAGATCCCCGGGCTGAGCTGGGAAGTTAACCCGGAAAACGATACCGAGCATTTGCTGGAACAGGTCTGGCGGCGAAAGCTCGATTGTACTGTGGGCGATTCCAACATCGTCGCTATTAATCAGCGTTACATGCCGGAGCTGTCAGTTCGCTTCGATCTCGGAGAACCGCAACAACTGGCCTGGGCCATGCCGGTTGAGGCGGGCGGCTTGCAACGGGAAGTGAATAACTGGCTGGAAGAGTATGATGAAGCCGGTCTGCTGCGCCAGCTGACCAACAAGTATTACGGCTTCATCGAAGTCTTCGACTATGTGGATACCCGGGCCTTCCAGCGCAAGGTCAGGCGGGTGTTACCGAAATACCAGGAGATGTTTCAGGCAGCCGGTAAACGCTATGATATTGACTGGACGCTGCTGGCGGCCCAGGCCTATCAGGAATCCCACTGGAACCGCTATGCCCGTAGCCCCACCGGGGTGCGCGGCATTATGATGCTGACCCTGATTACCGCGCGTGAAGTAGGTATCAATAGTCGCCTCGATCCCCAACAGAGCATTATGGGCGGAGCCAAATATCTGTCAAACCTGCGCGGGCGTCTGCCGGACGAAATCACTGAACCGGATCGCACCTGGATTGCCCTGGGCGCCTATAATGTTGGCATGGGCCATATCTACGATGCCCGCAAACTGGCGCGCGAACAGGGCGTGAATCCGAATTTGTGGCACGAATTTCGTGAAGTTCTACCGTTGCTGGCGCAGAAAAAATATTACAAGGATCTCAAATACGGCTACGCCCGCGGCCTGGAGCCGGTGCGCTACGTGCGTCGTATTCGCAACTACCATGACATGCTGCTGCAGGCCCTCAAAGTCGAATAGCCCTTTGCCCTTCGGGCTGGAACGAGGTACGAGTGACGAGGGATATCACCTTTCTCTGTATTCTGGGAATCAACGCAAAGGACGCGGAGGCGCAGAGGACGCAAAGTAGGTATTGTATGGAGTACAGGGATGTTGTCTTGTTGTCAGTAAGTCACAAGTCGGCAAGTAACTTCATGGATAATCTTTCTCTGCGTTCTTTGCGCCTTTGCGTTCTTCGCGTTATTTCCAGCATTTCGAAAAAATGGCAGGCTCACTCGTGGCGTGCATAGTGGCGCTGGATGTAGTCGTCGATGATTTGCTGGAATTCTCCGGCGATGTTGTCACCCTTGAGGGTCACGGTCTTCTCGCCGTCGACATAGACCGGCGCAACCGGTTTTTCACCGGTGCCGGGCAGGCTGATGCCGATGTTGGCGTGCTTGCTTTCACCGGGGCCGTTTACCACGCAACCCATCACCGCTACGGATAATTCTTCAACGCCCTGGTATTGTTCACGCCAGCGGGGCATCTGCTGGCGCAGATAACTTTGTATATCCATCGCCAGTTGCTGGAAGTAGGT
>NZ_JAWOCR010000041.1:0-60342 GCF_046483665.1 Thiohalophilus sp. | reverse complement strand
ATATTTACCGGGCTTGATATTCTCGACCATGAAATCGCCGTTCTCAAACACCAGTACCCCCGGCGGGATTTTGAATGGCCGCAGATAGAATTTGCCGTATTCCCGAAATTCGATTTTGGTTATCTCCTGTGTCGCCACCAGGTGCTCGAATACCATGGCATTATCCGGCGCTTGCACCGCATCCGGCGGCGCTGGCAGCGCACAGCCTGCCAGCGTGCCGCACAGCAACAGCAAACCACCCAGTCTCCTCATTGCTCTCATCCTCTCTCCTCGCAATCTGCGCCGCCCCCGGGGCGGCAAATATTCACCTCTGCCGATAAATATGCACAGACCGGGCCAATCCAGATTTTCACCCTCTCCCTTTTCGAACTCTCTGCAATTTTACGCGGAGCACGCAGAGGCGCGGAGGCGCAGAGAAAAACCGGGTATTGTTGCCTGAGTTAATTAAGGTATTGATTTAATTATTTATTCTCCGCGTCTCTGCGCCTCTGCGAACTCCGCGTTTACTCCCAGAGTCTCTCTAACTGGCACAAAAAAAGGGCCTCGAGAGGCCCTTTTTTATCAAGCACCTGGGATGCCGGCTTACTGGCCGACGGCCTTCATGCTGAGGCGGATGCGGCCCTGTTTGTCGATCTCCAGGACCTTGACCTTGACCATCTCACCTTCTTTGAGCTTGTCACTGACATTCTCAACCCGCTCTTCGCAGATCTGCGAGACGTGGACCAGACCATCTTTGCCGGGCAAGATGGTAACAAAGGCCCCGAAATCCATCAGCTTGGCGACTTTGCCTTCATAGACCTTGCCCACTTCGACATCGGCGGTCAGCTGCTCGACCTGACGACGGGCTTCATCGGCCGCGACCTGGTCGTTAGAGGCAATTTTGACCACCCCGTCATCGGTAATGTCGATGCTGGTACCGGTCTCCTCGGTGATCGCGCGGATCGTCGCCCCCCCCTTGCCGATCACGTCGCGGATCTTGTCCGGGTTGATCTTCATGGTGATAAAACGTGGCGCGTAGCTGGACAGTTCCTGACGGGGCTTGTCGAGCACGGCGTTCATCTTGCCCAGGATATGCAGACGGCCTTCTTTGGCCTGCTCCAGGGCGGCTTCCATGATTTCACGGGTGATACCGTCGATCTTGATATCCATCTGCAGGGCGGTGACACCGTCCTCGCTGCCTGCTACCTTGAAATCCATGTCGCCGAGATGATCCTCGTCGCCGAGGATGTCGGTGAGCACGGCAAACTTGTTCTCTTCCTTGATCAGGCCCATGGCAATCCCGGCCACCGGCGCCTTGAGCGGTACGCCGGCATCCATCATGGAGAGACTGGAACCGCACACGGAAGCCATGGAGCTGGAACCGTTGGACTCGGTGATCTCGGAGACCACGCGCAGGGAATAGGGATATTCTTCCATATCCGGCATCACGCCGATGACGCCGCGCTTGGCGAGACGGCCATGGCCGATCTCGCGACGACCCGGCATACCGGTGCGGCCGGTTTCACCCACGCAATAGGGCGGGAAATTGTACTGCAGCATAAACGGCTCGCGATAAGTGCCTTCCAGGGCGTCGATCACCTGGGAGTCACGGTCCGTCCCCAGGGTGGTCACCACCAGTGCCTGGGTTTCGCCGCGGGTAAACAGGGCCGAGCCATGGGTTCGCGGTAGCACGCCGGTTTTGATAGTGATATCGCGCACGGTGCGGGTATCGCGACCGTCGATACGCGGCTCGCCGTTAATGATCCGGCTGCGTACGACCTTCTTCTCCAGCTTGCCGATGGCCCCCTGGACCTCAGATTCGCTGTAACCGCCCTCTTCGTCGGAGACCAGTTTTGCAAGAATCTCGCTGCGGATTTCGTTCAACCGGTCATAGCGCGGCATCTTTTCTCTGATGGTATAGGCTTCGTTGAACCGGGTCTCGCCGGCTTCGGCGACAGCCTGGTGCAGGGCTTCGTTAACGCTCGACGGCTGCCAGTCCCAGGCGGGGGTGCCCACCTCGGCGGCAAATGCCTTGATGGCATCGATCGCGGTCTGCATCTGTTCGTGACCGTACATCACGGCGCCCAGCATAATTTCTTCGCTGAGCAGTTTGGCTTCGGATTCGACCATCAGTACGGCGTTTTCAGTACCGGCGACGACCAGGTCGAGTTCGGAACCTTCCAGCCCCTCGCTACCGGGGTTCAGCAGGTAGTTACCGTCCTTGTAACCAACACGAGCCGCACCAATCGGACCATTAAAGGGTACACCAGAGACGGCCAGCGCGGCCGAGGTGCCCAGCAGGGCAACCACGTCAGGCGTCGCCTCCGGGTCCAGCGAGAGGACCGTGGCGATAATCTGGACTTCGTTGGCAAAACCTTTGGGGAACAGGGGACGGATGGGGCGATCGATGAGGCGGCAGGTGAGAGTTTCGTTTTCCGACGGTCGAGCCTCGCGTTTGAGAAACCCGCCGGGGATTTTACCCACCGCGTAGGTTTTTTCCTGATAGTTAACGGTAAGCGGGAAAAAGTCGCGGCCTTCAACCGCCTCTTTTTCCGCCACCACCGTCACCAGCACGACAGTCTCGCCCATGCTGATTTTGACGGCGCCGGTGGCCTGTCGGGCAATTTCCCCGGTTTCCAGCGTTACGGTGTGATCACCATATTTGAATTCTTTTATTGTAACTGGCATGAATTGTCCTTCTACCGGCGTGAATTACTTGCGCAGACCCAGTTTCGTAATCAGCTGTCGATAACGTTCCAGATCCCGGTTTTTCAGATAGTCGAGCAATTTACGCCGTTTGCTGACCATGCGTAGCAGCCCCTGGCGGGAGTGGTGATCCTGCTTGTGCATTTTGAAATGGTCGGACAGTTCAGTAATTCGAGCCGTCAACAGTGCAACCTGGACTTCCGCCGACCCGGTATCACCGGTAGAGCGGGCATATTCGTTGACTATCGTGGACTTATGTTCGGCGCTTAAGGCCATTCGCAAGCTCCTGTTCTACAATCATTTTGCCTAAAAATCAGAGCGCGTATTCTACCCGCGCACCGGTCCGTTATACAAGCACTCCGCAAGGAAATGCCCTTTTTTCTTTGTCAGGCGCGCCTCAGCCGGCGCTGCTTACCAGTCGCTGGGGCGCCACCCGGCCGTCAGCCAGAACCCGGCCCACCCCGATAAAACGGTGTGCATCGCCGACAAACAGGCGCACCAGTCCGCTGGTCGGAGCTCGTGCGATCTGCACTGCCTGACCCTGGCAGAGATAATAGGCTGTGTTATCCGTCAGCACCAGCTCCGGCCAGTCATCCAGCGCCGCCTCGATCGGCAGCAGGGCCCGATCCAGAGCCGCCAGTTCCTCCTGTTCGGCCCGCTGTTCCAGCTCGTCCAGGGTGATCGCATCCGCCACGGAAAAGGGGCCGGCGGTAGTGCGACGCAGAGCCGACAGATGGGCCCCACAGCCCAGCTGGTGGCCGATATCTTCGGCCAGGGTGCGAACGTATGTTCCCTTGGAACAATGCACCTCCAGCACCATCTGATCGCCCTCCAGGCTGATCAGTTCCAGACTGTGGATGGTTATCCGGCGCGGCTGCCGCGCGATCTCCTTGCCCTGGTGGGCAAGTTTGTAGAGCGGCTGGCCATTGACCTTGATCGCCGAGTGCATTGGCGGGATCTGCTCGATCTCGCCAATAAACCGTGCCAGAATCGCCTCTACCTCGACCCGGCTGTATTCTCCCACCGGCTTGCGTTCCAGGACCTCGCCCTCGGCATCGGCGCTGGTGGTGGTCACCCCCAGCTGACAGGTGGCCCTGTAACGTTTGTCCGAATCGAGCAAAAAGCCGGAAAACTTGGTCGCTTCACCGAAACAGAGCGGCAACAGACCGCTCGCCCCCGGATCCAGATTGCCGGTGTGGCCGGCCTTGGCGGCCTTGAACAGCCGCTTGACCTGCTGCAAAGCGGCATTGGAGGTCAGTCCGATCGGTTTGTCCAGTAACAGAATGCCGTTGACGGGACGGCCTTTGGGACGACGCCTTGCCACTAACTGACTACCTCACTCGTCGCGTTGTTTATCGGATTTAACCGCTTCATCGATTAAACGCGACAGTTCATTACCCCGGGCCATGGATTCGTCGTACACGAAACGCAACATGGGAACTGTGCGCAAAGTCATGCGACGACCCAGTTCATGACGCAGGAAGCCACTGGCCCGGTTAAGTACTTCCAGGCTTGCGGCGATATCCTGTTGTTGATCGTCGAGCACGGTAATAAAGACCTTGGCATGTGCCAGGTCGCGCGAGACTTCCACCGCAGAGACGGTCACCATGCCCAGGCGCGGATCCTGGATCTCCTGCTGAATCAGGGTTGCCAGTTCGCGCTGCATCTGCTCGCCGATACGCCGGGTTCGGCTGAAGTCTTTAGCCATGGAGCCTGCCGTTGGGTAATAAACGTTGTCTGTGGCGGATCAGATCTGACGTGCGACCTGGAACCGTTCATAGACTTCGATTTGATCGCCGACCTTGACGTCATTGTAGTTCTTGACGCCGATGCCGCATTCCATGCCCTGTTTCACTTCGTTAATGTCGTCCTTGTAACGGCGCAGGGATTCCAGTTCTCCTTCGTAAATCACCACATTCTCGCGCAATACGCGGATCGGATTATGCCGCTTGACCACACCCTCGGTGACCATGCAACCTGCAATAGCGCCCAGCTTGGGCGAGCGGAAAACATCCCGAACTTCCGCCAGACCGATGATCTGTTCCCGGGTCTCCGGTGAGAGCAGACCACTCATCGCGGCTTTCACTTCATCAATCAAATCATAGATGACACTGTAGTAATGCAGGTCGACCTCTTCCTCGTCGATCAGGCGTTTGGCCACCGCATCAGCACGTACGTTAAAGCCAATCAAAATGGCATTGGAAGCCACGGCCAGGTTCACATCCGACTCGGTAATTCCGCCCACCCCACTGGCGACGATCTTGACCTTGACCTCGTTGGTGGAGAGTTTCTCGAGTGCGTCGGTAATCGCTTCGACCGAACCCTGTACGTCCGCCTTGAGCACAATGTTGACCACCCCGACTTCACCTTCTTCCATCTGCGAGAACATGTTCTCCAGTTTGGCGGCTTGCTGACGGGCCAGTTTTACATCACGGAATTTGCCCTGGCGGTACATCGCCACTTCACGCGCCTTGCGTTCATTGGGGACCACCACCGCATCGTCACCGGCACTGGGTGTACCGGAAAGACCAAGAATCTCGACCGGAATCGAGGGACCAGCCTCTTCAACCTGTTCGGCTTTTTCATTGAGCATGGCGCGCACACGGCCGTACTCAAGACCGGCCAGCAGAATGTCGCCTTTACGCAGAGTTCCTTTCTGGACCAGAACCGTCGCGACCGGGCCGCGGCCCTTATCCAGACGGGATTCGATCACCACGCCCTGGGCATTGCCCTCGCAGGTAGCCTTGAGCTCCAGAACTTCGGAAACCAGCAGGATGGCTTCCAGTAGCGACTCAATGCCCTCCCCGGTCGCGGCTGAAACATGGACAAACATGGTATCGCCACCCCACTCTTCAGGAATGACATCCAGTTGCGCCAGTTCATTCTTGACCTGGTCGGGATTGGCCTCGGGTTTATCCATCTTGTTGACCGCGACGATCAACGGCACACCGGCAGCCTTGGCATGTTGCACTGCTTCCTTGGTCTGCGGCATGACGCCGTCATCAGCGGCGACCACCAGAATCACGATGTCCGTCGCCTGGGCACCACGGGCACGCATGGCCGTAAATGCGGCATGGCCCGGGGTATCAAGAAAAGTGATATCCCCGTTTTCCTGTTCGACATGGTAGGCGCCGATATGCTGGGTAATGCCTCCGGCTTCCCCGGACGCCACCTTGCTGCGACGAATATAATCGAGCAGGGAGGTTTTGCCGTGATCGACGTGGCCCATAATAGTCACCACCGGCGCACGATGAACCGCTTCGCCGACTTCGCCCTCGAGAACCAGGTCATCTTCGATCGCGTCAGCCTTGTGCAGTTTCGAGATGTGTCCCATCTCCTCGACCACCACAGCAGCAGTTTCCTGATCCAGAACCTGGTTAATGGTCACCATGGAGCCCATACCCATCATGACCTTGATCACTTCAGCGGCCTTGACCGACATTTTCTGCGCCAGCTCGGAGACGGTAATGGTTTCAGGCAACGCCACTTCATGCACGATCGGCGCATTGGGCCGTTGAAAACCGTGCTCCCCGGATGAACCGGCTGCCACAGGACGGGATTTTCCCGAGGAACGCTTGCGCCGTTTGCCTGACTTGTCAGCGGTAACGTGCAATTCCTTGCGGCCATAGCGAGTACCGCTGTCATCCTGGTGCCGTTCCTTACCTTTTTTCGCCTTGGCGGGGCGAGCGCCCGGTTTGGTTTCCTTGGCTTCCTCGGCCTGTTTGCGCGTAATCTCTTCCTGCTGCTGTTTGGCGGCAAGCGCTTCTTCTTCGGCCTTGCGCTTGGCTTCAAGCTCAGCTTCGCGCGCCTTGCGTTCTTCTTCCTCGGCGCTGCGTTTAGCCTGAATTTCCGCCTCACGCTGCTTGGCCGCTTCTTCAGCCTGACGCCGCTCTTCTTCCAGCTTGGCCTTTTCAGCCAGAACTTGTTCTGCCTTTTCCTGTTCCTGCTCCATCACCGTACTGCGCTTGACGTAAGTTCGTTTCTTGCGCACTTCGACGGTAACTGACTTACCTTTACTGTGTCCGCCGGTCTGGCGGAGCTCGCTGGTGGACTTGCGGCTCAAGGTGACTTTCTTCGGTTCCTTGAGGCCATTGCCCTCTGCGCCATGCTTATTGCGCAGGAACGACAGTAATTCCATTTTTTCGGCATCCGTAATCGTCGCATCAGCGTCGGACACCGGCAGGCCTGCTTCCTTGAATTGTTCCAGCAGCCTATCTACCGATATACCTACCACTTCTGCGAACTGTCGGACGGTTACATCTGCCATATAATCTCTCTCCTGCTCCTCAGCGTTTTAGCTTGTTTTACTGACTTTGTTCTTCAGCAAACCAAGGCTCGCGCGCTTTCATAATAAGTTGCGCGGCTTTTTCTTCATCCATTCCATCAATCTCCATCAGCTCGTCGACAGATTGCTCGGCCAGGTCTTCCATGCTGCAGATTTCCTTGCCGGCCAGCTTGTAAGCCAGGCTCTGGTCCATACCTTCCATGTTGAGCAAATCTTCGGCTGGTTCGGCACTGTCAACGGTTTCTTCAGTACTGATGGCGCGGGTCAGCAGGACGTCCTTGGCCCGACCACGCAATTCTTCAGCGATCGACTCGTCGAATTCCTCAATCGCCAGCAGTTCATCCATGGGAACATAGGCGACTTCATCTATAGTTGTAAAACCTTCCTGTACCAGGATTGAAGCCACTTCTTCATCCACGTCCAGCGAGTGCATAAACTGCTTCTGAACCCGCTCGGATTCTTCTTCGCTCTTGCTTTCCATGTCAGCGACAGACATGACATTTAATGTCCAGCGGGTCAGTTCACTGGCCAGTTTAACGTTCTGGCCACCCCGACCGATGGCCTGGGACAGCTGCTCCTCGGCCACGGCGATATCCATGGTGTTGGTATCCTCGTCCACCACGATGGATTCAACGTCCGCCGGTGACATGGCGTTGATCACAAACTGGGCAGGATTTTCATCCCACAGAACAATATCGATACGCTCACCGGACAACTCGTTGGACACTGCCTGGACGCGCGAGCCGCGCATACCTACACAGGCGCCGACCGGATCGATGCGTGAATCGTTACTGCGTACCGCAATCTTGGCCCGGGAGCCGGGATCGCGAGAAGCACCGAGAATATCAATCAGACCTTCACCGACTTCAGGGACTTCAATCTTGAACAGTTCGATCAAAAACTCGGGAGTGGTACGGCTGACAAACAGCTGAGGGCCACGGGCTTCGGGACGAATTTCCTTGAGATAGCCGCGTATCCGATCACCGGGGCGCACCGATTCACGCGGGATCATATCTTCACGTGGAATAATCGCATCGGCGTTTCCACCCAGGTCGAGATAGACGTTGCCGCGTTCAACTCGCTTGACCACGCCCATTACCAGCTGGCCGACCTTGCTTTCATATTCTTCAATAACCTGCGCGCGCTCGGCTTCACGAACTTTCTGTACGATAACCTGCTTGGCAGTCTGGGCGGCAATACGACCAAACTCGATTGATTCGACCTCTTCCTCGACAAAATCGCCGACCTGGATATCAGGCTCTTCAAACTGTGCCGCACTCACCGTGGTTTCGCGCTCCGGATGCTCCATGGCGTCATCTTCCACCACTTCCCAGCGACGAAAGGTTTGATAGTCGCCATTGTCCCTGTTGATACTGACGCGCAGATCAACATCGGTGTTGTAGCGTTTTTTGGTCGCCGTGGCCAGCGCACCCTCGATGGCGCCAAAAATGGTATCCTTGTCCACGCCTTTCTCGTTGGATACCGCATCAACCACCATCAAAATTTCTTTATTCATAACCCGGCCTCTGAAAGCAAAATCAAATGCAAGCTAACTGTTTAAATTCGTTATCGCTTCGTTTCATAAGCGATTAATGACTCTGCATAATCGCATCGTAATCGGGGTTCAGATTGGCTTTTTCAACCTGATCCACGTTTAATTCATACACCTCACCGGCGTCATCAATAATCCGCACGACATCGCCGTCGACGCTCTCGATACGTCCCGCCAGCTTGCGTCGCCCGTCAAGCATATGGCGCAAGCGCAGTTTGACTTTCTCACCGATAAAACGGGCGTAATGTTCAGGCGTAAACAGGGGTCGGTCCAGTCCCGGCGAGGAAACCTCGAGATTATACTGCCCCCGGATCGGATCCTCGACATCCAGTACACCGCTAATCTGATGGCTGGCCTGCTCACAATCTTCCAGGGTGATACCTTCCGGCGAGTCAATGAAGACCCGAACCACTGTATGCCTGCCCTGGGACTGATGCTCGACGCCCACCAGCTCATAACCCAGCGCCTGTACGGCCGAGGCGATCAGTGTGGTTAGCCTGTCTGTTGCCCGTCCCATTTTTCGGTACACCCCTAAACAAAAAGTGGGCGCGAGGCCCACTTCCTGAATAACACCAAATTCGTGCCGGATTGTAACACCTTATATATAGGCCCGGCAATCCTGCAAAGTGAAATTTACCCCCTTACCCCGCAGCCAGCAAGGCCCTCGACCCCCCACCGGCTCAGGGAAAGGCCGGAATAGTCGGGTCGACGTCACGCACCTCGGCTTCCGGATGGTGCTGTTTGACCCTCTTCGAGAGCGTTTCGACCTGCTCCACGGGCACATCGACCATTATCAACAGATATCCCTGCTCGATCCTGGTCCGGAATCCCTTCAGCCGGCTATTGGGTATATTGACCGCCACCATGGTCGAGGCAAACAGCCCGATCAGGGCCCCGCCGACGGTAATCGAGCCAACCGACAAGACCTCGAGGCCCGGGACGATATAACCCATTATCACGGCCAGAGTGCCGAGCAATACCCCGGCAAAAGCGCCGACAATGGCCCCGAGCTGGGCACCATGTATCAGATCACTGCGTTGCAGGAGGGACGCTTCGGGCAGGTCACCCAGTTCCATATCGGAACGGGCCAGTACATGAATGTGCCGTTCTTCAACTTTTGCCAGCAACAATTCGTCATGAACCGACTGGGCCGATTTAACATCGGGAAGTATGAAATATAATCGTCTTCTCATCGGATATCTCCTTCCTCTTATCGAGGGTTGGTCGGGCCGAACCCGATCGTTGGAGAAGAATTTCGCCTTGTTATTCCCAGTATAGTTGACAAAAACAGTTTGAATAGCGTGTTCCACCCCATCTGGATTGTGCCCATATGCCTCATCGCCTTTCCCCCTGAATACAAGCCCCGGCCCCTTGCGTTGGGAAGAAGACACCTGCAGCTCCCAAAACAGAACGCCCCGCCCCTCGCCGGCGGGGCGGGAAATCGCCCAGGCCTGTCTCTTATCGGCCGGTATTGCGGACACCTGTTTTGCGTGTAGAGTGTCCGATAAAGCGCCAGCCGGGGGGCAGGCAAAACAGGGGGAGTATGGCAACGCTGCAGTTTCTCGGCGCCACCGGCGAAGTCACCGGATCGGCCTATCTGATACGCACTGACCGCAGTACCCTGTTACTCGAGTGCGGGTTACATCAGGGTCGCGGCGCCGATCAGGCCAATGAAGCGCCCTTTGTGTTTAGCGTGGCCGAGATCGACGCGGTCGTACTCTCGCATGCCCATCTGGACCACAGCGGCCTGTTGCCTAAACTGGTGAAGGAAGGCTATCGGGGACCGATATACATGACCCGCGCCACCCACGATCTCATCGAGATCATGCTGCACGATGCGGCCTTTTTGCAGATGAAAGATACCGAATGGGAAAACAAACAGCGCAAGCGTGCTGGAAAATCCCTGCTTGAGCCGCTGTACACTGATAAGGATGTCGAAAACACACTGCAACTGCACCAGACACTCGATTACAGGCAGCGTACCCCGATTACCCCGGACATACAGCTCCAGTACCATGATGCCGGCCATATACTCGGCTCGGCGATTGTGGAACTGACATTCGATGATTCCGAGCCTCCCCGCCGACTCGTCTTCTCCGGCGATCTCGGGAATATCCACCATCCGCTGTTACAGGACCCCGCGTTTTTGCAACAGGCCGATACCCTGATGCTGGAATCCACTTACGGGGATCACAACCATCGTTCTTATCCTGACACTGTGGAAGAATTTTATCAGGCCCTGCAAGCTGCCAATGATGCCGGAGGCAATGTCCTGATCCCCTCTTTCGCCGTGGGCCGCACTCAGGAGATCCTGTTCTGGCTGGGCAAGTTTTATCGCCAGGGACGCCTTTCCCAGCAGCAGATCTTTCTCGACAGCCCCATGGCCATCTCTGCCAGCGAACTCTATTTTCGCTATCTGCATCTGTTCAATGACGATGATGCACAGACTTTTGTCAAAACAGTCAAACATCGCTGGGAGGAGTGGTTACCCGGTCTGCGTTGCACACGAACGACCGAGGAGTCAATGCAGATCAACCAGATTCACGGGGGAGCGATTATTATCGCCGGAAGCGGCATGTGTACCGGTGGACGTATCAGCCATCATCTGAAAAACAACCTCTGGAAAAACAATACGCACCTGATCATCGTCGGTTTTCAGGCCGCCGGAACAGCCGGCCGAGCCCTGGTCGACGGTACCAGACAGCTCAGACTGTTCGGTCACGAAGTCCAGGTAAAAGCTCACATTCATACCCTCGGCGGGTTCAGCGCCCATGCCGACCAGCAACACCTGCTTGAATGGGCCGGCCACTTCAAACCGCGGCCGAAGCTCTACCTGGTACACGGCGAACAGGACAAGCGCGAAATCCTGCAGGCACAGTTTCGCCAGCAATACGACTGGAATGCCCACTTGCCCGCCTACAGGGAAAAAATCGAGCTGTAGGAATAAACACCTTTTCAACGCAGAAGCGCAAAGAAAACCTGTAATAGTTGGCAGATAGCAAATGGCAGTTGATAGAAGCAGGGGTGGCTGTACTGCACTTGAACAGTGCAGGCTACTATGCACCATGCTGAGGCAGTGGCATGGAGGAAGAACGAGGCATACGGACGGGTATGATTATCGCGACGGATATTAGCATCAGGCAAGAAAACAATTGTGTCTTTGTGTCTTTGCGCCTCGGCGTTAGTCTCTTATTTTATAATCACGCCTCCACTGTGCTAAGTTAATAATATCATTTCAACGAACGGGAAAATTCATGCGTATTGCACTCATTGGTCTGGGCAAGATGGGCGCCAACATGGCCCGGCGGTTGTTGCGCCAGGAGATCGAGGTGGTCGGTTACAACCGCTCGCCGCAGATCGTTCGCGAGCTGGCGGAGGAAGAAAATCTGATCCCTGCTGACAGCCTGGAGCAGGCGATCGAACAGTTACCGGCACCGCGCATTGTCTGGTTGATGTTGCCCGCCGGCGAAGTGACCGAGCAGACCTTGCAGGCCCTGCCCGGCCTGCTGCAACCGGGCGATATCGTGGTCGACGGCGGCAACGCCAATTATCACGACAGCCAGCGCCGCGCGGCCTTGCTGGCAGAACACCAGATTGGCTTTGTCGATGCCGGAACCTCCGGGGGTGTCTGGGGACTGAGTGAAGGTTACTGCATGATGGTCGGCGGAGAGCGGGCCCACGTGGAACCGCTGCTGCCGGTATTCAAGGTGCTGGCTCCTTCTGCCGACAATGGCTGGGCCCATGTTGGTCCGCCTGGCGCCGGGCATTTCACCAAAATGATCCACAACGGCATCGAATACGGCATGATGCAGGCCTATGCCGAAGGCTTCGCCCTGCTGCAGGGGAAACGGGAGTTTGATCTGGATCTGGGACAGGTCAGCGAGCTGTGGCGTCACGGCTCGGTGGTACGCAGCTGGCTGCTGGATCTGAGCGCCGGGTTTTTACAAGAGGATCAGCAACTGACCAACATCAGCCCCTACGTCGCCGACTCTGGCGAAGGTCGTTGGACAGTGATGGAGAGCATCGATCAGGGGACCGCCGCACCGGTGCTGGCGTTGGCTCTGCATATGCGCTTCGCCAGCCAGGATGACACGGCCTATGCAAATCGTATCCTGGCCAAAATGCGTGAGGCCTTTGGCGGCCATGCGGTAAAATCAGAATGATGGAACTGGACCCCTGCACCTTTATTGTTTTTGGCGCGACCGGCAATCTGGCGCGTAACAAGTTGCTGCCTGCCCTTTACCATCTGGAAGAAGCCAACCGGCTTCCGGAAGAGATGTGCGTGGTCGGGTTTACCCGCCAGGCGATGAGCGAGGATCAATGGCATAAAGAGGTCACTGAACTGTTGCGCGAGCGTGCGCGCGACGGCCTCAACGATAACGTTATGCAGCGCCTGTTACAGCGCCTGCATGTATTCAGTGGCGATATGACCCACGGCGAGTCATTACAGGATCTCAAGGCCTATCTGGAGTCCAATCCCGGCATCCCGACAAACCTGGTCTTTTACATGGCGATCCCGCCTTCCTACTACTCGGCGGTCAGCCAGGCCATTGCCAGCGCGGGACTGAACAACGAAACTCAGGGCTGGCGTCGGCTCGTTATCGAAAAGCCCTTTGGCTATGATGTGCAAAGCGCCACCCAGCTGGACGAAAATCTGCAAAAGACTTTCCACGAGAAACAGATCTTTCGAATTGATCATTATCTTGGCAAGGGCATGGTGCAAAACGTGCTGGTCTTCCGTTTTGCTAACGTGATGCTGGAGCCATTATGGAACCGCAATTACATTGATCATGTGCAGATCACCCATTCGGAGACCCAGGGGATTGCCGGCCGGGCCGCGTTTTATGACCGGGTCGGCGCCATGCGCGACATGATCCAGAGCCACCTGTTGCAGATGCTGACACTGGTTGCAATGGAACCGCCCGCCAATCTGGACGCCGAGTCCCTGCGGGACGAGAAGGTCAAGGTACTCAAGTCGATCCGCCCCATTCCCCGGCGCGCCACTAACGCACACGCCTATCGTGCCCAGTATACTCGCGGCAAAATCGACGGCCGGAATGTAGCCGGTTATGTCGATGAAGACGGTGTTCCCACCGGCAGCGCCACCGAAACCTATGCCTCGCTGAAACTGTATATCGATAACTGGCGCTGGCGCGGCGTACCGTTCTACCTGCGTACCGGCAAGCGACTGGCCCAGAACAGTTCCATGATCAGCATTCGTTTCAAGCATCCGCCGCAACAGCTGTTTCGCAAGACCCAGATTGAGAAACTCAAACCCAACTGGATCCTGCTGGGTATACAGCCCCGGGAGTGTCTGCGTATGGAACTGCAGGTCAAGGAACCGGGGCTGGAGATGCAGACCCACACTACCCGCATGGACGCCAGTTATTGCGGCATCAACGCCTATCCGCTCGATGCCTACGAAACCCTGTTGCTGGATGTCATCGAAAACGACCGCTCGCTGTTTTTACGTTACGACGAAATCCAGCTGGCCTGGGAAGTTGTCGATCCCATCGTCAAGGCCTGGGACAGTGACAACGAATTTATCCCCACCTACCCCGCCGGTAGCTGGGGACCGCCCGAAGACACCCGTCTCTTCGACCACGAAGACCACGACTGGCGCAACTCGCTCGACGAAGAATGACAAAAGACTCAACGTAGAGGCGCAAAGTCCGCAAAGGAATAATTTATTACTTAATTTATTGCACAATCCGCAAAGATAACAGTACTTATCCGAATGCCTTGCTATTCATCCCTCTGCACTGCCCAAAGGGTGGCGCATAGCAAGGCATCCTATCCGGTTTTTAATTGACGCACAGCCGCGTCCACCTCTGCTAACTGTCACTGCCAACTTTTACATATTTTCTTTGCGTTCTCTGCGTTCTCTGCATCCTGTGCGTCTTTGCGCCTCTGCGTTAAAAATTCACTGATTCCCGGCATACCAGGCGGCGCCGAGCAGGCCGGCGCGTGGGGTGGTGATGGCTTTGATCGGCATTGTCTCCAGCAGTCCGTTCATCGGTGGCTTGTTGTTGAAAGTAGAAAGAAAATCGCTTTTGTCCAGAGCCGCAAGCAGATGGGCGGTAATACCGCCGGCCAGATAAACGCCGCCGGTGGCCAGGCCCACCAGGGCCAGGTTGGCGGCGCAGCTGCCATAGATACGCAAAAACAGTTTCAGTGTCTCTTTGGCCTGTGGATCTGCCTCCGCCAGAGCCAGGCGGCTGATGGTCTGCGGCGGGTCATCACTTTGCATCACGGATTCGGCTTCAACACCGTGACGCCAGGCATAATAACGATACAACCGTACCAGCCCGGGCCCGGAAAGGATCTGCTCATAACTGACTCGTGCACTACTGCGCTGTAAAAACCGCAACAGATCGGCCTGTTCATCATCCAGCGGAGCGAAGTCCATGTGTCCGCCTTCCGAAGGCAAAACCACCCTCTCTCCCTTATGTGTAGTCACCAGGGCCATTCCCAGACCCGTACCCGGCCCGAGTACGACCCGGTTGCCATCGGTCGTCTGCCCTGTTTGCAACAGGTGATAATCGCTCGGCTGCAGAGTCGCCAGGCTGTAGGCATTGGCAACAAAATCATTGATCAGGTGGACCCTCTGGATGGTAAAGCGCTGTTCCAATCGCTCGCTATCAAGCGTCCAGGGCAGATTGGTGAGGGCAACGCGGCGATCCCGCACCGGTCCGGCCACGGCAAAACAGGCCGAGACGATTTGTGAATGAATGTCGTAATCACTCACAAAACGCTCCAGTACCGTCTCAAAATCGGTAAAGTCGCTGGCCGGATAGTGCTGCTCACTGTGCACTACAATCTGTCCCGCCTGCACCTCGGCCAGCAGGAGCCGACAGTTTGTCCCCCCGAGGTCCCCGGCAATAATCATGACGACTCCTGCAGCTCATGGGCGGCGGCCTCGTCCAGATACCATTCAATGCGCCCCGACGGGGCCAGTTTCTGAACCGGATACCTGCGCTCGGTATCAGAACCCAAAACCCGGGCGATCACCGGGGCCTTCGCCTCACCGCTGACCAGCAACATGAGATAGCGAGCGGTGTTGAGCACCGGATAGGTCAGAGTTACACGCCAGCTGTTCAGTTTCTCGACATAAACACTGACCACCGGGGTGTTGGTTACAGTCAGGGCCGAGCTTTCAGGGAACAGTGACACGATATGCCCGTCATCCCCGACACCCAGCATAATCAGATCAAAACAGGGATGACCATTGGTTCCCCGATGAAGATTATCCAGTACCTGGCGATACTCCTCCACGGTGGTTTCAATATCGGGCAGGACATGGATGGGGTGCACATTGGCTTCCGGAATCGGAACATGATCAATCAGGGCTTCACGGACCATTCGGTAGTTACTGTCGGGATGATCGGCCGGGACATCCCGCTCATCACCCCAGTAAAGATGGATTCTGTCCCAGTCAAGATTTTCCCGCTGCAGCCGTTCGTAAACCGGTTTCGGCGTCGCACCACCGGCCAGAGCAACATGAAAACTGTTGCGGGCACGGATCGATTCATTGGCCAGTTCCATCCACCGTTGCGCGGCGGCACGAACCAGTTGTTCCCGGTCGAGAAAAACCTGATACGACTGCTGAGATTTCAAGCATGGCCTCCTGCGTTGATTCACGGTTCAAATCAACATACACTAATTAGGGTAAAGACTCTCTATAACTTGGCCAGTTCCTGTTCTCATGTCAAGACATACAGCCTCCAGTGACATCGAAGAAAACGGCTACCAGAAAGCCTGCGAACTCCTGCATGAATGCCGGACTCGTGTGGGGTTTCTGGCCAGCCCGACAGACAACGATAATTATCGGCGCATCTGGTCCCGTGACGGGGTTATCCTCTCTCTGGCCGCCCTGCTGACCGGAGAATCTGAACTGATCGAGGCGTCCAGAGAAACATTACAGACGCTGGCGCGTTATCAGGGACCGCATGGTGAAATCCCCAGTAACGTGGACCCGGCCGCGCAACGTGTCAGCTATGGTGGTACTACCGGCCGGATAGACGCCTGTCTCTGGTTTGTCATTGGCTGCGGGGAATACTGGAAAGCCAGCGGCGATCGCGAATTCATCGAAAAGATGGTGCCGGTACTGGAAAATATCCGCTTCCTGCTCGGTGCCTGGGAGTTCAACAACCGCGGCCTCATTTATGTGCCTCAGGCAGGCGACTGGGCCGATGAATATCTGCATTCCGGTTATGTACTGTATGATCAGCTGCTCTATTTACAGGCCCTGCGAAGTCTGCGAACCGTGCATCAGGATCTGCAGGGCACCAGCGACCATCCTCTCAAGGAACGCATCGCTCATCTCAAACACCTGATTCAGGCTAACTACTGGTTCCATAACGGGGAAGGAATTCCTGATGACGCCTATCATGAGGTTCTTTATCGCAAGGGGCGCGAAGCGGCGTCAGGCTGTGCCGGACGATACTGGATGCCCTTTTTCTCCCCTACCGGCTATGGTTATCGTTTCGATGCGTTTGCCAATATTCTTGCCTCCCTGCTGGATGTCGCCGAGGAGAAACAGAGTGAAGCGGTAGACGACTTTATTCACTCCATTACACCGAAAAAACTGTCTCTGATTCCGGCATTTCATCCGGTTATTCATCCCCCGGATCAGGACTGGACGGATCTGCAAATGACCTTTTCCTATACTTTCAAGAACAAACCGCATGAATATCATAATGGGGGTTTATGGCCGATGCTGACCGGCTTTTATGTTGCCGATCTGGCCAGCCGGGGCAAAGACTCACTCGCCCGGCAGTACCTTGCCGGTATACACCAGGCCAACGCGCTGGACAGCGATGATGAAGCCTGGAGCTTTCCCGAGTTTGTCCATGGCAGAAAATTGACGCCCGGCGGGACCCGAAAACAGGGCTGGAGTGCCGCCGCAGCATTAATCGGCCACTGGGCTCTCAAGGGCAAAAGCCTGTTTCGGATCGACCATGACTGAGCGCGTTCTGATCTGTACCGATCTGGATCGAACCCTGCTCCCCAATGGCCATCCGCCCGAGTCCTCCCTGGCGCGTCCACGTCTGCGCCAGCTGGTTGAACGGGACGAGGTATACCTGACCTATGTATCCGGGCGTGACAAAGTGTTGTTGAACGAAGCAATCCGGGAATGGCATTTACCTATGCCCGATTATGCGATCGGGGATGTGGGTACTACCTTATACGCCATTGAAGGGGATCGCTGGCAGCTGATCAGCGCATGGCAGGAAGAAATCAGCCGGGACTGGGGCGATTACCAGCGCACCGATATTGACGGATGGTTGCAGGATATTGACGCACTGACGCTGCAGGAAGCTCACAAGCAGAACGATTACAAACTCAGTTATTATGCCCCTGTCGATATATCCATTGATGCGCTACTGGACGAAATCAGACAGCGACTGGATGCACGTCCCATACGTTACAACCTCATCTGGAGTATCGATGATCCCAAACAAATCGGCCTGCTGGATATTCTTCCGCAGCGTGCCAACAAACTGGAGGCAATCCGGTTTTTAATGCAGTCGCAGGAATTCACGGTGGATTCGACTGTCTTCTCCGGCGACAGCGGTAATGATCTCGAGGTACTGACCAGTGAGATCCAGGCCACCCTGGTCAACAATGCCAGCGATGCCATCAAACAGCAGGCCACCGAAATAGCCTGGCAAAACGGCTATGCCGACAGACTGTATATTGCCCGGGGCGATTTTCTCAAAATGAACGGCAACTACGCCGCCGGCATCCTTGAAGGCCTGGCTCACTACATTCCCCAAATCAAGCAATGGCTATCAGAAGCGGGAAGCAGTCAGGATCGTGGAAATTAACGCAAAGGACGCAAAGACGCAGAGTTCGCGAAGAAAGCCGTTTATTCTTAATACAACAATTCAACTATCCAAATAATCCAGAAATAAAACTTTGCGTTCTTCGCGTCTTTGCGTCCTCTGCGTTATATATCCCCAACCATCTATTTAGTCATTAGGAATCCTGATTTTATCGAGGAAGTTATAGTATTCGATCCCTTCGATAATGCCATCGGCATAACTTTTTTCCGTAAAATAGATGCGGGGCTTGTCGCGCAGTTTATCCAGTTCCGGACTGTGGTTGGCCACCACGACACCAAGAGTACTGCCTTGCAGCATTTCCTCATCGTTACCCGAATCGCCGATGACCAGGATATGGTCAAGCGGCATACCCCATTTGATTGACAAATAACGAATGGCCAGCCCCTTGGAGCACCGGATGGGTAACAAATCAAGATTGGTTTTTTCCGAAAGAATCGCCTTGGCATGCAGGTCATGGCGACGTAGATGACGTTTGATTTCCCGAACACCCGGTGCTTTTTCAGGATCAATGGTATAGGTAATTTTATGTTCGCGTTGTTCTGACTCCGGGGCCAGTTTAATACCGGGACATTCGCACATGACTTTGCACAGTTCTGCCGGCTTCCAGCGATAATCCAGGTTCCGCCGCCAGGCATTATCTTCAACGATGCGTTTATCCTGATGGACATAGTGGATTTCGGAACCTACCGAAGTAATCAGGATATCCGGAGTAGGAAGATCGTAGTCTTTTAAAAATTCCAGCGTAGATTCAAGGGTTCGGCCGGTCGCCAACCCCATGCCGATGTGCGTGGCATTTTGTTCCAGATAAGCCATCAAACGTTTCAACGCTGCCTCGTCACCAAACAGGGCGTTATCGATTGCTGTAAAGCCAATTCTATCAAGCGATACCAGCCGGGTCTTTCCCTCAGGGACAAAATAGGCACGATACTGGTGTTCACGAAATCCGCTGATTTTTTCAAGATAGGTCATAGCATGACCTTCCCAGCTGTAATGTCGATGGGAACCTTCGTAGCCCTGTTTTGACCAGAATTCCCATTGTTTTTTATCGGACAGGGCTTTGAACAAGGCATTGGCAATATCCTCACTGTCATGAGGATCGATCAGAATACCGTTCTGACAGTTGGCGACGATTTCATTTGGTCCGCCATCATTGGTCGCAACGATGGGCAGACCACTGGCCGCTGCCTCGATCAGCGTCAGGCCAAACGGCTCGGTCAATGCCGGATTAACGAATACGCCACCGGTTCGGGCGGCAAGCCGGTAAAGTGCCGGAACATCGTCACTGCTGTGATGCTTTGGATAAGCGACTTTACCATAGAGGTCGTACTTGTCGATTAATAGCAGTAGTTCCTTGAGAACTGCCCGCGCTCCTTTTTCCATTTCGCTGATATCATTACGATTGCCCGCAACAATCACCAGGTTGGCTTGTTTTTGTAGCTCGGGCGACTCACCATAGGCCTTGACCAGGGTGGTGATATTCTTGCGTTCGTCAGCACGGGACAGGGCCAGTATCATCGGTTTTTCCGGCTGCTGAAGAAAGCGCGCCAGTTCACTGGCGATTTCCGGCAATTTTTCATCTTTCTCGGGCGGGCGGAAACGGCTGATATCCACGCCGGGTGGAATCACTTCCTTCCGCGAAGGATGGTAATTGTCGTATTTGGCGTACTGCTGCTCAACTTCCTGATGCGTACTGGCGACGATCATCGCGGCAGTACCCAGTGCGATCTCCTCGGCTTCGATGCGCTGGCTGAGATTGTACTGGGATTCGAGTTTTTCCTTTTTAACGCCTTTGTTCAATAACTGACGTTGTTTTTCCCGGCCCAGTGAATGGCCGGTAAAGATCATCGGTGTGCCCAGCAAACCGGCCAGGCGTGCCGCTACCAGACCTGCATCGGCGTAATGACCGTGAATAAAATCCGGCACCTGACCGAGCGAGCGGATATGTTGCAAGGCATGGTCGATAAACTCATCGAGGTAAGGCCACAGGACTTCCTTACGCAGATAACGGCGAGGGCCGCAGCGCAGGCGGATCAGATTGGCTTTGGGGGAGAGTTTTTCCTGCGCGTGACTGTAATCAGTAGCAACTTTGGGATCTTCTACCAGTCTGGTCAAAAGATCGACACGTTCGACATCGTCGCGGGCTGCCAATGCTCTGGCCAGCTCAACCACATACAAACTTTGGCCGCCTGTATCGGCATCCCGTCCCAGTTCGAGATTATTGGCACGGATCAGCCCATGTACACTGATTAAAACAATATAAAGTTTGTCGTTGTCATTATTATTTTTCATAGTGTCCAGAGATAACGGTAGTAACGATAAAATTCCTCGTCCTGATTGATGGCCCCACGCAGGCTGCAGATAACTGACGCGAATTCCACGGCTCGCTGCAACTTGACTTCATCAGGCCAGTCTCTGAGCAGTCCCGCCAGCCAGACAGCACTGAAGCCATCGCCTGCCCCAACGGTATCGACCAGGCGTCCAACCTCGACAGGAGGGATATGGCGGGTTTCCTCTGATTTTACCAGCATGGCACCTTCGCTGCCGCGTGTCACAATAGCCGCTTCCCAGCTATAGCTTTCAAGCATCCCCCGCGTGGTTTCCTCGATCAGTTGACTATTATTGCTCTGGCAACCACTCAGAGTAGTCAGCTCATCGTCATTCAGTTTAATCCAGTTTATGCCCTGTAATAGTTCATCCAGTTGCATCTTGTTCCACCATGGCGCACGCAAATTGATATCCATGAAAATGGCGGGCGCGCTCTGACGCAACAAGGAAAGCGTTTTGGCAGAATCTGGCGTGCGACCGATCAGTGAGCCATGATATAGTGGGCCATAGGCGGGATGGTCATACAGGTTTTTGACCATGCCGGGCATGACATGGTCATAGGCAACATCGGAGACAATATCAAAATCGGGTTGCCCGTTTTCCAGGCTGACCCGGACCTGGCCGGTGGGGTGGTCCGGATCCTGAAACACTGCCGAGGTATCCATCCCCCATTCATCCATGGCGCGCAGAATCCGATCTCCGAGCCTGTCATGACCGACCCGGCTAACGAACAACGGCGCCAGGCCCAACCCCTGCAGATGCCATGCGACATTGAACGGAGCACCCCCGAGCACCTCGGTGCCATCAGGGAACATGTCATACAATACTTCACCAAAAATAACCGGTCGCATCGGCGTAGACAAACCTGTCATGCCCGTCTCCCCTGGGCGTAAATCAATTTATTTATCATACAAGAGCTACATTCGGTCATACAGGCGAATTCCAGGCTTTTCTGGCATAAAAATTGTAGGGTATTTATGATAACCGAACATGTGGTTATAATCGTCATCGACTCCATTCCTGACCAATCAGGTTAAGCATTTATTATGTCTGTAGAACACATCATAGAACGCGCCTACGAGATTCTCAATCAATCGATTGTCTATTATCGTGGTAAACCGGTAGGTACTGTTGCCGCACTGAAACAGACGAATCTTGCTGCAGCGAACTATGAAGAATGCTTTATTCGTGACTTTGTTCCCTCCGCGCTGGTATTTCTGGCGGACGGCAAACCCGAAATTGTTCGCAACTTTCTGGAGGCGGTTCTGGAATTGCGAACCAGCGAACGCACGGTTGCCGGTCATGAAATCCAGCCCGGTGTCATGCCGGCGAGTTTTACCGTAGCCACCGACTTCGACGGTAACGAGCGGCTACAGGCCGACTTTGGCGAAAAGGCCATTGGTCGTGTAGCCCCGGTTGATTCCATGATGTGGTGGTTGATTCTGTTGTTTATCTACACCCGTAGTACCGGCGATAATTCACTGGCCAAACGAGCCGACTTTCAGCAGGCTATGCGGCAGATTCTGCATCTTTGTCTCAAGGACACCTTTGAGATCACCCCGGCTCTCCTGGTGCCCGATGCCTGCAGCATGATCGATCGACGCATGGGGATTTATGGCCACCCTCTGGAGATCCAGGCCCTGTTCTACGGGATCTTGCGAATTATCCATTCCCTGCTCGAGGAAAAAGAGCCTGAAAGCGATAACTCACTGGTTAATACCGCCATGACCCGTGAACAGGCGCTGCAGAGCTATGTGCGTCTGTTTTACTGGCTCGATCTGCGGCGACTGAATGAAATTCACCGCTATACCACCGAGGAATTCGGACACGACAGCGTGAATGTCCTCAATGTCTATCCCGAGTCAATCCCCGACTGGGTGATTGAGTGGATGCCCGACGACTGCGGATATCTTGTCGGTAATGTGGGCGTCGGACGCATCGATTTTCGTTATTTCTCCCTGGGGAATCTGCTGGCTATCATGTTCGGTCTGGCATCCGATGAACAGTCCGAGCGAATTATTCGTCTGTATGAGTTACGCTGGCCAGATCTGGTCGGCGCAATGCCGCTGAAAATTATCTATCCGGCCATGGAAGGACTGGAATGGCAGGTCCGAACCGGTAGTGATCCCAAAAACGCCGCCTGGTCATATCAAAATGGCGGCAACTGGCCTGTGTTGCTATGGCCTTTCGTGGCTGCAGCACAGAAAACCGGTCGCGGAGATCTGGCCGAACGCGCCTTCCAGATCGCCCTGAATAAACTACCACTGGACGAATGGCCTGAGTATTATGACGGCCGTTCCGGACGCCTGATTGGCCGGCGCTCGAACAGCCATCAGGTCTGGACCGCGGCTTCGCTCATTTTCTCCTACAAACTACTGGAGAATCCCGGCTTGCTCGATCTGCTTCCCCATTAAGGGGACAGCGGTATTCCTGCAACACTTGTATCCGGTATAATTCCAGCTTTATCAAACAAACCCTCAGTCATGTCAGACGAACCTGTTGAACTCAATGCCGCCGAACTGCGGCAAAAGCTAAACCTGGAAACCGGACAACTCTCCTGGTCCGAATTGCAACGTCACTTCGCCCGGGGGGTGGTAGTCGTCGTCGGCCCACATCTGGACCTGATCGACGTTGCTGCAGCATTTGCCGAGGATAACAGGCGCCAAATCGAACAGTGGATTCAGCAGGAACAGCTTGCCCGTGCGCATGACGAGCATGCATTGAAATGGACCGAGCAGGAAACCGACTTCTGGAGCGTTGTTGTCGCTCCCTGGGTGATCGTGCAGGAAATCAGTGCACACTGATAATTACGATTAACCCGGTGTTACACCCGGTATTCGATATCGCCATCCAGTTCCTGTTTCAGTACCGAGATCACTTGCTTGCGTGACTCATCATCATAGGGACGGGCAAGCACCTTACCCCATACCGGGTCCGGCCAGGCCGTATCCTCCTGGTATCGCACAACATGATGGATATGCAGCTGCGGAACCACGTTACCCAGCGCGGCCACATTGAGTTTATCCCCGTTAAATCCGCGCATAATGGCCTGTCCCAGTCTTGAGGACTCCCTGACCAATTGTTGTTGATCGTCGGCAGTCAGCTGATAAATCTCCTCTATATCGTCGCGATCCGGAACCAGGATAAACCAGGGGTAGTTGGCATCCTCCATCAATAGCAGATGACACAGTTCCATTTTTCCGACCGGCAAACAATCTTTCAGCAGTGTTGGGTGAAGGCCCTTCAAGAAACCACCTCCTGATTCGTTGTTATAAAATCTTCTGCCAGCGCAAGCTTTTGCTGGCGAGTCAGTTTGCGGATTTCGGCTTCGCGTTTCGCGGCCATCGAACGGCTGGCGCAGGGTTCCTGGTAAACCAGCTTGACCGGGCGCCGGGCACGCGTATACCGGGCACCCAGTTTATTGTCCTGATTATGCTCGAGAATACGACGTTCCGGATCGATTGTGATACCGGTATAAAGACTGTTATCGCTGCATTGCAGCATATAAACGTACCAGGCATTCGAATTTTTAACCATTTTGTGCAAAATCAAATAAGTGTTATAACAATCGCTAACCCGAGCTGCTAATTATGAAGTAAATCATGACACCCGGCATCTTTCAATTCTCACTGTTATTTAGCATCCTGATTTTCCTGGCTGCCGCCGTTGTTATCGCGATATTCGGTGTCAGGATGACCCATGTCGCCCGTCAGCTGGCAATCCGAACCCGTATGGGCGAGGCTCTGATGGGGACCATCTTTATCGGCGCATCCACTTCCCTGTCGGGTATTATGACTTCCGTTACAACGGCCAGCTACGGCTATGCCGAATTGTCGGTCAGCAATGCGCTTGGCGGAATCGCTGCCCAGATGTTGTTTCTCGCCATTGCCGACATGTTTTATCGCAAGGCCAATCTGGAGCATGCCGCCGCTTCCGCAGAAAATCTGATGATGACGGCCTTTCTCATTATATTATTGAGTATCCTGTTATTCGCAACAACGGTACCCCATATCAGTATTTATGCAATTCATCCCGCCAGTCCGCTACTGATCATATTTTATCTTTTCAGTATCCATATCCTTGCCAGAACACACAAAATGCCGATGTGGGTACCTAAAAACACTCGCGATACCCGCCATGAATCGACCAACAAGCCATCTCGCCGTGCCCCCGGTATTGAAAAATTGTGGTTACAGTTTGCCTTTTACGCTGCAATGGTTGCCACGGCAGGCTGGGTCCTGGCCCAGACCGGCATGCAAATCAGTCAGCAAACCGGTTTATCCCAGGGGGTGATCGGGGGTGTATTTACTGCGATCTCTACCTCATTACCTGAACTGGTGATTGCCGTAGCGGCAGTGAGAATGAAGTCATTGACTCTCGCGGTCGGCGATATCATCGGCGGTAATCTCTTCGATACCCTGTTTATTGCTGTTTCAGATTTTGCTTACCGCGAAGGGTCAATCTATGCGGCCATCACGTCGGTAGAATCAACCTGGCTGGCGATTACGCTGATAATGAGCGGTATACTGATGGTCGGGTTGCTGCACCGCGAACGTCATGGCCCGGGCAATATAGGCTGGGAGAGTGTTTTGTTGATAACAGTCTATTTGCTGGGATTGCTGGTGCTGCTGCTTCAATAAAACCTGCCAACCGGTGTTTCAAGACTCAGGATAGATTCAGCGGGGATACATTTAACCGTTTCACAGATATTCCGGGAAAGAATGCACAAATATAAAACCGACAACATTCCTTCTATAGCTTGTTATCAAGCTGGCCAGCCTGCTTACCTCTGGCAGACGATATTTTAAATCAAGGAAACTGGCCCGGTGTGGATTATCGAGGGGACAAGGTGTAACCCCGAAGTTCTCTGGCAAACTCTTCCAGAGCCGCTATACCCGTGTGTTCTGCATCACTGCACCATTGTTGTAACCATTGCAGACGCAAGGTAGAACTGGCTGCCGAACGGGCCCACAGTTCCTTGAGTTGCTGTTTATAGCGATAAACCGTTTCCAGAGTCTGGTTTTGACTCAACGCCTCATTTAAAATCCGGTTGTCCTGACTGTCGAGTTTCAGATCTTCACGCGTCATCCATTTACGCAACCGCCGATAAAACCGGCGGTAACTGACGCCCAGTTCATATCGTTCCGACTGTAAGACCGGGGTCACGACCTGACGACCATACAACTTGAGTACATGGAAACGGTTACGCATCACCGCACGCAGAGTTTCCATATCCAGAGCGCACTTGTCAGGCAATCGACGGGGGCGCGGTGCAACAGTTCTAACCCGTGCCAGCCCCAGCAAGCTCAACAGGCGAATATAGACCCAGCCCATGTCCAGTTCCCACCACTTATTGGCCAGTTTGGCTGACACCGCATGTGCATGGTGGTTGTTGTGCAGCTCCTCCCCGCCGATCAGAATTCCCCAGGGAACAATGTTGCGCGAAGCATCGCGGGTTTCATAATTACGATAGCCCCAGTAATGACCGATGCCATTGATCACGCCGGCCGCCCAGATCGGGTTCCAGAGCATCTGCACGGCAAAGATGGTAATTCCGATAGGGCCGAACAGAATCACATTTATCACCAGTAGCAACATGATGCCGGCAAAGGGATGGGGGGTGTAAAGTTGGCGTTCCAGCCAGTCATCCGGGGTACCCTTGCCATACTGTTGCAAGGTTTGCTGATTGGCCGCCTCGGCGCGATACAGCTCGCTGCCCTGCAACAGCACCTTGCGTATCCCCTTGACCTGCGGACTGTGGGGATCCTCCTCGGTTTCACATTTGGCGTGATGCTTGCGATGAATCGCCACCCACTGACGGGTCACCATTCCGGTGGTGAGCCACAACCAGAAACGGAAGAAATGACTGATGATCGGGTGCAGTTTGACGCTGTTGTGCGCCTGGGCCCGGTGCAGGAAAATGGTCACACTGGCAATAGTGATATGAGTCACAACCAGCGTCCATAGTACCAGTTGCCAGGGGGTCAGGGACCAGAGGCCTTCAAGATAAGTCGTCATTAATATTCTCGCTAAATCGGCGTTCGTTTAAAAATAGAAGTAAAAAGGATCATTTTCCACGCCACTGGACATTATAAAGGTCGTGACGGCGATCATGCAGATTCTGGACCGTACCACTGTTACGCGCCACCTGCAGGGTTTCGGGTCGTAAATCAGCGATGGCGACCGTTTCTGCATTCGGAGTGGTATCGGCTGCAATCCCGTCTCGCGCAAAGGGAAAATCACAGGGCGTCAGGATGCAGCTCTGAGCATACTGAATATCCATGTTATGTACATTCGGCAGGTTCCCGACATTACCTGACATAACGACATAAAACTGGTTTTCAACCGCCCGGGCCTGGCAACAATAACGTACCCGCAGATAGCTCTGGCGTTCATCCGTGCAGAACGGCACGAACAGAATCTGGACCCCCTGGTCCGCCAGGTGCCGGCCCAGTTCAGGGAATTCCGAGTCGTAGCAGATCAACACCCCTATCGGACCGCAGTCGGTTTCGATGGCATTGACTGCCCGGCCACCCTCGATATTCCACCAGTAAACCTCATTGGGCGTGGGGTGGATCTTGGCCTGCTCGTGAACCCGTCCGTCACGCAAAAATACATAGGAGATATTCTCCACCCGGCCGCCCTCAACCCGGGTCGGATGAGAGCCGCCGATAATATTGATGTTGTAACGCAGCGCCATCTCGCGCAACGCTTCGACAAAATGAGGCGTATACTTGGTCAAAGCTTCAATCGACTCGGACGGACGCAGCTGCTGATCTTCGATGGACAGCAACTGGAGGGTGAACATCTCCGGAAATACCACGAAGTCGCCCTGATAGTCGGCCACCACATCAACAAAGTATTCGACTATGCCCAGGAACTCATCGAAGGATCGCACCCGGCGCTGCATGTATTGCACCGTGCCGATGCGTACCGTATCCGGCAATCGCTCGCCATAGCGCTTGCTGCGTTCCTGTTCCTCCTCCTGCGGCACCTTGGGGTTATGCCAGACGAGGTGCACGGCATAACCCAGCGATTCCCGATCGGAATCCAGATAGTGCTCGATAATCCCGATAATCTCGAAACCATTGCGCAACTGGAAAGACAGGACCGGATCGCGCAATTTTTTCTGTTTGACCTGCTCGACATAGTCCTCGACCGAGCTGAACCGCTTGATGCGTTTGGCCAGGGTCGGCAGGCGTCCGGCAAACACAATTCCCTTGAGTCCCAATGATTCGCAGAGTTTCTTGCGTTCATTGTACAAGCGGTTACCGATCCGGTAACCGCGATACTCGGGATCGACCACCACTTCCATGCCGTAAAGCCATTCGCCTTCGGGGTCGTGCCGGGACGCATAACCATTACCGGTAATTTCCGCCCATGTATGCGGTCGCAATGCCACCTTGCCGGAAATACGAAACGTGGCGCAGTAGCCGACTACCTTGTCATCCGCCAGCACTACGAATTGACCCGCCGGATAATTATTGATCTGACCGCGAATCGAGCCTTCCGAATAACCTGACTGGCCGCTGCTACTGCGATATGCCCTGTCAGTCAACGCGGCAATCGCCGGGACATCCTGGTTGGTGGCATTACGGACTGTCAGATGACTGCGTGGATTTTTAAACGGAGTTGAACCACCCTGTTTCGCCATAGTGTCAGTGCCTGTCAGGGCCGGTCAAACTATACCGGCAAGTTAATCTAAAATTCATTCAAATAACTCTGTGTTGTTCCGGATAAACCGGATTACTGCATGTAGGCATAGCCTTCTTCATTCTGCAAGCGGATAATTTCCGCATCGGCCATCGGGACCATCTGGACAAACCCATGAATATCTTTCGGCTCGAAACCATGTCCCCGGGCGGCAATCCGGCACATCCGAATCTCGATCACATCGCCCACTGTCAGGCTCCGGGCACGAGTGACCAGATCCTTGTACTTTAGATAGTTCTTTATACCGAAAAAGGAAATTTCGTCGCCATGCAGAACCAGTACGATCGAAGCAGCAAACGGATCGGCATTATAGACCTGACTAAGATAACTGGCCCGATCCAGTATCTGCTCGAACTCCCCGGAACTCGATACCGCCACATCATAAACAACCTTTTGAGGCTGGTAGTCATACTCCTGCGCCTCGGCCCTGCCCCATGGCGCCTGTTCAGCGGCACTAACGCTCCAGCTGCTCAGGATCAGCACCATTAGCGGTAATATTCGGTTCATAGCAGAGCCTCTTGTTGGATTTTGCTTGAAAAATTCTAGCATCTTGCGTCAGTCACAGAACATGAGGAAGCCGGTGATGGCATTCACTCACATGGTGGTTTTTGTGGATAATTCTGATCGCAACGTTGCAAGGCTAGCCGTACCATGGGGCACATTCGGCCGGCGCACGCTCCGCGGCCAGCTCCTGCAGGCGAGCCTGCCAGTCTTCCAGGCCGGCTTTCCAGTCGGCCACAAACTGTTCGAGCGACTCGACAAATTCGGGCTCGTGCTGTTGCCGGTTGATTGTGCAATGGACCACCACCTGACCGGAGTGCCTGTCCGCCTCGGCGGTCACGGTCCATTGCAGAGCATTGGGGCAACCCGGCAGGGTAAAACGCACGCCGTCGCGCAGGATTTCCTGGTGGATGGCAAATTCGCCCCAGAGGCAATAAATGCGCCCCCGGTCACCCTGATGGGACAACACCGTCTCGATCGAGGCACACCATAATGGCAGGTTATCGATACGCAAATAACGTTGCAGTTCGTTCGGGGTAAATGGCAGGCGGGCAGTCGCGTAAAATTCCATAATAGGTGTCAGAACAGTCGAAAACTTCGTTTTTGCTATCCAGTCCGGACGAGTGTCTTCATCATAACAAAGCCACTCCTGAATACCAGCCTCGAGCTGTGTGCTGTGCACAAATTCCCGGCAAAATAAATTTCTCGCAAACCTTCCGGGACTGCCCGCAACCGGGCATTAAAGGGTAAACTACCCGCTTTTCAGCGGTTTAACCCATCATGTCCGATTACGCTCTGTTTGTCACCGCCCCACTGCACCTGGAATCGCTCCTGGCCGAAGAGCTGCACGCCCTGGGCATTGACCAGGCACAGGAAACCCGAGGCGGAGTCAGTTTCCGCGGCACACTCGAAGAGGCTTACCGGGTCTGTCTGTGGAGCCGGGTGGCCAATCGGGTCCTGCTGGAACTGGCCAGCTTCACTGCCGATTCACCCGAAGCCCTGTACCGGGGCGTGCAACAGATCGACTGGCGTGACCATTTCGGGGTCGCCGATACCTTTGCTGTCCAGTTTCAGAGCAGCCAGTCGACCATCACCCACAGTCAGTATGGTGCGCTCAAGGCCAAGGATGCGGTGGTGGATCAATTCCGCGAGCGAGAAGGCGAGCGTCCGTCGATCGACACCGGCTGGCCGGACGTGCGGATCAATGTCTATGTGCAGCGCAACCAGGCCAGCGTCAGTCTGGATCTCTCCGGCGATTCACTGCACCGTCGTGGCTATCGACGCGCCGGAGGTGCGGCACCGCTGAAAGAGAATCTGGCGGCGGCAATTCTGTTGCGCGCCGGCTGGCCGACGATTGCCTGTGAACAGGGGACACTACTGGACCCCATGTGTGGTTCTGGCACCCTGTTGATCGAAGGCGCCTGGATCGCCGGGGACATTGCCCCCGGGTTGCTGCGAGGTTACTGGGGTTTCAGCGGCTGGCGCCAGCATCATCCGTCGCTGTGGCAGAAGCTGTACGACGAGGCGCAGCAGCGCCGCGAACAGGGCCTGACCCGACTGCCGGCGATCCACGGCTATGACATTGATGAGCGGGCTATCGACGGCGCCCGGCAAAATGTCCAGGCCGCCGGACTGGAGGACGCCATCGAACTGCACTGCCAGTCGCTGCAGCAACTGCAGCCCGACCCGGAACTGAAACCCGGTCTGGTCATCGTGAACCCTCCCTACGGCGAACGACTGGGTAGCGATTCCGATCTGCCCGGGGTGTATCAACAGCTCGGCCAAGCGCTCAAACAGCAGTTTGCCGGCTGGCAGGTGGCCCTGTTCACCGGCAACCCGGAACTGACCGGCCAGTTACAACTGCGCAGCCAGCGCCGCCACAGCCTGTATAACGGCCCCATCGAATGCAAGCTGTTTCACTACACGGTGGATAAACAGCACGATATCAGTCCACGCGGCTATCCCCGACCGCTAACGCCAGCCGAGTTCACCGACAATGCCCGGATGCTGGCCAACCGGCTGCAGAAAAATCTCAAACAGCTGTCACGCTGGCTGGCACGGGAGAATATTCACTGTTATCGGCTATATGATGCCGACATGCCCGAATACGCGCTGGCTATCGATGTTTACGAAGGGGACCAGCGTCGGGTCCATGTACAGGAATACGCACCGCCGCGCAGTGTGGATAGCACCAGAGCCCGGCAACGGCTGCGGGAAGCACTTGGCGTGATTCTCGATACGCTGCAGATCGACGAGCAGCAACTCTTTTTCAAGGTGCGCCAGCGACAAAAAGGCACAGCCCAGTACGAGAAACTGGCCGAGCAACGCCACTTTTATCCGGTGACGGAGAACGGTTGTCGTTTCTGGGTCAATTTCGAGGATTATCTCGATACCGGGCTGTTTCTGGATCACCGCCTGGTTCGCGCCCGCCTCGGTGAGCTGGCCACGGACGGCGATTTTCTTAATCTGTTTGCCTATACCGGCACGGCCACGGTCTATGCCGCCCATGGCGGTGCCCGCAGCACCACCACGATCGATATGTCAAAGACCTATCTCGACTGGGCGCGGCGCAATATGGAACTCAACGAGCTGAACGACAGTGAGCATCGCTTTATCCAGCGCGACTGTCTGGAATGGCTGCAACAGGAAGTCACAGCCCCGCAGTACGATCTGATCTTTCTCGATCCGCCCAGCTTCTCCACCTCCAGGCGGATGCAGACGAATCTGGATATCCAGCGTGATCACGTCTGGCTCATCCGCCAGTGCATGAAACGGCTACGCAAGGACGGGATATTGCTGTTTTCCACCAATCTGCGTAACTTCAAACTGGATGAAACAGCTCTTGTCGCTTTGGCGATAACCGATATTCATCGTGAAACGCTGCCGCGTGATTTTGAGCGCAACCCCAAGATTCATCATTGCTGGGAATTTCGACACCGGCACAAACCGGTTCTGTCGCTGAAATAAACTGTAACTGAACCGGCCTTCCCGAGGCCGGTCCGGTTTGGTTTGCTTCGAAGTGGCTGGTATGGAATACCTGTTCAGCGCAGACCGGCACGATTTTCACACTGGCCGATCTCCTCGCTATTCATACCAAAGATTTCCTGCAAGCCACTGAACACGCAAGTGGCATATTCATCGGCTGAATTATCAAAGTTCTGGGTAGTAATGACACCGGGTAGCCGACGACTGCACTGGTCAACCAGCCTGTTGACCTGCTGCAAGCATTGCTTTTCACTGGAGCCGATACAACGAACAAAGGCCGGATCCTTGCAGGGTCCCAGCAGGTCGTCATAGGACTGGGCGACATAGGTTTCCCGACTGATTTGCTCATCAGCAACCAGGAGTGATGGCAATACACCCAGAAACAAAAACAGTACAACAAAATACCCACACTGAGCCGGGGCATGCGCCCGGCCTGACAGCCTGCGGTGTTGAGAAAGAGTGAAACGCATAACTTATCCCCTGACGCGTCAATCGACGCTCGAAAACCCCGTCGCTAGCGACTATGCTTGATGAAAGCCCTGATGAGCGATACCCATGACGTTGAGATTCGCCCGACTGTTGTTGTTATCTTTCAGTTTGATTTTCACCTCCGCCATAGCGGCCCAGACAACCGACAATACCCCGACCAGAAGCATATTGCAGCTGACTGTCGAGGAAGTCATCGGTCCGGCCACGGAGGATTATATCATCCGGGCCATCGAACGTGCGCCACGTGAACAGGTTGGCCTGATAATCATTCGTATGGACACGCCGGGCGGGCTCGACAGCGCCATGCGCGGCATTATCAAAACTATCACCAATTCCCCGATTCCGGTTGTGACGTATATCGCACCAACCGGCTCACGCGCCGCCAGTGCCGGCACGTACATTCTTTACGCCAGTCATGTTGCCGCCATGGCGCCAGGTACCAACCTGGGGGCCGCTACTCCGGTTAAACTCGGTGGACCTGGCCAACCGGACAAACAGCCCGACAGCGAGTCGGACAAAGCCGGGGACGCTCAATCAGCCAGCGAACGCAAAGCCATCAACGATGCTGTGGCCTATATTCAGGGCCTGGCAAAATTACGCAATCGCAATGCCGAGTGGGCCGAACAGGCGGTTCGCCAGGCCGCCAGCCTGTCTGCTGGCGAAGCCCTGGAGAAAAACGTCATCGACCTGGTCGCACGCAGCACGGCCGATCTGCTGAAGCAGCTCGACGGACGCGAACTGGAAGTACTGGGTCAGACAGTAACCCTCAATACACTGGAGATGGATGTTAACACCGCCGAGCCCGACTGGCGTAGTCGTTTGCTGAGCGTGATCACCAATCCCAACATCGCCTATATCCTGATGTTAATCGGTATTTATGGGCTGATATTCGAATTCTCCAATCCCGGGGCCATTGTTCCCGGTACCATCGGCGCTATTTGCCTGCTGCTCGGACTTTACGCCCTGCAGTTACTGCCGCTCAATTATGCCGGCATGGCGCTGCTGCTGCTGGGCATCGCCCTGATGATCGGCGAAGCCTATCAGCCCAGCTTCGGCATTCTCGGTATTGGCGGGCTAAGCGCCTTTGTCTTTGGTTCCATCATATTGATCGACACCAGTGCGCCCGGCTACGGCATTAACCCGGGCGTCATTGCCGCATTTGCCCTCAGCAGTATGCTGATGTTTGTCGTAATCATTGGCCTGGCCCTCAAGGCAAGGCGACGACCGGTCGCAAGCGGTATGGAGCAACTGCTGGCGGATACCGGCACGGTGATCACTGCCGGCGATCACCGGGCCACCATTTTTATTCACAGCGAACACTGGCAGGCTACCAGCGATCAACCGCTACAGCCGGGACAACGGGTCCGGGTGATTGCGGCCGATGGACTGACTCTGCAGGTGGAACCACTGGGTGAACCGGCCAACGAGGAGAAGTAACATGAGCGATTATACTTTATATATTATTATCATTCTGGTTGTGGCGTTTTTATTCAGCGCCATCCGCATTCTGCGCGAGTACGAGCGTGGTGTGATTTTCACTCTCGGGCGCTTCTGGAAGGTCAAGGGCCCCGGTTTCATTATCGTTATCCCGTTGATCCAGCAGATGGTCAAGGTGGATCTGCGGATTATCGTAATGGACGTCCCCAGCCAGGATGTCATTTCTCAGGACAACGTCTCGGTCCACGTCAATGCCGTGGTTTATTTTCGGGTCGTTGATCCGGAGAAGGCCATCATTCAGGTGGAAGATTATTATTCGGCCACCAGCCAGCTGGCCCAGACAACCCTGCGATCGGTGCTGGGACAACATGAGCTGGATGAAATGCTCTCCGAGCGCGACAAACTGAATGCCGATATTCAGGAAATTCTGGATACACAAACCGATGCCTGGGGCATCAAGGTCAATAATGTCGAAATCAAACATGTGGATCTCGACGAGAGCATGATCCGCGCCATTGCTAAACAGGCCGAAGCCGAACGGGTGCGGCGCGCCAAAATCATTCATGCCGAAGGCGAACGCCAGGCAGCGAGCGAACTGTCCAACGCGGCGGAAATTCTGGCGCGGCAGGGTTCCGCCCTGCAACTGCGTTATCTGCAAACACTCACAGAAATCGCCAACGACAAGACCAATACCATTGTCTTCCCGCTGCCCATGGACATGCTGGAAACCCTGACCAATAACCTGAAGAAATAGTCACGCTCAGGCCGAAGGCTATCGAGCCTGCAAGGCCATATTCAAGGCATGCCCGGGCAAACACGGTAACCCCGGTGAACATCCTTTGCTCGGGCCTGCCAAACCCCGCTTTCAGGGCTTGGGCTTGCACAGCATCTCATAGGCGGCATTAATGGCCTGGAGGCGCCAGGCCTCACCGCCTCTGTCGGGGTGATGCTGCATCGCCAGACGCCGATAGGTCTGTTTAATCACGTCATCCTCCACCGGATCGTTCAGGCCCAGCTCCGCGAGGGCGTCTGCCCGACTGTCAAAACGAGCAAAGTTACGCCAGAATGACTCGATCAATCCCGCCACCTCTATTTCGGACATATTCTCCAGATTTTTGATATCCAGATAATAATCACGTAGTGGATCCGCGCTTGTGAGGCCGCTGTGCCCGGCAACATAGGGGCGCAGGCGAATATTCAGTGGGGATATTTCCAGCACGGCACGCTGCTGACGCAAACAATCGAGCTGTAAATGATACAACGCATGAAACAGCAGAAAGTGCATCTGAAACAGCTCAAGCACGGGAGCCGGCCGTTCGTTGGAAAAACTGAAATAGCCCCTCTCTTTCAGGAACTGCAAAAGATCGTACTCAGCAATTCCGTCAGGGGCTTGAGTCAATATTTTCTCAATATCCTGGTAAAAGTTACCGGGCAGAAGGTATGGGACAGGGGCAGAATGCTTTGACATAACCGGGCGGGAAAACCGCTTTATCGATCCAGAATCAATTGCAGATGTATTTCACCCATCACGTGTTCAACCTCGACAGTATTGAGGTCCGGAAGCCGCTGCACCAGATAGGCGCAGGTGGCAGTGATCATGGATTGATTGTTTTCATCAAATGCCTGTAATAAATGCATAGCCACGTATCGGGCGCGTTGCAGCTTATCCGGACTCGAAACAGGTTCACCAGCGAACAGGAAACCTCGATCCATATCCTCATCCATCTTCTTCAGAAAATCACGTTGCCGGCCAGGCAGGCGGCTATTGCGGTCAAACTCAAGCACGATATTTCCGTCTATTTTCAAACTCAGTAGCGACTGCATCATATTACCGTAATGAATGAAAAACAGGCAGTCAGAAACCTACTGCACATCGGGCTCAGGTGTTATCGCTTATATCCCAGAAAGCATGCTGCTTGTCCAGAAATTCATCATAAGGAATATAGTGAGAACCATCGCAGGAAAAAGTCAGACCGACAAGACCATTGAATATATTCAGTGTTCCTGAACGTAAATAAAGTGTTTCGTCCATAAAACGTAAAACTTTAAACGCCTCAAGCACCTCGCTGATTTTGTCAGCCGGAACTGCCGCTTCACCCGAATATGACTGATGTGGATAAGCAAGGCAGATAGCAGGATCAATTAGTGAGTCGATATCGAGCAGCCGGTAACGATAGGGGTCTTCCATTTGCCAGATGATCGCGCGGCTACTGGAAAAATGGAGGATCACATGATACACCCCATGCTTGGTCATCAACTCCTCTACCACGGAAAGAACAGTATCGAGTTTCTTATCCATTTCACTGTCGACGCGTGACTGGTGAAACACCGTACCCCGAATCGAAGGATCGCCCTTGATTTGTTGCCAGTAACGCGGCTCCTCGTAAAGTTCACGGGTCAAGGGAAGATCACGCAGGTCAAAATCAGCGCCAAGAAAACCCAGAACCTTGCCGTCATCATTTCGCACCAGCTGAATCGCTGTTAACGAGGGACGCATGGCACGCAAACTGATATAGGCATCGGACAAGAGAAACCCAGAGCTGGGAACCGCCTCGCACATATAAGGGCGTGCAGAGCGATCCCGGCCAAAATCATTTTCAAAAATCCCTTCGCGTGAAACATTGTCGCTTATCTGGACCGCATCTGTATCCATTGCATACAGATACTTGCAGTTAGGTACCCTGTCCAGCTTCTCCTGCAATACCGCATCTATCGCCCGGCGATCACCCCATACCCGGCTGCAGGCTTCGGCGATTTCATACAGGGGGTATTGCAGTAATTTTCTCAGCGATTCGCGCTGACGAACAATGCTCTCTTTCAGAGCGGCTTTGGGATCAGTCACTACACTTTCCGACGATGTTATTAAAAAGATGATTCAAACTGACGCAGGCGTGAGCGTAATTCGCTGACCTCATCCAGCAATTCCAGTGCCAGGGCGACGCCGGCAAGGTTAAGCTCCAGGTCATGATACAGGTGCATGGCGGCTCGCACGCGAGGCAACTGACTGGCCACAAATTGCCACTCGGCCGTTTCCAGGTCGAAGGGTTCAACAATTCCCTCCTCGACCAGTGCCACGATGGCGTCACGTTCGACCCGGCAGGCGCCACTGAGATCATCCAGCGTCAGTGTCGTCGTTTCATCGAGAATGATACCGGAAAGCGGTTCCTGCTGCCCCGTCATGATTCACACTCCCATCCCGGCACGCGGGTTAAAGTCGAATTCCTCGGCCATTTGCTGATAAAAGTGCTTCGCCTTGTCACTCTCGGCCGGAGGCTGGATAATTTTCAAGGTGACAAAGAGATCGCCCGGTGTTTTGCCCGGGATACCCCGGCCCTTGAGCCGCAACTTGCTGCCGCTCTGGGAATTGGCCGGAATCCGCATATCCACTTGACCATCGGGCGTCGGCACCTTGACCCGGGCCCCCAGCGCCGCTTCCCAGGGCGCCAGTGGCAGATCCAGATAAATATCCCGGCCTTCGACGCGATATAACGGATGCGGTTTGAAGTCCACTTCCAGATACAGGTCGCCGGACTGTCCGCCGCCCATACCGGGATGACCCTGTCCCGCGAGACGGATGTGCTGCCCCTGACAGACTCCCCTGGGAATGCGTACGTTCAAACTGCGTTCGCGGGTCCGCACATGCCCCTGCGGGTCTACTTCCGGCGCCTGCAGAGTCAGATTACGCACCGTACCGTGGAAAGCATCCTCCACATCGATCAATACCCGGGCATGATGATCTTCCCCGCGGCTGCGAAAGCCGGCGTCGCCCATACCGCCATGCTGGCCGAACAGCGTTTCAAAAAAGTCGCTGAAGGATGCGGCGCCGGCGCCTCCCCTGCCGCTGAATTCAAATCCGGCATCCCAGTCCGGCGGCGGCCGAAAATCCTGGCCACCCTGCCAGTTGGCGCCCAGCTGATCATAAGCGGCGCGCTTTTCGGGATCCTTGAGCACTTCATAGGCTTCCGCCATCTCCTTGAAACGCTCCTCGGCATCCGCTTCCTTGCTGACATCAGGGTGATACTTACGCGCCAACTTGCGATAGGCGCGTTTGATCTCATCCTGTGTGGCGTCGCGCTCAACGCCCAGTATCTGATAATAATCCTTATATTCCACCTTCGGCTCCCGTTAAATACAGCTTTCTTATGATTAGGGGGTGCAAAGTGAAATTTCAAGCAACCCCGCCATCAATCCTTCACCGTCAACCTTGTCCCCTCAGGAAGACTCCTTCAGTTTGGCGAACGCGGCGGCCATGGTGGTATTGGCCTGCTTGCCAGCCGGCTGCCTGTCCGTTTTGGCGGGCTTTTTACTGGTCCGTGGCTTGCTGCGGGAATTACTATCCCGTGGCCCGCCCGCCGGTTTGCCGGGCTCATCCGTCAGGCGCATTGATAATCCCACCCGGTTACGGGCAATGTCCACTTCCATCACCTTGACCTTGACGACCTGACCGGCTCTGACCACTTCGCGCGGATCGCGCACGAAACGATCGGCCAGGGCCGAAATGTGGACCAGACCATCCTGATGAACGCCGATATCGACAAAGGCCCCGAAGTTGGTCACGTTGCTGATCACCCCTTCGAGTAGCATACCCGGTTTCAGATCCTTGAGGGTCTCCACGCCTTCCTTGAAACTGGCAGTCTTGAACTCGGGGCGGGGATCCCGCCCCGGCTTGTCCAGCTCGGCGATAATATCGCGTACCGTGGGCTCGCCAAACCGCTCGTCGATGTAGTCATTGGCCGCCAGGCTGTTAAGAAAACGGCTGTCGCCGATCAGCGAGTGAATCTCCCGGCCATTATGTTTCAGAATGCGTTCGACCACCGGATAAGCTTCGGGATGTACCGCCGAGGCATCCAGCGGATTGCGGCCATCACGAATCCGCAAAAACCCGGCGGCCTGCTCAAAGGCCCGCGGGCCCAGTCGCGCTACCTCCAGTAACTGCTGGCGATCTGAGAATGCGCCGTGTTGTTCCCGATGCGCGACAATATTGGCCGCCAGCAAGTCACTCAATCCTGCCACTTGTGATAATAGCGGCGCCGAGGCGGTATTGATTTCCACCCCCACGGCATTCACACAATCCTCCACCACGGCCTCGAGCTGGCGGGCCAGCTTGCCCTGGTTGACGTCATGTTGATACTGGCCGACACCAATCGATTTGGCGTCGATCTTGACCAGCTCCGCCAGCGGATCCTGCAGGCGCCGGGCAATGGAGACCGCGCCGCGATAGGACACATCCAGCTCGGGAAACTCCCTGGCCGCCAGCTCCGAGGCCGAGTAGACCGAGGCGCCGGCTTCACTGACCATCAGCGAATGAACGGCGGGCTGGGGATACTGACGCACCAGCTCCTGCACCAGCCTGTCGGTCTCCCGCGATGCGGTGCCGTTGCCGATGCTGATCAGTGCCACCTGATGTTCCCGGATCAGTCCGGCCAGAGTCTCGATCGATGCCTGCCATTGCTTCTTGGGCGGATGCGGGAAAATCGTGGTCGAGGCGACCAGTTTGCCAGTCTGATCCACCACCACAACTTTGACGCCGGTGCGCAGACCGGGATCCAGCCCCATGGTAGTACGTGTGCCGGCTGGTGCGGCCAGCAGCAGATCACGCAGGTTTTCACCGAAAACGCGGATCGCCTCTTCCTCGGCGCTCTCGCGCAGGCGCATGAACAGTTCACTTTCCATCTGCAACGACAGCTTTACCCGCCAGGCCCAGCGAGCTGACTCCAGTAACCAGCCATCTGCGGCCCGGCCCGCATCGCGCAGCCCGAAATGGCTGGCTACCATGGCATCGCAAAGCCCCATGGCGGCAACATTCTCGAGATCATCCTGAGCGGGCACCATTAACTTCAGGCGCAACACGCCTTCGGTACGACCGCGAAACAACGCCAGCGCCCGGTGCGAGGGGATCTTTTTCAGCGCTTCACTGTAATCAAAGTAGTCAGAGAACTTGGCTCCCTTTTGCTCCTCGCCGGGCGCTACCCGGGCCACCATCTGGCCCCTGTCCCAGAGCCGCTCGCGCAGTTGCCCGACCAGATCGGCCTGTTCGGCGGCGCGCTCCATGAATATCTGCCGGGCCCCTTCCAGCGCGGCGTCGGCTTCCTCCACCCCGACATCGGGGTTGAGGTACTCACCGGCCAGTGACAACGGATCCCGGTTGGGATCCTCGAGTAGCGTATCGAGCAAGGGTTCCAGCCCGGCTTCACGGGCGATCTGCGCCCGGGTCCGGCGTTTGGGTTTGTATGGAGCGTAAAGATCTTCCAGCCGGGTCTTGGTCTCGGCTTCCGCCAGAGCTGTTTGCAGTTCCCCGGTCAGCTTGCCCTGCTCGCGAATCGATTCGATCACGCTGGTACGACGGTCCTCGAGCTCCCGTAAATAGCCCAGCCGCTCATCGAGCTGACGCAACTGGGTATCATCAAGACCGGCTGTAGCCTCCTTGCGATAACGGGCAATGAACGGCACGGTCGCCCCATCGTCCAGCAAACGCACCGTAGCCTCGACCTGAACCGGCCTGACGCCAAGTTCTTCGGCAAGTCGTTGAATAATGTTCATACAGTAAACAACCTGAAAATTTGATTCAAAACAGAGTCCGGATCTTAACAAAGCCATCGCCGGGGCAGGTTTTTAAATCGGCTTGATTTGATCCTGCAAACACGCTAGCTGCAAGACGCAAATGGCTTGAAGTGGTCCGTCTCTGATCTATCCTCGTATACCGGTGCAACACAATTCCCGATAAGGAGAAGCCGCAGAGCAGAAGAAAATCTTGGCCGGGGCAGCGTTTCGGAAAACATAACAAGTCGGGCCTGTTTCATTATGTCGTCACTTATGGGGAGGTATTGTTACCGGTGGCAAACCGCGTAACATCGAGGATGCCAGAGAGCTCATCATCTCGCGTGTGCCATTCAAGTTAAAACGCAACGACAGTGAAGACAACGTCATGCGAACGTCCTGTTCGAATCCGTCACAGCCTGCTGCCGGGGGTATAGCTGCCAATATTGGCGATTACAGACCGCGAACATACTCGAGCATACGTTGTCGCAGCTTTGCATCCGGCAAACGCCCGTAACAGGCCCCCATGTTCTCGCGCATATGTTCCACCTGCGAGGTCGCCGGAATCGCGCAGGTCACAGCCGGATGCGAAATAATGAATTTGAGGAAAAACTGGGCCCAGGTCGTACAATCGATCGCCGACGCCCAGCCTGGTAATGATTGTGATGCGAAACGATTGAACAACCTGCCGCCCTGAAACGGTCGGTTGACCAGCACAGCAATGCCGCGCTCCTTTGCCTGCGGCAAGAGACGTTGCTCTGCCTCCCGATCCAGCAGATTGTAGGTCAGCTGCACAAAATCGAGCGGTTCCGTTTCCATGATCCGGGACAGTTCTGCATGGCGCCGTCCGTGCGACGTGGTTACACCCAGATACCGGATTCGTCCCGCCGCTTTCCACTCCTTGAGCGTCGCCAGGTGCGTCTCCCAATCAAGCAGATTATGCACCTGCATCAGATCGAACCGTTCTACGTCCCATAACAGTCCGGAACGCTCCATCTGCCGCACACCGGCACGCCAGCCCGAAGTCCAGACCTTGGTGGCAGCGAACAGGGCGGGCGTCGCTTCCAGCTTTTTCAGACATTCACCGAGAACTTCTTCCGCCGTGCCGTACATGGGCGAGGAATCGATAACCTCCCCGCCCAGATCAAAGAAGGTTTTGAGAATGGCCGTACGAGTACGCAACGCGGCGCGATCATCGAGATCGATACCAAAGGTGAGCCATGTTCCCATGCCGATGGCCGGGAGAGTTTCGCCACTGGATGGAATCTGCCTGAGAATTTTTTTTGGCTTGTCAGCCCAACCGGTACGCGGTAGATTCAGACTCAGGGCCAGAGCCAGGGCCTGCTGCAACAGGTGTCGCCGACTCAGGGAAATATACCGACCTCGCTTCGACATGATTCGTTTGCTCGTGGGTTTAATAAACCGGAATTACGGCGTGTAATAACTCGTCCTGCAGTTGATCGATCTGTTCCAGCCGGGAGCGGGCGATGGCATCCACCCGGGAGCGGAGTGGTTCCAGTTCGGCCCCGTCAGCCAGTTGCAGACGCACTTCCACAACCCATGGTTCACGAACCGGCTGGCCAATGCGGCTGACCAGAAAACACTGGGCCGCCAGTACCCCGGTTAACTCCCTGACCAGATCTGCTGCCAGGCGTTGTGCGGTAAGATTATATAATTTGCCAACATGGGTTACCGGATTTTTGCCGGCGGCTGCTTCCATGTTCATGGGGCGATAGGGTGTAATCAGGCCGTTGGTGCGATTCCCCCGGCCAACCTCGCCATCATCACCGGCTTCTGCCGAGGTGCCTGTCACCGTGAGATAGAAACTGCCCTGTTCAGGAACATCGGCGGTATTCAGATTAACCTGCAAGGAAAGATCGGTCATTCCTGCTGTTTGCTGTTGCACCAGTTCGACTATCTGCTGTTTGTGTGTCATATAGTCATCGGCATCACGCACATACCGATCCACCATGGCACAGGCAACGGTCAGTTCAATCGAACCGGCACGACGCACACCCATCACCTTGATGTCCTCGCCAATAACCGGATAACGCTGCTTTACCTGTGGTGCATTCAGCTGCTGTTCGGTGGTATATACAATTTTCTCAAGTTCATCGAGCGGGGCATAACCGACGCCGCAGGAGGTATCATTGGCCAGGGCAATACCGGTACGTTGCTGGCGCTCATAGAGTTCCACCAGATCCTGTGAGCCATGGCGAACCAGGTGATGCACCACCGGTGCGGGCGTCTCCTGCAAGGCGTGCAGATTATTTTGCAACCAGCGATGCACTGTCTCTTCGACCAGCTCACCAATCGGGATATCAACGTCTTTATAACAGGATGTCGCGCGCCCGGCCAGGAAGATCTCCATCGGCCTGATGATCTCGCCACCCCCGAATGCCGGATTGGATTCGCCGCCCCACAATAATGCCTTGTCAACATTGTGATGCAGGATCAATCCAAACTGATCCCGGTAATAGCGACACAAGGCCAGGCTGAGGTTCTCGGCCAGAGCATCGCAAATCGTATCGGGATGTCCAAGCCCCTTGCGCTCAACGACCTCCACCGCAGAACCGTCCGGGTCCAGATTTGGATGTGCCGAGATCAGTGTATCAACCATGATTCCTCTCGCGTAGCCTTGAACATAAGCTCCGGATACCCGAACGCTGTGTTAAGCATAATGTATCCTCGTCTACGGAGCGCCACGTGAACGGAGCCCGCTCAACAAATGCGATGATTCAGAAAGCAACCCTGAATGCCGCGACAAATCTATCATAGTCCTCTGTCGGCAAATGATTGATGCCCGCCGCGGCCTGACGTCCACCCCCGGTTTCAAACTGCCGACAGAGTTCGTCGGCTCCCTTCAGGTTATTCATGGGCGCACGCACACTGACCACATAACCCCCTCCCGGACGGTTCGTCAACAAGGCATGGGCCCGCTGCGGATTCTGTTGTGCCAGCTGGTTGGCATAGACACCACTGACCCGCCTCGCCCAGCGGGCATCGGGGAGTACATACAGGGCATGTCCGTCATCTACATAATCCGGCGTAATTGCCGTCACCCGGTCGAAATCTGTGTGATAGGCTTGCTGCAATTTCGCATAACCTGGCTCTTCATGAATAAAGGAAAACGGGTCGGAATATGGCGCCAGCAATCGATACAGGGCATCCGGATGATAAATCAGATCATCAAGACTCGATCCATAACCGTTATAGTTAAGACAGGTACCCAGCAGTTTAAGTTGTTCCGATTTTTCGGAACTTAAATCGAGCGGAACAGCCGCCTGTTGTGCGGCGCTGTACAGGTTATCGCCAAATGCCGCAGTCACTGCCCAGGCCAGATATGCACTATCCAGATAACGGCTGACCAGCAGACTGGTGCATACGTTGGCGTCAGTATCAATATGTGTTTCCAGTGCCGCATGCTGCGGAATTTCCCCGGCGTAATGATGATCGAAATAACGTACCCGGGCACCGGCTTCCAGCAGCCGGTGCAGATCATCACGGTTTTTATCCAGTGAAATATCCAGTACGTTCACTTCATCCCCGCTACCGGCCTGCACCTTTTGCAACAGGCTGACGTCCCGTTTGATGCCGGTGACCAGCTGGCTTTTCTGTGGACTGGCCAGGCGAAGCTGGTGCAAAGCACAAATACCGTCAGCGTCACCATTGAAAACATCAACATAACTCATACGTTTTCTGCTTTATTTAAAAAAGGCATTTTCCATTTCACGGTAGAGATAATTGGCATTGGCACGATGATTTTCTTCATATAGCCGCGTATCTTCCCAGTCCTCGAAATGGCTTGACTCAACCGCCTCAAGCATAGGCACCCCCTGTTCCACAGCCTCGCGCATCTCTTGACGCAGACGTGTAACATATTCGTCAGTCTTTCCAACCATCGGGAAAGGCTTGGTTTGCGGGCCGCCGTGGCCCGGCACCATCAGTTGCACGTCGGAAAAATTGTTCATCAACCATTCATGACCTTCCAGTATCTGTTTGCTATCACCATCTCCCATATAAGTGGTGCGTTGATTGAACGCCAGATCGGAAATCCAGAGTATCTCCTGCTCCGGCTGATAAACCACCAGATCACCATAAGAATGGTGGTGCCCGGTGTTATAGATTTGAAAACGCTGACCACCTGACTCGATCACAACTTTTGAAAATCGCTCTTTTTCAACATACATATCCGGTTGCACTGGCTCAAAGCCCTGCATATCTTCGGGCAAAAGATCACGCCTATAGGCGACAGATTCTTCCAGGGTCGTGGAATTGTTGTACTCTCGGGTACCGGGATGACCGATGATGGTGACGCCCTCGAGTTTTTGAAAGGCAGCTGCTCCATATGCATGGTCGGGATGATTATGGGTAATAATCAGGTACCGGATCGGTTTATCCGTCACACTACGCACGCTACTGATCAGTCTCTCACCCAGTCGGGGTGTACCCAGCGCATCGATCACCACCACCCCTTCATCAGTTACGATGAAACCGGCATTGCCGTTCCAGCCCCGGTTATCCTTGTTGAGCGTCGAGATTGTGCCAAACAAAAAATAGGTATTATCACTCAACTGATACATCGGCAGTGGTTTGTTTGCGGCATTCTTTTCCCGCAGTGAAAAGCGAGGTAACACATCAGTATCGATTACGTTAGCGGGCAGGACCCATTCGTTGTCGAACGCCGCCGGATTGACCTGTTGACCATTGAGCGCCGAGGCCATTGCGAGGACAAAGAATCCCGGCGTCAGCCCCAGCCAGACGAACGCCTGAAATATCCTGTAGAAGCTCCTGGACATAATCGCCACCCATGTATGAATTGATTGACAGATTTACCTGATAACTTCAAGTGTAACAAGGGGTGGCAGTCCATGCCATGTTCCTGAAGAGGACGCCAGCGAAGATATAACCGGCATAACTTACCCGTACACCAGCAAGACTGCCATTTGTCCCGGGATGTTCTATGCTGTTACCAGAGACCCCGTTGCAGCAGGAGTGCCCATGCAGATAAAACAACTACTCAATGAATGGGCGGGCAGCGCCCGCCACGAGGAACCGGTAACCCGCATCATCCTTGACCTGCCCCTGGAAGAAGCAGCGCGGCTTCTGGCCCTGCAGGAAATGTATCCGGGCCGTACCCGGGAACAGCTATTGCTCGATCTGCTGACCAGCGCCCTCGATGAACTGGAAGCGGCACTGCCTTATGTTCCCGGTGAGAAAGTCATTAGCGAGGATGAATACGGCGATCCGATCTATGAGGACGTTGGTCTCACTCCCCGGTTTCTGGCGCTGACACGCAAATACCGGGAACAGCTGCAACAACAGGCAAACGAACAGTCCACCGGTGAAGCGACCCCGCCCCACTGAGTCTTGCCACGATCGCGTCGGAGGAGCCGTTCACGACCCATCCACTTTATATAGTATAGTGTGAATCCGCCCTGTTTAATGTTTGTTTATCCGTATGTTTGATCATGAACTCAGTACCGCACAAATCATTGCCATCGCTATTCTGCCGACCCTGTTCGGTATCGTGGTACATGAAGTGGCACACGGCTGGATGGCCAACCGACGGGGTGATCCAACTGCGGCCAGGCTGGGCCGGCTGACGCTTAACCCCTTGAAGCATATCGATCCGGTCGGTACCGTGCTGGTGCCGCTGATCCTGATCCTGACTGTCGGTTTTGCATTTGGCTGGGCCAAACCTGTCCCGATCAACTGGGACAACCTGCGTCATCCCCGTCGTGACAGCGCCTGGGTCGCAGCCGCCGGTCCTGGCGCCAATTTTCTCATGGCCATTGGCTGGGGCATTATTGGCAAACTCGCCAGTCTGTTGCCGGCAGGTCTGGAAACCGTTGCTATGCCCTTGATGTACATGGGGATGTTCGGCATGTTCATTAACATTCTGTTGATGGTACTGAACCTGATTCCCCTGCCACCGACCGACGGCGGACGTATTGCGACCAGTCTGTTACCGCCCCCGCTGGGACAGGCGCTGAGCCGTGTGGAACCCTTCGGTATCCCCATCCTGCTGGTATTGCTGTTGACCGGCCTGCTGTGGCGCATTATGACCCCGCTGATCGCCGCCACACTGGGGCTGATTCGCCAGCTCGTCGGTTTTGGTTAAAACCGGCCATTACCCGGTACAGATACCGTTTGCCAACCCGGTTTTCGACTCAACCCCTTGTCTTCAGTGTTACAGCCCCCATCACGAGTACAAACACATTACGGATAGGCGAACTATCCGATATCTAACAGGAGAATGTTATGACAGAGCAGATGACCACCCGGGCTCGCTTTACCATCGGTCAGGTCGTCCATCATCAGAAGTTTGACTATCGCGGCGTCATCGTGGATGTCGATCCGATCTTCGAAGGCAGTGACGAGTGGTATGAGCAAATCGCCCGCAGTCGGCCACCCAGGGACCAGCCCTGGTATCATGTACTGGTGGATAACGCCGACCAGATGACCTACGTGGCCGAACGCCATCTCGAAGCCGACGACAGCGGCGATCCGATTCATCACCCGGCACTGGAAAACTACTTCAGTGATTTCAACGGCAGTAATTACCAGCCCCGTCAGGCACTCAACTGAACCCGAACGGGTCTGATTACGTCATGACAACGCCGCAGGAGCCTCAATTACGTCAGGCCGGCAGTCACGATCTCCCGGTACTCAATGCCATTATCGAGGCCGCTGTCATGAGCTGGGATCTGCCCGAACGGGTCAAACGCCTGGCCCTGCCCAGCTACCGTTACGATGCGCACGATCTGGAACACCTGGATTTGTGGGTCGCATTTATTTCCTCCACGATCGTCGGCGTCCTCGCACTCGAGCCGGCCGACCCGCGGGACGTGCCCGACGGCCAACGCGGTTTGCTTGTGCATGGGCTCTACGTCCACCCCGATTACCAGCAGCAGGGGATCGGCCGTCGGTTGTTGCAGCATGCTGAACAGCAGGTACGCGAGCGCCATCTCGATGGCTTGCTGGTCCGCGCCCAGAGCGCTGCCGGTGAATTTTTCGCGGCTCATGGCATGCAGGCCCTGGCAGCGCAAAATGCCGGGCGTGACTATCAATACCGATACTGGAAAACCGTTACGCCGTAGCAGCGGCATTATGCCGCTTTCGCACCTGTCGCCGGTGCGGCCGGCAGTAATGCATAATTATAGTGACCATCTCGCTCAATTTCGTATCCGGGCGGGATTTGTTATGCTGTGTCCCCTTTCTCTTACAAAGACGTAATTATGAAGTGGTTGATACGTTATTTTTTCAAGGGTCTGCGCGCACTGCTCGGGCCGATTATGCTGTTGACGGACAAGCTCACCGCGCCGCGTGGTATCCAGCGCTCGGAACAAGAGCAACAACAGGTTGACGAACAGACCCGCAAGCTGGCGCTATACCAGTTTCGCACCTGCCCCTTTTGTATCAAGGTCCGCCGTGCCGCCAAACGACTGTCACTGAATATTGGAAAACGCGATGCCCTGAAAAATCCGGAGCACCGGCAGGAACTGCTCGAAGGTGGCGGTGAAATCAAAGTCCCCTGCCTGCGCATTAGCGAAGATGACGGCCAGGTGCGCTGGCTGTACGAATCGGACGATATTATCGATTATCTGCAGCAGCGTTTCGCCTGAATAACGAATCAGCAATCAGCCCCTACCCGCAAAGCGGGTCGGTTGATGAAATCCCTCCGGTGAGGCTATGTCAGGCAAAAAGTGCAAGGAGGCACTCCATCTAGCCGGCTATCATACTCTCGCCAAGACGCAGAGGCGTTGAGAATGCGAAAATCAGATTTCTCTGCGCCTTGGCGTCTCTGCGAGAGATAAGCTTTTCCTTCTACTTCAAAAACAACCACTTTCCAACACCGTACTTTGCAAAATCCACAATCGGGTTATATCTCACCGACAAAAGCGGCGATATAGCAGGGTTTAATCATGGTTCAGTGGCGCGTAACATCATTCGTATTTTTGATCGTTGATCAGGGGAACAAAGGCGACGCCGAGAATCCTGCGCCTGTGAATATCCCCGGACGGTTCCCGTGTGACCTGCAATAATTCCTGATAACTGCAGGGCGGTCCCACCGGGATCACCAGCCGGCCGCCCGGTCCGAGCTGTTCGATCAATGCCGGCGGAATCTCACTGGCCGCCGCGGTTACGATGATACCGTCAAACGGCGCCTTCTCCTGCCAGCCGTCACAGCCATTGGCACAACGCACCTCGATATTGGTAACACCGAGATCCGCAAACCGTTTTCGGGCGACCTCGGCCAACTCCGGGATGCGCTCCAGGCTATAGACCTGTCGGGCCAGTTGCGCCAGAACTGCGGCCTGATAACCCGAGCCGGTTCCTACTTCCAGTACCACGCTGTCGGGCGTCAACTCCAGTAAGTCTGTCATTAATGCAACGATATAGGGCTGGGAAATAGTCTGACCGTTGCCAATGGGTAGTGGCCCGTTATCATAGGCCTGTTCGCGATTGACCGCCGGAACGAATGCGGACCGATCCACTTCTGACATTGCCTGCATCACGGCTTCGCTGAACTGCGTCCGCCCGGTCATGCTGGCCGTGTATCGGGCTTCGGTGGCGATCGTGTCGAGCATCTGCTGCCAGGTATCGGCCATGATGCTGTCTCAGGTTCCTTCCTGCCAGCTGGCCAGGTAGGCCTGCTGCACATCGGTGAGAGTATCGATATCGATCGCCATGGCCGCCAGTTTCAGCCGGGCAACTCGCTGGTCTATTTCCTGCGGTACACTATGCACTCCCGGGCCCAGCTGCGTCTGTTGTTGTGCCAGATGAATCACACCCAGCACCTGATTGGCAAAACTCATATCCATCACCGCCGAGGGGTGCCCCTCGGCGGCAGACAGGTTTACCAGGCGACCCTCCGCCAGCAGACGAACCCGACGACCGTCCGCTAACCAATACTCCTCCACGTGCTCACGCGGCCGCTGTTTATCGCGACTCATTGCCTGCAATGCCTCCAGGTTGATCTCCACATTGAAATGACCGGCATTGGCAATCACACAACCGTCCTTTATAACTTCCAGGTGCGGCCGATCAATTACATGCTTGTCACCGGTCACCGTCAGCATGAAATCGGACTGACGAGCCGCCTCCAGCAGGGGCATCACCCGGTAACCGTCCATGGCCGCTTCCAGAGCCCGTAGCGGTTCGACTTCACAGACAATGACTTTCGCTCCGTGGCCGTCCACCCGCCGGGCCACCCCTCGTCCGCACCAGCCATAACCGATAACAGTAAAGGTCTTACCGGCCAGCAAAATATTGGTCGCCCTGATAATACCATCGAGGGCGCTTTGCCCGGTGCCGTAACGGTTATCAAACAGATGTTTGGTCATGGCGTCATTCACTGCCAGCACCGGAACGCGCAGGGCACCGGCGGCCGCCATGGCGCGCAAACGGATCACACCGGTGGTGGTCTCTTCGGTTCCCCCCAGCATCTGCGGCAGCAGATCCGTGCGATTTTGATGCAGCTCGCTGATCAGATCGGCGCCGTCATCCAGCGTGATTTGCGGCTGATGGTCCAGGGCAGAGCGCAAATGCCGGTAATAGACTTCAGTTGACTCGCCACGCCGGGCGAACACCGGGATGCCGTGCCGTTCCACCAGCGCTGCCGCTACATCGTCCTGGGTACTGAGGGGGTTGCTGGCACATAACACCAGATCGGCTCCGGCAGCCTTGAGCGTGCGGGCCAGATTGGCGGTTTCAGAGGTGATATGCAGACAGCCACTGAGGCGCAAACCATCCAGCGGACGCTCTTCGGCCAACCGCTGCATCAGATCCTGTATCACCGGCATTTCTGCCAGCGCCCAATCGATACGTTTGCTGCCCTGGTCCGCCAGGGCCGGACGGGTAATATCCGACATGGATACTCCTGTTGTTAATGGTTGTATTCAGCAGGGTGTGTAATCTCTCTTGAACTGACGGAAAACATCACCCAGATAGAAATTATAGGACTATATCCTTTAATATAAGTGTAGCCGGAAAATCCGCCACCCAACATGAGACAAACATGGTCAGTGTCAGTCGCAAACATCCCGAAATCGCCGCCGACAGCCCGGTGGATATCGATGCCTGGCTGGAGAGCCTGAAAGCCAACTACAGCCCCGACGATCTGACACTGATTCGCCGCGCCGCCGCACTGTCCCGCGAAGCCCATGAAGGTCAGCAACGCGCTTCGGGTGAACCCTATTTCATGCACAGCCTGGCAGTGGCGCAGATCCTGACCGAACTCAACCTGGACGCCAACAGTATCAGTGCCGCCATGCTACACGATGTAGTAGAAGACACTCGATTTACCCTGGAAGATATTCAAAGCGAGTTTGGCGAGGATGTCGCGCGTCTGGTCGACGGAGTTACCAAAATGGATATCATCGCCAATCTGCGCGGCGCAGATCCCCAACAGCAAAAGGAACACCTGCAGGCGGAAAACCTGCGCAAGATGTTGCTGGCCATGGCCGAAGACGTTCGCGTGGTGCTGATCAAGCTGGCAGACCGCCTGCACAATATGCGTACGCTCTGCGCCCTGCCCGGCGAAAAACAGCGTCGCATCGCCAGGGAAACCATGGATATCTTCGCGCCGCTGGCCAATCGTCTGGGTATCTGGCAGCTCAAGTGGGAGTTGGAAGATCTCGCCTTCCGCTATCTACGTCCGGCCGATTACAAACAAATCGCCGAACATCTGGCCGAGCGTCGCAATGAACGGGAACACTACCTGAGCCGGTTTGTACATCATCTGCAGGCAGAACTGGATAAAACTGAAATTGAAGCCGAGGTCAAGGGTCGGGTCAAACACATCTATGGCATCTGGAAAAAGATGCAACGCAAGCAACAGGCTTTTCATCAGATTTATGATGTGCTCGCAGTGCGTATCTATGTCGAGACAATTCCCGCCTGTTATGCAGCCCTGGGGATTGTTCATACCTTATGGAATTATCTGCCCGGTGAATTCGACGATTACATTGCTACTCCCAAGGAAAATAACTACCGCTCTATTCACACGGCGGTGATCGGTCCGGAAGGCAAAACCGTGGAGGTACAGATCCGTACCTGGGATATGCATCAGGAATCGGAATATGGCATTGCGGCACACTGGCGTTACAAGGAAGGCATCCGGAGTAATCAGGCATTCGATGAGAAAATCGCATGGCTGCGCCAATTGCTGGAATGGAAAGAGGACATCGCCGAGGCGGGTGAATTTGTCGATCAGTTCAAGTCAGAAGTATTTGCCGATCGGGTCTATGTCTTCACTCCTATGGGCAACATCATCGATCTGCCCGCCGGTGCCACCCCACTGGACTTCGCCTACCGGATACATACCGAAGTGGGCCACCGTTGCCGTGGCGCCAAGGTCAATGGTCGTATGGTTTCCCTGACCCAACCACTACATACCGGCGATCAGGTGGAAATACTCAGTGTTAAAAAGGGCGGGCCCAGTCGCGACTGGATGAACCCCCAGCTGGGATACCTGGTGACCAGCAAAGCGCGTCAGCAGGTACAACGCTGGTTCAGGCTGCAGAACCTGGAACAGAATATTGCCGATGGACGCTCTATTGTCGAGCGGGAACTCAAACGACTCGGGTTTGGCGATATTAAATATGAGAAGCTGGCCAACCAGATGGGTTACAAACAGGTGGACGAGTTTCTCGCCGCACTGGGACGGGGGGATATCAAACCGGGACGCATTGCCACCGTGGCACACCAACTCAGCGAACCGCCCCCCCAAAGTGAAACCGAGGCACCGCTGCTGAGAAAACCCCGCGCCCGCCCTGCATCCTCGGGCATTGAAGTCCATGGAGTCGGCGATCTGTTGACCAAGTTCGCCCGTTGCTGCAAACCGGTCCCCGGCGACGCCATTGTCGGTTTTATCACCCAGGGAGAAGGGGTCTCGATACACCGGCGTGATTGTCATAATGTGTTGCGCGCCGTCGCCGAGCATCCCGAACGCTTCGTTGAAGTAGAATGGGGACAACGCGCCAGCGGCAGCTACCCGGTGGATATCGAAATCCAGGCTTATGATCGTCAGGGGCTGTTGCGCGACATCACCACCTTGCTGGCCAATGCCGGTATCGATGTGACCGCAGTCAGCACCCAGTCACATAAACAGAGCCACACCGCCACCTTGACCCTCACCGCTGAAGTTCCCGACATCGACGCCCTGAGTACCGTGCTGGCACGCATCAACCAGCTGAGCAACGTCACCGAGGTTCGGCGCAAGACCAAGTGAAGATCATTAACGCAGAGGCGCAAAGACGCAGAGAAACGCAGAGATATTTTTAATGTTGAATTGTGAATGCTGAATTAAAACCATTTCTTCATGCCTGCGAAATTCTGATTCCCCTGAATCAACATACCGGTGTCGTGTGGAACCGCTCCGCCTGGTCCAGTCCATCAGCTTAAACCCGAACAGTGGTTCAAGCCGAAGGCGGATTGAGCAGAGCCTGTGCTTTATCTCGCCCCTCGTAACTCGTAACTCGTACCTGCCCGAAGGGCATTGCCTCTGCGTTGAGATCTTTGCTTTGCGCCTCCGCGTTAAGTTCTTGTTAAAACAACCCCATCTGATCCCCGCTTTTGGGCGGTACCCGGAATCTGGAACAGTCGAGTTCCAGGCTACGCCGGTTTAGCCCCTGTTTCTTGCGGGCCAGGGAGAAGCGGTGCGCGATCAGCTCGGCGTACTGGCCGCTGCCACGCATGCGTTCGCCGAATTCGCTGCGATACTCATGTCCGCCACGCAGGTCACGAACGCGATTCATGACATGTTCGGCCTTGAGAGGATAATGTTCCTGCAACCACTGGACAAACAGATCTTTGACCTCATGGGGCAAACGCAAAATGACATAAGCAGCCGAGTCGGCGCCGGCGGCGGCGCACTCCCCCAGCAGATGTTCGATCTCGTGGTCATTGAGCGCAGGGATAACCGGGGCCATCAACACCCCGACCGGAATCCCCGCCTGCTGAAGACGGCGTATTGTTTCCAGACGACGTTGCGGCGCTGCGGCACGGGGTTCCAATTGTCGTCCCAGGTCCCGATCCAATGTGGTCACGGACACAAACACCTTGACCAGGTTCATCCCGGCCATAGGTGCCAGCAGATCTATATCCCGCTCTACCAGCGCCGACTTGGTAATGATCGCAACAGGATGATTATGTGCGTGCAGAACTTCAAGAATGGAGCGGGTGATTCGCAGGTCTCGCTCAATTGGTTGATAGGCGTCGGTATTGGCGCCCAGTGCGATCACCTGTGGCGTATAGCGTGGCCTGGCCAGCTCGGTCTCCAGCAAAGGTGCGGCACCGGGTTTGCAATAGATCTTGCTTTCAAAATCCAGTCCGGCGGAGAGATCCAGATAGGTATGTGTCGGGCGGGCGAAACAGTAACTGCAGCCATGCTCGCAACCCTTGTAAGGATTGATGGAGGCGGTGAATGGGACATCCGGCGAGTCGTTATGGCTGATAATTGTGCGGCAGTTATCGGTAAATATCTCGGTACGCCGTGGCGTGCGTTCCTCCTGTTCCCAACCATCATCGACGACTTCACGTTTGTGTTCAACAAAGCGTGAAACGATATTGCCGCCAGCGCCGCGGCCTTTTCGGAAGGAGACTGTGCTATCTGACATAGATCCGTATCTCGCTCAGCAGCAAATCACCTGGTCGCAGCGCGATCCAGACCCTGTTGCATACTGACATCCTGTCACACAATGCTTTTTTCCCTGCTCAGAAAACCAGGGGAGTGAAAGCGATTCAACTCGTGATGCTTTCCTGAACCTTGTGCTTGGTTTTCATCATGTCCTTGTGGGAAACATATAACAGTTCAGCAATACGTCGAATCATATGTTCTTCGTGTGCATCAAGATGATTATCGGAATAAGCAATATTCCAGAGGAATTCAATCACCTTGATTTTCTTTTCCGGCGAGAAATGGTCATTAATCAGGCGAGTGAACTGGTAGAAGTCAACAGCCTGACGTGTCTCTTCCCGGGCCAGCTCGAACAGCGTTTCGGTTTCCGATTCGGTCAGTCCGAATTTGATTTGCAGGGCAGATTTAACAGCCTGAACCTCATTATCCGTCGTCTTGCCGTCCTGTTGCATCATTTCGATCAGCAATGCGGCGGTAGCCAGCTTTAACGCGTGTTCCTGATCTTCTGTCTGCTCGGGCGACAGATTTTGTTCAAAAAACTTTTTAATTGCATTTAGCATGATTCATCAATGGTTTGATAACCGGACATGAGTTGAAGATTTTCGGTACGCAGGCAGTTTAGCAAATGCCCTGCCAGGGTAAAAGCCGGTATAACACAATGATTTATAACACGCAGCCAATACTCAACTTCCCTTTCATGCTATACATCGCCGTGTATACACGGAGGTGTATCATGGCTATCGCAAGCACCCTGCAAACTTATCTGAGCCAAAAGAGCGTCGCTTACGCGCTGTCACCCGCTATATGGACACCCGCTTTAACAGTCCAGGCGTGCACATATCCTGCCGGATCAGCTGGTCAAATCCGTGATTTCAGAAGAGGAGAACGAATATGTGATGGCGATGATTCCCGTTAACCCCACGCCCGGATTGCTCCTCTCAACCGGGTAGTTAATCAATGCATTAGAGTATCGACTGAAGCCGGATTATCCCCGCTGTACAGCGATTGCGATCCCGGCGCCCTGTTCCCTGTGGGCAATGCCGGAGGGGTTATGAAAGCCTCCGGGAATGCCCCGAGGTGTATCCGGAACCCGACAATCACGAGGACCCGATTTATCTGCAGGTAGCGCCCTTTCACCGGCTCATGCACGGTTCACAGGATGTCCGTATTTATTAAACCGGCGTTTCGAAGACTCTTACAGTCAGGAAGTATTCGTCGAGCCTTCTCAAAGGCAGGACAGCACCGATATCGATCGCTCATCCCCTTCAAAACAAACAGGCGTGTGAAACACAGTTCCAATACACAGGAAGGATAAAAGTAAATACAGACCGGGACAGGTAACGCGTAACACGTCGCCAGCCGGGCCTGTTTCGTCTTTAATAGACGATACTGCGGGCCAGAACGATCATCAGTACAAAAAAACCAAACAAGCCGGCAAACAGGTAACTCAAGGTTCGTTTAACCGCTTTATCTTCCATTTATTGTTCCTTATGGTTGAGAAAGAATGGGTGTTTATCACCGCGCAACACTCTGCCGGGAATCACACCCGACTGTTGCAGTGTATGACCGGGGGACACAAAGCGACACTTCAGATATTTAATTCATGCATAAGTCAATTTTTGAGTAAAATACTCAGGTATTTTTCAGGGAATTGCATCTGGCGCGAAAAACACTACACTGGAGAAACACAAAACAGAACGATTCCAGGAGGAAACATGAATCAAAATATGGGCACTGCCGATCGCGCCATCCGGATTATCATTGCGATTATCATTGCCGCGCTGTATCTGACAGACGTGATTTCGGGCACCCTGGCCATTGTGCTGGGTATTATTGCCCTGGTGTTCCTGCTCACCAGTATTGTCGGCTTTTGTCCGGCCTATGCGCCCCTGAAGCTTTCAACCAAGGGCAAAGGTCCCGGCAAGTAAACCTCTTCACAACTGTCTGTAACGGCTGCGCGGGGTGTAAAGACGACCCCGCCCGGCTTTTACTCTCTTTCTATTTATTTTACAGTTAACTCGATCGTTGCATTGAGTGTCACTCTCAGGGTCTGTGTCCCCGGCTCAACAACAGGGGCCGTGACCGCACTTTCCGACATAGCGGAGACACTTCGCATCACCCTGGGCTGTGCCGCTTGCCCCTGTGTATTGATATCCATTTCGACCAGGCGGAACTCCTTGCGCCCCAGCTGACGGGCCACATGTTCGGCGCGCTGTTTGAATTGCTTGATGGCGCGGCTGATCAGGGTCTGTTCCATGGCTTCCCGACGGGTGGATGAAACCCCATAACCCAGTGAGTCGAGCGTCATCGTTTTCTGTAAACCGCCCAGCAGAGTGCTCAACGCCTCGATATCCCTGCTTCTCAGCTCGATGGCCTGACGGACCTGCCAGCCAATCAAACGTTGTTTTTGATAACGCGGGTGGGTTTGATAAGTCAGAGTGCGAACTTCCACCGCCGACACCTGCTTGCTCTGCTCAATGGCCTGTTTAACCGTCCGGTTAACGGTATCGGCAAGCGTCGGCAGGTGCTCGCCTTCCTCGCGCGCCGACAATACGGCCAGCAGAGTATCGTTATCCACCTCTTCCTGGGCTGAGACGGAGAGATGAATTCGATCATAATGACTGTTGTCGTTCGCCTGGACCATGACACCTGGCCAGAAGAATAACAGCGACAGGCCCGCGGCCATCAGGCTTCGTTGTCCCGGCATTATTTTTCTCCTTGAATATGTTACCCCGGTTTCAGCGCACCGACCCGGCATCGGATCGGATAAACTCAATCGAATACGCACTGCCAAATGAATATCCAGCTACTATAATCCATCAGCAAAATACCACAATTTGAGTCAGCCGCAGGAGGATGATTTGAAAATTCTGGTTATTCAGGGCCATCCCGACCCTGACACATCGCATTACGGCCATGCGCTGGAAATCGCCTATAGTGACGCCGCCCGGGCAGCCGGTCATGAGGTTGAGACAATCAATGTGGCGACACTGGATTTCCCGCTGTTAAAAAGCTTTGCTGAATTTCACGCAGGTGAGACACCGGAGGTAATTCAGGGCTGTCAGCAGCTGGTCCGTCAGGCTGACCATCTGCTGATCATTTATCCCCTGTGGCTGGGCAGTATGCCGGCGCGACTGAAGGGGTTTTTCGAGCAACTGTTTCGCCCGGGCTTCGCCATGCAGCCACTGGATGGGGGACAGCGCTGGAAAAAACTGCTCAAGGGCAAATCCGCCCGGATCATCGTGACCATGGGCATGCCGGCCCTGGCCTATCGCTGGTTTTTCCGCGCGCACAGTCTCAAAAGCCTGGAGCGCAATATCCTTAAATTTACCGGGATCAACCCGGTGCGCGAGAGCCTCATCGGGATGATCGAGGGCCGCCCCGCCCACCGCCAGCGCTGGCTGCGGAAAATGGCCCGGCTTGGGCGGGCCGCTCGCTGAATCAGTATTTTGAAGAACCGTCCAGGCAAGCGGTGCGGCAGCGCCGATCAACCTCAGCCGAAGTGACCCGGCATACAAACTGCCCATTCAGCCAGACCAATATCTAGCCCGCCCCCTCTTTTCAGGCAGCGGGGTGTGTTATCATCGCGCCCTTCTTTACACACTCCTGACCCCGGACGTCTCCCTTGATTACAACCGCCAATATCACCATGCAATTTGGGGCCAAGCCCCTGTTTGAAAACATCTCCGTCAAATTCGGCAACGGCAATCGCTACGGCCTGATTGGCGCCAACGGCTGTGGCAAATCCACACTGATGAAAATACTCGGTGGCGATCTGGCCCCCTCTTCCGGCAATGTCTCGGTGGACGAGAATGAGCGGGTCGGCAAACTGCGCCAGGACCAGTTCGCGTTTGAAGAATTTACCGTTCTGGATACGGTCATTATGGGCCACAGCCGGTTGTGGCAGGTGAAGCAGGAACGGGATCGCATCTATTCCCTGCCAGAGATGAGCGAAGAGGACGGTATGCAGGTGGCCGAGCTGGAAGTCGAGTTCGCTGAACTGGACGGCTATACCGCTGAGGCCCGCGCCGGGGAATTGCTGCTCGGTCTGGAAATTCCCGAACAACAACACAGCGGCCTGATGAGTGCCGTGGCGCCTGGCTGGAAACTGCGGGTGCTGCTGGCCCAAGCGCTGTTTGCCGAGCCGGACATTATGCTGCTGGACGAGCCGACCAATAACCTGGATATCAATACCATCCGCTGGCTGGAGCGCGTGCTGAATGAACGTAACAGCACCATGGTGATCATCTCCCATGATCGTCACTTTCTCAACAGCGTCTGCACCCACATGGCCGATCTGGATTACGGCGAGCTGCGGGTCTATCCCGGCAATTACGACGAGTACATGACCGCCGCCACCCAGGCCCGCGAGCGGCTGCTGAACGAAAACGCCAAGAAGAAGGCCCAGATCGCCGAACTGCAGACCTTCGTCAGTCGCTTTTCCGCCAATGCCTCCAAGGCCAAGCAGGCCACCTCGCGGGCCAGACAGATCGAGAAAATCGAACTCGAAGAGGTCAAACCTTCCAGTCGACAGAGCCCCTTCATTCGCTTCGACCAGGCCAAGAAACTCTATCGCAACGCGCTGGAAGTCAACGACCTGGGCAAGGGTTTCGACGGCGAGACCCTGTTCGAGAATCTGAACCTGCTGATCGAAGTCGGCGAACGCATCGCCATCATCGGCCCTAACGGCATTGGCAAAACCACCCTGCTGCGCACCCTCGTCAATGATCTGGAGCCGGACGGGGGTACTGTCAAATGGTCAGAGAACATCAACATCGGTTACTACGCCCAGGATCACGCCAGTGACTTCAGTCACGATCTGTCGGTATTTGACTGGATGAGTCAGTGGAAACAACCCGGCGATGACGAACAGGCCGTGCGCGCGGTGCTGGGACGGATGCTCTTCTCCCAGGACGAGATCAAAAAATCGGTTAAAGCTCTCTCCGGGGGAGAACAGGGTCGCATGCTGTTCGGCAAATTGATCATGCAAAAGCCCAACGTGCTGATCATGGACGAGCCAACCAACCACCTGGATATGGAATCCATTGAAGCGCTGAACCTGGCGCTGGAAAACTACCCCGGCACGCTGATCTACGTCAGCCACGACACCGAGTTTGTCTCCTCACTGGCGACCCGGATCATCGAACTGTCCCCCAACGGGATTACCAACTTCAGTGGGACTTACGATGAATATCTGCGGGATCAGGCCACTGCCGGGGTGGCGCCCCGCCTAGGGGCCAGGGGCTAGGGGCTAGAAACCAGGAACCAGGGCTATTTCAGTGGCGTAGGTCAGGTTGCGCGCAGCGCTACCTGACATTCCAAGTTATGTCACACCTAGTTCATAGGTTTTGTGCTCTCTTTGAGCTCATCGGATAACCCCTGGATATCCGCCTCATCAACCAACCCTCCCTCGCGTAGCATCATAAGCTGTATTGCAGCTTTTGAGCGACTGTGGTCATCAAAAAGCAAAGCAATCTGCTTATCGTAGTTCTCAATTAATTTATACAAATAACGATATCTTCCATGGTTTGTTGGAATATCACTACACGTCAACCCCTCCGAAATATCTTGCAATATACTCCCGCAGAAGCGCTCCAAAGCCGCTTCTTTGATTTTCTTGAATTTCTTCCAGTCCGATTCAGAGATCATTGTATTTTTTATGCATAACACAAAGCCCCTCCGGCAGGGGCTCGAGCAGGGCCGGAGCGAACTCGAGCGACTGGTTAGGCCTGCTTAAGATGAAGCACCAGATTGTATTCGCCATTCTCGGACACATACGGATTACCTTCTATAACGAAACCAAACTCTTCCAAGAGCGGCATTATTGGATCGTTGTGCTCTCTACTTGTAGCAAACGCATTGCGGCTTGGCTCCTCTTGAAACAATGCGGCTACTAGCCTTCGAGCCAAACCGTTCCGGCGATGCCCCTCAGAAACGAAAATCCAACCTAGTTCCGCCTCCCAGCTATTCGGGGCCTCGGATGTTCCAGATTTGAGAAAAACTGAGCTGCGATACCTCTCGTTCGGTCTCTTTAGCGCCGCGACAGCAACGATTTCAAACCCATCTAGCGCCCAGGCAAGCCGAAATGAACGGTTAATTCGACCGGTAAGGCCTGCCGGAATCACTTCACCCCCACTCAGTACCAGACGCTCAAACTGCTGAAGCTGGTCAAATGTGCAAGAGCTTGGTGCTTGAGTCTCAATCTTATAAGTCATCGCCATAGTGCCTAACGTTTGCGATAAAAAGGGGACGTAGGGATTATTTATTAACCACTCCCTCTACTCTACCTCTATTGGTCAAAATTAAATCTCTACGTCCCCTTTTTGTTATAAGGCGATAT
>NZ_JAWOCR010000025.1:0-7049 GCF_046483665.1 Thiohalophilus sp. | reverse complement strand
GCCAGCGGCCAACGGGCGCGGCCGGTGAATTGGAGGCCTTCGTGCTGGCCGGCGGCCAGGCGCTGGCAGCCGGCGAAGGCGATCATGGCGCCGTTGTCGGTGCAGAACTCCAGGCGCGGGTAATAGACCCGGGCGCCCTCCTTGTCGGCCAGCTGATCGAGTTTTTCGCGCAGTTTGGTGTTGGCGCTGACCCCGCCGGCGATCACCAGCCGGGTGAGGCCGGTCTGTTGCAGGGCCCGGCGGCATTTGATCGCCAGGGTGTCGACTACCGCCTCCTCGAAGGCTCGGGCGATGTCGGCTTTGGCCTGCTCATCCCCCTCATTCTTTTTATAGGTGTTGAGGGTGAAGGTCTTGAGGCCGCTGAAGCTGAAATCGAGGCCGGGGCGGTCGGTCATCGGCCGCGGGAAGCGGAAACGGGTCGGATCCCCCTGTTCGGCCAGTTTCGCCACCGCCGGGCCGCCGGGGTAGCCCAGGCCCAGCAGCTTGGCGGTCTTGTCGAAGGCCTCGCCGGCAGCGTCGTCCAGTGACTCGCCCAGCAGCTCGTAGCGGCCGATCCCCTCGACCCGCACCAGCATGGTGTGGCCGCCGGAGACCAGCAGGGCGACGAAGGGGAAGTCGGGCGGAACGGGCTCCAGCATCGGCGCCAGCAGGTGGCCCTCCATGTGGTGCACCCCGATGGCCGGCACACCCCAGCCATAGGCCAGGCTGCGGGCGATGCCCGCCCCCACCAGCAGGGCGCCGAGCAGGCCGGGGCCGGCGGTGTAGGCAATGCCGTCGATATCCCCCTCGCCAGTTCCGGAGTGAGTCATCACTTCGCGGATGAGGGGCAGGGTTTTACGAATATGGTCCCGCGAGGCCAGCTCCGGCACCACCCCGCCGAACTCGGCGTGCAGCGCTACCTGGCTGTAGAGGGCGTGGCCCAGCAGCCCGATCTGGCTGTCGTAGATGGCGATCCCGGTTTCGTCGCAGGAGGTTTCGATGCCCAGTATCCGCATAAATGGCCTTTTATCCCTTAAAATTCACTGATTTGCCCGACATTTAGACTTTGCAATTGGCAGGGGCAGGTATTACACTTGCGCGCCTTAACTTTTTCAACAATTTTATCGAGGTGATGCTGAATGCCTTCTGTACGTGTGAAGGAAAACGAACCTTTTGACGTCGCTCTGCGTCGTTTCAAGCGTTCCTGCGAGAAAGCCGGTGTCCTGTCCGAGGTACGCCGCCGCGAATACTACGAGAAGCCGACTGCCGTGCGTAAGCGCAAGCTGGCTGCCGCGGTCAAGCGCCACCAGAAAAAACTGTCTCGCGAACGCGCCCGCCTGAAACGCCTGTATTGATGCCTCACCTGCTGTCCGTTTTGCGGGCGGCGCACTGACAAACCGGTATGAGCGACACATCTCTCAAGCTGCGCATTAACGATGACGTCAAAACGGCGATGCGTAACAAGGACAAGGAGCGTCTTGGCACCTTGCGCCTTATCACGGCCGCCATCAAGCAAAAGGAAGTCGACGAGCGCATCGAGCTCAACGACGACCAGGTTCTCGGCGTGCTCGAGAAAATGGTCAAGCAGCACAAGGACTCCATCGAGCAGTACGAAAACGCCGGTCGCAGCGAGCTGGCCGACAAGGAGAAGGCCGAGCTGGTCATCATCCAGGAGTACATGCCCGCCCAGCTCTCCGAGGCCGAGATCACTTCCCTGATCGACGAGGCTATCGCCGAGACCGGTGCCAGCGAAATGAAAGAGATGGGCAAGGTCATGGGCCTGCTCAAGCCCAAACTGGCCGGCCGCGCCGACATGGGCCAGGTCAGTGCGCTGATCAAAGCCAAACTTTCCTGACGCCACAGGGTTTCTCAACCCTGCTTGTTTTCATCCCCCTGACACCAACTAATCGCTGTGGGAGCGCCCACGGGCGCGATTGTTCGGCCGGGGTGTCGCGGTCGTGGCCCGCTCCCACCTCACCCTAACCAGTCAGCCCTTTTTACCTCGTCCCTCGTAACTCGTCCCTCGGCCCTCGATCTGTGCTGTACAATCAGCAGCATGGCCCGCATCCCCCAGTCCTTCATCGACGAGCTGATGAGCCGCATCGACATTGTCGATGTGATCGATGCGCGCGTGCCCCTGAAAAAGGCCGGCCACGAGTACAAGGCCTGCTGCCCGTTTCATAACGAGAAGACCCCCTCGTTCACCGTCAGCCAGAACAAGCAGTTCTATCACTGCTTTGGCTGCCAGGCGAACGGTACTGCCATCGGTTTTCTGATGGAATACGAGCATCTGACCTTTCCCGAATCGGTCGAGGAGCTGGCCCGTAGTGCCGGGATGACGGTGCCTTACGAAGGCACCCGTGCCGGCGATAAACCGCGCCAGACCAGCCGCGAGGCGGACGACCTCTATGCTCTGATGCAACAGGCTGATGACTATTATCGTCAACAGCTGCGCGAGCACACGGGGCGCCAGCAGGCCGTCGATTACCTCAAGGGCCGTGGCCTCAGCGGGCGGATCGCCGCCGAATTCGGCATCGGCTACGCCCCGCCGGGCTGGGACAATCTGCTGAAAAAACTGGGCAGTTCCGCCGAACGCCAGAAACAGCTGGTGACCACCGGCATGCTGATCGAAAAGGACGACGGCAAGCGCTACGACCGCTTCCGTCACCGGATCATGTTTCCGATTCGCGATCGGCGCGGGCGCACCATCGCTTTCGGAGGCCGGGTGCTGAGCGACGAGGACCAGCCCAAGTACCTTAACTCGCCGGAAACCCCGCTGTTTCACAAGGGCCGGGAACTCTACGGGCTGTACGAGGCGCGTCAGGTACTGCGCCAGATTCCCCGCCTGCTGGTGGTGGAAGGCTATATGGACGTGGTCTCACTCGCCCAGTTCGACATCCGCTACGCAGTGGCCACCCTGGGCACCGCCACCACGGCTGATCACCTGCAACAGCTGTTCAAGGTTACGTCCGAAGTAGTGTTCTGCTTCGACGGGGATCGGGCCGGACGCGAGGCCGCCTGGCGGGCCATGGAAAACGCCCTGCCGGTGATGCGCGAGGGACGCCAGATCCGGTTTTTGTTCCTGCCCGAGGGCGAGGATCCCGACACCCTGGTGCGCCAGGTGGGCAAAGCCGAATTCGAGCAACAGGTAGCTCGCGCGGCGTCGTTCTCCGATTACCTGTTCAACCGCCTCAGCGCGCAGAACGATACCGCCTCCATCGACGGGCGGGCCAACCTGGTGGAACAGGCCCGGCCGCTGCTGGCTCAATTGCCGCCAGGGGTCTACCGGCAGATGATGATCAGCCAGCTCGCGCAGCTGGCGCGGATTGACGAACATCGCATCGAGACCGCGCTCAGTCAGACCAAACCCCCGCGACAACGAGGCGAAGCCGGAGAGAGACAGCCTGACAGGGCCGGGGAGCGCTCCCGTCAGCCACAGCACCGTCGTGGTGGTGGACAGGACCGGCAACCCTTTTCACCGGTACGCCGGGCCCTGGCACGGCTGCTGCACAACCCGGCCCTGGCTCCCGAGGCAGGGGACCCACAGCGCCTGGCCCAGCTGGAAATCCCGGGCATCGATTTATTGGTCACCGTGCTTGAAACTTTGCGTCACCACCCCAATCTAACCACCAGTGCCGTAATCGAGCGCTGGCGCGACACAGAGTACGCCCGGCATCTGGAAAAACTGGCCGCCTGGCAACCTGAAATCGATGATGAAGCAAGTTTGAAACACGAATTCACGGCCGCGATCGAGTCCCTGGACCGGCTCCGGCTGGAAGCCCGTTACGACATGCTGATGACCAAATCCAACCATGGCAATCTTACGCCGGAGGAGAAGGTCGAAATCCGGCAATTGTCCAGCCAACTGTTCCACTGACGAAATTTTCAGGAAAAATTAAATAAATCGGGGGTTCCTGCCGTCATATACAGGCACCTGCCCTCGAGACGTCCCGGTTTACCTAGAAAATCGGGGAAATTAGTGTAAAATCGGATGGTTTTACGCCGCTATTTTGGAATCTGATTAGATGAAGCCTGCAAAAGCCGAAGCGATGGATTTAAGCCAACAGCAATCTCAACTCAAGTCGTTGATTGCCAAGGGTAAAGAACAGGGTTTTTTGACCTATGCCGAGGTCAATGACCACCTGCCTGATGATATTGTCGATCCCGAGCAGATCGAAGATATCGTTGCCATGATCAACGATATGGGCATTGTCGTCTATGAAACGGCCCCCGATGCCGACACCATCCTGGAAACCACCACCGAGGTGGACGAGGACGCCGCCGAGGAAGCCGCCGCCGCGCTGGCCTCCGTCGACAGCGAATTCGGTCGCACCACCGATCCGGTGCGCATGTACATGCGAGAAATGGGCGCCGTAGAACTGCTGACCCGCGCCGGCGAAATCGAGATCGCCAAACGTATCGAAGACGGCCTCAACCAGATGCTCTCCGCGCTGACCATGTATCCCGAAACCGTCAGCCAGCTTCTGCTGTTGTGGGATCAGGTCGATGCCGGTGAGATGAAACTGACTGACCTGATTACTGACTTTATCGATCCCAACGCGCCGGACGAGATTCCGACCCATACCCCGGTCGATGCCAGCGCCGCTACCGATACCAATAATGACGACGAAGACGACGCCGAGGAAGTCGACACCGGGCCGGATCCGGAAGAAGCTCGCCGGCGTTTCGAAGATATACGTAAGCTCCACAAGAAGCTGGTTACCTCAACCCGCAAGCACGGTCACCGCGACAAGAAAACCGCCAAACTGCGCGATGAGCTGGTCGAACAGGTTATGCAGCTCAAGCTGACCCAGAAGGTCGTGGACAACCTGGTCATGGCCATGCGTGAGTTGATCGACCGCATTCGCAGCCATGAAAAAACCATCATGGATATCTGTGTGGATCGCGCCCACATGCCGCGCAAGGAATTCATTACCTCCTTCCCGGAGAATGAGGCCAAGCCCGATTGGCTGGAAGAACAGATCAAGGCGGACACGAAGTACTCACCGATCCTGATGGAACACAAGGACGATATCCTGCGTGCCCAGCAAAAGCTGGCTTCTATCGAGGAGATCTGCGGACTGGCCATTTCCGAAATCAAGGACATCAACCGCAAGATGTCCATCGGCGAAGCCAAGGCCCGTCGCGCCAAGAAGGAAATGGTCGAGGCCAACCTGCGTCTGGTAATCTCTATCGCCAAGAAGTACACCAACCGTGGACTGCAGTTCCTGGATCTGATTCAGGAAGGCAACATCGGTCTGATGAAGGCCGTAGATAAATTCGAATACCGTCGCGGTTACAAGTTTTCGACCTATGCTACCTGGTGGATTCGTCAGGCCATCACTCGCTCCATCGCGGATCAGGCCCGCACTATACGTATTCCGGTGCATATGATCGAAACCATCAACAAGCTCAACCGGATCTCGCGACAAATGCTGCAGGAGATGGGTCGCGAACCGACACCCGAAGAGCTGGCCGAGCGCATGGAAATGCCCGAGGATAAGGTACGCAAGGTCCTGAAGATTGCCAAGGAGCCGATCTCCATGGAAACCCCGATCGGCGACGACGAGGATTCGCACCTGGGCGACTTCATCGAGGATATGAACGTGTTGTCGCCGATGGATCACGCCACCTCCAGCGGCCTGCAGGAAACTGTGCAGGGCGTACTGGAAGGGCTGACCGCGCGCGAAGCCAAGGTCCTGCGTATGCGCTTTGGTATCGACATGAACACCGACCATACCCTGGAAGAGGTCGGCAAGCAGTTCGATGTCACCCGTGAGCGGATTCGCCAGATCGAAGCCAAGGCACTGCGCAAACTGCGTCATCCGACCCGCTCGGATCACCTGCGCAGCTTTATGGACTACGAATAACTCGGCCTGTTCATCGATTCACAAAGGCCTCCCATACCCCGGGCGGCCTTTTTTCGTTATACTTCCCGGGTTCAGGGCCTGTAGCTCAGTTGGTCAGAGCAGGGGACTCATAATCCCTTGGTCGTAGGTTCAAGTCCTACCGGGCCCACCAAAAAACAGGGACGAGGGACGAGTTGCGAGTAAGACAACTTGTCACCTCGATATTCCGGAGTCCCGATATGACATTGTTGCCTCGCTACTTCCTGACCGCTTTTTTTCTCTTTCTATCTTCCGGTTTACCCTATGCCGAAACAGGCCACAAAGTCGGGCAGGCAACGCCGGAATTTACTCTGTCCAGCCTTGAAGGCAGCGAAGTCTCGCTGAATGCGCTCACACAACAAGGCCACGTCCTGCTGATTTTCTGGGCGACCGAATGTGTTTACTGCTATGCGCATATCGAGAACTTCAACGCGCTGCATGAGCAGTATCACGACCGGGGCTGACGGTGGCGGCCATTAATATTGCCGGCGAATATGAGCAGGAAGTACGTGAATATGCCCGGAACAACGGCCTCAGGTATCTCGTGCTGGCCAATCGCCTGGATAACCTCGATGTCGCCGAGAACTATCATGTGGTCGGCACACCCACCCTGGTATTGATCAACCCCGATAACAGGGTGCTTTTTTATGGTCACAATCTGCCTGAAGTTGCTAAATGGCTGAAAGAATAATCCGGAAGCTGGTATAGTATTCTTTCCGGATCCTCTTAAAGAAGTACTCTGGACGCCACATTAAGCGTGGAATAGCTGTTTGCCGGTCATACGACTGGCAATGACGCTCAACTAAAGACCAAATAACATCGCCTAGTTGATTGATTCAATGGAGCCATCGCATGTCCCAATCTATCTCCACCAGCCGTTCAAGGATCTTGGCTTCCCTGTACTTGGGATGATCCTCAATATAGGGCATCAAAGTTTCAACAACCTCCAGAACCGCTTGGTGAAACTCGGTTTCGCCGGGATTTTTTTCAGTAACTTTCTGCATGAATTCAGTAACTTTTTCCATCTGTGACTCTCCCTTTCCTTCTGAGTTTGGCGGTCATCGCGGCGATCCGGCCTCTTGGACCCGGCAACCGAGCAGCAAACAGCCAGTATTTTGGATGTCAATAGCGCAGGCCAAGACATAGTTTGCCAATTCAGGCCTGCTAAACTGTTCCTTTTCC
>NZ_JAWOCR010000011.1:0-75028 GCF_046483665.1 Thiohalophilus sp. | reverse complement strand
GCGGAGTTCGCAGAGGCGCAGAGACGCGGAGAATAAATAATTAAATCAATACCTTAATTAACTCAGGCAACAATACCCGGTTTTTCTCTGCGCCTCCGCGCCTCTGCGTGCTCCGCGTAAAATTGCAGAGAGTTCGAAAAGGGAGAGGGTGAAAATCTGGATTGGCCCGGTCTGTGCATATTTACCGGCAGAGGTGAATGTTTGCCGCCCCGGGCGGTGTCTGCTGCGAGGAGAGAGAATGAGAGCAATGAGGAGACTGGGCGGTTTGCTGTTGCTGTGTGGCGTTCTGGCTGCCTGTGCGTTGCCGGCGCCGCCGGATGCGGTGCAAGCGCCGGATAATGCCATGGTATTCGGGCACCTGGTGGCGCCACAGGAGATAACCAAAATCGAATTTCGGGAATACGGCAAATTCTATCTGCCGCCATTCAAAATCCCGCCGCGGGTACTGGTGTTTGAGAACGGCGATTTCATGGTCGAGAATATCAAGCCCGGTAAATATTACATTGCCGCGGTTTATTCCCGGTTCAGGGATTACACCTTTGTTAAAGACAACCGTACGGCCTATCAGAATATGATCCATGTGCAGGCGGGGGAGACGAAATTTGCCGGTTCGTTTGTCATCCATGAATTGACCGATACCTCGCGTTTTCGGCGCAATGTTGTCCTGCGCAAGGTACGCAAACCGGCTGAACGTGATGTATTGCGCAACATGTATGAATTTACCCGGGGCACAGGCTGGCAAGCCCGGATTGACCGGCGCTTGAAAGAACTACGCATGTAAATGTCATCTCCTAAGGCGGGACAACGGTCCGCAAGCCAGCGCCGGGACACGACCTGTTCGAAGTGGTGGGTTGTTGGCAAGGGTATTAAACGACAGAAAACACTAAAAATCTCGCAGGTACTGAAAAAGTGACCCGGTATTTTCAGTGCTGTCAGAACACCCGAGGGGCTCTTTCTTCTGCTCTGTATTGATATCCGGGGGTTACGTATCCGTTTTAATTTGATCGCCTGCGACCAGGTCACGCAGTGTGATATTTCTGAGCTGTTCCCTGGCAGCTTGCTGATAGTTATTGAAAACTTCATCGATCACCGGATCGGCGGGCAGGCGCTCGGGATTGGCAATTTCATCTTCCTCGGCCTGACGGATACATTCAATGATGCTCGACAAATCGATTCTTTCCGGAGCACGGCCGGGCAGATAGCGTGGCGGCTCGTGTTCGCTACGCACCAGCAGCTGCGCCTCGACCAGTTTGTCGAGAATCGGGTGCAGGCTTTGCTCGACCAGGTTCAGATGGTGAGCCAGCTCCGACAGGGTCCATTCGGTCTGTTGCTGATAATAACGGCGCCCCACAGCAACCATGGCCGTCAGGGTCAGTTTTTCCTTGAGACGATTGCTCAGGCGCAGATGACGCGATTCGCGCCAGCGACGTTCCGGATGCTGGTGATAAAAAGCGATGCTGGCGCCGATCAGCAATATCAACCAGCTGATATAGAGCCATATTATGAACAGAAACAGCGTGGCAAAGGCCGAATAGATGGCAATCGTGCGGGGTGAGGAAGAGACCAGTTCCGCAAAACCCCAGCCAACCGTTTGCCAGAGAATACCGGCCACCGCGGCCCCGACCAGCGCCGAGCGGATCCGCACGCGGGTATTGGGCACCAGCACGTAAAGAAACGCAAACGCGAGAATTACCAGCAGATAGGGAAGAGCCTGGTTGAAGCTTTGCAATAACCAGCCAATCACGGCGGTGTTTTCCAGTTGCGTATACAGGGTGCTGCTGGAGATGGAAGCGGTGACACTGAGAGCGGCGAAGATGAGCAACGGACCAATCAGAATCACACTGAAATAATCGCTGAAACGACGTGCCAGGGAACGGCTCTCGCTGACCTGCCAGGTGTAATTAAAGACCCATTCCACTTTCTGCGTCAAAGAGATCACCGTGTACAACAGCAGAATCAGCCCAACGGAACCAAGCACCCCGGCTTTAACGTTTTCGACAAAATCGATGATCTGACGGGTTACCTCGGGCCCCCGTTCTCCCAGTGGCGCAAGAAGATTCAGAAGAATGGGTTCCAGCTGGTTATGTACACCAAACCCCTTGAGAACTGAAAAACTGACTGCCAGCAAGGGAACCATCGCCAGCAGGGTGGTATAGACCAGGCTCATGGCGCGCAGGTTCAGCTCACCGCTGGCGATATCCCGACCAATCAGATAAATCACCCGCAGCACCCCGATACCACGTGCTTGCCAGGAAGACAGTTGCTGGATATCGGTTTCCCAGAGGGTATTGAGCAGGTAATTACGAAGTGGATCAAACGGTTTCATCTGGCCACGCTCTGATGCCTGTGAAAAGGCTGGGCCAGGTAACTCCGGTGGGCACCTTTCGTAAAATGCGTCGGCACGCTGAGTAAACCGATGTTCCGCAATCTTAATGGCATGGCTTTCATCAATGATCTCTCGTCAGTTCGGTAAAAAACACCACCAGGGAATGCCGATGAACGGGAACAGGAAAAGGACCTCATTCCGGGATTGCGTTCATCCGCGCCTGTTGGCGACTTCAAATCAGCATGATTCGATTATTTATTGCCCCGGTTTTCAATCAGGTTGTCGACCACGGCCGGATCGGCGAGGGTGGAGATATCACCCAGGTTGTCCAGATCGTTTTCAGCGATCTTGCGCAGTATCCGGCGCATGATCTTGCCGGAGCGGGTTTTGGGCAGGCCAGGCGCCCACTGGATGATATCGGGCTTGGCAATGGGACCGATTTCCTGGCGTACCAGATCCAGCAATTCTGCCTTGAGCTCCTCACCGGGTTCCACCCCTTTGACGGTGGTGACATAAGCGTAGATCCCCTGGCCCTTGATGTCATGCGGGTAGCCGACCACCGCCGCCTCGGCGACCTTTTCATGCAGGACCAGAGCCGATTCGACTTCTGCAGTGCCCATGCGATGGCCGGAAACATTGAGTACATCATCCATGCGCCCGGTAATCCAGTAATAGCCGTCGGCATCACGCCGGGCGCCGTCACCGCTGAAATAATAACCGGGATAGGTCTTGAAATAGGTATCCACAAAGCGCTGATGATCACCATAGACAGATCGCATTTGCGAGGGCCAGGGTCGGGTAATGACCAGTGCCCCGGTTGCTTCGCCATCGCCCTCGATCAACTGGTTGGTCTCGGTATCGATAATGCCGGGTTTGACGCCGAAGAAAGGCCGGGTGGCCGAGCCGGGCTTGAGACGAGTGGCCCCTGGCAAGGGTGTGATCAAATGGCCGCCGGTTTCTGTCTGCCACCAGGTATCGACGATCGGGCAGCGCCCGTCACCCACCACTTTGTGATACCACTCCCAGGCCTCGGGATTGATCGGCTCGCCCACGGTTCCCAGTAGCCGCAGGGACTGGCGCGAGGTCTTTTTGACCGGTTCCTCGCCTTCGCGCATCAGGGCACGGATTGCCGTCGGGGCAGTATAAAAGACGCTCACCTTGTGTTTGTCGACGACTTGCCAGAAGCGCGAGGCGTCAGGATAATTGGGTACACCTTCGAAGAACAGGGTGGTGGTGCCATTGGCCAGCGGTCCGTAGACCAGATAGCTGTGGCCGGTGATCCAGCCAACATCTGCGGAACACCAGTAGATGTCCCCTTCGTGCAGATCGAAGGTATATTTTGTAGTGATGGCGGTAAATAGCAGATAGCCGCCGGTGGTGTGTAACACGCCCTTGGGTTTGCCGGTGGAGCCGGAAGTATAGAGGATAAACAGGGGATCTTCGGCATCCATTTCTTCCGGCGGACAATCTGTCGAAGCCTTTTCAACAGCCTCGTGATACCAGATGTCCCGTTGTTCGTGCCAGTCGGTTTGTCCGCCGGTACGTCGTACGGTCAACACGGTATGAACGTTGGGACACTGTTCCAGAGCCTTGTCGGTATTGGCCTTGAGCGGCACGGCCTTGCCGCCGCGTACCCCTTCATCGGCGGTAATCACGACCCGGCAGTCGGAATCCAGGATCCGATCCTTGAGCGATTCGGGTGAGAAGCCACCGAACACCACCGAATGCACGGCACCAATACGGGCGCAGGCCAGCATGGCATAGCCGGCTTCGGGAACCATCGGCATATAAATACAGACCCGATCGCCTTTTTGGACGCCGCGTTCTTTCAGGACATTGGCGAGTCGTGCGACCTGGTCATGCAGCTCCCGATAGGTGATCTGTTGGGCATCGTTCGGATCGTCGCCTTCCCAGATGATTGCTGTCTGATCGCCCCGTTCCTCGAGGTGACGATCGATACAATTGTAGGCCACATTCAGTTTGCCGCCTTCAAACCATTTGATGTGCAGGTTATCGGGATCATAACTCCAGTCCAGTACTCTGTCCCAGGGTTTGTACCAGCTGAGAAATTTTTCCGCCTGTTCGGCCCAGAAGCCCTCCGGGTCGTCAATTGAGTGTTGATACATGGCGTGATAGTCGGCTTCGCTGATGTTGGCCTGGGCAGCAAAATCCGCGGGGATGTCATATATCTTCTCTTGGGGCATGGGTGACTCCTGGTAATTGTTATTCGAAAAAAAAATCGGTGGTCTTACATTCCGGGAGAAGGCTGGTAGTTGCTGTGTTGCGAGTGATAGCCGCCGGTTCTCTGCACCTGATACGGGGCGCAGGCATAACCCGGGTGGCGCTGAATTAAAAAGAAAGCAACGGATAATGCCATGAAAGTTGACACGCCCGGCCATTGAGTGCCAGCGTTGAAATTGTCCGTCTCCAACAGCCAGATATCGGAACTTTCGCCACCCGGGTAGAACAAGATGGTGTACAGAATCCACTCACTTCGACGGTTTAACGGCTGTTGAAACAGGGATTTGGCAAGTCGTGATCTCATGCACTCTTTTTAACAGGACTGTCCCGACCCTTCAAGCATTTCGACCCGGCAGAGGGAGGGTTGTTGTTAGTTAAGCTGCTGATTAATAAGTAATTTCACAAAGTCTTTTGGCCGACTCGCAGACCGGTCTGCCTGTCCAGCTGTCAGGTCTCAGCTGCAGGAGCCGGAAAAAGCGGTTTACGTGCGCTACCTGCAAACAGGTCAATCCGGGATCAGTTACGGGTGATCTGGGTTTCGATTGTCTGGATGTAACGTTGAATCAGGCTGCAGGTATCCATGCCCGGATTAATAAACTGTGCACCGATGCGGTATCCACTATTTTCCATAGTCCCGATCGGAATAATGTTACGGATTTCCAGGTTGACTCCTACCGGCTGGCTGTCGGGGATAGCCAGTTTGCAGTTTTCATAGATCTGGCCTTCTTCGAACTCGATGGGTTGATCCGTATGGTGTAATGCCAGTCCGCCAACGCTCAGATCCAGGGTAGGAATTTGTATGTTCTCGTTGTTCTGGTTTGTCAGCTCACAGGAGACAGCGGAGCTCAGGGGCAAGCGGATACGATAATATTCACGCCGCTGGACCCACAGCAGAGTGTCGGGTAGCTGGCAGGCGATGGCCGGTTTGCCATGGCGTTTGGCACGTTGAAAGCCGGTTGCGCTGAACTGCGCCGTAATACCTTCATAGGAGGTTTTGAATACTGCGCGCTCGGCTTCGAGTAATTTACGGGTGATCTTTTCATCAGAACCGTAGTCCAGTACCAGCAGGTTTTTCTCGGGCAGGATATCGACAATCAGCGTCAGCAATGAATACTTGCCCTGACCGAAATGGGCGGTAATCATATTTTTGCTTTTACTTAACTGGCGGAGTTTTTGAACAATCGCCGCCTTGCTGTATAGCAGATACTGATCGACGTTCTCGATATTATCCTGCTGTCCCTGATCCGGGCCCTCCGGCTTGTCCTGATAATTGGTCATGGTATTAAAGCGACATTGTTTTTTTAGTTGTTGGCGTTGTCACGGGTACCGAACAGTTTTTGCCACCAGCGTCGGCGATTTCCCGGTAACGGCAGTTCGGTTTGCAAGTCGACTGGTTTGATTAATGATAATACCCAGCCGGGTAACGGCGGATTGGTACTGAACCCGCATGATACGCCGAGATTGTTGGGATCGTATATTTTTATAAAAGCCGGATCGTTGGGCTCATCAGCATAGACAATACCACAATAATCTTCATCGTGTTCCTGGCGAAGCAATTTGTCGATTTCGGTAATAAAAGTATCCAGTTGTTCCTGATTGGCGGGGGCTTGCGGCGGGGGCTCCCCTACCGCATAGATATACCAGGACTTGTCCTGTTCGCGCAGGGTTTGCCAGAGCGTATCCAGCTGGGGCCAGCGCAGCATACTGGTGAAACTGCCGCGGAAGGCTTGCAGGTATGTGGGCTGTGTTTGTGTCATACGTTTCCCTATATCGGCATTATGGATGGAATTTTAACATTAAATCAGACGCTTGACGGCCGGGATCCTTACCGTGGAATCGTACAGCGATTAATGCTCAGGCACGGGGCACGGGTTATCGGCTTCATGCCGGGTCGGTATTCTATCCGCTGCCCAGTTGTCGATAGCCCAGTCCCAGAAACCCTGCAAACTGCCATGTTGAATTTCTTCGGGAACGGGATGACCGAGGAATTGCATGGCGTTGACGAGCGGAACAAGGGGTTGTTCGGAGGAAAGCGGTCGTGCGCCGGTTTGTTTGCTCAGTTTTTGTCCATCGGAACCCCGTACCACCGGCAGATGCGCATAAGCCGGGGAACGCAGACCCAGTTGCTGTTGCACGTGGATCTGGCGGGGTGTCGAGTCGAGCAAATCGCAGCCACGCACGACTTCCGTCATACCCTGTTCGGCATCATCCAGTGCCACCGCCAGTTGATAGGAGATATAGCCATCGGCCCGGCGCAGCACGAAATCGCCGACCGCTTTTTCAAGTTCACAGATCTGTTTTCCCTGCAGGCGATCGGCAAATTTAATCAGTGTATCCGTCGTCAGCAGGCGAGTGGCATGTCGATCCCGGCAGGGGAAACGGCGCGAACGGCAGGTGCCGGAATAGATCCGTGTGCCGTCACATCCGATGGGATGCTCGCGCAACTGGCGTCGGGTGCAGGTGCAGGGATAGGTGAGATGTTGATGCTGTAACTGGGCCAGTGCCTCGGCATAGTATGCTTGTCGTCGGCTCTGGTAACTAAGCTCATCCCATTCGAATCCGTACGCGGCAAGCAACGCAATGATCGCGCCGGCCGCGCCTGCCACTTCACGCGGCGGATCGATATCCTCGATCCGCAACCACCATTGTCCACCCTGGTGTCGGGCCTGCAAATAACTGCCAACGGCGGCGACCAGCGAGCCAAAATGGAGCGGCCCGGTGGGGGAAGGGGCAAAGCGTCCTCTATAAAAAAAGGGACGGGGGCCGAGTGACGAATGACGAGGAGAAGAGGAAGGTTGCTTGTCAGTCATTTTGGAAGAAGCTGGTCCATCGTTGAGCGTGGATTACACAACAGATTGAAACAGGTTATGTTCCTCGTTACTCGTCCCTCGGCCCTCGGCCCTGTTACTTATACCACCGGGTAAATTCATTCACCGGCTGCCGTTCCAGACGATACTGGTTGATCGGATGATCCGGATCGGCGTAACCGAGGGACATGCCGCAGACGACCTGCAAATCGGTCGGCAAGTCGAGCTGTTGGCGAACAAGGTCGGGAAATTCAGCCAGGGAGGCCTGGGGGCAGGTGTCCAGGCCGAACCCTTTGGCGGCCAGCATGACGTTCTGGATGAACAGGCCCATGTCCAGCCAGGAGCCTTTTTCCAGCTGCTTGTCGATCAGAAATAACAGACCAATCGGCGCGTCGAAAAAACGGTAATTGCGATACCAGGCGGCTTTTTGTTTATCGCGGTCCTCGCGACCAATATCGAGTGCCTGATAAAGTGCGAGACCGCAGTTCTTGCGCCGTTCCCGATAGGGGCTGTTCCACTCGCGCGGATAGTAGGTATAGTCGGGATTTTTGCTCTGGCCGCTCTCGAGGGCCTGGATCATCGCCTCGCCCAGCTGCTGTTTGGTCTTTCCTTCCAGAACACAGACCTGCCAGGGTTGGGTATTGACCCCGGAAGGTGTCCAGCGGGCCAGTTCCAGAACCGATTCCACTGTTTCGCGTGACACCGATTTATCCACATAGGCGCGAGTGGAGTGGCGTTCACGAATCGCCTCATGCACAGTCACAGACATGTTCTTTCCCGTTGGTATATTAAGTTCACTGACATATGGTCGATAGTTACCGAAACCGGAATGGCATCAGCCTAACATTATTTGTATAGCATGACGAAGCGGGACGATACCGACATTGAGCGACAGCAAGTATGACAAAAACGGAATAGTCGTGATTCGGGGCGTGAATCAGCAGGGTAGTCGGCTGCGCCCCGGCGACTGGGCCGAACGGCTGGGCGCCAGTCTGGCCCATTTCGGACGGGATAATCGCATGCGTTATGATCAGGCTGTGCAGCCATGCATTATTGACGGTGAGAAATGTCTGGTGGTGGCTCGTGGCCTGGCGGACAGTAATCCCGCGGCGTTTGACTTTCTCATGACATTCGCCCGCAGTAACGATCTCAAAATCCGCCTCGACCGCCGCCATGGCAAACGAGCCCTTCGACCAGTAACCAGTCCCTAGGTCCTGGTTAGCGGTACCTGTCAGGCTCTCGTCCGCTCGCGGATTTCGTCCAGGCTCTTGCAATCGATGCAGAGGGTGGCGGTGGGGCGGGCTTCGAGACGGCGGATGCCGATTTCGATGCCGCACTCTTCACAGTAACCGTATTCACCATTGTCGATGGCGTTCAGGGATTCATCAATTTTCTTGATGAGCTTGCGTTCGCGATCCCGGGTACGCAGTTCCATCGTGAAATCAGATTCCTGACTGGCCCGGTCATTGGGATCCGGGAAATTGGCGGCTTCGTCCTGCATATGGTGCACGGTACGATCCACTTCTTCCATCAACTCGCGCTTCCAGTTCTGCAATATCTCACGAAAATGCTGAGACATTGCCTCGTTCATGTATTCTTCGCCCTTTTTCATCTGATAGGGCGTGATTTCGCCGGCGTGTTCGGTCACGGATTTCCGCGAGGCCGGTTTTTTCCGGGCAGTGGACTTCTTCGCCGCGGTTTTCTTTTTCGCGGCGGTTTTTTTCTTGCCCGTGGTTTTTTTCGCCGCCGTTTTCTTTTTGGCCGCGGTTTTCTTTTTCGCCGTGGTTTTTTTCGCGGCGGTCTTTTTGCTGGTCGGTTTCTTCTTCGCCGCCGTTTTCTTGGCGGTTTTCTTCTTCGCGGTCTTTTTCTTTGCGGCCATGTGCAATGGTCTCCTGGCGAACACTGTTCTGTAAAAAATAACGCGCTTTTCTAACAGAATCCGCCCGACAGCGCAATAAACGCGTGGTCTGACGAGCAGTTTTTTCTACTCGCTTGACGGGGGGCGCACTTAACCTTATGAATATTATGGAATTATGCGGATTCTAGCAGGTGGCAAAATCGCCGGTTTCAGGTAAGCTGGCGCGCTTTTTAAGCAATGCAGAGCGGAGAGCGATGGCGGAACTGACAGCACTGTTATTTGATGTGGACGGTACCCTGGCGGATACCGAGCGGGACGGCCACCGGGTGGCGTTCAATCAGGCCTTTGCCGAGGCCGGACTCGACTGGGAATGGGATGTGGCCACCTATGGGGCGCTGCTGAGCGTCACCGGCGGCAAGGAACGGATGCGCCATTATCTGGAACAGTACCGGCCCACCGCAACCTTGCCGGGCGACCCGGCCGACTGGATTGCTGATCTGCATCGGGCCAAGACCCGTCATTACGAAGCGTTGCTGGGCGAGGGGGGCATCCCGTTGCGCCCCGGTGTTGAGCGGCTGTTACGCGAGGCGCGCGAGGCGAGTTACCGCCTGGCGATTGCCACAACCACCACTCCGGCCAATGTAACGGCCTTGCTGGAGAACGCCGTCGGGCCCGACGCGCTCCAGTGGTTCGAGGTGATTGCTGCCGGCGATGTGGTGCCGGCAAAGAAACCGGCGCCGGATATTTATCATTACGCCATGGAAAAAATGGCGCTCGAGCCGACACAGTGTATCGCGTTCGAGGATTCCCATAACGGGATACTGGCGAGCAAAGGCGCCGGGCTGAAGACTATCATCACGGTCAATGACTACACGCGCGATCATGATTTTGACGACGCGGAGCTGGTGCTGGATAGTTTCGGTGAGCCGCAGCAGCCGTTTCAGGTTCTGTCCGGAGCGCCGACTATCGTGAAGGGTGCCAGGTATCTGGATATGGCGCTGGTCAAACGGGTCCATTCAGGCTGACGCAAAAAATATTCTAACCACTGAACTCACCGGCCTGACCGGGAGAAGAAAACGGGTGTCTTTGGTGTTGCCGGGATTGCCATCTTATCGGTCGCACCGTGTGTATTTCCCCGGGCTTTCAGTGCGCCTGTAACAAGGTTAAAGTTCTGCTATGTCTGACACCCCTGCCCGTCGTATCGATCGTATTCAGCCCTTTCGGGTCATGGCCCTGCTGGCCGAGGCCCGGGAGCTGGAACAACAGGGCCGGGATATCGTGCATATGGAGATCGGGGAACCCGATTTTCCCACCCCCGCCCCGGTGGTCGAGGCGGCCACCCGGGCGATCGCCGACGGCGAGGTGCACTACACGCCGGCGCTGGGGATGGCCGCGCTGCGTGAGGCGATTGCCGGCTTTTATCAGGAACGCTATGGGATTTCGGTACCGGCGGCGCGGATCATGGTCACTCCCGGGGCTTCCGGCGCCCTGTTACTGGCGCTGGGCGTATTGCTGGAACCGGGGCAGGGGGTGATGCTGGCCGATCCCGGTTATCCCTGTAATCGCAATTTCGCCCATTTTCTTGACGCCCAGGTCCAGGCGGTGCCTGTCAATGCGCAGACCGGCTACCAGCTGACGCTGGAACGGGTACAGCAGCACTGGCAACCTCATACCCGGGTAGTTATGCTCGCCTCGCCGGCCAATCCCACCGGAACCCTGATTCCCCCTGACGAACTGCTGGCGATCATTACCTGGGTAGAGCAACAGGGCGCCTCGGTGATCGTCGACGAAATTTATCACGGCCTGGTCTATGGCACCCCGGTGCCTAGCGCGCTGAATCTGGGTGAGCGGATGGTGGTCATAAACAGCTTTTCCAAATATTTCGGTATGACCGGGTGGCGCATCGGCTGGCTGGCGGCGCCATCGTACCTGATGCCGTCTCTCGACAAGCTCGCACAGAACCTGTTCCTGTCCGCCTCGACACCGGCCCAGCATGCGGCGTTGGCGGCGCTTGAACCGCAGACCCTGGCGATTCTCGAACAGCGGTGTGCGGCGTTCGAACAACGCCGTGATTTTCTACTGCCGGCATTGCGCGAGATCGGCTTCGACATCAAGGTCGAACCGCAAGGGGCATTTTATCTGTATGCTGATTGCCGCCGGTTTACCGACAACAGCTTTGCCTTTGCCCAAACCCTGTTGCAGGAGATCGGTGTGGCGATTACTCCGGGTAACGATTTCGGCGATAACCAGCCGCAACAGTATGTACGCTTTGCCTACACGACGTCGCTGGAGCGACTGCAAGAAGGTGTGCGGCGTTTGCAACAATGGCTGACTCCTGATGGCTGAGTCTCCGCGGACAGAACCGGTGCAGCCACAGAGCAGTCAGCGTGCGGCACTGATTTACCGACGTACAGTCATGGTGCTGTTGTTTTTAATGGCCGTGGAACTGATACTCACCCTGTATAACGGGTTATGGCTGAGTGCGATTCTGATCATGGCCATCATGTTGGTGGTTCTGTCACCGGCCATCATCGGTCGGCATTTTCAGATCACCGTGCCGGCGGAGTTTCAGTTGCTGGCGGTGTTGTTTGTTTTCGCTTCATTATTTTTAGGGGAAATCCGTCGTTACTATGATCGGCTCTGGTGGTGGGATATTGCCCTGCATGCCAGTTCGGGCCTGTTGCTTGGCCTGCTCGGCTTTTTGCTGATCTATATACTCAACGAGAACCGACGCATCGAATTGCATTTGCGTCCGGGTTTTATGGCACTATTTGCGTTCTTGTTTGCGGTGACTGCCGGTACGCTATGGGAAATTTTTGAATTTGCCATGGACTACTTTGTCGGCACCACGATGCAAAAACCGATGCTTGGTGATGATTCGGGACTGACCGATACCATGTTGGATTTGGTTGTCGACGCGGTCGGGGCGCTCTTAATCAGTATCTTTGGCTGGTGGTATATGAAGCGGGGCGAACGCTCATTTATCGTCGACTGGATCGGCAAGTTCATCGATCGCAACCCCCGGCTTTTCAAAATTGACTAAATCAAGCATTCCGTACTCTGATACAGGTCTGAAACCCTGAAGCACCAATTAAGGTGAAATGAACGAATCCATGGAATGTTTGAGTTAGTCGACCTGCGGTTATAAGGTAAAAAAATGCCCCGCAAGGCGGGGCATTTTTTCATTTTACTAAAGAACAGCACAGATTACTGGTCGCCCAGTACCTTTTCTTGCAGTTCCGGGTTTTGCTGAACAGCGGCAAATATCTCGTTGTATTCCTGCACAGAGAGACCGGCATCTTCCACGGCGCTGACCATGTCCTGCTGGGCCTGCTGCTGCAGTTCCTGGGCTTTTTCCGTATCTTCGACATTTTCCAGCTTGCCCGCGAAAGATTCACGTATGCTGTTAACTTCGGAAAAGGCGTCCTTGAATTTATTCAGGGAAGCCTCGTCTACATTGGCTGCCGCCTGTCCATCTTGTTGCTGCTGCTGTTGCTGTGCGTCGCCCTGGCCATAGTTCTGGGCGTAAGCGCCAACAGAAAGGCTCATACCAAACAGGGCGACTAACAGTGCTGTTTTGTTCATCTTCATAATGTAGAACTCCTCGGTTTTTTACTGACACCACTTCGGGAGCAAATGGCATGCCGATTTGTTGCGACCTGGTTATACGCTTATAACCAAAACCGTGTTGATTACGAAAAATCCTTCCATGACAGTGACTTGGGTATGTGTAAATGTTTTGTTCACAAAATACTGAGTCAGGAGTGGAAAATATTTATCCGGTATCGGATTGTACAGGTTACCGAAGAGGCGAAAAATGTGTAGCAATATGGCACATGTGCCGCCGTGTCTGTCGCACAGGGTGTTCTCAGCTCTCGTCTTCCTGGCCCAGACGCCGATAGAGTGTGCGCCGGCCAATACCAAGAATTTCTGCGGCCCGACGTTTGTTGCCGTCGACCTGCTCGATGACGTGTTCGATATAGCGGCGCTCCAGTTCCTGCAAGGGAATCAGTTCATTATTATTTGCCAGTATGGCCGGTAGCGGTGTACCGGACTGCAGATCCTGGTTTTCGAACAGGCGTTCCGGTAAATGCGCAATGTCGATCTGGTTGGCGTGACAGAAAGTGACGGCCCATTCGATGATATTGGATAACTCGCGTACATTACCTGGAAAAGGGTAGGTTTTGAGCTGTTGCAGGGCGCGATCGGTAATGCCCTGGATCGGATGATCGCGCCGGACACTGAATTCATCGATAAAGCGGGCGGTCAGCAATTCCAGATCCTCGCCACGCTCGCGCAACGGGGGAACTTGCAGGGCAAACGTATTCAGGCGATAGAACAGATCCTCACGGAAGTTGCCTTCACTGACTTCGCGTTCCAGATCGCTGTTGGTGGCGGCCAGAATCCGGACTTCGAGGTTTTCCTCGCGGTTGGCGCCGACCGGCCTCAGACGTTGTTCCTGCAGAACGCGCAGCAACTTGGCCTGCATCCCGATGGGCAATTCACCGATCTCATCCAGCAACAGGCTGCCGCCGCTGGCTTCCAGAAACAGGCCGCGGCGGGCCTTTTGCGCCCCGGAGAACGCGCCGGCAGCGTGACCGAACAGCTCGCTTTCCAGCAGTTCGGCCGGGATGGCGGCACAGTTGACGGCAATAAACGGACCCTCGGCCACATCGCTTTCGGCATGCAGGGCGCGGGCTACCAGTTCCTTGCCGACCCCGCTTTCTCCCTCGATCAGCACCGGACCGGCGGCCCGGGCAATCTGACGGATCTGGCTGTAGAGCTGTTGCATGGGCGCACTGCGCCCGACGAGACCATGAAAATCGCCGCTGCCGAGCAATTCGCGATAGCGGACCAGCTCCAGGCGCAGGCGACGGGTCTCGTGAACCCGTTGCACACTCATTAACAGATGCTGCAGATCCACCGGCTTGGTCAGAAAGTCATCGGCACCCTGTTTGAGTGCCTCCACCGCCTGTGACACCGTGCCGAATCCGGTAATAATGATAAACCCGGGCGCCACGGGTAATTGCCGGGTCTGTTGTAACAACGCCATGGCATCGGCGCCAGGCAAACGCAGATCGCTGATGACCAGATCGACCGGCTGGTCGTTGAGTAATTGCCACGCCTGTTCGGCGTCAGACGCTTCCAGCGCGTTGTAACCGCTGTCACGCAATTCCTCGATCAACAATTTACGTAGCGAGGCATCATCCTCGACGATCAGAACATGGGCCGTGGTAGATGTGTTATTCATGCATTGCTCCGCGTTGCCGGGTGACGGGCAGGACGATTCGAAAGCGGGCACCGCCCAGCGGACCGGTTTGGATCTCGATCTGGCCGTCGTGATCGCTGACGGCGGCGTGAGCCACGGCCAGTCCCAGTCCGGTCCCTTCATCGACGCCCTTGGTGGTATAAAACGGTTCGAAAATCCGTTCCCGATCGGCTTCGGCAATGCCGGGACCGTCGTCGTCGATGAAAAAGCCGGCCTGTGTCTCATTGGCAAACCAGCCGATGCGGACCTGCCGCGTGGCTGCCTGTACCGCGTTGTGCAGCAGATTCGATAGTGCCTGTTCCATACGCAGCCGGTCGATCATCAGCTCCGGTACTGGCCGGGTCTCATCCACCTGCACCGCAATATGCTCATAACGGACATCGCTGGCGACCTGGGTAAGTACCGCGCGTACGACTCGATCGGCCCGTTCCGGCTGATATTGCAAGGGATTGCTGCGACCGAAGTCCATCAGCTGGCGCACGATGAAATTCATCCGTTGCACTTCCTTGCGAATTTCCGACAGCGCCGCGTCGATGGCCGGATTGAGATCGCGGTGGCGCTGGGCCCGCTGGGCCTGACCGTCGACCACATTCAGTGGCGTTCCCAGTTCGTGGGCTACACCGGCGGCCAGCTGGCCGATCACGGCCATGCGTTCCGAGCGGTGCAGACGATCCTCCAGTGCAGCCTGTTCCCGTTGCTGGCGGACTACCATGGCTTCCTGGCTGTTCAGGTTTTCCAGCATCCGGTTGAGTCCGACTGCCAGGTCTTGCAGTTCCCGGGGGCCGTCGGTTGGCACCCGTTGCTCGCGCTCGCCGGCGCTGATGCGCCCTATGACCTGGCGCATGGCCGTGACATGGGAGCCGAAGGCCTTGTAGTGGCCGTAAAAAATCACCACGCTCAATAACAAAGCTGTGATCAGCAAGACGGCCAGCCCCTGATAATGCAAGCGGGTAATATAAGCTTCGAATTCACTGGCCCGGCGGGTGATCTGCAGCATGCCGGTGATCTGACCGGTATCTTTGAACAGCGGGAGGAAATAGGAATAGACATCCTCGCCATCTAAATTACGCTTATATTCTTCGCGTCGATCGCCTTCGGACATTAATTCGGCGACCCGGCTGGTGTCCACTGCGGGTTCGGTCGGGCCGCTGGCACCGATGCGGTCGCCACGGGCATCATAGACATAGGCGCTGTAGACCCGGCTGATATGCGAGGTTGAATCCAATGCCTGGGCGAGCGCTCCCTCGCGGCCCTGCTCCATGGCGTAGATGACCGGCTGGCGAATGGTTCGGGCAACCAGTTCGATTTCATCCTGCATGCGATCCTGGCTCTGGTTCTCGAGTACCTTCAGGGAGTACCAGCCAGCCGTGGCACTCAGCGCCAGCAACGGTAACAGGACAAATATCAGCAGGGCAGTGCGCAGATTATAGCGTTGCAGAGACACAGAACCCCTCTTTGGATTGTGAGTCATTCTGACACATGCGCGCCGCGATCCTGGTAGAAGCACACGTTTCAGTTATGACCTTAGGACTGATTGAACCGCATCAGTTTAACATGCTGAGCCGTGTATGCCGCGCCTCGTAGCGTGAAGCAGAGTTAACTCTTTGATCTGGCGTTATTCTGTTGCTATTGAACTGAATATACGACTGATTCGTCATAGACCGGGTCAAAGAGAAGCCCGCTGGCACAGGATTTGCCCTGATACAGATTGAACAAAAATGAGCCGGGCAGTTTTTGCGTGTAAAGAACAGCTTAACATCCACTGCAAAACACTTGCCGATTAATGACCAGTCAACATGGAGTTGTAATGAAAATCAAACTGTTTCCTGTCACCGTCTTTTTGCTGGTTTTTACCAGCCAGACCCAGGCTGACGATTGCCTGGAAGCCGTGGAACACCAGATTGAATCGGCCGAACCCAGCTATAACCAGGTCTGGCTCGAATGGTCGGCGCGCATTCGCAATAGCTGCGAGGAATCCTACTATACTCTGGTTACTGTTGACTTTCACGATGCCGAAGAAAAGCGCATTCACCAGTCCCTCACCAGTACAATGATCAAAAAAGGCGATACCGTGACCTTGAATAAGCGATCACTGGTGGACGAGGATGTCTATTCGAAAATTGAAAACAGCGAAATCCGAATCGATCCCGAAGAGCTGCCGAACGAAGTACAATAAGCATATGAGTTGAATAAGATCGTATTTTGCAAATATCTTATATTCTTGTCTGCTTGTTAAAACTGTTCAACACGCATTGCTGTGGCACCGGCCACGGCAACCGGCATGACCATAAAATTGAATACAGGGATAAGGGTGGCTATCATCACCGCGCCACCAAAGCCCAGAGACAACAGGCGTTTCTGTTGGATGGCCCGGCGAATCTCCGGGAAGCTGCGTCCCTGATTGCCCAGCGGATAATCCAGATACTCAATACTTAACATCCAGGCACTGAAGATGATCCACAATACCGGCGCAATCAGGTTAATGCCGGGAATCAGTGTGATGATCAGCAGAGCCAGCGCTATCAACGCAAACAGCAACATTTTTTTTATCTCACCACTGATGGCCTTGACCAGCTCCTCCATGAATCCCACTTCGCTGATGGGCGAGCGGCCGGTCAGGTTTTTTTCTACTGCTGCGGACAGAAAGCTGTTAAATGGTGCGCTGACCAGATTGGCCAGAATGGTAAAACTGAAGAACACGGCGATGCCGGTGGTGATTGCAAAAATAAACCAGAGCAGGCTATCCAGCCAGGCCAGCCAGTCAGGCAATGTTGGCATCAGCCACTCCAGCAACACCTCGAACTGTGCAGCCAGCAGCCAGATCAGACCAGCAAAGATCAGAATGTTGATTATCAGGGGAATCACAACATGGCGCTTCACGCCAGGCTCGCCAATCAGGCTCAAACCGCGTAACAGATAACTGGCGCCGGTAACCGGATTACTGATCATATAGCCTCCTGAGAGAGAAGAGCTTCACCACCAAGACACGAAGACACCAAGCAAAAATTTTAATTTCGATTGCCACTTTTCTTGATAGTGGGAATAAGACGTCAAATATACCGAAATAATCATATCGCTGCTGTCTATTGCCGTGCATGTAAGTCAATGCGCTCGCATTGGCCAGACTGACGGACAAAAAGTCATAATTATTCTACTTGGTGTCTTCGTGTCTTGGTGGTTAGCGCAGTTTTTCAGAGCGCAGGGCGATGAGGGCGCTGCCGTAGGCCGCTTCGGTGTTGGGGGCGGTTTCCACCGGGATGCCCAGCAGGCTCTGGCGTATCTGCGTCCAGGCGTCGTTGACGCTGCCGCCGCCGGCGCTGAGGATGCGTCTCGGGAAGGGCGCACCCAGTTCGGCCAGTCGTTCGTAGCCCTGTTTCTCGATTCGTGCCATCCCTTCGAGCAGACCCTGAAAAAACATGACGTCGTCCTCAGGGCGGGGTTCCAGTTGCGGGCTCAGGTGCGGGTCGTTGATGGGGAAACGCTCGCCCTGCGCGGGTAGTGGATAGTACTGGAGCCCGGTCGGCTGTTCGGGATCGAGCTGCGGCGTCATTGCCTGCAGCTGTTCATCACTGAAATGTTGTTTCAGTACCGCGCCGCCGCTGCTGGAAGCGCCGCCCACCAGCCACAGATCCCCGAGGGGTTGGCTGTAGACGCCGTACCGGGCGGAGAGGATCGGCGAGGGCCCCAGTACCTTCAGTACCAGGGTCGAGCCCAGCACCGTGACCGCCTCGCCCGGTTCACTGGCGCCGGTGGCGATAAACGAGGCGGTGCTGTCGGTTGTACCGCTGACGATCAGGGTCTCCGCAGGCAGGTTGAAACGTCGGGCCATGTGTTCACTGATCGGGCCGACGACTTCGCCGGGTTGCTGCACATCGGGCAACCAGGCGTGGTCCAGCGGCAGCGTATCCATCCAGCGCGGCCAGGTGTGGTGTTCGGCATTAAAACCGGTTTTCATGCAGTTGTTGAGATCACTGATGCCATAACGATCGGTCAGTTTGCCGGCAATCCAGTCGGCCTGATGCAGATAGTGGGCGAGAAGACTTTGATCGACGTGCATACTCAGCCACAACAGCTTGACCAGTCCGGAGCTGGGACTGAGTACCGGATTGTCCGGCGGCGCCATCGCCTTGAGATGTTCAACATAAACCGGATCGCGTTGATCGTTATACAACAACGCCTCGCGCAGCGGTTCGCCGGCGGCATTGGTTACCAGTACCGATCCCGAGGTCCCGTCTACGGCGATACGCTTTACCTGCGCGGCATCGACCTGTTCAAACAGTTCATCCAGGACCCGCTCCACTGCCTGCCACCAGAGCAGAGGATCCTGATAGCGGGCATTGCCGTCGATCAGGGCAGGAGGGAGGTCAGTGCTGGCCATGGAGAGAATCGTGGCATCCGCATTGATCGCCGTCGCCCGGCAACCGGCAGTCCCCAGATCAATCCCTACGTACAGCGCGGTGAGATGGTTGTCGGAATGTGAAGCAGTCATGCCTCGGACCTCGTTACTCGTCCCTCGGCCCTGCCGTCACGGTAACGTGACGGCTTCGGGGGCTTGCCAGCCGCTCTGGCGGTGTTCGGCGACGACGGAGGTGTAGATGCCGCCGCGCACATTGAATTTCGCGGTCAGGCGCATGAAGCGCGGCCCGGTGGCCTTCACCAGATCATCGAGAATGGTATTGGTGACTTTCTCGTGAAAGGCGCCCTCGTCGCGATAGGCCCAGACATACATTTTCAACGACTTGAGCTCGACGCATTTGGCCTCGGGCACATACTCCAGATAGAGCGTGGCGAAGTCCGGCTGGCCGGTCTTGGGACACAGACAGGTAAACTCCGGGACCTCGATGCGGATGGTGTAATCCCGTTCCGGCATCGGATTGTCGAAGGTTTCGAGGGTTTTGCTGGGCTGACTGGGCATGGCGCGAAACCATACCCTACCCTTGCCCGGCTGACAAGCCGGGCAAGGGTAGGGCAGGGGCGAGGTACAAGGGACGAGTGACGAGGAAAAATGCTCAAGATCAGACATTGTGGGCGCGCCTTTGGCGCGACGATTGTGTGCGGGCTCGAAATATCTATCGCGGCGCAGCCGCTCCTGCCAAACCCTCGAGGTTTGTCTTCCTCTTTACTCGTCCCTCGTCCCTCGTCCCTGTTCAGTAAAGCATTGATATCCTTTAGCCCCTCTGCGTTGAAACTATCCGGGGTATGCACGATGGCAAAACCGGGCGTCGGTTTTGCGAATTTGTCAATCTTGCCTCTTTATATGAGGGTACTGTATCTTTCCCCGATGCGACTGACCAAACTCAAACTCTCCGGCTTCAAATCCTTCGTCGACCCGACGACTGTCCCGCTGCCCAGTTCGCTGGTCGGGGTGGTGGGGCCCAACGGCTGTGGTAAATCCAACATTATCGACGCAGTGCGCTGGGTGATGGGCGAGTCTTCCGCCAAGCATTTGCGTGGAGACTCCATGGCCGATGTCATTTTCAACGGCTCCACTTCACGCAAGCCGGTCGGCCAGGCCACGGTGGAGCTGGTGTTTGATAACAGCGATGGCAGCCTGGGCGGACAGTACGCCAATTACAGCGATATTTCCATCAAGCGCACGGTCACCCGCGACGGCCAGTCAATCTATCATCTCAATGGCACTCGCTGCCGTCGCCGGGACATCACCGACATTTTCCTGGGCACCGGGCTGGGGCCGCGCAGCTATGCGATTATCGAACAGGGCACCATTTCGCGCATTATCGAGGCCAGACCCGAGGAGCTGCGGGTGTTCCTGGAGGAAGCCGCCGGTATCTCCAAATACAAGGAGCGCCGCCGCGAGACCGAAAACCGCATTCGCCATACCCGCGAGAATCTGGATCGGCTCAACGACCTGCGCGAGGAGCTGGACAAGCAGCTCGCCAAACTGCAACGCCAGGCCAAAACCGCCGAGCGCTACAAGGTCCTCAAGGAAGAAGAACGTCTGCTGCGGGCCCAGCTACAGGCTTTGCGCTGGAAAGGCGTCGACGAGCAGGCTCGTCAGAGCGATAACCAGCTGCGCGAACAGGAAACCGCGCTGGAAGGGGTCGTGGCCAAACAGCGCCATATCGAGACCGAGATCGAGCAACAGCGCGGCCTGCATACCGAGGCCAGTGACAAATTCAACGAAGTCCAGAGCCGTTTTTACAGCATCGGGGCCGATATTGCCCGGCTGGAACAGTCCATCCAGCACGCCAGGGAGCGCCGTACCCAGCAGAGCCAGGATCTGCAACAGCTGGAAAAAGACTGGAATGACGCCCAGGTCCACGTCGAGGCCGATCGCAAACGGATCGAGGAACTGGAAGCGGCGCTCAAAACGATTGAACCGGATCTGCAGGCCGCCGAACAGCGCGAGCAGACCGCCAGCGGGGCCCTGCAGGACGCGGAGCAGGCGATGCAGGAATGGCAGCAGGCCTGGGAGGACTTCAATCAGCAGTCTGCCGAGCCGGCTCGCCAGGCCGAGGTGGAGCGTACCCGTATCCAGCACCTGGAGCAGAAACTGACCCAGTTGCAGCAACGGCTGGACAAGGCCGAGCAGGATTTGCAGCAGCAATCGCCGGAGCGTGTGCAGCAGGAAGTCAGTGAACAACAGCAGCAACTGGAACAGACCGGCGAACAGGTCAACCAGGCCCAGCAGGCGCTGACTGAAAAACAGGATCAGATCGCCGCGCTGCGCGATTCCACCCACCAGCTGAACGCCGATCTCGATCAGGCCCGCAGCCGTCTGCAGGATCTGCGCGGTCGCAGCGCCTCGCTTGAGGCCCTGCAACAGGCGGCGCTGGGCAAGGACGAAGGGGCGGTCAACGACTGGCTCAGCGGTCAGCAATTGCAGGACGCGCCACGCCTGGCCGAAGAGATGGAAGTCGAAGCCGGCTGGGAACGGGCGGTGGAATGTGTACTCGGCGGGCATCTGGAAGCGGTCTGCGTGGCCGGCGTCGATCCGCTGGCCGAAGTACTCGGCAGTTTGCAGGAAGGGACCCTGACCCTGTTCGATACCCAGGCACCGGGTCCGGAAACCGGCGCGGGTAACGGGACGCCATTGCTGAACAAGGTCTCGGCGCCATGGAAACTGGATGCCCTGCTGGGTGGCGTGTATGCGGCCGAATCTCTGGCCGAGGCGCTTTCCCTGCGGGCCAGCCTCGCAGCCCAGGAATCGGTGGTGACCCGCGAGGGGATCTGGCTGGGGGCCAACTGGCTGCGGGTGGTCAAGGACCAGGAGCAGGATCAGAAAACCGGCATCCTCAAGCGCGAGCAGGAGCTCAAGGCACTCAGTAGCCAGATTCAGGAAGAGAATGGCCGCGTGGTAGCCCTGCAGGAACAACTGGAAGGCGATCGCGAGCGGCTGCGTGAGCTGGAGCAGGAACGGGACGATGCCCAGGCCCAGTTAAACCAGGCCAGTCGCCGCCAGGCCGAACAGCAGTCCGATCTTAAGGCGCGCCAGAACCAGCTGGAGCAGGCCCGGGCCCGCCAGCAGGCGTTGCAAAAAGAACAGCAGGATCTGCAGGCTGAAATCGAGCGCGATAAACAGGAGCTGCAGGAGTGCCGGGGCCGTTTACAAACCGCGCTGGATACCATGTCCGGTCTGGAGCAACAGCGCGAACAGTTAAGCAGCCGGCGGGATGAACTGCGCAATACCCTGGAACAGGCTCGCGAGCAGGCCCAGAGCGTGCGCAGCGAGGCCCATGAGATCAAACTGCGGGCCGAAAAAGAGCGCACCGAACTGAACTCCACCCGTCAGGCCCTGGAGCGACTGGACAGCCAGCTTACCCAGCTCTCTGCCCGTCGTGAAGAGCTGCAAAAGGCACTGGCCGAAAGCGAAACGCCGCTGGAGGAGATGAACAAAGAACTGGCCGACAAACTCGACAAACGCGTGGCCGTGGAAACCGAGCTGAGCGAAGCGCGCCAGGCCATGGAAGCGATCGAGCATCAGATGCGCGAACTGGAGGAACAGCGCGTCGCGGCCGAACAGCAGGTGCAGGAAGTGCGGGGCAATCTGGAGCAGATCCGCATCAGCCAGCAGGAATTCAAGGTTCGTCGTCAGACGCTCGAAGAACAGATCACCGAGTCAGGTTTCGAACTGCAGCAGTTGATGCAGGAGATGCCCGAAGAGGCCGAAGCCAATCAGTGGCAGGAAAACGTCGAACAGCTGGAAGCCAAGATCCAGCGCCTGGGGCCGATCAACCTGGCGGCGATCGAGGAATTCGAACAGCAATCAGAACGCAAGCAATACCTGGACGCGCAGAACGAGGATCTGGTGCAGGCCCTCAAGACTCTGGAAGATGCAATCCACAAGATCGACAAAGAGACCCGTACCCGTTTCAAGGAGACCTACGACAAGGTCAACAGCGGGCTCAAGGATCTTTTCCCGCGCCTGTTCGGCGGCGGTCACGCCTATCTGGAGATGACCGGCGAGGATCTGCTCGAGACCGGCGTCACGGTCATGGCCCGTCCGCCCGGCAAGCGCAACAGCACCATTCACCTGCTGTCCGGTGGCGAAAAGGCCCTGACCGCGGTGGCTCTGGTGTTCGCCATCTTCGAACTGAATCCCGCGCCGTTCTGTATGCTCGACGAGGTTGATGCGCCGCTGGACGACGCCAACGTCACCCGCTACTGCGATCTGTTGAAACATATGTCGGACAGAACACAGTTTATCTTCATCACTCATAATAAAGTAACCATGGAAGTTGCCAACCACCTGACCGGTGTCACCATGCACGAGCCGGGTGTTTCACGCATGGTTGCGGTGGATGTGGACGAAGCGGCAAAACTGGCCTCGGCCTGATTAGAGCAACTCTCGCCAAGACACAGAGCACGCAGTGTTATAAGCAGTTTGTTGCTGAACGTGACACACAACGATAAATTGTATTGTTAGCAAGGCAGCTTGTCAGTGTATCGCACTTTACTTTATAGACAGGCGGATTATTACATTACAAATGTTTGACTTTGCGTTCTTCGCGGCTTGGCGAGAGCATTATTAAAGACGGACATTAGTGACATTCAATTCATCTTGATGACAAGGTCGTGCTGATATGGACCCGCTGCGGCTGACCCTGCTTGCCATCGGTATCGCATTCGTTGCGATGTTCTATCTGGTGATGCGCCTGCGCTCCGGGCAGAAGCTGCGCTGGCCCGGCTTCCTGCGTCTTCCCCGTATCTCTTTGCCGACCTTCGGGCGAGATCGAACCCGTGACAGCGACGACTCCGGCACGACTGAATCGCGGGACAATTACTACACTGATCTGGACGATGACGATCTGCAGGCCCTGTCGCAAATGTCATGGCATGCCCGGCGTGACGATGATGTGGATGTTGCCGGCCTGGGCGGTCTGAGTGCCGTTGACGCCGAAGACGACGAGGGGGAGTCACTGGTGACCGTCCTCAACGTCATGGCCAAAGCAGGTCGGCAATTTGCCGGAATGGATATTCTCGATGCGCTGTATGCCAACGACCTGCGCCACGGCGAGATGATGATCTTTCATCGCTATCCCGACGAGGGAGGCGTGCGTCCCGTCTTCAGTCTGGCCAATACCGTGGAACCGGGGGCGTTCGATCTCAGTTCTATCGAACAGCTGCAAACCCCGGGTCTCTCACTGTTTATGCAGCTTCCCGCGCCAATCGATTCACGCGAGGCATTCGACCTGATGCTGAAAACCGGGCGCAACCTGGCCGAACAACTGGACGGTGATCTGTGCGACGAACGGCGCAATGTCCTCACCCTGCAAACTATCGGCCACCTCAAGGAACAGATCGAAGCCTTCCTGTTCCGCCGCAAAATGGCCGGCTTGCAGAAGCAACGTTCAAAAAGATAAAAACAAACGATTCACCACCAAGACACGAAGACACCAAGTAAAATTCTTTTGACCTTATACTTTATTTGATCTGCTGGTAAGTTATGACGTTATTGTGAACCAGAAATATTTCGCTGATTTATTTTGAAAAGACCTTCTTGGTGTCTTTGTGTCTTGGTGGTGATCTTTTTTGTCAGGATTGGATTTAATTTATAATGAGTGCCAGTAATAAAGTTCAGCAACGCATCGACGAGCTGCGCGAGCAGATCGATTATCACAATTACCGCTATTATGTGCTGGACGATCCGGAAATTCCCGACGCCGAGTACGATCGCCTGATGCGTGAACTCGAAGAGCTCGAAGCCGAACACCCGCAGCTGATTACCTCCGATTCCCCCACCCAGCGAGTCGGGGCGACACCGTTATCGACGTTTGACGAGGTCAAGCACGAACTTCCAATGTTGTCGCTGGGTAATGCGTTCGACGAGGATGAGGTACTCGGCTTCGATCGCCGTGCGCGCGACAAGCTTGGCGTGGACTGCGTGGAATACGCGGTGGAGCCCAAACTCGACGGCCTGGCTATCAGTTTGCTGTATGAAGACGGCAAGCTGGTTCGCGGGGCGACCCGCGGCGACGGGACCACCGGCGAGGACGTCACCTGGAACGTACGCACGATCGAGACTATTCCGTTAAAACTGCGCGGTTCCGATTACCCGGAACGTCTGGAAGTGCGCGGCGAGGTGATCATGACCAAACAAGGCTTCGATCAGCTCAACGAGATCCGCCAGAAACAGGGCGAGAAGATATTCGCCAATCCGCGCAATGCCGCCGCCGGCAGCCTGCGTCAACTCGATCCGCGTCTGACTGCCAAACGGCCGTTATCGTTCTTCTGTTATGGTCCCGGACTGGTGGAGGGCGTCGAATTGCCGGATCGCCATAGCGCAACACTGGAGCAGTTGCGCGAATGGGGTATGCGTACCAATCCGGAAACCCGGGTGGTCGAGGGAATCCAGGGCTGTCTGGATTACTACCGGACGATGCAGGAAAAACGCGACAAACTCGATTACGAGATCGACGGGCTGGTTTACAAGGTCAACCTGCGTGATCAACAGGAACAACTGGGGTTTGTCTCGCGTGCGCCGCGCTGGGCCATTGCGCATAAATTCCCCGCCCAGGAAGAGATGACCCGACTGGTCGGTATCGATGTGCAGGTTGGTCGTACCGGCGCCCTGACACCGGTGGCCCGACTTGAACCGGTCCAGGTCGGTGGTGTGACTGTCAGCAACGCCACGTTGCATAATCAGGATGAGATCGAACGACTGGATGTACGCGTCGGCGATACAGTGGTTATTCGCCGCGCCGGGGATGTGATCCCGCAAGTGGTCAGCGTGGTCAAGTCCAAACGTGAGGCTAAACTGAAAAAATACCATCTGCCGAAAACCTGCCCGGTCTGCGGATCGCAAACCGTACGGCACGAAGGCGAGGCCGTCACCTATTGCACCGGCGGCCTCTATTGCGCTGCCCAGCGCAAGCAAGCCCTCAAACATTTCGCCTCGCGCCGCGCACTGGATATCGAGGGACTGGGCGATAAACTGGTAGACCAGCTGGTCGATGAAGATTATGTGCACGATCCGGCCGATCTGTTTGCGCTGGACAAAGATCAGCTGGTCCAGCTGGAACGCCTGGCCGAAAAATCGGCACAGAACCTGATCGATGCGCTGGATAAAAGCCGCAACACAACCCTGGAACGATTTATCTATGCGCTGGGGATTCACGACGTGGGCGAGGCGACCGCACGCTCGCTGGCCAATCACTTCGGATCGCTGGATGCCCTGATGCAGGCTGACAAGGAAGCGTTGATGGCGGTCCCGGACATCGGCCCCATCGTCGCCGAAAGTATACTGACTTTCTTTAAACAGAAACATAATCAGCAAGTCATCGACAAACTGATCCAGGCCGGCGTGACCTGGGAAGACATCGAAGTCAAACCCGCCGAGGAACTACCGCTCAACGGAAAGACGTTCGTTTTAACCGGTACGCTGGAACAGATGAGTCGCGACGAGGCCAAGGCCGCTCTGCAGGCGCTGGGCGCCAAGGTGACCGGCAGTGTGTCCAGGAAGACCGATTACGTCGTGGTGGGAGCGGATCCCGGCTCCAAGGCCGACAAGGCGGAATCGTTGGGCGTAGCGATCCTGGATGAGGCGGCGTTTCGGGATTTGATCGAATAGGACGTCATTCCGGCCTTGAGCCGGAATCCAGTTTATTTAAAAAAGGTGTAGACCCGATATAGCGAAGCGTTATCGGGCTTTCATCTTACTCCCTCCCCACCAAGGGGAGTACCCGAGAGCAAAAAGGTTAGAGCCTGCCCGCACTTGATGCGGGATAGGAGTGACCAGGCATCCAGCGTCTATCAAAATGTTCGCCCTTCGGGCGAGCTGAATCTTGAAAGCGGGCTCTCGCGCCCGCGCGGCGAGTGACTTTTTGAAGCGGCAAAAAGTCACCAAAAACCACTCCCGAAAACGCCGCCGTTTCAGCCATTTCCAATGGCTGAAACGGTTCCCTGCGTTTCTCGTTCCAGTCGGGCTCGCCAGACGGCACCTCCGTGTGCCGACTGGCGAGTGCGCGCGTCCATGCGCGCACCCTTCGGGCTAATCCTCCTTCCACTGCGATGCTCGGCGGCGTCTGACGGGAATCAAAAGCCCGCTAGTCAGGATCAGGATAAATTATTGAGCGTAGTTGAACGGGTCGGACAACCGCAACGCATTGATCCACATAAATTATAGTGCTCCGGAGCAGGCATAATACGGTCTTAAACCCCGGTTTTGGGCACAAAAAGGGCCGGTTAAGTCGGGGGCAGTATACTTATCTGCTGACCCGAAGCTGTATCTGGCAGATACAGGTATGCTACTGCTGGATTCGATACTCTTTTTATAAGCAAGTAACGGGTAAACCATGTTTCGCTGGATTGTTTTTGTCGCATTGTTGCCGTATTCGGCCTGGCTGATCTTTTCCTATGAGTACCATTTTATCGATCACGTCAATCTGGCGTTCCACGAGGCGGGGCATCTGATCTTCACGCCGTTCGGGCAGACCGGGCATTTTCTTGGTGGCACGCTAGGGCAGCTGTTTTTCCCGGTGGCGATTGCGGTCCATTTCTGGAGACAGGGCAAGGCCTTTGAGGCCGGTGTCGGGGGCGTGTGGTTCGCGGAGAGCCTGATGTATACCGCACATTACATGAGCGATGCGCGCGACATGCGGATACCGCTGGTTGGCGGGGGTGTGCATGACTGGAACTTCCTGTTCGCGAAATGGGGGGTGCTGTACCAGGCCGAAGCAATTGGCGCTTTTTTTCACATGCTGGCATCGGTATGGTTGACCGGCGTACTTCTGTTTATGTTCCGGCAACTCAAAACCGGCAAGCCGGACTACACAGAGTCTTTGCTCTGAGGCCTGCTCGGCTAAAGGCGGCTTGACGACACGAAATCCGCGGACAGATTGCACAATCGCCACTGTGCCGACATAAGCCAGAAAAAATATCTCGTTACTTCGGGAGGGCAACCCATAAAGAGAGCGGCATCAGTCGCTAAAGAGCTGGTCTCAGAACTCAGAACCCAGAACTCAGAACTTTTACTCCCTGATAAGCTTGCTGGAACCTTCCAGATAGATTTTGCCTTTCTGTATAACAGTGTCGTCCTCGGCCCGTTCGGAGGCCTGATGGACTTCTTCCAGAGTTTCGGCCAGTTCCTCAACCTCGTCCTCGATGCGTGCCAGGGCATTTTCCAGGGTGTAGGTCAGGATGTGAATCTCGCCCATTTTTTCCGGGGTCATTTCGCCGGCGAGCAATTTGTCCAGTTTTTTGTTATAGACAGTCAGGTTTTTGAAAGCTTCGTCCAGCGTTCTGGACGGTTCTCCCTCGAAGTGTTCAGGCATGTCATCATCGGCTTGCGCGGTGAACGCAGGTATGGTCAGGATGATGGCGGCGGCAAGCAATAACGGATGTTCTCGGAATAACATATTAGGGGTCTCCGGTAGCAGTGTGATAATCAGGTGCCGGTGCTTCTGAATTTTCCAGGTAAGTTAATCATAATATGGCAAGCGGGTAAATACAGGCAAGTGGTAACAGTGCGGGAAGGGTTTTCCGGGCAGACAAACGCGCACGGAAAACCACTCATTGCAGGGTTACCTGGAGTATTTTATTTTGACATGAGTAGTCAATAAGCAGAGGACGCCTTTGCGGGCTTGCTTGATTCTGTCTTATGAATCGGGACTTTAATTTCAATGATTGCCACTGTCCTCGTCGAGCAGCGGCAGTCGTAGTCTGAAACGGGTACCCTGGTTGCTGCTGTTAACAATAGTCAGCTCACCGTTCATTTTCTGGACAAGTCGACGGCTGATGGCAAGGCCCAGTCCGCTTCCTTTGGGATTGGCGGTGTTCTGTTTTCCGCGGCTGAATTTTTCAAACACCTGATCTGTTTCGGGGATGCCCGGCCCGTTGTCACTGACATCCAGCTCATAATGACTGCCGGTATTTTGGCTATCAACCTTGACCCAGGGTCGTGCGTTGTTGTTGTACAGGATGGCATTGGTTAACAGGTTGATGAGCACCTGATAGAGACGCTCGGCATCGCCGCGAACCCGGGCAATCGTGGCGCGTTCACCACTAATTAGCATTGCGCCATGTTGTTCCGCCAAACCATGACAGGTTTCCAGTGCGCGATCGATGATGGTTTCCGGATCGATGGGCGCTGATTCGATCTGCAGATGACCCTGTTCCAGATGACTCATTTCAAGTATTTCATCCAGAAGGCGGGTGAGTCGCAGGCTTTCCTCGTGAATGATGCCGATGAATCGCCGGGATTGTTCGTTGGATAACGTTTCGTTATTCAACAATAATTCAGCAAAAGAGCGAATAGAGGTCATAGGGGTACGCACTTCGTGGCTGACCTGGCTGAGAAACTCGTCTTTTTGGGCATCGAGTTTTTGCAGACGCAGATTAACGCCACGTAGCTCATCGGCAGTAGCGCGCAGTTGCCTGGATTGTTGTTCCAGGCGATGGCTGTATTCGACGACCTGCTGGGTCTCATCGACCAGTTTGATGATTTCATCCATGCTGATGGTTTCGCCGCTGGCGATCTGTGAGACCAGGGCATGAGCCGTGGAAGCGCCGATATTACCGGCCAGACGCCGCTCGATAGTAGCAATCCCTCTGGCATCCAGGGGGGGGAGTTGTTGCAGAATTAATTCGCCGCCGGTGAGTTCCTCAAAAAGCTTGTGAGTCTCCACCGGACCAAGGATACGCTGGGTAAGTTTGTACAGGTCCTTGATTGCTGCCTGGCGATGCATTACCTGTGCTTCGCTACCCACCAGATTACGAAATACATCAATGAATAACGCGCTTTGCAGTTTTTCCAGTGGCCGATGTGCTGTCCACACCGAGACCAGGACAAACAACGCCGCGTTACTGCCCAGGCTCCAGAAAACCGAGTGAACCAGCGGGTCCATGCCGTTCAGGCCGAACATCGCCTGGGGTTTGAGCAGTTCAATCCCCCATGGACCGTATTCGACCAGTGAGGTCAGCACGCCGCCAGGCCCACTCAGGCTCGGTATAAACGAGGTATAAATCCACAGGATAAAGCCTGCCCCGAGACCTGCAATAGTTCCTTTGGTTGTAGCATTGCGCCAGTACAACACGCCCAGCATGGCGGGGAAGAACTGGGCAACGCCGACAAAAGCGATCAGGCCCATTGCCGCCAACGCGTCAGATTCACCGCTGAGATGGAAATAAAGATACCCCAGCAACAGGATTACCGCGATAGAGATGCGACGGGTAATCAACATAAGATGTTTGATGTCTCCGCTGGTATTCAGGTTCCGGCGGGGCATCCGCAGAATCAGCGGCACAACGATATGGTTGGAAACCATTATAGACAGCGCGATACTCGAGACGATAACCATGGAAGTAGCCGAGGAAAAGCCACCGATGAAGGCCAGTAATGCCAGTAGATCCTGGTCCGCCGATAGCGGCAGAGTGAGCAGGAACATGTCCGGATTCGTTCCGGCTGGTAACAGGGCGGTGCCTACGATGGCAATAGGCAGTACGAACAGGCTGATCAAAAACAGATACAGGGGAAAGGCCCATGCTGCGGTACGAAGGTGGTTCTCATCGGAATTTTCTACCACGGTAATCTGAAACTGACGCGGTAGGCAAACTATGGCAATCGCGGAAAGCACCATCATGTTAATCCAGCGCCAGCCGAACAGCTCATTATCATAAATGATGCGCTCGGCCGTGGGTAATTGAAAGACCTCATTGACACCACCGGCGATTCCGAATACGACAAACAGGCCTACAGCGAGGATGGCAAACAGTTTGACGATCGCCTCAAAGGCAATGGCGGCCACTACGCCCGGGTTATGTTCGTTGGCATCAAGGTTGCGAGTCCCGAACAAGATAGTGAACAGCGCCATAGTCAGTGCTACCCAGAAACCTGGATCAGTATCGGCGATGATGGATGCATCTTCACTGTTGTCGCTGGCCAGGTTGAATACTTCGAAACTGGCTGTTACTGCCTTGAGTTGCAGGGCGATGTAGGGGGTTGCGGCGATCACGGCAATACAGGTGACCATTACCCCCAGTGTGGCGCTCTTGCCAAAACGTGAAGAGATTAAATCGGCGATCGAGGTGATACGGTAAACATGACCGATTCGCACCAGCTTTCGCAACAGGAACCACCAGCCGACAAACATCAGTGTTGGACCAAGATATATCGTCGCAAACTCCAGCCCATTGCGGGCCGCGGAACCGACGGCGCCAAACAGCGTCCAGGACGTACAATAGACTGAAATAGAAAGTGTATAGACCAGAGGAGAACGCAATAATCGATCATGGCCCTCCCTGGCCCGACGTTCACTGACAAATGCCAGCGCGAACAATATGACCACATAGGCAAGAGCAATGAGCAGAACGAAGTTGGTGCTGAGCATGTCGTTCTGATGGCTTACTTGTCGGAGACGGGCGGTAGCCGTCTTGAGATAAACCCTACTCCGACAATCAATGCCAGCCAGAGCCCGAATATATAAAACACGGGTAATGGGATGCCCCATAAAGTACTGTGCTTTGCAAAAATAAGCGCAAGCGGGGGAAACAGTAAAGCAATACCCAGCGAGAGGAGTAACGCCGCACTTTTCGGGGCTCTAGTGGCCACTCGTCATTCCCCGGGTATTTGCTGTCAGTCGTTCAACGCACTGCAGTACCTCGGTGTTGGAAAAAGGTTTGGCAATGAAAGCATCTGCTCCCAGCTGCTCGGCCATGGTGCGATCCTTGGCCTGCCCCTTGGCTGTAAGAACCAGCACCGGTAGTTGTTTACATTCCTTGCCGGCTTTGACTTCCTTGAGTATCTCGAATCCGTTTGTGCCCGGCAGCATCAGATCCAGGATGAGCAGATCAGGCCGGCCTTTGTGCAGTGCCTCCAGCACCATGCTGCCATCGGATTCAGCACTCACTGTGTAGCCGGCCTGATTCAGGATAAAGCTGAGTGCATCGACAATATTAGGTTCATCTTCAGCAATGAGTATTCGTCCGCTCAAGTCTGGCCCCTTTCTGAATGTTATTATTCGTTTTTAATTTTTTCTCTTCCGACTCTTCAGCCGGAGGTGGATCCGCTGTCAGCAGAATCTATCAGTATCTGCCTCTGATTTGAATGCACAAAACCCCGGGTGGCCCGGCCGGTTACGCTCCCCGCAGTAATGGGCGGTTCCTGACGATGCTGGCACTCAAGCCGATGACATTGGCGACAGCTTGAGCCTACGGGTACGGCGGCCTCGGTTGCACGTAAATCAATGCCCTCGGCATAGACCGTCTGATCGGCATACAGTACATCACAGGCCAGCATAACCGAGAACATGACTGGCTGGGCGCGGAAAGTGGCGGCTCGTTTGGTAATGGTACGTGCGATCATCAGGAAACGTTTGCCGTTATGGAATTCGCCCAGCTCACGAATCACCCGTCCGGGTGTCTGGAACGCGCTGAACACGGGCCACAACGGACAGGCATGACCAAAGCGCGGCAGGGAAAGACCAAACAGGGGAAAGCGTTTGGAAATATGTCCGGAGGGATCGACACGTAACAGGGAGAACGGAACCCCTTCGGCTTCGGGTGCCCTCAGTGTGATCAGCCTATGGCAGATCTGCTCAAAGCTGGCCTCATATTTCTGGCGCAATATCTCGATGTCATAACGCTGTGTTTGTGCATCTTCCAGAAAAGGGCTGTAAGGGAATAGTGAGGAACCGGCCATGTAGCTTGCGAGCGCTCCCTGTGCACGGATCCGGGCTGCATTTGTCGTCAGTCTGGGATCGTCAGCCAGCGATTCCAGAGTATCTTTGAAGCTCAGTTGCGCAGCAACCCGCATGGCCTGAAAACGCCGGGTAGTAGGAGGAGCGTTGGCCAGAAAGCAGAGTACCCGATTTTCTTCATCATAATAGCTCTGGTTACGCCACACTGCGCCCTGGGATTGATCATAAGCACTGGTCTGGATTTGAATATTGAATTTCTCTTCGAGATACTTCACCAGAGCCGCATCAATGTTGCCTCTGTCGAGCTTCTCCAGTTCGTTGCGCAGTTGCAGGCCGGCTTCTTCCAATGCCGGAAAGAAATTGCGCTCGCCAATGATGAAATCATCTACCTGCTCGGCAGCGGCAAGTGAGGGGTCCAGGCTATTTTGCTGTTCAAAATGCGCAACCAGTTGCTGGGCGGTGTCGGTAAGCCGGGTACTCTCGTTATGTAACATGCTTTCAAACCGGTTGCGCTGTTGCGCTTCAACAGTATTGTCACTGGTCAGGATCTCGGAAATGGAGCGCAGGCTGGTAATACGGGTGAGGAGGGTATGCATGGTGGCTTGTAGCCATGGATCCTCATTCAGGCGATCGTTCAGCAGGGACAGGGCCTGGTGACTGTCCAGATAGGCGCGATACAGTGCCAGAATCATGCGGGCCCAGTTGGGATTGCGGGCGATGATTTGTTCGGCGTAGTTGGCCTCGAGGTCGATATGGCCCAGCACGGGGTCCGCTGCGAGTTCACTCAGATCGTCACGCAGGCGCTGTTCGGTGATGCCGGTCAGTTCCGCCAGCTCCAGTTCCAGAGCTGCAGCGAGCCGGCTGGCGAGCCGACCCCCCACTGCGCGCTTGTTCGCTTCGATCAGGTTCAGATAAGAGGCGGAAATTCCCAGCGCTCTGGCCAGGGCGGCCTGGGTTATACCCAGATCCTTGCGTCGTTCACGGATTTTGTAACCCATCGCGCCTGTAGCCATGACCGGCATCATCCTCGAGGTTGTCAATTATTTACAAAAATACTGCAGGCTAAAACTATTAATTTACAGTGCGGCCGCTTTCATATCAAACAGTTATTGCTTTAATTGACAGGCGGTTCTACAGTTGCGGAGCAATATCGCCACACACCGGGGCTCGCCGCTGAAGCTTCTTGTGACCTCGGGGCGGGAGGATACATATACCAACCCACACCATCTGGAGGAGAACCAGACCATGAGTGATGATTTCAATAAAAAACGTCGTGACTTCATCAAGTCAACGGCAGCACTCGGTGTCGCGGGCATGGCGCCAACGATTTTTGTTCGCAATGCCTGGGCGCAGGATTTCGTCAATAATCCCGGTAAAGCCGCGGCAATCACGCTGGGCTTTAATGTTCCGCAGACCGGTCCTTATGCTGACGAGGGTGCCGATGAATTGCGCGCATTTAAACTGGCCGTCAAACATCTTAATGGGGAAGGCGACGGCGGTATGCTCAATACCATGAAACCGCTGGCTCTGCAGGGCAACGGTATCCTGGGCAAGAAGGTCAACTATGTGACCGGCGATACCCAGACCAAGTCGGATGCAGCGCGTGCCTCGGCCAAGCGCATGATCGAAAAAGATGGCGCCCTGATGATCAGCGGCGGTTCCTCCTCGGGTGTCGCTGTCGCTGTGCAGTCGTTGTGTCACGAAGCGGGTGTGATGTTCATGGCCGGGCTGACCCATTCCAATGACACCACCGGCAAAGACAGACGCAAGTATGGTTTCCGCCACTTTTTCAACGCCTACATGTCCGGTCAGGCCCTGGCCCCGGTGCTTGCAGAGCGTTACGGTACGGAGCGCAAGGCCTATCATCTGACGGCTGACTATACCTGGGGCTGGACCCAGGAAGAGTCGATCAAGAACGCCACTGAAGCACTGGGCTGGCAGACAGTACAAACCGTACGCACACCGCTGGGCGCCGGTGACTTCTCCCAGTACATCACCCCGGTGCTGGACTCGGGTGCGGATGTGTTGATTCTCAATCACTACGGCAAGGACATGGTCAACTCCCTGACCCAGGCTGTACAGTTCGGTCTGCGTGACAAGCAGGTCAACGGCAAGGACGTCCAGATCGTGGTCCCGCTATTCTCGCGCCTGATGGCACAGGGCGCCGGCGATAACATCAAGGGGATTCTCGGCAGTACCAACTGGAACTGGGCGTTGCAGGATGCGGCTTCGCAGGCTTTCGTCAAGTCCTTTGGTCAGGAGTATGGCTTTCCGCCCTCCCAGGCGGCGCATACCTGTTATGTACAGACTCTGCTGTACGCCAACGCCGTGGAAACCGCCGGTACCTTCTATCCCTGTGAAGTGATCAGTGCGTTGGAAGACTTCCAGTTCGACGGTCTGGGTAACGGACCGACACTGTATCGTGGTGCTGATCATCAGTGCTTCAAGCCGGTACTGGTCGTAGAGGGTAACGATAACCCCTCCAGTCAGTTCGACCTGTTGAAGGTGGTCAAAGAAGTCCCGACCGAGCAGGTCACGTACGATCCCTCCCTGTTTGGCGGGGAGTTGGGTAGCTGCAAATAACATTTTGCGGATATTACCCCAGGACACCGGCCCGGTTTCCCTGGTCGGTGTCTGATTATTTGCGACCTGCCGGTATAAACCGACAGGTCATCGTTTTCAGCTTAACGAATTCGGTAGATTTAACGTGGACGCATTTGTACTGCAAATCCTCAATGGCCTGGACAAGGGCAGTGCTTACGCCCTGATCGCCCTGGGACTGACCCTGGTATTTGGCAGTCTGGGGGTCGTCAACTTTGCCCATGGTGCAAAATTTGCTCTGGGCGCATTTTGTGCGGTCAGTTTCCAGCAGCTTTTGACCATCTCCGAGAAAGTGAAGGACGAGAGCGTTACTTTCTTTGACGCCTACAAGGAGGTCCCCTACCTGGAGATATGGTGGGGCGATACCGGCAGTATGATCATCGACTGGGCAGTGCCCCTGTCGATTTTCATGGCGATTCCGGTGATGTTGTTGATTGGTCTGGCGCTTGAGCGTGGTCTGTATCAATTCTTTTACAAGCGCACACATGCCGAACAAATCCTGGTGACCTTCGGTCTGGCCATCGTGATTCAGGAGATCATCAAGACCTTTTACGGCGCCAACCCGATTCCCACCCCCGCACCGGAGATGTTGTCGGGGACCGCACCGATTGGTCTCTGGCTCGGTCTGGGCGAGTCGGTGGCCTATCCGTACTGGCGGCTGGTGTACTTCGCGTTTGCTCTGCTGGTTATCGGGCTGGTATTCGCCTTCCTGCGCTATACCACCTTTGGCATGGTGGTGCGTGCCGGTATGTCGGATCGCGAGACAGTCAGCCTGCTGGGACTCAACGTGGAGCGGCGATTTACCATTTTATTCGGTATCGCCTCGGTGGTCGCTGGACTGGCCGGGGTGATGTATACCCCGATCCTGCCGCCGGACTATCACATGGGGATGGAGTTTCTGGTCCTGTCCTTCGTGGTGGTGGTGGTGGGCGGCATGGGTTCCCTGCCCGGCGCGGTGGCGGCCGGTTTCCTGCTGGGTATTCTCCAGTCCTTTGCCTCCATGAACGAAGTCAAGTCGGTGTTACCCGGCCTGGATCAAATTATTGTTTATTTAATTGCCGTAATTGTACTTCTGGTTCGCCCGCGCGGGTTGATGGGCCAGAAAGGTGTAATGGAGGAATAAGCGGTGAAGATGTTCAGTCTTTCACGTAATGACATGTGGTTAATGCTGGGCTTCACCGCCGTGGTCCTGCTGGCGCCGTTGTGGTTGCAGCCCTTCGGGGCGGGTTATCCCGATCTGCTGCAGAAATTTGCCATCTTCGGATTGTTTGCGGTCGGCTATAACATTCTGTTCGGCCTGACCGGTTATCTGTCCTTCGGTCACGCCGCCTTTCTCGGGGTTGGTTCCTACACGGCAGTATGGTCGTTCAAACTGCTCTCGCTGAATGCGATTCCGGCAGTGATTCTGGGCACGCTGCTGGCCGGGCTGTTCGCGGTGGTGATCGGTTTTCTCAGCCTGCGTCGCAGTGGCATCTATTTTGCCATCCTCACCCTGGCTTTCGCGCAGATGAGCTACAAACTGGCCTATTCGGTACTGACACCCATTACCAACGGTGAAACCGGACTACGCGTGCTGCGCGATGATCCGCGGATCATCGATAATATGCTGGGAGCCACCCATGAAGGTTCACCCATCGCTACATTGTTTGGCATCGGGATGCAGGGCTACTCGGCGTTTTATTTCTCGGCGATCATACTGATACTGGGCTTTTATATCTCAGTGTTGATCTTCCGTTCACCTTTCGGTCTCAAGCTGCGTGCGATCAAATCCAATCAGAACCGCATGCAGTATACCGGCTATAATACCCGGCCGTACCTGCTGTGGGCGTTTGTCATCTCCGGCATGTACGCGGGCATGGCCGGCTCGCTGCTGGCTGTGACCGATCCCCTGGCCGGGGCCGAGCGCATGCAGTGGACCGCCTCCGGCGAAGTAGTGCTGATGACCATCCTCGGCGGAACGGGGACCTTGCTTGGCCCGATCATCGGGGCGGCTTTGATCAAATACTCAGAGAATATTTTCTCCGCCTTTAATGAGTCCGCCTTGCACGAAGCTTTCGCGTTTTTGCCGGGCTTTATCGAGAATTTTCTTGTTACCATTATTCACCCCTTTGTTGGCGAAGGCTGGCACCTGACACTCGGCGCCCTGTTCATGATCATCGTGATCTTCCTCCCTGGCGGCTTGATGGATGGTATGTCCCGTATCGCCAGACGCTGGCAGGCCAGAAAGCAGCGGTCCGAAGAAGCGGACAGCTCACAGGGGGAGGGCTGAGCCATGGCAAAAGATATCGTTTTAAATATCGCCTACGTGGACAAGAGCTTCAGCGGCCTGCATGCCCTTAAAGATGTCAATCTGCAAGTGGAGAAAGGCAAGACCCACGCTATTATCGGCCCCAACGGAGCCGGCAAGTCTACCTTGTTGAATGTTTGTATCGGTCGGCTGGCGCCGGATCGCGGTACCGTGACATTCAACGGCGAGGTCATTACCGGCAAGTCCGCTCATGAGATCAATCAGGCCGGAGTGGTACGGGTGTTTCAGACGCCGGAGATCTTCCACGATCTGACCGTACTGGAGAACGTGATGATTCCGGCGCTGGCCAGCCGGGATGGCTCGTTCAAACTCAATCCGTTTGTGCGCATGGATGCCGAAACCGACATTTTGCACGAGGCGGAGCAGGCTCTCGATGAGATGAACCTGCTCGAGAAAAAGCATATGCACGCAGCTACCATGTCGCGCGGCGACAAACGTCGTCTCGAACTGGCCATGGGACTGGTGCAGCACCCGCAACTGTTTTTGCTGGACGAACCCACCGCGGGTATGTCGCGCGCCGACACCAATGCGACCATCGCCTCTTTGCAGCACATCAAGGAGCGGGGTATGACCAAGGTAATTATCGAGCATGATATGCAGGTAGTATTTTCCCTGGCGGACAAGATCTCAGTGCTGGCGCAGGGTCAGATTATCGCCGAAGGCACACCGGATGAGATCCGCGGCGACCCCCGGGTTCAGGAAGCCTATCTGGGAGGTACCCATCATGAGTGAGCACGCCGAAAAACACGTGGTTCGCGGCGCAGGGTCCGATCCCGCCTTTTTTTCCTGCTGGAACCTGCATGCCTATTACGGCGAGAGCTATATCGTGCAGGGGGTGAATTTCGATGTGCGCGAAGGAGAGATCGTCGCGTTGCTGGGTCGTAATGGTGCGGGCAAGACCTCGACGCTGCGTACTATCGCCCAGATCGGTTCACCCCAGCTGCACCATGGCGAAGTCTGGCTGGATCACCAGCCACTGCATACCATGAAGTCCTATCAGGCGGCACAGGCCGGTGTCGGACTGGTGCCGGAGGATCGGCGTATCATTCCCGGTTTTACGGTAGAAGAGAACCTCAAGCTGGCGCAGATCGCCAAACCCATCGGCTGGTCACTGGAACGTATCTATGATCATTTCCCGCGTCTTGGCGAACGACGCAACCAGGAGGGCACTACGCTCTCCGGCGGCGAACAACAGATGCTGTCAGTGGCCCGCGCCATGGCCCGGGACATCAAGCTGCTCCTGCTGGATGAGCCCTACGAAGGACTGGCACCGGTTATCGTCAAGGAAATCGAAAAGATTGTCGAAAATATCAAGGAACTGGGTATTACCACGATTATTGTGGAGCAAAATGCCATTGCCGCGCTGGAGCTGGCAGATCGGGCGGTGATTCTTGATATGGGGCAGGTCGTGTTCGATGGACCGGCACAGGAGGTACTGGATAATACCGAGCTGCGTCATCAGTATCTTGCTTTGTAAAATACTTTTATGGCAACGGTTGTTACCTGGCCGAAGACAGAGAAAAGCCCCGCAATGCGGGGCTTTTTTTGTTACTTGATTTCGACATTGGCGTTTTGCCGTAGCTGGATGACGTATTGCTGTATGAGCTGGCTTCCTTTCATGCTGCGCAACTGCTCCTTGACCTCGTCGAACCCGGGCGGGGTGACCTTGCGTTCGTCCTCCAGTTTGATGACATGCCAGCCAAACTGGGTCTTGACCGGGGTTTTGCTGTAGCTGCCTTTTTCCATATTGGCCACGGCCCGGGTGAAGGGCGGAACCATCTGGTTGGCGCTGAACCAGCCGAGATCACCCCCGTTTTTGGCCGTGGGTCCGGTGGATTTGGCTTTGGCAACATCGGCAAATACCGCGCCGCTGTCCAGTTCCCTGATGACGTCTTTAGCTTCCTGTTCGCTTTTGAGCAGGATGTGACTGGCCTTGTACTCTTTGTCATCGCTGGCGGCAATGCGCTGCTCGTATTCCTTTTTGAGTTCGTCTTCGCTGATCGGGTTACTCTGGGCCTGCTTCTGGATCAGTGCCTGGATCAGCGCGTCGGCTTTGAGTTGCTTGATACGAAAAGCAATCTCCGGGTTCTCATCCAGATCCTGTTTTTTGGCTTCCTGCAGAAGCAGCTGTCGGTTCACCAGCTCATTGATCAACGCTTCACGATCGACCTCGCCGGATTCTCCGTTTTGTTGCTGGCTCCGGTATTTGAGATAACGTTCGTAGGTTTCCTGCGAGATCGGTTCGCCATTGACTACGGCGACCGGATCGGCCGCAAGCGCATTAGCATTGAATAACATGCCGGCGGCAATAAGTGCAAAAGCGGATGAGAAGGTATTGGGTTTAAACATAATCGAGATTCCTTAGCTTGATGAACATGGTTACGGAAACACCTTCTTGAAAGGCTTGACGGTAACGGATTGATAGACGCCGGCGGCGACATAGGGATCGGCATCAGCCCATTGCCTGGCATCCGTCAGCGAGGCAAATTCAGCGATGATCAACGAGCCACTGAAACCGGCCTGGCCCGGATCCTCGCTGTCGATAGCCGGATGCGGACCGGCCAGAATCAGGCGGCCCCCATCCTTGAGCTGTTGCAGGCGCTCCAGGTGAGCCGGGCGTGTGGCCAGACGTTGTTCCAGGCTGTTGTCGTTATCCTGGGCGATAATGGCGTATAACATCAGGATTTATTACCCGGTTCGGTTGTGGTTGCCAGTTCGTCCCTGACGTGCAGGGAGAGATAGACGCCGAGGCCGATCAGAAATACGATACTCAGGATCAGCATACCAAAAAGTTTGAAGTTGACCCAGATAGATTCCATAGACTTGGCCTGCTGGCACAACTCCACCGCGCTTCCACTGTAGGTGGCGGCACAGTTTTCCAGGTTGACCGCCTGTTCAGTGGCGGCGATCAGCGCCGTTTCGGCCATAAAATAGAAGTTGGCCACATACAGGTTGGCAACCCCCAGTAATACCGAGAACAGCGCCATGCTGAAATTGGCATTGCGCCAGATGCGCGGCGGTACCGCGACGGCGTGGCCCATCATACGCTGGATCAGCGGTTTTTCACCAATGAATTGACTGGCGATGAAGGCAACGGCAAAAGCCCAGTACACGGCCGTCGGCTTCCACATGATAAATGCCTTGTCCTGAAACAACAAAGTGGCGCCGCCCAGTATGACGATCAGCGCCAGGGTGACCAGGTGCATATTCTCGAACTTGCGATGGCGGTACCAGTAAAACGCGTTCTGCACTATTGAGCCGGCAATGGCGACGGCGGTTGCCGGGTAAATGCCATACAGTTTGTAGATGATGAAAAACAGCAGTATGGGGAAAAAATCGAACAGAAACTTCATGGCAGTCCAGCTTTGTCTGTCAGGAGGAGGGGGCTCAATGCAGAGTCGGATTATTGGTCATTTCATAGTATTTTTCCATGACTTCCCGCACATGGCCCGGATAATCGATTGCTTCGACCTGTTCCATGCCCTCGCGGAAGAAGGTCGGGGCGTCTTCGGGCAAACGTAACAGAATCTGTTCGAAGACCGACTCCATAATGGCAGGGTCGTGGGTCCGGGTGGCAACGATACCATGATTGAGGTTAAGCATTCGCCATGGCCGCCCGGCATGGCTCTTGTCCTCGTCGGCCTTGACCTGCGGCGCGGCGGCATTGGCAATCTCATCCATGATGCCGCTTAACTCGGCAAGAAAGTCGGGATCCCGGGTCTGATTCGCAATCCGCGACAGGGCATCGACCACGTTACGCAACTCCTGCAGGCTGCCGATGTTACGCGCAGTCCATAGCGCAATCGGGATAGATAATTCATCCAGCGTGACCTGCAGCTCTTCCAGTTCCAGCAGTTGCGCCCATTCACTCAGATCCGCCAGGCGGGCGAGCCCGTAATCGCCCAGCTGGCTGAGATCCTGCAACTTGTCGGGCAGGGCCTCGCGGGATTTGCCGTCGCTGGTGCCGTGGTACTGGGCATCGACATGCCGCACCATTTTCGCAAACTGGTTAAGGTTCTCGCCAATGACCTGCGGTTTATCCAGTTCGCTATATTCGATCGGGTTATCACTGTAAGCCTGGTCGAGCGCGTCGGTAACTTCCTTCACTACGTCGGCGAGGGCGTTGAGATCAATCTCGACAATGCTCATATCTCTTGTTTACCGCGTTGTGGCAGGGGACTGTCAATTTTAACACAGCCACCGGCGGACCTTCAGCCGCCACGGGCCCGGGTCAGAATCCCGGGTCTCGCATTCCCCGCCGGACACGTTACACTGGCGCATAACCGGAAATTACCGGATGATGGCAGGTCATCCGGCACAACCCTATGCAGTAACCATGACACAGCGATTCGATTTACACACCCATTCCACCGCCTCCGACGGCACCCTGAGCCCGGCCGAACTGGTTGCCCGGGCTGTCGAGCGGGAGATTGATCAACTGGCATTGACCGACCACGACACCACGGCCGGCCTCGAAGCCGCCCGGATGGCGGCGCGGGAACAGGGTCTGGGACTGATTCCCGGGATCGAGTTATCGGTCAGCTGGGCGCATCAGACCCTGCACATTGTCGGTTTGCATATCGATCCCGGGCATCCTGCCATGCAGGCGGGCATTGCCCGGCAACTTGATTTTCGCCGCTGGCGGGCCGCGGAGATCGGCCGACGCCTGGCCAAAGCCGGTATCGACGGGGCCTATGACGGGGCCTGCGGTTATGCCGACGGCGATCTGGTGGGCCGAACCCATTTTGCCCGCTACCTGGTGGAGCAGGGCCACGCGCGGGATCTCAAGCAGGTTTTCAAACGCTACCTGGTCAGGGGCAAGCCGGGCCATGTAGCGGGCGAGTGGGCCACGCTGGAGCAGGCGGTGGGCTGGATCCGCGATTCCGGCGGACTGGCGGTCATCGCCCATCCGGCCCGCTACAAGCTGAGTGCCACACGGCTGCGCCAGCTGCTGGGCGAATTTGGTGAACTGGGCGGTGCCGCACTGGAGGTGGTCTCCGGCAGTCACAGTCGGGATGACATGCTGCGTTTCGGTCAGCTGAGCCAGACCTGGAACCTGGCCGCTTCCAGTGGTTCCGACTACCACGGGCCGGAAAATCCCTATCGGGATATCGGCCGCCTGCCCGAGTTGCCGCCCGGTTGTCGCCCGATCTGGGAGTCTGACGCCTGGGCCCGCTGCAGCGAGGGGGCGTCATGAGCCAGTTTTTCCAGATCCATCCGGTGACGCCCCAGCCGCGTCTGATTCACCAGGCGGTAGAATTGCTGCGTCAGGGTGCGGTGGTCGTCTATCCGACTGACTCGGCCTACGCGCTGGGTTGTCACCTGGAAGATAAGAAGGCCATGGAGCGTATCCGTCATATCCGTCGGGTCGACGACAAGCATAACTTCACTCTGGTCTGTGCGGATCTCTCCCAGATCAGTGCCTACGCGAAGCTGACCAACAATACCCTGTTCCGGATCCTCAACAGCTACACGCCGGGCCCGTACACTTTCATTCTCAATGCCACCGCCGAGGTGCCACGCCGGCTGCTGCATCCCAAACGGCGCACCATCGGCATTCGCATCCCCGATAACCCCATTGCCCAGGCACTGGTGGCCGGGCTGGGCGAGCCGATCATGAGTTCCACCCTGATTCTGCCCGGTCAGGAGGTGCCCATGACCGATCCCGAGGAAATTCGCGAACAGCTGGAGCACCAGGTGGATCTGGTCATCGATGGCGGCCATTGCGGCTTCGAACCCAGCACCGTGGTCGATATGACCGACGAACTCCCCCGGGTGATCCGACAGGGCAAGGGCGATCCGACGCCGTTTCAGACCGTCTGAATCCCCCGATTTGCCCGCTGCGGGGGCCAACAGGGTATAATGCCGTGCCTGTTCAGCCGCTGGCCGGTGTGACAGAACCATGATAATGATGATAATCCCCGTGGCCGGTGACGGCCCGACCATAAGTACGGCTGTGCCCCGGGCATGACCCGCGATATTCTATTCTGGAGCCTGAATTGACTGCCTTGCCCAATCAGAAACAACGTGTGCTGTCCGGCATGCGGCCCACCGGCGCCCTGCATCTGGGCCACTACCACGGTGTGCTGAAAAATTGGATCAAACTGCAGCACGAGTACGAGTGCTTTTTCTTTGTTGCCGACTGGCATGCCCTGACTACCCATTACGAGGATCCGCAGATCATCGAGCAGAGCGTCTGGGAGATGGTCATCGACTGGCTCTCGGTGGGGGTGAATCCCGGTTCCGCCACGTTGTTCATCCAGTCCCGGGTGCCCGAGCATGCCGAGTTGCATTTGTTGTTGTCGATGATCACTCCCCTGGGCTGGCTGGAGCGGGTGCCGAGCTTCAAGGACCAGCAGGAGAAGCTGCGCGAGCGGGATCTGGCCACCTACGGTTTTCTGGGCTATCCGCTACTGCAAAGTGCCGACATCCTGACCTACAAGGCCGGCCTGGTGCCGGTGGGCGAGGACCAGGTCGCCCACGTGGAGCTGACCCGCGAGGTGGCGCGCCGGTTTAACCATTTATATGGCCGTGAGCCGGGCTTCGAAGAGAAGGTCGAGACGGCGATCAGGAAAATGGGCAAGAAAAACGCCAGGCTCTATCAGGAGTTGCGGCGCCGTTTCCAGGAACAGGGCGATGACGAGGCGCTGCATACCGCCCAGGCGCTGCTCGACGATCAGCAAAATATCACCCTGGGTGACAAGGAGCGGCTGTTCGGTTATCTGGAAGGCAGTGGCCGGATCATCCTGCCCGAGCCCGACAGTTTGCTGACGCCGGCGCCGAAGATGCCGGGTCTGGATGGACAGAAAATGTCCAAGTCATATCACAATACCCTCTCTTTACGCGAAGATCCCGCCAAAATCGAGAAAAAACTGCGCACGATGCCGACCGACCCGGCCCGGGTGCGACGCACCGATCCCGGCGATCCAGAAAAATGCCCGGTGTGGAAACTGCATCAGGTATACTCCTCCGACGAAGTGCGGGATTGGGTACAGCAGGGGTGTACCAGCGCCGGTATCGGCTGCCTGGAATGCAAGGCGCCGGTGATCGAGGCGATCCAGGCCGAGCTGGAACCGATCCACGAACGCGCTATGGAATATCAACAGGATACAGGACTGGTACGCAAGATTATCACCGAGGGCTGCGACAAGGCCCGGGATACCGCGCGCCAGACCCTGCAGGAAGTCCGGCAGGCCATGGGCCTGGAGTATCGCTGATTCATGACCGACACCATCGAGCACCACGACAGTCAGGAGACGCCCGAGCAGCAGGAGATGCCTTTTGCCGTGGTGCAGGGCACGCCAATGACAACGCTGCCCAGGGATCTCTATATCCCCCCCGATGCGCTGGAAGTGTTCCTGGCGGAAACCTTTGCCGGGCCGTTGGATCTGCTACTGTATCTGATCAAGCGCCAGAATCTGGATATTCTCGATCTGCCCATCGCGACCATCACCGCCCAGTACATGGAGTACGTGGAGCTGATGAGCGAATTGCGTCTGGAGCTGGCCGCCGAATATCTGGTCATGGCGGCCATGCTGGCCGAGATCAAATCGCGCATGTTGTTGCCGCGGCCGGTCAGTGAAGAGGAAGAAGAGGGCGATCCGCGTGCCGAGCTGGTGCGCCGTCTGCAGGAGTACGAACGTTACAAGAAGGCCGCAGAGGATATCGACGAGTTGCCGCGAGTCGGTCGTGATGTGTTCCCGGCCGAGGTGAAGGCGCCCGATCTCAAGGTCGTACGCACCCCGCCACAAGTGGACATCAAGGATGTACTGGCCGCGTTTACCGATGTCATGCGCCGGGCCTCCAGGTATGAACACCATCATATCCAGATGGAGCCGTTGTCGGTACGCGAGCGCATGTCACGGGTACTGGACGCCGTCAAGAGCGACAGCTTTACCGAGTTCAGTGCGCTGTTTACCATCGAAGAAGGACGCAGCGGTGTGGTCGTGACACTGCTGGCGATTCTGGAGCTGCTCAAACAGCACCTGATCGAAATGGTCCAGACTGAAGTCTATGGACCGATTCATGTCAAAGCCAGACAAGCCGAAAACAACCCCGAGTAATCAGGAACAACCAGGGCCGAAATGATCCATGACTGAACAGGAACTCAAACGCATCATCGAATCCATACTGTTTGCCGCCGACGATCCGGTGAATCTCAACCAGTTACAGGGTGTGTTTATTGAAGACGAGGCCCCTGACCTTGATATGATCAAGGCGGCGATTGCCGCGTTGCAGGAAGACTATGCCGAGCACAGCCTGGAATTGCGCCAGGTCGGTTCCGGTTATCGTTTTCAGGTAAAACAGAACTATGCCAACTGGGTGTCGAAGCTGTGGGAGGAAAAACCGGCCCGTTATTCGCGCGCCACACTCGAAACCCTGGCGTTGATCGCCTATCGTCAACCTATCACGCGCGGCGAGATCGAGGAGATCCGCGGCGTCAGTGTCAGCAGCCAGATCATCAAAACCCTGCAGGAGCGCGAATGGGTCAAGGTCGTGGGCCATCGCGACGTGCCGGGCAAACCGGCGCTGTATGCCACCACCAAAGAATTTCTCGATTACTTCAATCTGCAAAGTCTGCAGAATCTGCCGCCATTGGCCGAGCTGCGCGATATCGATTCCATTAATGCCGAACTGGACTGGGGTGAACAAAGCCAGCAGGGTGAGAACACCCCGCAAACAGAGGCTGCCCCGGATGATCAGTTTGAGGACGAACGCCCGGGTGAGGCCGCAGAAATGGATGACACTGACGCAACCGCCGGCCAGGGAGGCGATGACGTCGACAGTGACACCGAGGTCGAAGCGCAAAGCGAGTCCGACGACGGCGATGAGTACGAAGAAACCGAAGACGATGAAGAGAGCCGCACGGATCATGTGCTGAGCGCCGAGCACTGACGCCCGATGGCCGAACGCGTACAAAAAGTCCTGGCCCAGGCAGGCTATGGTTCCCGCCGGGAAATCGAATCCTGGATCGAGCAGGGTCGCATCGAGATCAACGGCAAGCCGGCCCGGCTGGGCGACAAGGTGGAACCGAAGGATGAAATCCGTCTCAACGGCAAGCCGGTGCGCCGCACGCTGGATCTCGCCCCGCGTCGTATCCTGGCCTACAACAAGCCCGAAGGCGAAATCTGCACCCGGGACGATCCCGAAGAGCGCACGACCGTGTTTGCCAAACTGCCGCCGGTTAAAAACGGTCGCTGGATCATCGTCGGCCGCCTGGATATCAATTCCTCCGGCCTGATTCTGTTCACCACCGACGGCGAACTGGCCAACCGACTGATGCATCCCTCCTATCAAATCGAACGCGAATACGCCGTACGCGTGCTGGGCGAGCTTTCCGATGACCGTTACCGTCAGCTGCGTGAAGGTGTACAACTGGAAGACGGCCCCGGCCGGTTCGATGACATCGTCGACGGGGGCGGACAGGGCGTGAATCACTGGTATTACGTGTTACTGCATGAAGGTCGCAATCGCGAGGTGCGGCGCCTGTTCGATGCTGTCGGAGTCACCGTCAACCGCCTGATTCGCACCCGTTTTGGCAATCTGTTTCTGCCCCGCAACCTGCCCCAGGGGCAATGGCGAGAACTTGGCGAGAAAGACATCAACCACGTCCTGGCCATGGTTGGCATGGACGAAGCCCTGCCCGACGCCTCCCGCCAGATCAAAAAGAAAACCGGCAAGAAAACGGCTCGCAAAAAACAGACCCGAAAAAAGACCTCGCGACGAACCAGCCAGTAATTCCTTTTTCTTATTCACTGGGAAGCAACGCAGAGTTCGTGGAGTCGCGGAGTCGCGGAGTCGCAGAGTTTGAATTGTCTGGTGCTGACGGACGTGATGAATTTGAACCAGGAGCCACCTGCCAGGGTGAAACCTTTATAAAAATCATTTTCTCCGCGACTCCGCGACCTCCGCGTTATTCTCCGGGCATATTTGAAAAGCGGTACAGGTTAAATGAAATCCCGATCGAACTATCCGGGTGTTGATGTTCCTCGTCACTCGTCACCCGGCCCTCGTACCTCGCCCGAAGGGCCTAGCTTGCTTGCTTGATCTGGTGCTTGGATCGCAGGGTGTAGGGCTTGAGTTCGCGGGGCAGTTCGATGTATTCGCTCAGCAGGATAACTACCTTGCGTTTGTCACCGGCGCCGATCTGTTTGAGTTTGTCGACGACTTTCTTGTCTTCCAGCGCCGCTCTGAAATCACGCAGGATATAAATTCCAAAATGGGGGGTGTTCTCGATATGCTCGAGTAACTCCAGTGGGGTGCGGGTGCGGGGAATGGTGATGTGGGCGGCCCCCAGACGATGCAAGCCTTCATCCGGCAGGTGCATGTAAAAGGCCTTGTTGCTGAAGCGACTGAGCTGGGTGAACAGCTCGCTGACCCGATCGGTATCGTAGGTTTCGATGCTGACCACCTTGAAGCGGCTGTCGAGGATTTTTTCCAGTTGTTGCAGATAATTCATTGCAGTTGCTGCCGGGGCCGGATTTGGGATCAGTATAGCCGGTTTCCCTTTCAGGGACATCACGCGGGTGTGATGGCGTTCATGTTCCGGCGATCAGATACCCTCACCCTGTTTGGCCGGTTCGGCAATAAAGCAGACAACCCGGTTGCGGCCGGTTTTCTTTGCCTCGTACATGGCATGGTCGGCCTTGTCGAACAGGGTGGTACTGTTATCGGTGGGACCGAGACTGGCAACGCCGAAACTGGCGGTAACCGGAATCTTCAAGCCCTTACTGCTAAATACGGTCTGGTTGACCGCTTCGCGCAGGCGTTGTGCACCGAGTTCGGCGCCCTGGCGGTCGGTATTGCTCATCAGGATGACAAATTCCTCGCCGCCATAACGATAGACGATATCACTGCTGCGCATGTTCTGCATCAGCGTTTCGGCAAAGACGCGCAGCACGTCATCGCCGACGGCATGGCCATGTTCGTCATTGATCCGCTTGAAGTTATCCAGGTCGGCGACCACCAGAGACAGGGGAGTCTGGTTCCTGTGGGCGAGGTCAATCTCGCGCACCAGGCTGGAGTCAAAGGCACCCCGGTTATGTACACCAGTCAACTGATCGACATGGATTGCATGCACGGCGCGCTGGTACCAGATACCGTTGCGCAGGGGATAAATCAGCTGGCAGAGCAGGTTTTCAATCTTCTGCAGTTCCTCTTCGGCAAACCGCTGGCGGCGGGTGAAAACCAGCTCACCGAGGCATTCACCGGCAAGTTTTAGCCGATAGGCACAACTGTGCCGCTTGCGATTACCCTGCTCGAATTCAAGTCCCAGCGCATCATAACTGTAATGCAGGCTGTCAAAATCCACCCGCAGGCGTGCACTATCGAGAAAATGCCCGAGTATCTGGTTGATTTCCAGGGTTGTTTGCAGCAAACCTGCCAGTTCAAGCGTCTGTTGCAGGTCAGTCGGCGCAATGCCAAGTTGGTCCTGGCCGAGATGCCCGGCGGTGACAGAAGTGTCCTGGCTGCCTGTTGTACTGTTTATTGCCATGTTTTCACCCTTCACATGCATTGCTGTGCTTAATATGCGAAAAGCGTGCCAGTTATGAAAATTTATAAAATACAATAAAAACAGGCACTTAAAATGGCTGTGTAAAGTTGTGTCCCGGGGCGTCAATTCCCTGGCACTCTGTGGCTTGTTTTTCCGGAACGGCTGGGTAACAGTGCGGTCTAAAAGACCAATCAGCATAACTATTTAAAAAGGGGGAGAGACATGCTGCTCAAGCGATTCTGGCGTTTTGTACCGGTGGTGTTTCTGTTGGCCGCGCAACAGAGCCTGGCGGCAGAAGGTGACGGGCTGGACGAGGGAATGAACAATCCGGGCTATCACGAGAAACCGGCCTGGTTCAAAAACTCGTTTCTGGATATCCGTGAGGATATCGATGAGGCCGCCCGGCAGGACAAGCGGTTAATGCTCTATTTTTATCAGGATGGCTGTCCCTATTGCTCCAAGCTGCTGCAGGATAACTTTGGCCAGAAGGATATTGCCGAAATGACGCAGGAAAACTTCGATGTGATCGCTATTAATATGTGGGGTGATCGAGAAGTGACCGATCTGAAGGGGGATATGCTGACTGAAAAGACATTCGCCGAGAACCTCAAGGTGATGTTCACGCCGACACTGCTGATGATGGATGAAAACGGCAAGGTTGCGCTGCGCGTCAACGGCTATTATGCCCCCGATAAATTCATGGCCGCGCTGGAATATGTCAGCGAGAAAAAAGAGAATCAGCTGAGTTTTAGTGAATATTACAAGGAACAAGGCGGCGAGAAAGCAAGCGGCAAATTGCACCAGGCCGAGTTTCTGCTCAAGCCACCGTATAATCTCAATCAACTGGCTACTGGCGGCAAGCCATTATTGCTGATGTTCGAACAAAAGCAATGCAAGGCCTGTGATGAGCTGCACGGGGATATTTACCAGCGCGAAACCACCCGTGAACAACTGCAGCGTTTTGATGTCGTCAGACTGGATATGTGGAGCAAGGACAAGGTTGTCGGGCCGGATGGCAAGCAGATCACCGCCAGGAAACTGGCAGGGGAGCTGGATATCAAGTATGCCCCAACACTGGTGTTCTTTGACAGCACGGGCAAGGAGGTCTTTCGTGCCGAAGCGTATTTACGGGCATTTCATGTCCAGTCCATCATGGACTATATCGCTTCGGGCGCTTATAAGGAGCAGCCCAACCTGCAGCGTTACCTCTCGGCCCGCGCCGACAAACTCGAAGAACAGGGCGAGCATGTCGACCTCTGGGAATAAAAACAGGGGCTAGATACTAGCTGCCAGGACCTGGTGACTCTCTTGCGCATGCAAAATCTGGCCGTTGACGTTTTCGCTGTCGGGGCCGAGCAGGTAGAGGTAGGCGGGCAGCAGGGTTTCGATCTCGGGATGCTGGTTGGGATCCTCGCCGGGGAAAGCGGTGCGACGGGTCTGGCTTTGTACCGGCCCGGGAATGAGACTGTTAACGCGGATAGAGGTGTTGGTTTCCAGTTCGCTGGCCAGGATCTGCATCAGGTTATCGGCACCGGCCTTGCTCACGCTGTAGGCACCCCAGTAGGCGCGTCCCCCCTGGATTTCACTGGCAGAGGTAAAGATGACCGACGCCGCTGTCGATTGTTTTAATAGCGGCAACAGGGCGCGGGTCAGCAACAACGGCGCGGTCAGGTTGGTTTGCAGGACCCGGGCCCACAATTGCAGATCATAATGTTCCACTGGCATTAATGCGCCAAGATAGGTGGCGTTATGCACCAGGCCGTCCAGGCGACCGTACTCCTGTTGCAGGGTGGCGGCGAGTTCCTGATAGTGGTCAGCCGTGGCACCTTCCAGATCCAGCGGCACAATGGCCGGCTGCGGATAGCCCGCAGCAACGATGGCATCGTAGATCTTCTCCAGTTTTTTAATCGTTCGCCCCAGCAGGATCACGGTCGCGCCGTGCGCCGCGAGTGAAGTGGCGAGGGCGGCACCGATCCCGTCGCCGGCACCGGTGACAAGGATGACCCGATCCTGCAGCAGATCCGCGGCGGGCTGATAATCAATGAGTGATGTGGTCATGAAAAAGCGTCTTGTCTCGGGGTATGAACTGCCCGGTGGGCCAGGGTGGCGCATTGTAACCCACTTTTCACTGCACCTTCGAGCGTGGCGGGATAATTGGTCCGGGTATAATCCCCGGCCAGCCACAGGCCATCAATAGCGGTATGATTGTCGGGACGCTGTGAGTTGATGCCGACCCGACTGGCAAAGGTCGCCCGTTTTTCCCGAATTACCATGGCCTGCTCGTGTGCAGGCCAGTGGGGAAAGTGGTTTTGCAACTCTTCGCCGATCCGGGAGATCAATTGGGCATTGGTCAGGCGCATGTGTTTGCCCCCGGTACTGATCACGACCGCCAGCAGCCCGTGCTGGCCATACAGGCGACGATCGAATACCCATTGTCCGAGGCCACCGAGTAGTCCCAGCATGGGTTGCGGTAATTGCACCTGTTTGGGGTATTGCAGATAAATCGTACAGATCGGTTCGTATTCAAAGGCGCTGCACTGTTGTTGTAATTCGGCCAGTTCGGGATGGGACTCACACAGTGCGGCGGCTGCACGCGGCGGAACCGCCAGGATCACCTGGGAAGTCCGGATTTCTCCCCCGCCGGTGACTATGCCCCTGATTTGCTGTTGTTCGATGTGCAATTGCAAGACCCGCCGCCCCAGTTGTACTTCTCCGCCCTGATGTTCGATGTATTGCATGGCGGGCTCACTGAATAAATGGCCGAGATCGCGGCGGGCATATAACAGATCCGAATCGACCCGTTGATGCAAAAAAGCATCCCGCAACACGCTGAGAAATAACTCTGCCGAGCTGTCCCCGACCGGGGTATTCATAATAGCCAGACACAGCGGTGTCCAGAAGGACTCGATCAGTTCCCGGGGCTGCTGCCATTGCCTGAGCAGGGCCAGAACAGATTGATCGGTTTGCGTCATCACTTTGTGACGAGACAGACGCCAGCCAAATTTCAGAGCCTGCCAGCGACTGCGGGTCGACAGTCCCTGGGCGTTAAGCAGTGCCCATAGCAAGTGCAGCGGGGCGGGCAGGCGGGGAGCGCGCAGCGATAATTTTGGCCCCTGCGGATGTTGCAGGGTCAGGTGCAGGGGCTGGCGCTTGAACAACTCTTCAACAGGCAGCTCAAACTGCTTCAGCAGGCGCAGAGTATGATGATAGGCGCCGATAAACAGATGTTGTCCATTGTCCACGGCCTGGCCGGCGAAAGCGACCTTGCGTGCCCGACCACCGGGTTGCTTGCCGGCTTCCAGCAGCAACGGCTGAAGGCCGCGAGCGGCCAGATCCGCTGCAGCAGCCAGGCCGGCCCAGCCGCCACCGACGATGACCACCGGAGCCTGTTTCATCGGGAATGTTCCCTGTCCGACTGCGAGCGTCTCCACCCTCGTTCATGCCAGACAGTTGTAGCGGCCAGCCATAACTTGGCCAGTGCGGTCAGATTAATGCGACGGGTCAGGACATGAAACCCGTCTTTTTCCAGCTCGTCCAGCAGACGTTGATAGATGCGGCTCATGATCAGCCCCGCACGCTGGTCACGACGGTCGATTTCGGGCAAATGGGCATGGGCGCGTTGATAATAATCGCGGGCCCGTTCTGCCTCGAATGCCATCAGTTGATAAAATTCGGAACTTTCCTTGCCCTGTAACAGATCCGCTTCCTGCACACCAAAGCGCTGCAGATCTTCCTGGGGCAGATAGATACGTCCGCGTCGGGCATCTTCTCCGACATCACGCAGGATGTTGGTCAGTTGAAACGCCAGGCCCAGATCCCGGGCGTATTTGAGTGTTTGCCGATCCCGGTAACCGAAAATTTCCGCCGATAACAATCCGACCACACTGGCGGCCCGGTAACAGTACAGGGACAACTCCTTGAACGTGGCATAGCGATGTTGTTCGAGATCCATTTCCATGCCGTCAATGATCTCTACGAAGTACTCGCGGGGCAGGTCGAATTCAGCAATCACCGACTGTAAGGCCTGCGTCACGGGATGCTGTGGCTGACTATCGAACAGGCGATCGATTTCATCTTTCCACCATTGCAACTTGACCCGGCTCACCTCCGGTGTCTTGTTGTCATCCACCACGTCGTCCACTTCACGGCAGAAGGCATACAGGGCCATGATCGCCCGGCGCCTGGGGCGGGTGAGAAACAGAAAACTGTAATAGAAACTGGAACCGCTGGAGGCGGCCTTGTTCTGACAATATTGATCGGGGGTCATGATGCGGCCAGTGTATCAGATTCCACAGCCCGATTTGCCAGGGCCTCGGCGACGGCCGAGCATTCGGGGCAGGGCCGCCTGTGCCAGCATGGCCAGTTTGTCACGTGGCGTGAGTCGGGGACGGGCGAATGCCGCCTGGCTGTTGTCGTGCAGATGTTTGAGAATACGGCCGCCGCCGGCGATGACCAGTCGTATTTCCAGACCAAAGCGCCCGCTGAGAAGCAAGCCCAGCGGCGCGCCGGATTCGAGAAGTCGGCGCGCCCGTTCGATCTGCTGGCGCATCAGGCCTTGCATGGCAAAATCGGTCTTGCGGCTGGCGATATGTTGTTCGCTGACACCAAAGCGCTGCATCTCGTCCCGGGGAATATAGATACGGTTATTTTCCTGATAATCCTGATGCATATCCTGCAGAAAATTGATCAACTGCAGGGCAGTGCAAATGGCATTGGAATAACCGATGTTGCGCTCGCTGGCGGCGTCGTTGAGATGCAGCAGGAGTTCGCCGATCGGGTTGGCGGAACAGCGGCAATAGTCCATCAGCTCGCCAAAATCGGCATAACGGGTCTTCTCTACATCCTGAGCAAAGGCCTGCAATAACCGGTGTAAGGGTTCGACAGGCAGGTGATGGTGCGTGATGACATCCTGCAGGGCGACGAATATCGGGTCATCAAACGATTCCCCCCTCTGCAATTGTTGCAGGCGATGTCGGTACTCATCGAGCCGGGCCAGGCGTTGTTCACGACTCAAGTCACCCTCATCGGCGAAATCATCGGCGCGGCGGGCGAAAGCATAAATGACCGTTACTGCCGGTCGAATCCGGGCCGGCAGCAGACGACTGGCAACGGGAAAATTCTCGTAATGATTGCTCGCTATTGTCGCGCAATGGGCATAAGCGTCGGCCAGTATGTTGCTTGTCATGAGAGTCGTCTATAGTATTGTAAGCACATTATAAAGAATCAGGTCGCAGGCAATGAAAAAACTCAAACTGATCCTCTTTGGCATCATTATTGGCCTCGCCGTCGGGATGTGGTTTGGCGTTAATATTGGCAAGGGCAAACCGATCTTGAGTAATCCTTTCGACGGGCCAACCCTGCAGCAGCGCCTGCAGGAAAGTACCGGCGAGGCCATGGAACGGGCTGGCAAGAAAGTGGAGGATCTTGGTTCGGAAATCAAGGGTAAACTCAAGGAATAACTGACTACTGGTCAGTGTCGGTCTCGATCTGACGCACGCCGCTTTCGACCTGTTCCTGCGCCTCGATCTCCTTGCTGGAGCTGATACCCATCTCGCGAAATTTCTGCACGCTGGGCAGGATGCGGCTGTCAAACGACCCCACCGTACTGTTGAAGTGTTTGACGGTCGCATCCAGGCTACGCCCCATCTTTTGTAAATGGCCGGTAAAGGTCGCCAGCCGTTGATACAGCTCTTCGCCGATCTTTTTGATCTGCTCGGCATTTTTGGCCAGTTGTTCCTGACGCCAGCCGTAAGCCACCGCGCGCAGCAAGGCGACAAAGCTGGTAGGGGTGGCCAGAATTACATTTTTACTCAACGCATCTTCCATCAATTGATAATCGGTTTCCAGGGCCGCGCTGAGGAACTGGTCACCGGGAATAAACAGCACCACAAACTCCGGTGACTGGCTGAACTGACTCCAGTACGCCTTGCTGTGCAGCTCGTTGATGCGCTGGCGAACGTTTTTGGCATGGCGCTGCATGTGTTGCTTGCGCTGCTCCTCGTCGCTGCTTTCAATGGCACTTAAATAGGCATCCAGGGGTGTTTTGACATCGACCACAATCTCGCGCCCGTCGGGCATGCGCACGATCATATCCGGACGCTGACGACCTTCGTCGGTTTTGACGTTTTCCTGCTGATAAAAATCACAATGCTCGACCATGCCGGCCAGCTCCGCCAGTCGCTTGAGGGTCAGTTCACCCCACTGGCCGCGCACCTCGGGACGCCGCAGCGCCTGAACCAGGTTATGAGTCTGGTTACGTAACTCCTGCTGGGTCAGGTTCATGGTTTCGATGTGCTTGTGCAGCGCGCCATAGGCTTCCTTGCGATCTTTTTCGATGCTGTGGATCTGCTGTTCGGTTTTTTCCAGCGAGTCCCGGATAGGCTTGATCAATTGTTCGAAGGCTTTTTCCTTCTGCGCCAGATCGCCTTTGGCCTGGTTCTGGAATTTTTCCAGATTCTGTTGCGCCAGTCGCAGGAACTCCTCGGAATTATGTTTCAGTGCCTGGCTGGAAATAGACGAAAAGGTTTCCTTGAGTTGCTCGCGGGCCTGGGTCAGCGTTTCCAGTTTCTCCTCGGCATGCCGGCGCTCCAGCTCCAGCGTCGTACTCAGTTCGCTGTTTTCCCGTTGCAGTGCATGGATGCGTTTCTGTAACCACAGATATACCCCCAGCGCCCCGACCAGCAGGGAACCAACAGCGATTGCAGCGTAAATCAGTTCCTGTTGCATTATCTGATGAACTTTTTATGGATCAAGTGATCATTACCTCTCGCAAAGCCGCGAAGGCCGCAAAGAAAATCGTGTACTTGTTGGTGCGCATTGAATATTTATATCCTTTGCGTCTTCGCGTCTCTGCGAGAGTTATATTCATTGTAACTTTTGTTGATTGACGCATTCACTTCAGCCACTCGAGGATCGCTTCGGGGGACTCCACCATTGCGTCGGCGCCCCAGGTATCCGGTTGTTCATACTCGCCAATATAGCCGAACAGGGCAACCAGTGTCTGCATGCCGGCGCGGCGGCCGGCTTCGATGTCGCGCTGGGCGTCGCCCACATAAAGGCATTGCTGCGTCTCGCTGCCGCACTGTTGACAGGCATGCAACAGGGGGGCGGGATCAGGTTTGCGTTGTGGCAGGGTATCCCCGCTGACTACACAGCGGGCGCGCTGGTCGAGGTTCAGCGCCTGCAGCAAGGGGTCGGTCAGCCAGCCGGGCTTGTTGGTCACTACGCCCCAGTTGTGGCCGCGGGTTTCCAGGCTGTCGAGCAGTTTTGCCATGCCAGGGAACAACACGGTGTGCGTGGCCAGATTGCTGTGATAATGCTGTAGCAGTTGCTGGCGTAACGTTTCGAAGTCGGCGTCGATTTGGGTTTGGGCAAAGCCCAGCTCGATTAATGCCTTGCCACCGTGCGACACCACAGGGCGAATCATGTCGAAAGGCAAGACGGGCAGATTGTATTTCAGGCGCACAGCATTGAGGGCATGAGCCAGATCCGGTGCGGTGTCGGCCAGCGTGCCGTCCAGGTCAAACAGTACGGTGTTGATCACGACTTCTGGGTATGTAACAGGTAATTGACACTGACATCGTGCCCCAGGGAATAGGTTTTGGTCAGCGGGTTGTAACTCATGCCGGTCAGTTCGCGGGTGCCAAGGTCCGCGGCACGCACCCAGCTTTCCAGCTCGGCAGGGCGGATGAATCTGGCATAATCATGAGTGCCTTTGGGCAGTAGCTTGAGGATATATTCGGCACCGATGATCGCAAACAGATACGATTTGGGGTTGCGGTTGATGGTGGAAAAAAATACATGCCCGCCGGGCCTGATCAGTTGCGCGCAGGCGCGCACGACCGAGGCGGGGTCGGGCACATGTTCGAGCATCTCCAGGCAGGTGACCACGTCGTATTCACCGGCTTCCCGATCGGCCAGTTCTTCAGCGGTGATCTGCTGATAATCAACCTCTACGCCGGACTCATGCCTGTGCAGCCGCGCCACGCTCAACGGCGCTTCCCCCATGTCGATACCGGTCACAGTCGCGCCCCGCTGCGCCATGGCCTCGGAGAGAATCCCGCCGCCGCAGCCCACATCCAGCACTTTCTTGCCGGCCAGGGTTACGCGCCGGTCGATATATTCCAGACGCAAGGGGTTGATTTCATGCAGCGGCTTGAACTCGCCATGGGGATCCCACCAGCGCGAGGCGAGATCCTCGAACTTGGCGATTTCCTGATGATCGACGTTGGTGTGTGTTTGGCTCATATAAATAGTATACAGAAATTCGCAGGGCCGAGGTACGAGGGACGAGTGACGAGGAGATTTTGCCGGGGCTGATTCTATGTCACCCCTCCCTAACCCTCCCCTTGCAGGGGAGGGGATGATCGTGTTGGTAGCAGGATCAATCCCCCCCCTCCCACAGGGACGAGTCCATGGATGGACTCGGTAGAGCGAAGCAGGACGCCCGAGCCGAGGGGGTTAGGGGGAGGGGATCAAATCCAAGCCTCGTCCCTCGTCCCTCGGCACTTTTTTGTTAGTCCAGAGGGACGAGACGCTGCTGCCAATCGGCGGCCCGCTCCAATACGGCATTCGGGTCGATGGTCGTCAGCTCGCGTTCTTTGAGCAGCTGGCGTCCGGCGACCCAGACGTCGGTGACCTGTTCGCGCCCGGCGGTATAGACCAGTTGCGATACCGGATGATAGACCGGCTGGCTTTCCAGGGTGCCAAGGTCGACGGCAATGATATCGGCGGACTTGCCGGCTTCCAGCGAGCCGATTTCCTGTTCCAGTCCCAGCGCCCGGGCGCCGTTGATGGTCGCCATGCGCAGCACGTCCTCGGCGGGCAGGGCGCTGGCGTCACCGGCCACCGCCTTGCCCAGCAGGGCGGTCGTGCGCATTTCGCTGAACATATCGAGATCATTATTGCTGGCGGCGCCATCGGTACCGAGGCACAGATTCACGCCGGCCCGGGACAGTTCATGCACCGGACAGAAGCCGCTGGCCAATTTCAGGTTCGATTCGGGACAATGCACCACATGTACCCCGGCCTCGGCCAGGCGCAGTATTTCTTCCTGATTTAACCGGGTCATATGCACGGCCAGCAAATGCGGATTGAGCAAGCCCAGTTCGTCCAGCCGCTGCAGCGGCCGCTTGCCACTTTGTTGATGACTCTCCCCGACCTCATGGGCGGTTTCATGCACATGCATATGCACCGGAATGTCCAGTTCTTCGGCATAAGTGGCAATCCGTTGCAGCGGTTCGTCGGAGACAGTATAGGGCGCGTGCGGGGCAAAGGCGGTACGGATCAGACTGTTGCCGCGTAATTGATCGTGCAGGGCGATACCCTTGCTCAGATATTCTTCCGGGGTCTGTGCCCAGGGCGTGGGAAAGTCAATCATAATCAGCCCGACGCAGGCGCGCATGCCGGCCTGGTCCACCGCACGCACGGTCTCCTCGGGGAAAAAATACATATCATTGAAACAGGTGGTGCCACCGCGCAGCATCTCGGCGCAGGCGTGCAGACTGCCGTCGTAGACGAACTCCTTGCCCACCCATTGTTGTTCCGCCGGCCAGATATGTTGTTGCAGCCATTCCATCAAGGGCAGATCGTCGGCCAGCCCGCGCATCAAAGTCATGGCGGCATGACCGTGCAGGTTGATCAATCCGGGCATCAGAACATGTTGTTCGAAGTGCTCGACATGATCCGCCTGATAGCGTTGTTCGGCTTCTTCCCTGGGAAGGACAGCCTCGATGCGTCCATTATGGATCGCAATGGCATGCTGCTCGAATACCACACCCTCTGGTTCAACAGGCAAAATCCAGCGCGCGGATAACAGTGTGTCAATCTTCATGCCGGGAAAGATACAGGGATTGGATTCACCGCTGCAAGTTTTTTGCGGCTTGGCGAGAGAACAAGCTGAGCCGGGTAGGGTGGCCCCTTCTAAGCATCTGAAAATAATCTCTCGCAGAGACGCGGAGACGCAGAGGTAACTATGGGTTTATTTATTTCTTGGCGTCTTTGCGGCTCGGCGAGAGAACAGTGGGGCAGGATGTGTTCCACACGTCGTGCTCACTGAAAAAAATAATCTCTCGCAGAGACGCAGAGACGCAGAGACGCAGAGTTTACAATGGGGTTATTTATTTCTTGGCGTCTTTGCGGCTCCACGAGAGAACAGACAGGGTAAAAAGGATTAATGTCGAGCTTTGTCTATCCCTGAAAAATTTTGCCATATCTTCAAGTAGCTTGACGGATTACAATAGGTTCCCCGAAACAATCCTGAATTTTTTATGCTGGATCAATACGACACCTTCAAGCCGGTGATGTGGGATGACGAGGCGGTTTGCCTGCTGGATCAGCGACTGCTGCCGGGGCAACACCAGTATATGTACTGCCGTAGTGTGGTCGAGGTAGCGCAGGCGATCCGGGATATGGTGGTGCGCGGCGCACCGGCTATCGGGATTACCGCGGCCTATGGCGTGGCGCTGGGGGCGCGGCAACGTTATGCCGAATCGGCGGCAAACTGGCGACATAACCTCGAAGCCGATTTACAGCAGCTGGCCGGGGCCCGACCGACTGCCATCAACCTCTACTGGGCGATCGAAAGGTTGCGTCGTCGGCTGGATGAGATACACGGGGATCCTTTTCCGGTCTTGCTGGAGGAGGCCCGGACCCTCCATGAAGAAGACATTGCCGCCAATCTGAAAATGGGTGAGCTCGGGGCCTCGCTGATCGCGCCGGGCAGCAGCGTGCTGACCCACTGCAATGCCGGGGCGCTGGCAACCGGCGGCCACGGCACGGCGCTGGGGGTGATTCGCAGCGCCTGTAGCGGGGGCAAACTGGACACGGTCTATGCCGACGAGACCCGGCCCTGGCTGCAGGGGGCACGCCTGACAGCCTGGGAGCTGCTGCAGGATCAGATTCCGGTAACACTGGTGGCCGAGGGTGCCGCTGCCTGGCTGATGCGCCAGGGCAAGGTGCAGTGGGTGATTGTCGGCTCCGATCGGATCGTGGCCAACGGTGACGTGGCCAACAAGATTGGCACCTATTCGCTGGCGGTGCTGGCACGCCGGCACGGCGTCAAATTCATGGTGGCCGCACCGACTTCCACGATTGATATGGCGATCGGCGAGGGCGGGGCGATTCCGATTGAACAGCGTGACCCCCATGAATTGCTGAGCTGCGGCGGTCAGCGGGTAGCGGCTGACGGGGCCGGGGCCTGGAATCCGGTCTTTGATGTCACCCCGGCGGAGCTGGTGGATGCCATCGTCACCGAGCGCGGGATTATCGAACAGCCCGACGCCGGGAAAATGGCGCAGCACATGGGCGAGCCGCGCTGATTTTCTGCTCTGGACGAGCATCAAAACGGTTTTCAAAACCCCATGGCTCTGCACGATACGCCCGCAACGGGTTTCTCACGCCTTTTTCCAAAGATGCAGTAGGTAGCCCCGCTATGGTATAGTGGCCGTCTAAAATCGTCTCAAGAATTAACGAGCCACACTAACCTGACTGAAGCCGACGCATGAGCGAATTTGCCAAGGAAGTCCTCCCGATTAACATCGAGGAGGAGATGAAGCAGTCCTACCTGGACTATGCCATGAGTGTGATTGTCGGGCGCGCCCTGCCCGACGTGCGGGACGGCCTCAAGCCGGTTCACCGCCGTGTCCTGTACGCGATGCGCGAACTGGGCAATGACTGGAACAAACCCTATAAAAAATCGGCCCGCGTGGTCGGTGACGTCATCGGTAAATACCACCCCCATGGCGACAGCGCGGTGTATGACACCATCGTGCGCATGGCCCAGCCCTTCTCGTTGCGTTACATGCTGGTCGACGGCCAGGGCAATTTCGGTTCGGTGGATGGCGACGCTCCGGCGGCCATGCGTTACACCGAAGTGCGCATGGCCAAAATCGCCCATGAACTGCTGGCCGATATCGAAAAAGAGACTGTCGATTACACGCTCAATTACGATGAAACTGAATATGAGCCGGAGATCCTGCCGGCCCGCATACCCAACCTGCTGGTCAACGGCTCGGCCGGGATCGCCGTGGGGATGGCGACCAACATTCCGCCACACAATCTGATCGAAGTGATCAATGCCACCCTGGCGATGATCGACAAGCCCGATATCACCATCCAGGAACTGATGGGATATATTCCGGGTCCGGATTTCCCCACCGCCGGCATTATCAACGGCGCGCGGGGCATTGCCGAGGCCTATGCCACCGGACGTGGCCGTATTTATGTGCGGGCCCGGACCCACGTGGAAGAAATGGCCAACGGCCGTGAGCGTATCGTGGTGACTGAACTGCCCTATCAGGTCAACAAGGCGCGCCTGCTGGAGCGCATCGCCGAACTGGTCAAGGAAAAGAAAATCGAGGGCATCAGCGAGCTGCGCGACGAGTCGGACAAGGAAGGCATGCGCGTGGTGATCGAACTGCGCCGCAACGAAGTCGTCGAGGTGATGCTCAACAATCTCTATCAGCACACCCAGATGCAGACCGTGTTCGGCATTAACATGGTGGCGCTGGTGGAAGGGCAACCGCAACTGCTCAACCTGCACCAGATTCTGGCGGCATTTATTCGTCATCGTCGCGAGGTGGTGACCCGCCGTACTGTTTTCGATCTGCGCAAGGCGCGCGAGAAAGCGCACGTGCGCGAAGGCCTGGCGATCGCTCTGGCCAACATCGATCAGATCATTGCCCTGATCAAGGCGGCCAAAAATCCGGCCGAAGCCAAGGAACAGTTGATGTCGACCCTGTGGGAACCGGGCGTGGTCAACCAGATGCTGGAACGTACCGGTGCCGCGGCTTCCCGGCCGGAAGGGCTGGCGCCCGAATTCGGCCTGGTCGACGGTCGTTACCGGTTGTCCGATGCCCAGGCCCAGGCGATCCTGGAGATGCGCCTGCACCGCCTGACCGGTCTGGAACAGGACAAGATCCTCAATGAATATGAAGAGTTGCTCAAGCAGATCGAGGAGTTACTGGCGATCCTGGCCAGCTCCGAACGCCTGATGCAGGTGATTCGTGATGAGCTGACGGAAATGCGCGATCAATACGGTGATGAACGGCGTACCGAGATCATCGCCAGCCAGGAAGATCTCACCATAGAGGATCTGATCACTGAAGAAGATGTGGTGGTGACCCTGTCGCACGAAGGTTATGCCAAGGCACAACCGATCACGGCCTACACCTCACAACGCCGTGGCGGCAAAGGCAAGGCGGCAACCTCGGTCAAGGATGAAGACTTTATCGACAAATTGTTCGTGGCCAGCACCCACGACACCATTCTTTGTTTCTCCAGCCGCGGCAAGGTCTACTGGCTGAAAGTCTACGAACTGCCGCAGGCCGGACGTACCGCGCGCGGACGCCCGATCGTCAACCTGTTGCCGATGGAAGAGGGCGAGCGAATCAACGCCATCCTGCCGATTCGCGAATACGCAAAAGACCAGTTTATTTTCTTTGCTACCAGCAATGGCACGGTCAAGAAAACCCCGCTGACCGATTTCTCCCGCCCGCGTGCCTCGGGGATTATCGCCATTGAACTGCGTGAGAACGATCATCTGATCGGTGTGGAACTGACCGGGGGGGATCAGGATGTATTGCTATTCAACAACGCCGGCAAGGCCATTCGCTTCAACGAACAGGATGTGCGTGCCATGGGCCGTAGCTCGGTCGGCGTGCGCGGCATGAAGCTGCAATCCGATCAGCATGTCATCTCGCTGATCATCGCCACTGACGGCCATATCCTCACCGCCACGGAAAATGGCTATGGCAAGCGCACCGGCGTGGATGACTATCCCCGACACGGTCGCGGCGGCCAGGGCGTCAAGTCGATCCAGACCTCGGAGCGTAACGGCGCAGTGATCGGTGCTGAACTGGTAGGTGAAGAGGATGAGATGATGCTCATCACCAGCCGCGGTACGCTGGTGCGTACCAAAGTCGACGAAGTCTCCATCATGGGTCGCAATACCCAGGGCGTCAAACTGATCAGCCTCGGCGAAGGCGAAAAACTCTCCGGCATCGAACGCATCGCCAAAATCAGTGACGAGGAACAAGTGACGAGTGACGAGGAATAATTATTTTCGCCTCGTAACTCGTTACTCGTCCCTCGGCCCTTGTTGAACAGAATATGAAAACCGCGAAATACAGGTAAAACGTTTCCAGGCAATCAAATATTAGGAGTTTGTATGAGTCGTGTATTTAATTTCAGCGCCGGTCCGGCGATGCTGCCCCAGGAAGTTCTGGAGCGCGCTCGCGAGGAAATGCTCGATTGGCACGGGACCGGTATGTCGGTGATGGAGATGAGCCATCGCGGCAAGGAATTTATGTCCATTGCCGAGAAAGCGACAAATGATCTGCGCGAGCTGATGGCAATTCCGGGGAGTTACGAAATTCTGTTTTTACAGGGCGGCGCCAGCAGCCAGTTCGCCATGGTGCCAATGAACCTGCTGCGCGATAAAAGCAAGGCTGATTACATCAATACCGGTGCCTGGTCGAAAAAGGCGATTGCCGAGGCGAAAAAATTCTGCGATGTCAATCTGGCGGCATCCAGCGAAGCCGATGGTTTCAGTAGTGCTCCCGCGCAATCTGAATTGCAACTCAGTGGTGATGCGGCCTATGTGCATTACACACCGAATGAAACCATTGGCGGGGTCGAGTTCAACTACATTCCCGATACCGGTGATGTACCGCTGGTGGCGGATATGTCCTCGACGATTTTGTCGCGCCCCATCGATGTGTCGAAATACGGTGTGATCTACGCCGGTGCGCAGAAAAATATCGGCCCGGCCGGACTGACGGTCGTGATCGTGCGCAAGGACCTGATCGGCGAAACGCTCGACAGGACCCCGGCCATGTTCGATTATCAGGTACACGCCGAAAACGATTCCATGGCCAATACCCCGCCGACCTACGGCTGGTATCTGGCCGGCCTGGTGTTCGAATGGCTGAAAGACAAAGGCGGTCTGCAGGGCATGGCCGAGATCAACAAGCGCAAAGCGGACAAGCTCTATAATACAATCGACAACTCCGACTTTTACGCCAACCCGGTCAAACCCGATTGCCGCTCGTGGATGAACGTGCCGTTTACCCTGGCCAACCCCGATCTGGACAAGACCTTCCTCGAAGAGGCCGCCAAACAGGGTCTGACCACCCTCAAAGGCCATCGCTCCGTCGGCGGCATGCGCGCCAGCATCTATAACGCCATGCCCGAAGCCGGCGTCGACACACTGGTCGAGTTCATGGCCGACTTCGAAAAACGAAATGGCTAGTAATTGCTAATCGATAATTAGCTGATTAATAACGCAGAGGTCGCGGAGCCGCGGAGGCGCAGAGAAAATCAATTGAAACAAAATATTGAATTTAGTTGATTAAGTTCTCCGCGACTCTGCGGCTCCGCGTCCTCCGCGATAAATTTACGATAGCAATAAAAGTGAATAATTATGTACAAGGTTCTGACGTTAAATAATATCTCGCTGGCCGGCCTGGAACGACTGCCGCGCGATCAGTATGAAATTGCTTCCGAAATCGGCCATCCCGATGCCGTTCTGGTGCGTTCGGCGAAGATGCACGACATGGAAGTGCCGTCCAGCCTGAAGGCCATCGGCCGCGCCGGCGCCGGGGTGAACAATATCCCGGTCGACAAGATGTCCGAGCAGGGCATTGCCGTATTCAATGCGCCGGGCGCCAACGCCAACGCAGTCAAGGAGCTGGTACTGGCCGGCATGCTGATGGCCTGTCGGAATATCGGTCCGGCCTGGGATTTTGCCCGTTCCGTTGAAGGCTCGGATGCCGAGATCAACAAGGCGGTGGAAGCCGGCAAGAAAAACTTCGGCGGTTTCGAGTTGCCGGGACGTACTCTGGGTGTCATCGGTCTGGGCGCCATTGGCCGTAACGTGGCCAACATGGCCCTGCAACTGGGCATGCGCGTCGTTGGCTTTGACCCGGGCATTACCGTCGAAGGCGCCTGGCAATTGTCCTCCGATGTGGAGAAGGCCGGCAGTATGGACGAACTGGTGTCCAAGGTGGATTTCATTACCTTCCATGTGCCGCTGGTCGATGCAACCCGTAATATGATCAATGCCGAGCGACTCAAATTGATGCGCGACAATGTCGTGATTCTCAATTTCGCGCGTAATGGTATCATTGATGATGAAGCCGTCAGCGAAGCGATCAAGGCGGGCAAGGTGTATGCCTATGTGTGTGACTTTCCCAGTAATCTGCTGAAACATCATGAACGGGTTGTAACGTTGCCACATCTGGGTGCTTCCACTGTCGAGGCGGAAGAAAACTGTGCCATCATGGTGGCCGAGCAGGTGCGCGATTATCTCGAGCACGGTAATATCCGCAATTCGGTCAATTTCCCGGAAGTCTATATGGAACGTACCGAAGGCCAGCGCATCGCTATCGTCAATCGCAATGAGCCAAATATGGTCGGTCAGATCACAGGGGTCCTGGCCACCCAGAACCTGAATATCGTGGATATGATTAACAAGTCACGCGGTAGCCTTGCCTATAATCTGATCGATATCGATGGCAGCGCGGATGAAACCACACGTGAACAGCTTACGGCCATTAATGGTGTACTGAAAGTCCGCTTCATTGATTGAATACGGATCACTGACTTGAGTGACGATCTGAAAAAACTGCGTGAGCATATCGATCAGCTGGATGAACAAATCCAGTCGCTGATCAGCGAGCGTGCGCGTCTGGCCGAGGAGGTGGCGCGCACCAAGCAGGCCAATGGCGATGACGTCTTTTATCGTGCCGAACGTGAAGCTCAGGTCCTGCGCAATGTCATGCAGCGTAACCAGGGTCCCCTGAGTAATGAGGAGATGGCGCGGCTGTTTCGCGAGATTATGTCCGCCTGCCTGGCGCTGGAACGGATTATGAACATCGCTTTTCTGGGGCCGGAAGGGACCTTTACCCAGGCGGCAGCACTCAAACACTTCGGTCATTCGGTACAGACTCTCCCACTGGCCACGATTGGCGACGTGTTTCGCGAAGTAGAGTCCGGTACCGCTTCCTATGGGGTGGTGCCGGTGGAAAATTCGATCGAGGGCGTCATCAACCATACCCTGGATGAATTCATGACCTCGTCCCTGTCGATTTGCGGCGAGGTAGAGCTGCGGATTCATCATCATCTGTTGAGCAAGAGTGCCGGCATTAGTGACATTCGTAAGGTCTATTCTCATCGCCAGTCACTGGCCCAGTGTCGTAAATGGCTGGATTCGCACCTGACCGACGTGGAACAGGTCGATGTCAGCAGCAATGCCGAGGCCGCGCGTCTGGCCAGCGCCGATTCGGCTTCGGCAGCCATCGCCGGCGAAAGCGCGGCGGACATTTACGAACTCGACTATCTGGCGAAAAATATCGAGGACCATCCGGAGAACACCACCCGCTTTCTGGTCGTCGGTCGACGGGTAACCCCGCCCAGCGGTAAAGACAAAACCTCGATGCTGGTGTATACCCGTAATCGCCCGGGCGCCCTTTATGACATGCTGGAACCCTTCGCCAGACACGATATCTCCATGTCGCGCATCGAGTCCCGTCCTTCACGCCAGGGAATGTGGAATTACGCGTTTTTCATTGATATCGAAGGTCATATCGACGATAGCAACGTCAGCCAGGCGATCCGGGAACTGGACGAGACAGCCAGCATGGTCAAAGTACTCGGATCCTATCCGCGCGCGGTGTTGTGAAACAAAGTTGGCAGTTTGCAGAGGGCAGTTGGCAGACTTGATGAGTACTTAGTACTTAGTACTTAGTACTTAGTACTTAGTACTTAGTACTTAGAACTTAGAACTCAGAACTTAGAACTTAGAACTTAGAACTTAGAACGGTTTGTTGCAGGAGGGGCTTGCAGCCGCGACTCGGGAGCAGGGGCACAACCGTCGCCGATGGAATCGCCTCCCACAAGAGAAGGGCGAGGTTCTAGATTCGAGATTTTGCCCGATACCGCTGCGCCTTATCGGGCCTACATGCTGGTAACTGTCTTGTAGGAGGGGCTTGCAGCCGCGACTCGGGAGCAGGGGCACAACTGTCGCCGATGGAATCGCCTCCCACTAGGCCTTCGGCTAGTTACTGGCACCTAGCACCTAGCACCTGGTATCTGGGCAGCCAAACGATGCAGAGATTTTTGAGTTAAACCCTATGACACGATTAGCAGAGAAAATCGATATTTCTGAACTGGCTGCCCCGGGAGTCCGTGAGCTGACACCCTACCAGCCGGGCAAGCCGATTGATGAGCTGAAGCGGGAATATGGGCTGGATGATGTTATCAAGCTGGCCTCCAATGAAAACCCGCTGGGCGCATCACCGGATGTATTGAGAACGATCAGCGATAGCCTGAGTGAACTCAGCCGCTATCCGGACGGTAACGGTTTTGTTCTCAAGCAGGCGTTATGCAAGCGTTTCGATCTCGAGCCGTCGCAGATTACGCTGGGTAACGGCTCGAATGATGTGCTGGAACTGATTGCCCGGGCGTTCGTGACGCCGGACAATGAGGTGATTTTTTCGCAGCATGCCTTCGCAGTCTACCCGCTGGTGACCCGCGCCATCGGTGCCAAAGCGGTGATGACGCCGGCCAGCGCCTGGGGACATGATCTCGATGCGATGCGCGAAGCGATTACCGACCGCACGCGGCTGATCTTTATCGCCAACCCGAATAACCCGACCGGCACCTGGCTCTCGAAACCGGCATTACATGATTTTTTAAAACAGATTCCACCGCATGTGCTGGTGGTGCTGGATGAAGCTTATTTTGAATACGCCGCCGATCCGATGATGGGGGTGGCGGATTACCCCGATGGTCTGCAATGGCTGGCAGCGTTTCCCAACCTGATCGTGACGCGCACTTTCTCCAAGGCTTACGGCCTGGCCGGGTTGCGGGTCGGTTATGCGGTTTCACATCCCGAGGTGGGCGATTATCTGAACCGCGTTCGCCAGCCGTTTAACGTTAATCACCTGGCGCTTGCCGCGGCGGCAACGGCGTTGACGGACACGGCACATCTGCAACGCAGCATCGCGCTCAATGCGGCCGGACTGAAACAGTATTACGCCGCATTCGACCGGCTGGGACTGGATTACATCCCCTCGGCGGGTAATTTTGTCACGGTGAAGGTCGGTGCGGCTGCCGAGATCAACGAGCAGTTATTACGCCGGGGGATTATCGTGCGCCCGGTGGCCAATTACGATCTGCCGGAACATGTGCGTATCTCGGTCGGCAGCGAGAAGGAAAACCAGCGCTGCATCGAGGCACTGGAAGCGATCCGGCAAACACCGTGACAGGGCAACCCGTGATCATCAACAAACTGACCATCATCGGTGTCGGCCTCATCGGCGGCTCGCTGGCGCGGGCGCTGCGTCGGGCCAATGCTGTGACCACCCTGGTTGGCGCCGGTCGCCATCGCGACCAGCTGGAGATTGCCCGCAAACTGGGGGTGGTTGATACCGTCGAGACCGATCCGGCCAAAGCCTGCCAGGATTCGGAGCTGGTGGTGTTGGCCGTTCCCCTGGGAGCGATACGCCCGGTATTGGAACAGATTGCCCCGGTCCTGTCGGCGAACACGATTGTGACCGATGTGGGCAGTGCCAAAGGCAGTGTGGTGGCCGACGCGGAACAGGTGTTTGGCGGCTTGCCGGCCAATTTTGTGCCGGGTCACCCCATCGCGGGGACCGAGCAAAGCGGGGTGGAAGCCTCGTTCGCGGAACTGTTCGAGCAACGCCGGGTGATTCTCACCCCCGAGTCCGGTACAAGCCCGGCAGCCGTGCAAACCGTCCGCCGGCTCTGGGAAGCGGCCGGCGCCGACGTGATGGAAATGAGCGTGGCCCATCATGATGCCGTGCTCGCGGCCACCAGCCATTTGCCGCACATGCTGGCCTATGCGCTGGTCGACAGTCTGGCCCGCCAGGATGACAGCCAGGAGATCTTCGATTATGCTGCCGGCGGTTTTCGCGACTTCACCCGCATCGCCTCCAGCGATCCGCAAATGTGGCACGACATCTGTCTGGCCAACCGCGATGCGCTGGTCGAGAGCCTGGAACGCTTCACCACCGATTTACACACTCTGACCGAGGCGATACGCCGCCAGGACAGTCAACGATTGCTCGAAATCTTCCGTCACGCCAAGCAGCGGCGAGATGATTTCTGCCAGTGACGGACAATTTAATACGACCATGATGTTAGCCGCCCGTTTGGCCCCGATTACCCGCTATTTCCCGCTGGAGTCGATGAGTCTCATCCGCCTGTGGGTGCTGCTGTTTCCCATCGGTGTCATTTATGTACAGCACTGGGCCAGTACCTTTTTTGGGTTGCTGCTGCTCACCAGTCTGATCCTGTGGCCGATGAAGCGGGCCTCCTCGCCACCGCTTTATCGTGAAGAGAAAGTCCTGCTCTGGATACTGGGGGCCTACTTTTTTGTAGCCATCCTGTCGATTACCGCCAATGGCTGGGATGATGCCGGGCAGAAGGCGCTGGGCAATGAACTGAAATTTTTGCTCATCATTCCCTTTTATCTGGTTGCCCGCGGCTGCGACGATTTGTGGCGCTATCTGTGGGCCGGCTCCTGGCTGGCGATTGTGCTGGCTGTAGCATTCGGGCTGCATGAACTGATGGTACTGGATCGCCCACGCACTACCGGACCCTACAGTCCGTTACTGCTGGGGCCCGTGTTGTTGCTCATGATCGCGTTGCAGCTGCCCTGGCACCGGCAACTGGCCAAATATCACTGGCGAAATATTATTACCATTATTATTGCTCTGGCGGGACTTTACATTGTCTTTATGTCCGGTGCACGCAATGCTTACCTGGCGCTGGTGGTCGGGGTGCTGGTTGCCTTTGTTTATTATTTTCGTGCGCGCAACTCCCTGCTGTTCGCAGCCCTGTCGATTATCCTGATTGTTACGGGTTATCTGCAGGTCGATGTAGCCAAGCAGCGCGTAGATGGTGCCGTGACTGACGTGGGTAACTATGTTTCTTATATGGTCGAACATTCGGGCGGGCCGAACAAATACGGTCACAGCAGCGCTGGTCAACGTCTGGAGATGTGGCGCGCTTCCGTGTTTGCCGCAGCAGAGAAGCCCCTGCTGGGTATCGGCCGTTATAATTTCAACGACAAACTAAAACAGTATGCCGATGAAAATCGCATACACAGTGCACATCATGCCCATCCGCATAACGTCTATTTCGAAGCACTGGCGGCGAAAGGGGGGCTGGGGCTTCTTGTCGTGCTGGCGCTGTATTTCTATCCGTTATACTTTTTCGTAAAGACTCGACACCGATCAAGAGAAAGTGCCTTTACCGGTATTTTGCTGATGATATCGATAATGATGTTCTCGATTACTGATTCGGCCCCGGTTTATCACAATAACTACACGGCGGTGTTCCTGACCTATTTGACGGTGATTTTCGCCTGGCACACCCGCCAGATTCACAAGACAAACAACGAGGAAATCGTTAGCACGACCTGATGCTGACGGAGATGGGTAGGCGGTTATGACTCAGAAAACAACTTCACCCCTGTTCACAGTCCAGCCCGGCGGGAAACTGCGGGGCCGACTGCGTGTCCCGGGCGATAAATCGATCTCCCATCGCAGCATCATGCTTGGTGCTCTGGCGGAGGGGACGACCCGGGTGAGCGGGTTTCTTGACGGGGCCGACAACCTTGCCACGCTGAATGCGTTTCGGGCGATGGGCGTCAGTATTGACGGTCCCAAAGCGGGGCAGGTGGTGATCGACGGGGTTGGATTGCACGGCCTCAAGGCACCGGCGGCACCGCTGGATCTGGGCAATTCCGGCACCTCCATGCGATTGCTCGCCGGGCTGCTGGCGGCCCAGCCGTTTGATTCGACCCTGCTGGGGGATGCCTCCCTGAACAAACGGCCGATGAAGCGGGTCACCGACCCGCTGGCCGAGATGGGGGCGAAAATCGAGACCAGCGAGGCCGGCACGCCGCCACTACTGATTCACGGCGGTCAGGCGTTGCACGGGATTCACTACGTCATGCCAGTGGCCAGCGCCCAGGTCAAATCCTGTTTGTTGCTGGCCGGGCTGTATGCCGAGGGCGAAACCTGTGTGACCGAGCCGGCGCCGACCCGGGACCACACCGAGCAGATGCTGGAAGGCTTTGGTTATCCGCTGCAACGGGACGGCGCCACCGCCTGTCTGTCCAGCGGCGGCAAGCTTACGGCCTGCAATATCGATGTGCCGGCGGATATTTCCTCGGCGGCGTTTTTCATGGTCGGAGCCAGCATCGCGCCGGGCTCGGATATCACGCTCGAGCATGTGGGCATCAACCCGACCCGTGTCGGGGTGATTACTATCCTGCGGCAGATGGGCGCGGATATCACCCTGAGTAACGAGCAGACCGTCGGGGGTGAGCCGGTGGCCGATGTGCGGGTACGCAGCGCGCCGCTTAAAGGCATCCCTATCCCCGAGGACCAGGTGCCGCTGGCGATTGACGAGTTCCCGGCCCTGTTTATTGCCGCCGCCTGCGCCGAGGGCGAGACCGTGTTAACCGGCGCCCGCGAGCTGCGGGTCAAGGAGAGCGATCGCATCCAGGTGATGGCCGACGGCCTGCAGGTACTGGGCGTCGATGCCCGGCCCACCGAGGATGGCATGGTGATTCGCGGCGGGGTACTGGGCAGTGGCACGGTCGACAGCCACGGCGATCACCGCATCGCCATGGCCTTCGCGATGGCGGCGCTGCGGGCCGACGGACCGATTACCGTCCGGGACTGTGAGAACGTGGCCACCTCGTTCCCCGGCTTTGTGGAACGGGCCGCCGGTGCGGGGCTGGCTATCAGTCAGGAGGGCGCGGCATGAGCGAACCGGCGCCGGTATTGACCCTCGATGGCCCCAGCGGTTCCGGCAAGGGGACCATCGCCAGTCGGGTGGCACGGACCCTGAACTGGCATCTGCTCGACAGCGGCGCGCTCTACCGGCTGGGGGCTCTGGGCGCTACCCGGCGGGCCATTGATATAGCCGATGAGGGTGCCCTGGCGGACTACGCCTTGCAAATGGATGTGGATTTCGAAGTCCTGCCGGACAGTGGCGAGGTGGTGGCCAGACTCGATGGCGAGCCGGTGGGTAATGCCATTCGCACCGAGCAGATCGGCAACGACGCCTCCAAAGTGGCTGCGCTCGAAGCGGTCCGCGCGGCCTTGCTGCAGCGCCAGCGCGATTTTCGCCAGGCCCCGGGTCTGGTGGCGGACGGGCGCGATATGGGCACCACCGTGTTCCCCGATGCCGGCCTCAAGATCTACCTGACCGCCAGCGCCGAGGTGCGTGCCGAAAGACGTTATAAACAGTTGAAAGAAAAGGGAATAAGTGCTAGTCTGGCCGGCCTCCTACGGGAGATCACCGAGCGGGATGCGCGCGATACCGAGCGCCAGTCCTCGCCGCTGAAACCGGCCGCCGATGCCATTGTGCTGGATACCTCCACGCTGGACATCGACCAGGTGGTCGAACAGGTCCTGGCCGGGTGTCGGGACCGTTTTGCCGAGTAGCGGCCAATGAAGTGGGCGGAACCCCGGGGTTCCGCCTGTGTGTTTAATCAACCCCGCAGTTTCGACTGCACCCAGACAAGGTCACGCCGTGGCCTGAGGCGAAATCCAACATGAGCGAAAGCTTTGCACAGTTATTTGAAGAAAGTCTGAATCAAACCCAGATGCGTCCCGGCGCGATCATTACCGGTACTGTTGTCGATATCACTGATGACTTTGTCGTCGTCAATGCCGGCCTCAAGTCCGAGGGCGTGATCCCTGTTTCCCAGTTTTTTGGCGAAGAAGGTGAACTCGAAGTCAGCGTCGGTGACAACGTGGAAGTAGCGCTGGACTCGGTCGAAGACGGTTTTGGTGAAACCCGTCTGTCACGCGAGAAGGCCAAGCGCGCCGAAACCTGGACGAAACTCGAAGCCGCTCATGAAGCCGGTGAAACCGTGACCGGTATCATTACCGACAAGGTCAAGGGCGGGTTTACCGTCGAGCTGGATCATATCCGCGCTTTCCTGCCAGGTTCGCTGGTAGATGTGCGCCCGGTACGTGACACCAGTTATCTCGAAGGCAAGGATCTCGAATTCAAGGTTATCAAGCTGGATCAGCGTCGTAACAACGTCGTCGTTTCCCGGCGTGCCGTGGTCGAGGAAGAAGGCGGCGCCGAGCGCGAAGCTATCCTGGAGAACATGCAGGAAGGGGCCGTGGTCAAGGGCGTGGTCAAGAACCTGACCGATTACGGTGCGTTTGTCGATCTCGGCGGTGTTGACGGTCTGTTGCACATCACCGACATGGCCTGGAAGCGCGTCAAGCATCCGAGCGAAATCGTCCAGGTCGGTGACGAGATCGAAGTCAAGGTCCTCAAGTTCGACCGCGAACGCATGCGTGTTTCTCTCGGCCTCAAGCAGATGGGCGACGATCCGTGGGTCGATATCTCCCGTCGCTATCCCGAAGGCACCCGTCTGTTCGGCAAGGTCACCAACATCGCCGATTACGGTTGCTTCGTCGAACTCGAAGAAGGCGTGGAAGGTCTGGTGCACGTTTCCGAAATGGACTGGACCAACAAGAACATTCACCCGAGCAAGGTTGTTCAGCTGGGTGATGAAGTGGAAGTCATGGTGCTGGACATCGACGAAGAGCGTCGTCGTATTTCCCTGGGCATGAAACAATGCCAGGAAAATCCCTGGGAAGCCTTTGCCGCCCAGCACAACAAGAACGACAAGGTCAGCGGCACCATCAAGTCCATTACCGATTTTGGTATCTTCATCGGTCTGGATGGCGGTATCGACGGCCTGGTGCATCTGTCCGACATCTCCTGGAACGTGCCCGGCGAAGAAGCCGTGCGCAACTACAAGAAGGGCGACGAAATTGAAGCGGTTGTTCTCTCTGTGGATCCGGAGCGCGAGCGCATCTCCCTGGGCGTCAAACAGATGGACAAGGATCCCTTCTCCAACTTCCTGGCTGAAAATGCCAAGGGCAGCGTGGTCAAGGGCACCATCACCGAAGTGGATCCCAAGGGCGCCACGATCGATCTGGGTGACGGCATCGAAGGTTATCTGCGGGCATCGGAAATCTCCCAGGATCGTGTTGAAGATGCGCGCAGCGTCCTGAAGGAAGGCGAAACCGTTGACGCCAAGTTCACCGGCGTGGATCGCAAGAACCGCCAGATTTCCCTGTCAATTAAAGCCATTGACTCGGACGCTGAAAAAGCGGCTATCAAGGATTACAGCGGCGGTACCAGCACTGGCGCCACCACGACCCTGGGCGATCTGCTCAAGGAACAGATGGATAACAACGAATAACGCCACAACCGGGCTGTTGCAAGTCTGCCCTGAAGGACGGATTATGACAAAATCAGAATTGATTGAGATTCTCTCGCAGAAGCAAAGTCAATTAGCTTACAAGGATGTTGAGCTGGCCGTGAAAACCATGCTGGATCACATGGCGACCACCCTGGCCAACGGCGAGCGAATCGAAATCCGGGGTTTTGGCAGCTTTTCCTTGCATTACCGGCCGCCACGGATCGGCCGCAATCCCAAAACCGGGGATTCGGTCGAACTGGCAGCCAAGTATGTCCCGCACTTCAAGCCCGGCAAGGAAATGCGCGAGCGGGTCAACGAAAGCATGGAGCGGGTCGATATTCAGCCCGGTTGATTCGTTATCACGGGGTGGCTACCATTCCAAAGGCGGCAAGAGCGTGGCTCCTGCCGCCTTTTTAATATCTAGGTCCAGGTGCTAGTTGCTAGTACCTGGTAGCTGGATTTGTAGGAGGGGCTTGCAGCCGCGACCCGGGAGCGGGGGCACAACCGTCGCCGATGGCATCGCCTCACACAAGCCCCTTCGGGCGGGGCTAGCTGCTAGTTACCAGGTTCTGGTAACTGTCTTGTAGGAGGGGCTTGCAGCCGCGACCCGGGAGCGGGGGCACAACCGTCGCCGATGGAATCGCCTCCCACAAGCCCCTTCGGGCGGGGCTAGCTGCTAGTTACCAGGTTCTGGTAACTGTCTTGTAGGAGGGGCTTGCAGCCGCGACCCGGGAGCGGGGGCACGACCGTCGCCGA
>NZ_JAWOCR010000035.1:0-32707 GCF_046483665.1 Thiohalophilus sp. | reverse complement strand
GACGAGTGACGAGTGACGAGTGACGAGTGACGAGGAGGGAAGACAGCCTTCTCCTGAGCTATGGGATGGTTTCCCTCGGCCCTCGTTACTCGTCCCTCGTAACTCGCCTCCGGGCGAAGCCCGGGGGCATTGTCATACGCTGGTCACATTTGGTTCATAACCTTGTCACAACCGATTCATACAGTACGCCGAACAAAACACAAATCTCGTAAGGAGAGCATCCATGTTAAAGAAAAAGCAGCTTCTGGCTTCGCTACTGGCAATGAGCTTTGTCTCTGGCCAGGCTTTCGCGCAAGCCAAAGTCGATCCCGATTTGAAAGATTATCAGCGCGCCAGTGGCGTCTCCGGTAATCTGAGCAGTGTGGGTTCCGATACCCTGGCCAATCTGATGACCTTGTGGGCGGAAGAGTTCAAGCGCCAGTATCCGAATGTCAACATTCAGATCCAGGCCGCCGGTTCCTCTACCGCGCCGCCGGCGTTGACCGAAGGGACTTCCAATCTGGGGCCGATGAGCCGCAAGATGAAGTCCAAGGAAATCGAATCGTTCGAAAAGAAACACGGTTACAAGCCGACCGCCATTCCGGTGGCCATCGACGCCCTGGCTGTTTTCGTCCACAAGGATAACCCGATCGAAGGGCTGACCATTCCGCAGGTGGATGCGATTTTCTCCTCGACCCGCAAATGTGGTTACGACAAGGACATCTCTACCTGGGGTGATCTGGGTCTGACCGGCGCCTGGGCCAACCGCGATATCCAGATCTACGGGCGTAACTCGGTTTCCGGCACTTACGGTTACTACAAGAAGCATGCCCTGTGTAAAGGCGACTACAAGAGTTCTGTGAACGAACAGCCCGGTTCCGCCTCGGTGGTTCAGTCGGTATCTTCATCCCTGAACGGCATTGGATATTCCGGTATCGGTTACAAGACCTCCGGCGTCAAAACGGTTGCTCTGGCCAAAAAAGAGGGTGATCCGATGATCGCGGCAACGACGGAAAACGCCCTGAAGGGCAAGTATCCGCTGTCCCGCTTCCTCTACGTCTACGTGAACAAGCATCCCAACAAGCCGTTGCCGCCGCTGGAACGCGAGTTCATCAAGATGGTTATGTCCAAGATTGGTCAGGAAGTGGTCGTCAAGGACGGTTATATCCCGCTGCCGGCCAGTGTCGCGGAAAAACAAATAGACAAATTGAAGTAAGTTAAAGACGCACCTCTCGTGTCTTGCAAGCCCCGCCACTGGCGGGGCTTTTTTTGTGCTGGAAACAGATGATTCTGAATGTCTCTCGCAGAGGGATAACCAACTGATTTCCTGGCGATCTGGTGCCTCTGTGAGAGGCCATTGGTCGTACCGATGGGTAAAAAATAGCCATTAGCAGGCTTGCAGTACAGCAGCCGAAACGGAGGCTCTTTTGTCACATTTCTGTCATATCCGGTCTTTATGCTGGCGCCTCCAGTAATCAGGGGACAAGCGAGCCTGTCATGACCCGTATCGACCACAGCAATCTGCTAATGCGCTGGCGCATGCTCAAGGACACCCTGGCCCGCCATGGCGTGGCGGTGGGGGGCCTGGGGGTGATCGTGGCGATCACCCTGATCCTGGTCTATTTGCTGGCGGTGGTGCTGCCGATGTTCCAGTCGGCGTCGATCGACAAGGTCACCGATTACAGCGTCCCCGGCAGCGACGAGCGAACACTGCATCTGGCGATGGAAGAGCAGGCGGTGGTTGGTCTGCGCCTGACCGATACCGGCCGGGTGATTTTCTTCAATACCTGGGATGGGACGATTCGCAAGATCGTGCCCCTGCCGATTCCCGACGACACACAAATCACCAGCTGGGCGGCGGGTGATCCGGCCAGCCGGGTGCTGGGCGTGGGATTGTCCAATGGCCAGGCGCTGGTGTTCAAGCATCACTACCAGATCAGCTTTAGCGATGCCCTGGTGGAAGGCGGCAAACCGGTGCGGGAAATTACGCCAGAAATCCAGTATCCGCTTGGCGAGGACCTTCTGCAACTGGATACCCAGGGGCGGGCGATTACCCATCTCGCGGTGCAGTCCGGTGAGGAAGAGACCACGGTTGCCGGGTTGGCCGGCGAGCAACAGATTCAACTATTGAATATCCGCCGCGAGGAATCGTTTCTGGGCGATGACGTCACCCTGGAGGAAACCCGGGCAGAAGTACCACGGACCTCGCGCGGTGCCATCTCTCATTTGCTGGTGGACAAGCAGCAACGCAATCTTTATGTCGTCCGTGGCGATGACAACCTGAGCCATTACGATCTGTTTGACAAGGAAGCCCCTTCGCTGCAACAGCACCTTTCGCTGTTTGGTGGGAATCAGCGGGTGACCAGCCTGGAATTTCTGACCGGGGATATCTCGTTGCTGGCCGGCTCGGATCAGGGCACGGTCTTGCAGTTGTTCCCCGTACCCGAGCAGCGTGACAGCGACAAACGGGTGTTTCGCCAGATTCGTTCTTTCGATGATTTGAACGGGCCAATTAAAGGGATCGCGCCGGAATACAACCGCAAGGGATTTCTGGCTGTGGACGGTGAGGGTCAGCTGGGGATCTTTCACACCACGGCGAACCGTACTCTGTTGACCCGGCCGGTTGCCGACGCCCTGCAGCAGGTGGCCATCTCACCGCGTGCCAAGGCCGCGTTGCTGCAGTCCGGCGAGCGTCTGCATTTTTACCATATCGATAACGAGCATCCGGAAATCTCCATGTCCTCGCTGTGGGGTAAGGTCTGGTACGAAAGCTACGACGAACCCGAGTATGTCTGGCAGTCCTCCTCGTCCAGTAACGATCATGAGCCCAAACTGTCGCTGGTGCCGCTCTCCTTTGGCACGCTCAAGGCGGCGTTCTACGCCATGCTGTTCGCGATTCCGCTGTCCATCATGGGCGCGATCTATACCGCCCATTTCATGGCCCCGCGCATGCGCCAGACGGTCAAACCCAGCATCGAGATCATGGAGGCCCTGCCGACGGTCATCATCGGTTTTCTGGCCGGGCTCTGGCTGGCACCGTTTCTGGAGCGACACCTGCCGGGGATCTTCTCCTTATTGATCATCATGCCCTTCGGGTTGTTGCTGGTCGCCTATGGATTCCATCGTCTGCCGGATCGAATCCGCCATACGCTCCCCGAAGGGTGGGAAGCCGCCTGGTTGATCCCGATCATTCTGTTAATCGGTTATGCCTCTTTCAGTGCCAGTCCGTGGATGGAAGCCGCTTTCTTCGGCGGGGATGTGCGCATCTGGATGAGCGAGGAACTGGGCATCAGTTATGACCAGCGCAACTCGCTGGTCATCGGCCTGGCCATGGGCTTCGCAGTGATTCCGACCATCTTCTCCATTGCCGAGGATGCGATCTTCGCCGTGCCCAAGCACCTGGTACAGGGCTCGCTGGCCATGGGCGCCACGTCCTGGCAGACCATGATGCGGGTCGTTCTGCTGACCGCCAGTCCGGGGATCTTCTCGGCGGTGATGATCGGTCTGGGACGCGCGGTGGGTGAGACCATGATCGTGTTGATGGCGACCGGCAATACGCCGCTGATGGACATGAATATCTTCGAGGGCATGCGCACCCTGTCAGCCAATATCGCGGTGGAAATGCCCGAGTCGGAAGTCGACAGTACGCATTATCGTGTTCTGTTCCTGGCGGCGCTGGTGCTGTTTGCCTTTACTTTCCTGGTGAATACCGCCGCGGAAATTGTTCGGCAACGTTTACGCAAGCGTTACAGCAGTCTGTAACCCGAATGGGAATCTTGAGGAAATTCGATGAATAGCTGGTTCAAATCGGGACAACCCTGGATCTGGCTCAACGCCGGTGCCGTCAGTGTCAGTCTGATCATGGTATTCGGACTGATGTTGCTCATTGGCGTGCGGGGGCTGAGTTATTTCTGGCCCAGCGCTGTGATCGACGCCCAGTATGTACTGCCTTCGGGCGAGACCACGCGCCTGGTTGGCGAGATCGACTCGGTCGAGACCATCCCGCGGGTTCAGGCCGAAAGCAGTGGTTATGAATTCGATTTCGAGAGCGAGAAACTGACCCGCTATCTGATCAAGACCGGCAACCGTGACGTGACCGGTGCGGATTTCCAGGTGGTCTTTGCCGATTTTGTTCAGGATATCGAGTATCCCGAAAACCTGCTGGTCATCGAACGCCACGAATGGGGTAATTTTTACGGTTTCCTGCGTCAGGTAAAAGAAAATGGTCAGGTTGTCGCCGAAGGCGAGAATGCCCAGCAGGAACTGGAAGTCCGTCTGGAGCGCGCCACCGAACTGCATGATCGCATCAAGGATATCCAGAAAGGTGAGATCGGTTCGATCAACTACCAGATGGAACGCCTGCGTCTGGAAGAGCGTGCGCTGGAACTTGAAAATGAACTGACGCCACAGAAGCAGCAGGAACTTGCCAATCGGCGTGACGCACTGAACGCCGAATACGAAACCCTGCTCGAATCAATGAATGAACTGTACAGCCAGATTCGCCGCGACAGTATTCTGGCCGAGACTATGAGTGGCCGCCAGATCGAAATCCCCCTGGCAAAAATTGTGCGGGTCTATTACCCCAATAGCATGGGTATTATGGGCAAGATGGGGTTCTATTTTGCCAAGGTCTGGGAATTTGTCAGCGGCGAGCCGCGCGAGGCCAATACCGAGGGCGGCATTTTTCCCGCGATTTTCGGCACCGTGATGATGGTGTTGATCATGTCGGTACTGGTAACGCCTTTCGGGGTCATTGCCGCTATCTACTTGCGCGAATACGCCACCCAGGGGCCGATCATTCGTACCATCCGGATTGCGGTGAATAACCTGGCCGGGGTGCCGTCGATCGTTTACGGGGTGTTCGGCCTGGGCTTCTTTATCTATTTCCTGGGCGGCAATATCGACCAGCTGTTTTTCCCCGAGGCCCTGCCGGCGCCTACCTTCGGAACACCGGGCATCCTCTGGTCGTCACTGACCCTGGCACTGCTCACCCTGCCGGTGGTGATCGTTTCCACCGAGGAAGGCTTGAGTCGGATTCCCAGTTCAATTCGCGAAGGCAGTCTGGCGCTGGGGGCCACCAAGGCCGAGACCCTGTGGCGGACCGTGATTCCGATGGCCTCACCGGCGATGATGACCGGCCTGATTCTGGCCGTCGCGCGTGCCGCCGGCGAGGTGGCGCCCTTGATGCTGGTCGGTGTGGTCAAGCTGGCGCCCTCACTACCGTTGGACGGCAATTTCCCGTACCTGCATATGGAACGTAAATTCATGCATCTGGGTTTCCACATCTATGATGTCGGCTTCCAGAGCCCCAATGTCGAGGCGGCCCGGCCGCTGGTTTACGCGACCTCGCTGCTGTTGATTCTGGTCATCATCGCCCTCAACCTGAGTGCGATATACATCCGTAATCGCCTGCGTGAGAAGCATCGGGCACTTGAAAGCGGTTAAAAACTGGCAGAAGATAAAATTATGACTCCTGATAATATGACACACGGTATCAACCTGGATAACCTGGATCGCGCACAGGATAACGTGCATTTTGAAGACGAGAATCTGGTGATACAGGTGGAGGACCTGAACCTGTACTACGGGCCGACCCAGGCACTGTTTAATATCAACATGGGGATCCCCGAACACAAGGTGACGGCTTTCATCGGCCCCAGTGGCTGCGGCAAATCAACCCTGCTGCGCTGTTTCAACCGGATGAACGATCTGGTGGATATCTGCCGGGTCGAGGGCAAGATCACCCTCGATGGCGAGAATATCTATACCAAGAAGGTCAATGTTGCCGAATTGCGCCGCAAGGTAGGCATGGTGTTCCAGAAACCGAACCCTTTTCCCAAGAGTGTCTACGAGAATGTGGCCTACGGATTACGCATCCAGGGCGTCAAGGACAAGCGGCGTCTCGACGAGAGTGTGGAAAAGGCCCTCAAGGGGGCGGCCCTGTGGGACGAGGTCAAGGATCGGCTGCAGGAGAATGCCCTGGGCCTCTCTGGTGGTCAGCAGCAACGTCTGGTAATCGCCCGCGCCATCGCCATTGAGCCGGAAGTACTGTTGCTGGACGAACCGGCTTCGGCGCTGGATCCGATCTCCACGCTCAAAATCGAGGAGCTGATTTACGAGCTCAAGAAAAAGTATACGATTGTTATCGTTACCCATAACATGCAACAGGCCGCCCGAGTCTCGGACTACACAGCGTTTATGTATCTTGGCGAGGTCGTCGAATTTCAGGATACCAATACCCTGTTTACCAATCCGAGCCAGAAAAAGACCGAAGACTATATCACCGGCCGTTATGGCTAAAACGCCGGAGAACAGCAAGCCACCACGCAACGATTTAGCAGGGATATGACATGGATAAATTAGGCGAACACATTTCCCATCAGTTTGACGAGGAGCTGGAAGATGTCCGTAATCTTGTTATGCAGATGGGCGGCATTGTCGAGCAGCAACTCGGTGATGCTATCAAGGCACTGACTGACCGGGATGAAGCCCTGGCTGAAATCGTTATTACCAGCGATTACAAAGTCAATGCCCTGGAAGTTCAGATCGACGAGGAATGTACCCAGATTATTGCCAAGCGTCAGCCAGCAGCGAGCGATCTGCGTCTGGTGATTGCCGTAATCAAGACCATTACCGACCTTGAACGGATAGGTGACGAAGCCGAGCGAATAGGCCGTATGGCGATGCACTTTGCTGAATCCAGCAGTGATAACAAGATGATTACCGGCATCATTCATATGGGAGAGCGAGCGCACAAGATGCTGCATGACTCGCTGGATACCTTTGCCCGCATGGATGCGGACATGGCCATTGATGTCGCGCGTCAGGACCTCAAGATCGATAAACAATACGAAAGTATCCTGCGCGAATTAATGACCTACATGATGGAAGATCCCCGCTCCATTCCCGAAGTCATCAACATGATGTGGTCAGCCCGTTCCCTGGAGCGTATCGGTGATCGCGCCCGCAATATCTGCGAGTATGTGATTTATCTGGTGAAGGGCAAGGATGTACGTCACATTAGCCTGGAACAGGTCGAGCGCGATGCGAGGAAGAGCTAAGTTAGTAGTTAGTAGTCGACAGGAGTAGGCCGGACAAAGCGCCAGCGGTGTCCGGCGAACTGCGGGCTAAGTTAGCAGTCGGCAGAGGTTCAGAGCAGGGGCGTGTAACGCCCTTGCGCGTTTATCTAGTTACTAGTTCCTAGCAGCTAGCCCCTCTTCTTATAGCGGAAACACCACCATGTGATCCAGCGCCAGGCTGACCGTGACTTGCTCACCGATGGCAAAATCGTGATGGCTTGGGAACAGGGAGAGGACTTCGGTCTGGTCTTGCAGCTGCAGGGTATACAGAATCTCCGCACCCTTGAAAGCCCGTTGCAATACCTTCCCCTGTAACGACCCTTCCGGGTCAAAGACGATATCATCCGGACGCAGGAGTAATTCCACTTCCGTGCCGGGCTCCCACTCATAGGCCCGATCGCCGCTGATCGTCCCCAGAGTGGTTTTGACTGTCTCCGGGCTGACCAGTGTTCCCCGAACAAAGACCCCCTGACCGATAAAATCGGCGACGAACCGGTTGGCCGGGGAGTGATACAGGTTATAGGCCGTGTCCCGTTGCAGGATATGGCCTTCGCTCATGACGCTGATCTGATCGCCCATGGCAAAGGCCTCGTGCTGATCGTGCGTCACCAGGATGCCGCTGGTGCCCTGCTGCTTGAGGATCTGGCGTACCTCGTTGCTTAACCGCTCGCGCATATCAATATCGAGATTGGAGAACGGCTCATCCATCAGAATCAGCTCGGGGCGCGGCGCCAGTGCCCGGGCCAGGGCGACCCGTTGTTGCTGGCCGCCGGACAGTTCGTGAATATAGCGATTCCCCATGCCGGCGAGGCCGACCACTTCGAGCATTTCATTGGCCAGCTGCTGGCACTCGGACTTGCCCAGGTTTCGCAGACCAAAGGTGATATTGCCGCAGACATCCATGTGCGGGAACAGGGCATAGTCCTGAAACACCATGCCGATATGGCGCTTTTCCGGGGCCAGCGTGTAGCCGGGATAGGAAATGCGTTGTTCCCGTAGCCGGATTTCCCCGCTGTGCAGGGGCTGAAAGCCGGCAATGGCCCGTAATACCGTAGTCTTGCCGCAACCGCTGGGGCCCAGCAGACAGACCAGATCGCCCTGGTTGACATGCAGATTCAGGTTTTCAACGGCAATCACGCCGCGATGGCGGCATTCGATATTTTTCAGCTCGAGCAGCGGCTGGTCCACGTAACACCCTGATATTCAAACATTTCAGGGACACATCATAGCAGATTCATCTGGTGGAGTAAGCCTGTTAAGCGACCGTTGGCGGCGAATCCGACCGAAGCGTCATAAAAACTTCATCTCCTGTTAACGCTACTGTAAGAGATCAACCACAAACTCGTCCCCGTTCATTTGCACACAACACGTGTTGCGTTGTTACAACAAACTTTTGGGGAAGAGACATGAATAAGAAATTGATTGCACTTGCAGTAGCGGGTTCACTGGCAGTACCGATGATGGCCCAGGCCGCTCCGAGCGTCTATGGCAAGGTTCACCTGTCCTATGGCAATGTTGAAGATGGCACTGCTGGCGGTAACGACAACTGGCAGCTGCAGAGTCATGCCTCGCGCGTTGGCGTCAAGGGTGACCGCGATCTGGGCAATGGCCTTTCCGCTATCTACAAGTTCGAATGGCAGGTTGATTATGAGGAAGGTGACGATGCCGGTTTCGACCGTCGTAACATGTATGCCGGTTTGAAAGGCAGCTGGGGCCAGGTCCGTTTCGGCCGTCATGATACGCCGCTGAAAATGGCCCAGGGTAAATTCGATCTGTTTGGCGATACCTCGGGTGACCTGAAAAACGCCGGTGACCAGGATGGTGAAAACCGTCTGGATAACGTCCTGGCCTATCTGGGCAAGTCCGGCAATATCAAGTACGCCATTGCCCTGATCCCGGGTGAAGGTGATGGTACCACTGGCGGTGACGGCCCGGCTGACTCTATCTCTGCTTCTATCGCCTATAGTGATGGTCCGCTGTATGTGGCTCTGGCGCAGGACTCTTACGATGATACCGATGGCTCAGCTGAAAACAGCCTGACCCGTCTGGTCGGTACCTACAAGATGGGCAACATGCAAGTTGGTCTGCTGTGGCAGTCTGGTGTTGAAGGGGCCACGACTACGGGTCAAGACGAAGACTGGCTGGGTGTGAGCTTCAAGACCAAGATCAGTGCCAAAAATTCCTTCAAGGCGCAATACATCACGGTAGAAGACAACGAAACCACTGCACGTGAAGGCACCCTGATGGCCGTGGGTATCGATCACAAGTTCGACAAGAAGACCAGCGGTTATGTGATGTACTCCAATGTGGAAGAAGAAGTAGGCAGCACGACCGACAAGGATGACACCTTCCTCGGCGCCGGCCTGGTTCTGAAATTCTAAAACCGGATTGACAGAATAAAAGAGCACGGAAAGTCGGCAACAGGGACGTTGCCGTCGCTCCGAGAGTTGTTATGTGTGCTTGAGTACCCTGACGTGTGAGAGTGTCAGGGTTTTTTTTGTGCCTGTTTTTCATAAAAGAGAAGAACGCAGAGGGTCTCTCTCGGCTCACTGTAGAACCCCATCGGGTTTCATTCAGCATTTTTCGCGTTGCTCAGGTCATCCTGCCTCCCGCGACACTTGTACATCCCTGTACATCGCGCAGAGATCCGGGTGTTCAGCGTTTTTCAACTGCAACACCGAATCCACTGATTATTAAATTCATTGGTTATTCAGTGTTCTTCGGTGAACTCAGAGTTTCGGTGGTTATATCTGCGTTGGCATGGTGTGCTATAGAAGGAAAAGCTTCCTCTCGCAGAGACGCCAAGACGCAGAGAAATTGATATCACTCATCCCTTGGCGGGCTTCGCGTCTCTGCGAGAGTATAATTAGGACAGGAAATACCAACAGCGGCTTGAGTACCCTGTATTTACCTCAAACCAGGTGCTTGCTTAATCTCCCAGCAATTGCCGCCACTGCTGCGCCTGCTCGGGGTCGGGGGCGATGTCGAACATGCCCTGTTCGTACGTCATGGCCAGGGCGCGGATGGCGTTGGCATTGCCCTGCCGGGCGGCAGCTTCCCACCAGGTGAGGGCTTCGCTGAGCTGGCGGGTCGTGCCGCGGCCATAGGCGAGCATGACGCCGAGATTGTACTGTGATTCGGCATGCCCCACTTCGGCCGCCTGTCGCCACCAGTAGATTGCGTCTTTGGGACTGGGGTAAACGCCACGACCGTCGGCATACAGCATGCCCAGGTTGTAGGCCGCATCGACACTGCCGTATTGCGCGGCCTGTTTAAACCACTCCATGGCGGTACGCGCATCCTGTTTGACGCCCTTGCCCTGCATATACAGCAGGCCAATGTTAAACAGCGCGTCGGGATCGTTCTTTGCCGCCAGGGGCTCCCACAGTTTACGAGCCTGTTCGTAATTGCTCGCCTCGTAGGCCTGCCGACCCTCCTCCAGCGGCCCGGCGCTGGCCACAGAAACAAACAGGCCAAGCAAACAGGGAAGAAGAAATCGAATAGACAATAACCGCATGCACCGCCTCCTTGATACAGACACTTTTTATAGCGACCCTTGAAAGGGGGAACTTTATAATATTTCACCACAGAGGACGCAGAGGTCACAGAGAAATCAATATCTTCCATTTCGTGGAGGTAATGGTGCGTAGAACGCACCCTGCATAGCTTTTCATGTAAATAATGCTACTTTGCGTTCTCCGCGCCTTTGCGTCCTCTGCATTATTTCCAGTGCAGTTAATAAATGCTTCAAACTTAACGCAACTGCGGTTCCAGCTCGGTCGGCACGGCCAGCAGGTGTTCGAGCAGGGCTTTCTGGCTGTGCAGGCGGTTTTCCGCTTCTTCCCAGACCACGCTGTGCGGGCTGTCCATGATCTCGGCAGTGACTTCCTCGCCGCGATGGGCCGGCAGACAATGCATGAAAATGGCATCCTTGTTGGCCAGCGACATCAGCTGGCTGTTGACCTGGAAGGCCTCGAACTGTTGCTTGCGCAGTTCCTGTTCTTCTTCCTGGCCCATGCTGGCCCAGACATCCGTGGTAATCAGATCCACGCCCCGGGCGGCGGCTTTCGGGTCGTTGCTGAGGGTGATGCGATCCCCCGCGGCGGCAACGATCTCGGGATCCGGCTCGTACCCGGCGGGGGTGGCGATCTGCAGCTGAAAATCGAACTGGCGCGCGGCATTGATATAGGAATGGCACATGTTGTTGCCATCACCAATCCAGGCGACGGTTTTGCCCCGGATGGCGCCGCGATGCTCGCGGAAGGTCTGCATGTCGGCCAGCAGCTGGCAGGGATGATAGAGATCGGTTAGCGCATTGATCACCGGGACCTGCGAGAATTCGGCAAAACGCTGCACGGTGTCGTGGGCATAGGTGCGGAGCATGATGATATCCACCATGCGCGACAGCACCCGGGCGCTGTCTTCCACCGGCTCACCACGACCGAGCTGGGTGTCGCGTGGCGACAAAAAGATTGCGTGGCCGCCGAACTGGGCCATGCCGGTTTCGAACGAGACGCGGGTGCGGGTGGAGGATTTATCGAAGATCATCCCCAGCACCTTGTTCTTCAGTGGTTCGTACACGGCACCGCGGTGCTGCATCTGTTTGAGTTCGATAGCCCGATCGATGATCTGATCGAGCACATGGCCTTCAATATCCAGCAGGGTCAAAAAGTGTTTCACCATCGTGCTTTTCCTCTTGTGGCGGGGTGTCAGGCCAGAAAGCCTGTAATCAGTTCACTCACGCCATTGATAATCTGTTCGGCTTCTTCATCGCTGAGTATCAGCGGCGGCAGCAGGCGCACCACGTTGCCGGCGGTGACATTGATCAACAATCCCCGTTCCAGAGCCTGTTGCATCAGTTCCCCGCAGGGTCGGTCCAGTTCCACCGCCAGCATCAGTCCCTTGCCCCGGCATTCGACGACGCCCGGCGTTTGCGCCAGTAATTCGTACAGCCGGTTCAGCATGTACTGCCCCAGCCAGCCGGCCCGTGCGCCCAGATGTTCGTGTTCGATGGTCTCGATCACCGCGAGGGCCGCAGCACAGACCAGCGGGTTGCCGCCGTAGGTACTGCCGTGCTGACCGGGCTGGAACAAACCGGCGGCCCGCCCCCGGGCCAGACAGGCACCGATGGGCACCCCGTTGCCCAGCCCCTTGGCCAGGGTTATGACATCCGGCTGAATATCACTGTGTTGAAACGCGAACCACTGGCCAGTGCGGGCCATGCCGGTCTGGATCTCATCGACGATCAGCAGCCAGTCGTGCGTATCGCACAGGCGGCGCAACTGTGGCAGGTAGTCCTCGGCGGGGATACGTATCCCGCCTTCTCCGGTGATCGGCTCGACCATGATCGCCACGATGTCATCCCGCTGTGCGGCCAGCTGTTCGATCGCTCTCACGTCGTTATAGGGCACATGCACAAAGCCGGGCACCAGCGGCTCAAAGCCGGCCTGAACCTTTGGGTTGCCAGTCGCGCTCAGGGTAGCCATGGTACGACCGTGAAAGCTGCCGTCCATCACTACGATCGTTGGCGTGTCGATCTGTTTTTGCCGGCCGTGAAGCCGCGCCAGCTTGATCGCCGCCTCATTGGCCTCGGCGCCGGAATTGCAGAAAAAGGCGTTGTCCATCCCGGCAATCGCGGTCAGGCGCGCGGCCAGTTGTTCCTGTCTGGCGATGTGATACCAGTTAGAGGTATGCACCAGCGTGTGGGCCTGTTCGGCAATGGCTTCGGCGAGCGCCGGATGGGCGTGCCCCAGACCGCAGACTGCGACACCGCTCAGGGCGTCCAGATAACGCCTGTCGTCGGCATCCCACAGCCACGCCCCTTCACCCCGGACAAAGGCGACAGGCAGCGGCGCATAATTGTGCATCAAATGATCGGCCATTTTTCAGGTTCCGCTAATTTACCGGTTCAGGAAAATAAAACGGCAGCCCTGCCGGACTGCCGGAAAACCGTTAATTCTAGCCCTCCGCTCCCCGAAGTCAAATAAAACCCTTGCCTTCGGGAGGGCCGAGGGACGAGGGACGAGTGACGAGGTGGGTTTGCCAGGGGGCTGGATTAAATAAAAACGGCCCGGTTGTCGGAGACAATCGGGCCGTTTTGTTTGGCTGACACGTTCTGTCAGGAAACAGGGGAAAAGTTAGCGGGGTCGCGGGGTTTGTTTTCCTCGTCCCTCGTAACTCGTCCCTCGTCCCTGTGTTTTTAGAACGGCAACCCGTGCCCGTGAGCAATCATGCCCAGTACCATCGGGATCGACAGCAGGGTGTTGGTGCGCGAGGCCATCAGGGCGATGGTCTTGGCCTTGCCCTTTTCTGCGTCGGAAGCCTCGACCATACCCAGCACTTTCTTCTGGTTCGGCCAGATCAGGACCCAGACGTTGAACAGCATGATGGTGCCCAGCCAGGCGCCCATGCCGATCGCCTGATAACCTTCCTGGAAGGTGAAGGCCGCGACAAAGCCGGAACCGTCGGCGGTATGCATCGCTTCCAGGGCCAGTGCACCGGTGATCCAGGTGGCAACAGCCGCCCAGCGGAACCACAGCAGCGCGCGCGGAGCGACATACTTGCCGATGGCCGCCGGTCCGGGACCGTCAGAGTCCGCCGTGGCAGCGGCCTGGGCCGGCACCTGAACAAAGTTGAAGTAGTAGAGCAGACCAATCCAGGTAATGCCCACCAGGACATGGACCCAGACCCAGAAATACCACGGGTTGATGGCGCCTTCACGACCCATCACAAAAATGATGATGATCGCCAGGACGATGCCGGAGACGATCGTGCCGGTAATTGACTTGAGTGGATTCATAATGGTTTTTTCCCCTCTGTAGGTTTAGGTTTGTTAGTTAGATTGTTCTGTGGAGCTTAATTTGAGTATTTTACTATAGTATTTCGCTGATGGTCACCCCTGTTTGAACCCGCGGCGGGTTCAAACACCGCGGTGGGTGCTACAATCGTTCGCTCGCGAAGTAGAGTAGTGTGTTTCATGGATGCTGTCGACCTGAGTATTTTTGCCAGCCGACTCGATGCGGTCAGTGATGAAATGGGCGCTGTGCTGCAGCGTGCGGCTTTTTCACCCAATATTCGCGATCGGCTCGATTTCTCCTGTGCCATTTTTGATGCCCGCGGACAGTTATGCGCGCAGGCAGCGCATATTCCGGTACACCTGGGCAGCATGGCCTATGCCATGGCGGATATTGTGCGGCAGATCGACTGGCAACCGGGCGATATGGTGATCGTCAATGATCCCTATCTGGGCGGCACCCATCTGCCCGATGTCACCGTCATTGCCCCCCTGTTCGTGGCAGATGAGCTGCTGGCCTTTGTCGCCAACCGTGCGCACCATGCCGATATCGGGGCCGAGTCGCCCGGCTCCATGCCGATTTCCGGCTCCCTGGAGGAGGAGGGACTGGTTCTGGCCCCGACCAAACTGGTCAGGGCGGGGCAGCTGGATAGCCCGTTCCTGGAAAATATCCTGCGCCAGGTACGCAGCGGCACGACCGGGCGGGGCGATTTTGCCGCCCAGATGAGCGCCAATCGCGCCGGCCTGGCGCGGCTCGCCGAACGGGTCGAGGCCCTGGGGCCGACGGCGTTTACCCGCGGGCTCGTCGAGCTGAACGAGTATGCCGAGCGCCTTGCCAGCGAGGCCCTGCGGGTGATCCCCGACGGCGAATACCGGTTTGTCGATTATCTGGACGATGACGGACTCGGCCATACTGATCTGGCCATCGCTGTGACATTGCAGGTGCATAACGGGAGTGTCACGGTCGACTTTGCCGACACCGCATTGCAGACACCGGGGAATGTGAATTGCCCCCTGTCGGTGGCCGCCGCCGCGGTCTATTACGTGTTTCGTTGCCTGATGCCGCCACAGACCCCGGCCTGCGCCGGGAGTTTTCGTCCCATCAAGCTCGAGGCGCCCGAGGGCTGTCTGGTCAATGCCCGGCGCCCGGCCGCCGTGGCCGCCGGCAATGTCGAGACCAGCAGCCGCATCGTGGATGTGGTCATGGGCGCTCTGGCTGAAGCCTTGCCGCAGCGGATCCCCGCCGCCAGCCATGGCAGTATGAACAATCTGGCCATGGGATATGCGGGGGGCCATGCCGGCGAGCCAGGAACCCCCGGCTGGGACTATTACGAGACTATCGGTGGCGGGATGGGCGCGGGACGTCATGGCGGCGGCCTGTCCGGCATCCAGACGCACATGACCAACACGCGCAATACCCCGCTGGAAGTCCTCGAATCCAACTATCCCCTGCGTCTGCGTCGCTATGCCCTGCGTACCGACTCCGGCGGCGCGGGTGCGCGCCGTGGCGGCGACGGCCTGATCCGCGAATTCGAATTCCTCGCCCCCGCCTCGGTCACGCTATTAACCGAACGGCGCACCCATGCGCCCTGGGGGCTGGCGGGCGGCGAGCCGGGGCAGCCGGGCGTCAACCGTCTCAACGGCGATCCGTTGCCCGGTAAGGTGCGTCTCGATGTTAAGGCTGGGGATGTGTTGAGCATCGAAACACCCGGTGGCGGCGGTTTTGGCAAACCCGCCGCCAGTGACGAGGGACGAGTGACGAGGGACGAGGAAAAGCATTAACCACGAAGACGCGAAGACACGAAGGAAAACAAATCGTTTTCTACATCCACGAGCTTTGGATTTCCTGCTCATGTGTGAGCAGCAGGGACAGCCTGCTATTCTGGCAGATGGTCTTTGGAAGTTATCTCTGATACAAAAATATTGAATTTAATAGGGACGAGAACGTGGTGTTTCCTCGTCACTCGTCCCTCGTTACTCGGACCTGTTTCTGAGGGACGAGGAAAAATATTAACCACCAAGTCACGAAGACACGAAGAATAACAAGCTTTTTGAAACGTTGAGGAATGGTAAGATGCAGATGTAGGTCAGGTTGCGCGCAGCGCTACCTGACATTCTCCGTATCGGCAGGGATGTTATCACGCAGGCTAACGCCAGCGTGACCTACAAGGCTGTTGCAGTATTTTTCAGAACATTTATGACAAAGTAATTTAATTCAAATCTTGAAGGATGAGTGATGGGTTTCCTCGTCACTCGTCCCTCGTAACTCGGACCTGTTTTTACATGTGTGGCATCTGCGGTGAATTAAGACTCGACGGTAAACAGGCGGAACTGGATTCGGTAAAACGGATGCTGCCGGCGCTGGCGCGGCGCGGGCCGGATTTTGAGAACAGCTGGTCGAAGGATCCGATCGCGCTGGGCCACCGGCGGCTGGCGATCATCGATCTTTCCGAACGTTCCAACCAGCCGCTGGTGGACGAGTCGCTTGGGCTGGTGCTGGTGTTCAACGGTGCCATTTATAACTATCGCGAGCTGCGCGCCGAGTTTATCCGCGAAGGCTATTCGTTCAACTCCGACGGCGATTCGGAAGTGATCCTCAAGGCGTATCACAAATGGGGCGAACGCTGTCCCGAACATCTGCACGGCATGTTTGCCTTTGCCATCTGGGATTTGAATAAACAGACATTGTTTCTCGCCCGCGATCGCATGGGCATCAAGCCACTCTATTATTCGCTGGATAATCACCGCTTGTTGTTTGCCTCGAACCTGCCGGCGATTCTGGCAGTCGGCGGCGTGGATACGGAGGTGGACCCGGTGGCGCTGCATCACCAGTTCACCCTGCACGGCGTGGTGCCGGCGCCACATACTATTTTAAAGGGCGTGCGCAAGCTGGTGCCCGGCACCTCTGTCACTTTCGCCCGCGACCAGGCACCGCGTGAACGTCGTTACTGGCATTTAAAAGCCCAGCGTCCGGCGCAGCCGAAAAGCGAAGCCGAATGGACCGAAGCGATTCACGATGCCCTGCGCGATGCCGTGCGCAAGCGACTGGATGTGGCCGATGTCCCGGTCGGGGTGTTGCTCTCCGGCGGGCTGGACTCCAGTTTGCTGGTCGCGTTGCTGGCCGAGGCGGGGGTGAAGGATCTGCGCACCTTTTCGATCGGCTTCGAGGATCAGCCCGAGGAAAAAGGCAGCGAGTTCGAATACTCGGATCAGGTGGTGGCGCGCTACCAGACCCGGCACCAGAAATATCACATTGCCAATGAAGAGGTGTTGCCACGCCTGCCCGAGGCGGTGGCGCAGATGGCCGAGCCGATGTTCGGTCAGGATGCGGTGGCCTTCTACCTGCTGGGCGAACGGGTCTCACAGGAGGTCAAGGTGGTGCAGAGCGGCCAGGGCGCCGACGAGGTGTTCGCCGGTTATTTCTGGTTTTCACAAATGCAGCAGGATACCGCAGGCACGGACCTGGAACGCTTTGCCCGCTATTACTTCGATCGCCCGCACAGCGAATTCAACGAGATGGTGACCGAACCCTATCGCGGCGCGGATGTCACCGGTCAGGTGATTGCCGACCTGCTGGGTGAGCCTGGCGCCGACGAGTTTATCGACCGGGTGCTGCGCATGGATGTCACCACCCTGATCGTCGACGATCCGGTCAAGCGGGTAGACAACATGACCATGGCCTGGGGGCTGGAGGCGCGGGTGCCGTTCCTCGATCACCAGCTGGTGGAACTGGCCGCGCAGATGCCGCCGGAGTTCAAGCTGGGTAACGGCCCGGGGGGCGAGGGGGCCAAGCATATCCTCAAGCGGGTCGCCCGTGGCCTGGTGCCGGATGCGGTGATCGATCGGCCCAAGGGGTATTTCCCCATGCCGGCACTCAAATACGTACGCGGTGAATTCCTTGATTTCATGCGGGATCTGGTCAATTCCGACGCCTGCCGGGCACGGGGAATCTACCAGCGGGAGTACGTGGACAAGCTGCTGGCCGCGCCGGATCAACACTTTACGGCGCTGCGCGGTAGCAAGCTCTGGCATATGGCCCTGCTGGAACTGTGGTTTCAGACCCACGTCGACCCCTTGAAAAAAGTCTGATCCGGCAGCATTTGTAAGAACACAGGTTCCTTTTATACCAGAGTATTTTGCTATGGTATTTTCGCGGCAAACCGGTTATATTAGATAACACTGATTTTAGTGGCACGCCCGGGCGGCGTTGCCGATCACAAACACCAATATCGAGGTGCGAGTAAATGGATGCATTGGAACGAATCGACGACATTGTCAAAAAGAACCCGGTTGTGATCTTTATGAAAGGCACTCCCACCATGCCCCAGTGCGGCTTCTCCAGCCGGGCGGCGCAGGCACTGATGGAATGCGGCAAGGAATTCGCTCACGTCAACATCCTGACCGATCCCGAAATTATGGAAAACCTGCCCAAATACCAGAACTGGCCGACTTTCCCGCAGATCTACATCAACGGCGAACTGATCGGCGGTTGCGACATCACCCTGGAAATGTACCAGAAAGGTGACTTGCAGAAGATGGTGGGCGAAGCCGTCGAGTAAACGGCAAGCCTCTTTCGCACGACCCAAAACCCGGCCCAGGCCGGGTTTTTTGTTTCATTTTTCTATGCTCTGGGAAACAACGCGGAGGCCGCGGAGGCGCGGAGTACTTATCATGATTATTCATCAGCCGACCATTAGAACAGGATAACTCAAGGCTTCTACTAAATTTTTACCAAACAATTAACTCAATTCTTTTCTCCGCGCCTCCGCGACCTCCGCGTTTATTTAGATAATCTATTTATTATTTTTCAGCCTGATTTCAGCTTGACCTCCCAGACTGTGTTCCCAGAGTCAGGAGGTGGCTATGATGAATACAGAGAAAGAAGTCCGTGTCTGGGACGTTTTTGTGCGATTTTTTCACTGGGCGCTGGTGCTGAGCTTTATGCTTGCCTATCTCAGTAGCGAGGATGAATGGCTGGCGGTGCATACCTTCGCCGGTTATAGCATTTTGCTGTTGATCGGCCTGCGCCTGATCTGGGGGCTGGTCGGCACGCGTCATGCCCGCTTCCGTGATTTTGTCAAACACCCCGTTGAGATCAAACAGTATCTCAAAGAGGTGTTCCTGTTGCGGCCCAAACGTTACCTGGGCCACAACCCCGCCGGTGGTGCCATGATTGTGCTGATGCTGATCGCCCTGCTGGTGACCACGCTGAGCGGGCTGGCTACCTATGCCGTGGAAGAGGGCGCCGGGCCGCTGGCAGGGTGGATCGCACATGAATCCGCGAGCCGGGAAGTGGTCGAAGATGTTCATGAGTTTTTCGCCAACTTCACCCTGTTACTGGTGGTGTTCCATGTGGCGGGGGTATTGCTGGAAAGTCTGCTACATCGGGAGAACCTGGTACGGGCGATGTTCACCGGCAAAAAATCATTACACGTCGATTAATAGAGAAGGAGATGATGATGCGTTACAAAGCAGGACTGTTTGTTATTTTAGCGGCCGGCGGTATCGGCCTGCTTGCCAGCCAGGGAATCGCCGTGATGGACTCCGCCCGAGCGGATGATAAACTGGATTACCGGGAGGCGCGGGAATTGCGTCAGCAGGGAAAAATCCTTTCCCTGCAGGAAATCTTGCAGCGGGTTGAAAAGGACTATCCCGGCCAGGTTATCGAGACCGAACTGGAGCGCGAACACGGCAGTTATATCTATGAGCTGGAGATTCTGACCGACAATGACCGGGTCATTGAACTGGAAGTGGATGCCGCCAGTGGCAAGATTCTGAAAACCGAGGAAGAGGACTGAAACTTGCGACTGCTACTGGTCGAGGACGAAACGGAACTGGCCGCTTCGCTTAAGGCGAAGCTGGTCGATGCCGGTTATGTCGTCGACCTGGCCCACGATGGGATAGAGGGCGAATACCTGGGTCGGGAGTTTGAGTACGACACCATCATCCTGGATCTGGGACTACCGGAACGCAGCGGCCTGGAGGTATTGCAAAACTGGCGTGAGGCAAAGATTACCACCCCGGTGTTGATCCTGACCGCGCGGGACAGCTGGCAGGACAAAGTGACCGGTCTGCAGACCGGAGCGGATGATTACCTGGCCAAGCCGTTTCATAGCGAAGAGTTACTGGCCCGGATTCAGGCGTTGATCCGCCGTCGCTATCAACCGGCGGGCGGAAGTCTGCAGGGCGGGGAGTGGGTATTGAATGAAGAGACCCAGTCTGTCAGTAACGGCGAGCAAAGCTTTCAGTTGACCGGCACCGAATATCGCTTGTTGCGTTATTTCATGCTCAACCCGGGCAAGGTGCTGTCCAAAGCCCGACTCACCGAACATGTGTATGAAATGGACACGGATCGGGACAGCAATGTCATCGAAGTGTATGTCCGTCGTTTGCGGGATCGTCTGGGCAAGGACATCATCCAGACCCGACGTGGGCAGGGCTACATTTTCGCGCCATGATATTCCGTTCCCTGCGCGCCAATCTCAACCTCGGTCTGCTGGTGACCATCATTGTGCTGGCCGTCGTGCTGTGGACGCTGATCGGTATCGCGGTGGAAAAGATCACTGGCGAGTATATTCAGACCCGGCTGGCACACGATGCCGAAAGCCTGCTGGTGGCGACCGATTTCGATGCCGACGGGACACTGCGACTGGATGAGCAGAAAATCCAGAATATCTATCATCGACCTTTCTCCGGCCACTATTTCATTATTCAATCCGCTAACAACACACGTTATTCCCGGTCGTTGTGGGATGAAACGTTAAATGTTCCAAAGAACGGTACAGCAAGCAATGAGCTAATCAGCCATCAGCGCGGTCCACGCAACCAGACCCTGCTGGTTCGCCAGCAGCGTTATGCAAAACAGGGTCAGGAGCTGCTGATTGTCACGGCCGAGGATGTTTCGCACATCGCCGTGCAGATCGACGGATTCCAGAAACAGTTCGGTGCGGCGATTCTGCTGATTATTATCGTTTTGCTTGCGGCGCAAACTACGATTATCCATTTTGTCATGCGACCGGTCCGACAGGCGCAACAGGCTATAGGTCAACTCGAATCGGGGCAGGTCAACCAGCTGCCCGAACATGTTCCCGCCGAAGTATTACCGCTGGTCAGGGAAGTTAACCGGCTGCTGCAACGTCAGCAACAACGCCTGGAGCGTTCGCGCCATGCCATGGGCGACGTGGCGCATGCCATCAAAACTCCCCTGGCGCTGATCCATCAATGGTATGAATCCCTCGATGAATCAGAACAACAACGCCATGAGCCGGTATTACGGCAGATCCGGCAAATCCGCCAGCGAGTCGACAGCGAACTCAAACGGGCCCGCCTGGCCGGTGACCGGCGCAGTCATAAACGGTTTCATCTGCAACAGGATTTAGACCCGCTACTCGATACGCTACAGCGGTTGTATCACGACAAAACCATCGTGCCCGAAGTACACAACGCAGGCGATGTGCTGCTGCCCCTGGAGAAGGGGGACGCCACCGAACTGCTGGGTAACCTGCTGGACAATGCCTGGAAATGGGCAAACAGCTGTATTCGTCTGGCGTTTTCCTTCGAACAGAATGAGCGGCTGTGTATTACCATCGAGGACGATGGCCCCGGCATCGAGCCGCATCAGGCTACTACCCTGCTGCAACGCGGCCAGCGCCAGGACGAAACCGTCAGCGGCCATGGCATCGGCCTGTCCATCGTCAAACAAATCGTCGAAAGCTACCACGGCAGCCTGCAACTGGATCACAGCGAACAGCTCGGTGGTTTGCGGGTTTCAATTTCACTGCCTTCGAGTGAGACAGAAAGAGCATAACGCATAGGCGCAAAGGCGCAGAGGGCACAAAGGAAATATATTAATTGGTCCGCTTAAACCGTAGGCCGGATCAAGCGAAGCGGATCCGGCAATTCCCTGGCCGTAACAGGTTTTACTGTAAAAGGTGGCTCCGCTAACGCGTGAGCCACCCTGCAACTTCATAATAAATAACTTTGCGGTTCTCTGCGCTTTTGCGCCTCTGCGTTAAAATCTCTTTATATTATTCCGGCGCGTTCATCTCGTCCCAGCGGTTGATGATGTGGCAGAACAGTTCGGCGGTGCGCTCGGCGTCGTAGACGGCGGAGTGGGCTTCGCTGTTGTCCCATTCGATACCGGCAGCTTTGGCGGCGCGGGCCAGCACGGTCTGGCCGAAGGCGAGTCCGCCCAGGGTCGCGGTATCGAAGGTGCTGAACTGGTGAAAGGGCATTTTCCTGAAACCCTGGCGGCTGGCCGCCGCCTTGATGAAGCCAAGATCGAAAAACGGGTTATGGCCGACCAGGATTGCCCGGCTGCATTGCTGAACCCGGATCATCTCGGCGATGGGCTCAAAAATCAGTTCCAGGGCTTCAGCTTCGGGTTTTGCCATGCGAAACGGATGATAAGGATCGATGCCGGTGAACTCCAGTGCTCTGGGGTCCAGCTGTGCGCCTTCAAAGGGTTCAACATGGCAGGCAATGGTTTCGGCGGATTTGACCCGGCCTGCGCGATTCATGATGATTGGCACGGCAGCGATTTCGAGCAGGGCATGGCTGTGAGAATCGAATCCGGCAGTTTCCACATCGACCACGACAGGCAGAAAACCACGAAAACGTTTGGAAATATGAGACATCGGTCAGCCTTGAACATTGCAGGGTAACGGCGGCGGTGCGTATTATCACAGGTCTGTTGCATCCGGGAAAGAGAAGGGACGGGGTTTTCATGAAACAGGACTATTTCGGAGTCTCGCGTATTATTACCGCGGGATTGCTGTTGTTAACGCTTTGTGTCGCGCAGGCAACGGAACAACAGGGCATTTTGTGGGAAGTGATCCCTGAATCGGGCCAGACGAGCTATCTGCTCGGTACCATTCATAGCGAGGATCCCCGGGTAACTCGCTTGCCCGATCCGATACAAAAGACGTTTGACCAGTCAAAAATCTTTTGTGCCGAAATGAAAATGGACGCAACCACGCAGATCCGGATGAGTCAGGGAATGATGTATCTCGACGGCCAGAAACTGGACGAGCAGATCGAACCTGAACTGTATGAAAAAACCCGGGCTTTGATCGGGCATTACGGCATTCCGGCGCAGATGGTGCCCATGCTCAAACCCTGGGCGGCCGGATTACTGCTAAGTGTGCCCAAACCCGAATCAGGTATGTTTCTCGATTATCTGTTGTACCAAACCGCGCAGGAACAGGATAAGGAACTGTGTGGCCTGGAAACTCCCGAAGAAGTCATCGAGCTGTTTGACAACACACCATTGACGACCCAGATCAGCCTGTTGCGGGTCGCTGTACGCGAACACAGTAACCTGGAACATATGGTCGAGGAGATGCTGCAGGTTTACCTGGCACGCGATCTTGACGAGTTGCTCGAGTTCAGCGAAAGGGAACTGGAAAAATCAGGCAAGGATGTCAGCGCCCTGGTCAATGACAGCCTGATCGAGCAACGGAATCGCAACATGCTTGAGACTATGCAGGTGAAATTGAAAAAAGGTAACGCTTTTATCGCCGTCGGCGCCCTGCATCTGCCCGGCGACGTCGGACTGTTACGCATGCTGGAAGCGCAGGGGTATCGGGTCAAAGCCATCTATTAAAGGCAGTACTTAGTTCTTAGTTCTTAGTACTCAGCATTCTGTCCCTGTTTTCACCGGTTGGTGGGAGCGCCCCACGGGCGCGATGTTGGGCGATGGTGAAGTCGAGGTCGAAGCCCGCTCCCACAGGTAAAGGCAGAGCCTAGTACTTAGAACTTAGAACTTAGAACTAAGTACTCAGCACTAATCTTTTATTCGCCAGTGAACAACTTCCCCGGCGCGCAGCGGGATCAATTCTTCTTCGCCAAATTTCATGCTGCTCGTCACGGTCCACTCTTCCCGGATCAGGGTGATGCGATCGGTATTGCGGGGCAGGCCGTAAAAATCGGCGCCGTAATGGCTGGCAAAGCTTTCCAGCTTGTCCAGTGCGCCCGCTTCATCGAAGGCTTCGGCATACAGTTCCAGCGCGGCATGCGCTGAATAGATACCGGCACAGCCACAGGCCGATTCCTTGGCATGACGCGGATGTGGCGCGCTGTCGGTGCCGAGAAAAAATTTGCCTGTGTCACTGATCGCCGCCTTGAGCAGTGCCTGGCGATGTTGCTCCCGCTTGAGGATCGGCAGGCAAAAGTGGTGCGGGTTCATGCCGCCGCGGAACATGGCATTGCGGTTCATCAGCAGGTGATGCGGGGTGATGGTAGCGCCCAGGTTGGCGGGAGCGGCATGTATGAACTCGGCGGCCTGGCGGGTGGTGATGTGTTCCAGCACGACCCTGAGTGTCGGGAACCGTTCGAGTAACGGGCGCAGGGTACGATCGATATACACTGCTTCACGGTCGAAGATGTCGATGTCCGGTTCGGTGGCTTCCCCGTGAATCAGTAATGGCAAACCGCTTTCGGCCATCGCTTCGATGGCGTTATAGGTCTTCTCGATGGCAGTCACGCCCGCCGCCGAGTTGGTTGTAGCGCCGGCGGGATAGAGCTTGACGGCATAGACATCCGGATGCCCGGCGGCTTTGTGAATTTCTTCCGGCGTGGTGTCATCGGTGAGGTACAACGTCATCAATGGATTGAACGGGGAGCCCTCTGGCAGCGCAGCCATAATCCGTTGCCGATAGGCCAGGGCCTGTTCGACCGTGGTGACCGGAGGTTTGAGATTGGGCATGATGATTGCGCGGGCAAAGCGCCGGGCGGTATCGCCCAGCACGTCCTGTAGTACATCACCGTCGCGCACATGCAGGTGCCAGTCGTCCGGGCGGGTAAGGGTAAGTTGATCCATTGGGATATTATGCCGCTTATCAGAGTCAGGTGCCAGATTGGCAGTACGGCGATCGGTGGATTAACCTTTGTTCCCCGCTCTTCACGGTGAAGGGCAGTTCAGGGCGCGGGCATTTCGGCTGGCGATCGCTTCAGTTTTGCCTGGAGCCCGGTCCCGGTTCGATGGTCCCGCCGGGACGAATCCAGTCGTCGCCCTGCTGCTCGACTTCGAAGCGCGCCCAGACAGCAAACTCTTCGCGAGTACAGGCGCCGGTATTATAACGGCCCTGGCCGGCGACAATCTTGTAAATGACCTTATCGCGGGCAGGATCCTCATGCGGAGATTCATCGATAATGTGGCGTATCTGCCACTGGTTGCCGTGTTGTCCATTACTGTAAAAGTGATCGAGCCTGATATCTTCCGGTCGAAGGCATTTGCTTTGTGAATATTCAGAGGCCAGTGAATAAAGGCGTTTCAGGTCATCGGCGTTAATATCCACCAGCATATCCATTTTACGGATCGCGTAATCGATATCGTCCCGGGCCAGAGTCGGGATATTATCTTTCTGTGGTTGTGTCGGACCGCCTTTTGAAAAAGATTTCATCAGGCTGGCAGGATAGCGTCGCCACGGGAAGAAATAGTTGAAAATAATGGCCACCGCAAAGATTACCAGCGTATTGAGCATGATTGGCATCAGGATATAACCGTAGCCCAGTGAATGGACCGCATCGCCACCGATGACAGCCGCCAGGGCGGTCGCGCCACCGGGAGGATGGATGCAGGAAAGATAATGCATGGCCCCGATCGCCAGACCGACGGCCAGGGCGGCGGCAACAAAGGTGTCGGGCACCAGCTGGTAACAGGCCACGCCAATGATCGCGGAAACCGCATGCCCGCCAAGTAGTGACCATGGTTGCGACAACTTGCCGTGGGGAACCGCGAACAGCAGCACGGCCGAGGCGCCCATGGAGGGGACGATCAACACCGAGCCTTCCACACCGGTGAACCCGTAGGTAATCGCCATGATCATGAAGATCCCGGCAAACCCGCCGACTGTTGAGGCAATCCGTTCGGCGTGACTGACCTGGTCCAGAGAAAAACCGAAAAATTCTCTAACGTTCATTGTTTATTTTCCCAACTTGGCCACCTGTGTATGACGAAAGCAGGTGGTGAGGTGATCGTTGACCATACCAACGGCCTGCATGTAGGCATAACAGATCGTTGGCCCCACAAACCGAAAACCGCGCTGTTTGAGATCCCGGCTCATGGCTTCCGATTGTTGGGTCGATGCCGGTACCTGGGCATCGCTTTTCCACTTGTTCTGTATCGGCTGCCCGTCAACAAACTGCCAGATATAATCGCAAAAGCGGCCCTGTTGTTCACGCAGCTGAAGAAAAGCCCGCGCGTTGCTGATGGTTGATTCAATTTTTAACCGGTTGCGAACGATAGCAGGGTTGTTCAGTAATTTGTCTATTCTGGTGCGTGAGAAGCGAGCGATCTTTTCCGCGTCAAAATTGTGGAAAGCATCGCGATAGGCCTCGCGTTTTTTCAAAATGGTGATCCAGCTCAGTCCCGCCTGGGCGCCTTCAAGAATTAAAAACTCGAACAGCAGCCGGTCATCGTAAACCGGCACACCCCATTCGTAATCGTGATAATCGAGGTAGATTTGATCGGGCCCGGCCCAGCCGCAGCGGTGTGGCATGGTGTTGTTCCATAGTGATTAATCTTCAAGATTAAAAAATCTCGCAGAGACGCCAAGACGCAGAGTATTATCAAACTGACTTTTGCCAGTTAAATGGGCCTTCTGTCGCTATCTGACTTTACGGGCTCTGCACCTCTGCGAGAGGCGACTATTTAAACCAAGTAAACTCTCGCAGAGACGCGAAGGCGCAGAGTATTATCAAACTGACTTTGCGGGCTCTGCGTCTCTGCGAGAGGATAAAATTCAACTGAAAAAATCGTGCCGACTCGCCAGAGCCCTAATCGTGGATGCCGCCGCGGGTCAGGGCCGCCGGGTCCAGCAGTTTTTTCAATTCATCTTCACTGAGATCGGTCATCTCCATGGCCACCTCGATCACCGGGCGGTTTTCGGCATAGGCGCGTTTGGCGATCGCCGCGCCTTTTTCGTAACCAATGACCGGATTCAGGGCGGTGACCAGGATCGGGTTACGATCCAGCGCGGCCTTGATGGCGGCCTCGTTGACCTTGAAGCCGGCAATGGCGCGATCGGCCAGCAGGCGGGCGCTGTTGCCCAGTAGCTGAATGCTTTGCAGCAGGTTGTAGGCAATCACCGGGAGCATGACATTCAGCTGGAAGTTTCCGGACTGGCCGGCGACGGTGATGGTGGTGTCGTTGCCGATCACCTGGGCGCTGACCATGGCGGCGGACTCGGGAATCACCGGGTTGATCTTACCCGGCATGATGGAGCTGCCCGGTTGCAGGGCGGGTAGTTCGATCTCGCCCAGCCCGGCCAGCGGGCCGCTGTTCATCCAGCGCAGGTCGTTGGCGATCTTCATGATACTGACGGCGACGGTCTTGAGCTGGCCGCTGACTTCCACCGCCGTGTCCTGACTGGCCAGCCCGACAAACGGGTTGGCCTGGGCGCTGAAGTCGACGGTAGTCTGATTTTTCAATTCAGTGGCGACCGCCGGACCGAAATCGATGTGGGCGTTAATCCCGGTGCCCACTGCGGTACCGCCCTGCGGCAGGGCCTGCAGGCGGGGCAGACTGTTTTGCAGACGCGCGATGCCATCGCGAATCTGATCGCGCCAGGCATTGAGTTCCTGTTGCAGGGTGATGGGCATGGCATCCATCAGGTGGGTGCGGCCGGTCTTGACCACGCCCTTGAGTTCATTGCCCTTGTGGTCGAGAATTTTTGTCAGATGCTGTAACGCCGGCAACAGTTGCTCGTGAATTTCCAGCGCGGCACTGACCTGCAGGGCCGTGGGAATCACATCGTTGGAACTCTGACTCATGTTGACGTGATCGTTGGGGTGCACACTCAGGTTGTCATCGCAGGCCAGGTGTGCGACCACCTCGTTGGCGTTCATGTTGGTACTGGTGCCCGAACCGGTCTGAAAGACATCGATGGGGAAATGTTCATCGAATTCACCCGCGGCGACCCGCAGGGCGGCTTGCTGAATGGCTTCGGCCCGGGCGTTGTCCAGCAGACCCAGTTGCCGGTTGGCCCCGGCGCAGGCGTGCTTGACCAGGCCCAGGGCACGGATAAACGCGCGCGGCAGGGGCAGGCCGCTGACCGGGAAGTTATCCACCGCGCGCTGGGTTTGCGCGCCGTACAGGGCCTCGGCCGGGACGCGCAGTTCACCCAGGCTGTCTTTTTCGGTTCGGTACTCTTGGCTCATATGATTTCCTGATCAGGCTGATTCACGAACTTCCCAGTCGCGGATTTTTTCTTCCACGACGCGCCATTTCTCATCCGCCTCCAGCTCCAGCATGATGTCCTTGTTCAACACCACCGCTTTGCCGTTGCGGGCGGACAGGGTCTCTTCCACCTGGAAAGCGACCCGGCGCAGGGCCTGGGTCTTGATTCTAACCACTTTATAATTAAGGCGGGTGAGCAGGTCGTGCTCGAATTCGTTTTTGCGCCGCTGGCGCCAGCCGTCGTAGTCGATCGTCTCATGGCCGGGCACCCCGTAGACCCGGACATGGGGCGAGACCAGGGACATATGTTTTTCCAGATCCTGCGTGGCCACGGACTTGCTCATGTTGTCGAGCCACTGATAGATCGCTTGTTCCTGAGACATGCTAAAACCCGATTGTCTGACGTGTAAGTGTCTGTCGGCGGGGGCCATTCCGTTGCGGGAGGCCAACCGGTCCACAGTTTTGAATTTTAGTTGCTGATTTTAAAGGATAATTGTACTTTTGTAATCCGCCTGTCAGGGGGATTTTTCTTGACCTTGTCAGTTAAAACGTCGATCATACGCGGCTTTGAATTAGGGGGATGGGGTACAATACCCGTAACATCTTCATTTAGCTGCAAAATAAGACAAGGATCCCTATGAAAGACGCGGACAAAAAACGCCTGCTGCGGGAAATGATGTTTTTCCGCCGCTTCGAGGATCGCACGTTCGAAGCCTATATGGAACGCAAGGTCGGTGGCTTTTTGCATCTCTACTCCGGCCAGGAAGCGGTGGCCACAGGAGTCCTGGAGATGGCCAATGTCGGCAAGGGCCAGGAAAACGATTACGTCATCACCGGCTATCGCGATCATATTCACGCCATCAAGACCGGCGCGCAACCGCGCGAAGTCATGGCGGAACTCTATGGCAAGGAGACCGGTTCCTCCAAGGGGCGCGGCGGCTCCATGCATATTTTCGATGCCAGCCAGAATTTCATGGGCGGTTACGCCCTGGTGGGTCAGCCGTTTCCGCTGGCCGCCGGCCTGGCGATGGGCGCCAAGCACAAGGGCAGCGGCCAGATCGCCATCTGTTTTCTGGGTGACGGCGCCAACAACCAGGGCACTTTCCACGAGACCCTGAACATGGCCTCGGTCTGGGAACTGCCGGTGCTGTTCGTGTGCGAGAACAACCTGTACGCCATCGGTACCCACATCGATCGTTCCACCGCCGTGCGCGATCAGTACAAGCGTGTCTGCGCCTATGACATGAAGGCCAGCCAGCACGACGGCATGGACATCGACACCGTGATGGAAGCCTCCAAAGAGGCGATCGATTACGTGCGCAAGGAACAGAAACCCTATTTCATTGAATTCATGACCTACCGCTATCGCGGCCACTCCATGTCCGACGCCAAGGGCTATCGCACCAAGGACGAGGAAGAAGTATGGATGGAGCGCGATCCGATTCGCCTGTATGGCGATCGCCTGATCGAAGCCGGGCTGGTCAGCAAGGACGACCTCAAGCAATGGGACAAGGAGATCGGTGACGAAATCGAAAACGACATCATCAAGTTCGCCGAAGAGAGTCCGGAGCCGAAGGTCGAGGATCTGAACAAATACGTACTGGACGATAACCCGGATCCGCGCTGGGTCGGGCCACTGCATAAATAAGAGGATTTACAACAATGGCAGAAACGGCATATTGGGAAGCGATCCGCCGGGCCCACGATGAAGAGATGGCGAACGATCCGATGGTGATCGCCATGGGCGAGGACATCGGCGTCGTTGGTGGTACCTACAAGGCCACCTCCGGCCTGTACGACAAGTACGGTCCGCAGCGCATCATCGATACCCCCATTTCCGAGAACTCCTACACCGGGATCGGCATCGGTGCCTCCATGGTCGGCATGCGTCCGGTCATCGAGATCATGTCCATCAACTTTGCGCTGCTGGCGCTGGATACCCTGATCAACGCCGCGGCGAAAATCCGCTACATGTCCGGCGGCCAGCTGCAGTGCCCGATCGTGATGCGCACCCCGGGCGGGACCGCCCATCAGCTGGCGGCCCAGCACTCGGCCCGCCTGGCGCGCATGTTCATGTCTACCTCCGGCCTGCGCGTGGTCACCCCGCGCGGTCCGCTGGACGCCTACGGCATGCTCAAGTCCGCGATTCGCTCCAACGACCCGGTGATCATCATCGAGCACGAGCAGATGTATAACCTCAAGGAAGAGATTCCCGACGAGGAGTACTTCCGCCCGCTGGAAGGCGCCGAGGTCGTGCGCGAAGGCACCGACATCACCCTGATCGGTTACAACTTCAGCGTGCACCTGTGCCTGGAAGCGGCCAAACGCCTGGAAGCCGACGGCGTCAGCGCCGAGGTCGTGGACCTGCGCGCGCTCAAGCCGATCGATCGCGAGACCATCCGCACCTCGGTGGAGAAGACCCACCGCGTGGTCGTGGCCGAGGAAGACGAGGCCCCGGTCGGCGTCGGTTCGGAGATCATCACCGGCATCATCGAGGACTGCTTCTTCGCCCTCGATTCCCAGCCCGTGCGTGTCCATGCCGCCGACGTCCCGGTGCCGTACAACGCCAAGCTGGAAAAAGCCGCGATCCCCAGTGCCGACGACGTCTACCACGGCGCCCTCAAGGCTCTGGGCAAGATCTAAAAATGTAGGCCGGGTCGCGACCCGGCGGTCGGCCGGCCCGGTGGGCCGGCCCACAGCTTAAAGAATACGGAAAATCATGGCTGAACCTTATATTATAAAAATGCCCCAGCTCTCCGACACCATGACCGAAGGCGTGGTGGTCAGCTGGGAGAAAAACATCGGCGACAAGATCGAGCGCGGCGATATCGTCGCCACGGTCGAGACCGACAAGGCGATCATGGACGTGGAAGTGTTCCGCGAGGGGTATCTCTCCGGGCCGCTGCAGCCGGTGGACGCCACCATCCCGGTGGGCGAGGCGATGGGTTACCTGGTCGCCAGCGCCGACGAAGTCCAGAGCGAGGGCGAAGCCCCGGTCGCGGCCGCCGCCGGCAGTGACAGCGGTGAACCGGCCCAGCCCGCCGAAGCTGCTGCCGAATCCGAACCGGCCCAACCCGCCGAACAGGCTCCGGCCGAGGACGCCTATACCATCAAGATGCCCCAGCTCTCCGACACCATGACCGAGGGCGTCATGGTCAGCTGGGAGAAGAACCTCGGTGACAAGATCGAGCGCGGCGATATCGTCGCCCAGGTCGAGACCGACAAGGCGATCATGGACGTGGAAGTGTTCCGCGAGGGGTATCTCTCCGGCCCCATGGCCGAGACCGATGCCACCATCCCGGTGGGCGAGGCCATCGCCTACCTGGTGAGCGACGCCGCCCAGGTGCTCGACAGCACCAAATCCGCTAGCAGCAGCGCCCCGGCCGAAGCCGCCGCGGCCAAACCCAAGTCCGAGCCGCACGGCACCGCCAAGCCCAAGACCCGTATCGCCGCCCAGCCGCACGGCGCCACCCCGGCGCCGCGGCCGAGCAACAAGAACGCCACCCCGTACGCCCGCCAGCTGGCCGGCGCCCACGGGATCGATCTCAACAGCGTGCCGGGCAGCGGCCCGGGTGGCGCCATCGTTGCCGCCGACGTACTGAACAGCAACATCCAGAAGTCCACCACCCAGCGCATCTACCAGGTGCCGGGCGAAGGTCGGCCGATGACGGCGATGGAAAAGGCCGTGGCGCACAACATGGAGTACTCGCTCTCCATGCCGCTGTTCCGCGTCACCAGCCACATCGATCCCTCGGCGCTGAAGACCGCTTCCAAGGCCAAGGGCTTCTCGCTGACCGTGACCCTGGCCAAGGCCGCCGCGCTGGCCATCGACAAGCACCCGGTGGTCAATGCCGTCTACCAGCATGAAGATCGCATCGTCGAGCGCGAGCAGATCGACGTCGGCCTGGCGGTGGAAACCGACGGCATGGGCCTGGTGGTGCCGGTGCTGCGCGATGCCGGCAACCGCGAGGTGGCCGATCTGGCCGCCGGCTGGAAAGACCTGGTGGATCGCGCCCGCGCCCGTCGCCTCAAGCCGGATGAATACTCCAACCCGACCTTCACCATCTCCAACATGGGGATGCTGGGGGTCAGCCAGTTCGACGCGATTCCCTCGCCGGGCACCTCGGCGATCTTCGCCATTGCCACCGTCGGCCCGCAGGGCATGCCGGTGACCATCACCGCCGACCATCGTATCGTCAACGGCGCCGACGCCGCCAAGTTCCTCGGCACCTTCAAGGAGCTGGTCGAGAACCCGACCTGGCTGGATGCCGCCGCCGCGCCGGCGGCCGGTACCTCGGCCATGGGCATGGCTGCCCCCAAAAGTGATCAGGCCAGTGAGCCGAGCTTTAAATTACCCGAAGGCGACTGGGACTACGACGTGGTCGTCATCGGCGGCGGCCCCGGCGGCGAGGACTGCGCCCGGGATCTCAAAGAACATGGCTACAAGGTCGCCATGATCAACGACTCGCCGTTCCCCGGCGGCGAATGCCTGTGGCGCGGCTGCATCCCGTCCAAGGCGTGGCGCGCCGCCGCCGACAGAATCAGAGACAGAGCGCATGACAAGCTGCTCGGCATCAAGGGGACCAACAGTGCCGAGCTGGTCTGGAAGGATCTGGAAAAACACCGCCGCGGCGTGCTCGAAGAGCGCGGCAAGATGGCGCTCAACACCGACAAGGG
>NZ_JAWOCR010000066.1:0-4510 GCF_046483665.1 Thiohalophilus sp. | reverse complement strand
GTGGTCAATCCCCTCAAGGCCAAACAGCTCACCAACGTGCGTGCAGCAGGTACGGACGAGAATATCGTGCTGACCCCGCCCATCAAGCTCACCCTGGAGCAGGCGCTGGAGTTCATCGACGACGATGAATTGGTGGAAGTAACCCCCAACCATATCCGTTTGCGCAAGAAGTTCCTCAAGGAACACGAGCGCAAGAAGGCCGCGCGCGCCAGCTAAAATCACATCCCTGCCCGCCTTTGCCCAGCGCAAAAAGCGGGTTACCGCCTTGGCGTGTTCAGCATAAAGGCTTTATGATGGATGCCCATCAATAAAAAAGCACGTAGCACAAGGAGGCGGTCATGGTTGGTAAAAAGAACATCGTTTTCGGTTTTATTTATCTGGTCTTTACCGCGGCACTGGGTCTTGTCATGGTCGACAAATATGAAGACTATGGCGCGGCAGTGCAGGATAAACAGGCGGCCGTAGGCCGTCTGCAGCAGCTGCAGACCAATGATTTCGAGGAGATGCTGGAACCACTCAGCGGCGCTGAAATTGCGAAAGCCAATACTTCCGGTATCCTCTCGCTCAACAAGCTGCTTAACCTGGAGAGTGAAATCGACGGGATAAAAGGCGGGGCGCACGCCCACGGTAACCTCGAATCGTTACTCAATATCGCGGTCGGCGTGGTGCTTGGTTTTCTGGCGGTCAACGTTATCTTCAAGCAGGTGATCAGCTGGATGTTTATCGTCGGAACGTTGCTGCATTCGGGCATGCTTTATCTGGGAACTGTCTTCGGTCTGGGCTGGGCCAATGCGATCCTGAATACCGGTATTGGTCCCTTTTTGATTCTGATTGGTCTGGCGCTGGCGGGCATTGCCGCGGCCATGGGTTATCGGGGCGAACCGGTGAAAGACTAGGACGACCGAGTGGAGAACCTCTATCCGGCGATCAAGCCCTATGTAACGCACAGCTTTGCCGTCGAGGTGCCGCACATCCTGCATGTGGAGGAGTGCGGCAGCCCGGAAGGAATCCCTGTGCTGTTTGTCCATGGCGGGCCCGGTTCCGGGTGTGAGGCCTATCATCGGCAATTTTTTGATCCGGAAAAATACCGCATCATATTGTTCGACCAGCGCGGGGCGGGACGCTCCACCCCGCATGCGTCGCTGGAAAACAATACAACCCAGGCACTCATAGCGGACATGGAAGCGCTACGCGAGTATCTCGGAATCGAACAATGGGTGTTGTTCGGCGGTTCCTGGGGTGCAACTCTCTCGCTGGTTTACGCCGAAGCCCACCCTGAACGAATACTGGGGCTCATCCTGCGCGGTATCTTTTTGTGCCGGAGGCAGGAAATTCAATGGTTTTATCAGTATGGGGCACACCGCATATTTCCTGATTACTGGGAAGATTATCTGCGGCCGATTCCACCGGAAGAACGTAACGATATGCTGGGCGCCTATTACCGGCGCCTGACCGGCAACGACGATATTGCCCGGCTGACTGCCGCCAAGTCCTGGTCGTTGTGGGAAGGGCGCGCGGCGACGTTGCGGCCCAGCAAAGGGGTGTTGAACCACTTCGGGGATACCCATACCGCACTCAGCCTGGCCCGGATCGAGGCACACTATTTTATGCATAATGCGTTTTTGCGCGATGACCAGATACTGGAAGAGGCCGGGCGTCTCAAGAATGTCCCCGGTTATATCGTGCAAGGCCGATATGACATGATCTGTCCCATGGAGAACGCATGGCAATTGCACCGGGCCTGGCCGCGTGCGGAGCTGTCGATCATCGCCGATGCCGGGCATTCAGCCTCGGAGCCAGGCATAGTCGACGCCCTGGTGCGGGCAACCCGCCACATGGCCGACGAACTTGCCCCGGCATGATTGCCCTGATCCAGCGTGTGACCACGGCTGCGGTGCATGTCCGGGGCGAGCTGATCGGTGAGATCGGCCCGGGACTGCTGGCGTTCATCGGTATTGAGCAGGGCGACAGCGAGTCACAGGTCGAGCGGCTTTTGCAGCGCCTGCTCGGCTACCGGGTATTTGCCGATGCGCAGGGTAAAATGAACCTGGGACTAGAGGATACCGGCGGTGGCCTGTTGCTGGTGCCACAATTTACTCTCGCGGCGGATACCCGCAAGGGTATGCGCCCGAGTTTCAGTCGGGCCGCGGCACCTGACGAGGGTGAACGGCTGTTTAATCTGTTGCTGGTACAGGCCCGGCGGCAACACGCCCCGGTTGCTGCGGGGCGTTTTGGCGCGGATATGCAGGTTAGCCTGGTCAACGAGGGGCCCGTTACCTTCTGGCTACAGGTTCAACCCGTCACAGAATAATTGATGCAAAAGCGGCCCTGTCGCTGGGGTTGTATCGCCCGACAACCCTGTCCGCGAAACTACGATTAAATTAATGGTGTTCAATGATGTACAAACTCGTGTTTGCCCTGTTTGGTTTTTTATTTGTGGTCGGTTGCGAACAGCAGGCGCCACCGACCGAACAAATCTATCCCTGGCAGGTTACCCGCTTGCCCGATGGGGGTAGTCGTGTCTTCGGAATCCAGTTTAACCAGACTACACTGGAAGGTGCCCGGTCGATTCTCGGCACACGTTATGACGAAGGTCTGTTCGAAAATCCGGATGGCAGTTTATCGCTGGAAATCTATTTTAACGAAGTGACCCTGGGCGGGCTCAGCGGAAAATATATTCTGTTGCTTGATGCCCCACCGTCGCAATTGAAGGCAATCAAGCAACGGGCCACCCGAAGCAAACGGATGGAAAGCGGTGCCAGGCGCTATCGCATGGCACCAGCGGATCGTGAGAAGTTGGACAGCATGGTGATCAGTGCGCTGAGTTATATTCCGTATACCAACCTTGACGAGGAGATGATCCGCCAGCGCTTCGGACTACCCGATGATATTATTGTTCTGAAGGAAGGCAAGCGTCACTGGCTCTATCCGGACAAGGGACTGGATCTTCTGCTGGACGATGATGGCAAGGAGTTACTGCAGTATGTTGCACCCAGAGATTTCGAACGGGTGCGAAAGCCTTTACTCAGGCAGGTTGGTTCATGAGGTCGAAAGTTTCCGCAAGTAAATAGTCGATACGGTTACGGCCGGACTTCTTGGCTATGTATAGAGCCTTGTCGGCCTGTTGTAGCAGATGCTGAGCCGCAGACCGGGAAGCAACATCCGGGTTGCCGACCAGGCTGGCACAGCCGATAGAAATGGTGATATGTAATGGTTGGCCTGCCGCATCCACTGGTTGATGCCGGGCAATTGATGTGCGAATCCGCTCGGCAATATCCATGGCTTCCTGTTTATCTGTACGTACCAACAGGGCGGCAAATTCCTCTCCGCCAAAGCGGGCCATCACGTCGCTGGAGCGCATCTGCCGCTTGATCAGTGATGCCACATCCCGCAAGACAAGATCGCCGATATGATGACCGTGATTGTCATTGAACTGCTTGAAATGATCGATATCAAGAAACAGACAGCTGAGTGCGGCCTGCTCGCGCAGACACCGATCTGTCTCTTCCTCAAGACGTTCGTCGAAATAGCGTCGGTTATGCACACCGGTCAGAGGGTCGAGTAAACCGAGTAATTTGAGTTTTTCACTATTGATTGCACTCTCCAGGCAAACGGCAATTATTGCCGCCAGCCGTTCGAGAAAGTCGGTAGCAACACCCTGAATATACCTTTGCGGTTCGTAGCTTCCAAGATTCAGACTGCCAATGAGTTTTCCCTGACGGACAAGAGGAAACAGCGCTATGCTCGAAGGCAATGTGTCGGTATTGGGAAACAGAAAAAGGTAACAGGACTCGTTACAGCTTCCCAGCCGGGGATGATAGTGCTCGTTAAAATAAGCTTGCAGCGGAGCGGCATCGTCAACAAATAATATATCAGGGTGGCTCTGGTTTGTGATGTCGAGATTTTCCATCACACGACGAATCTCGTATTCAGGGTCAATCAATAAAAGAGTGAGAGCATCAAGATGGAATTCGGCACGATATTCGCTGAATATGGCTTCCAGAAGTTCATGTGCGCTACCGGCACTGATAAATTGCAACTCGTGATCCTGGAAACGACGCAGCTTCTGTTCGTTGCGGCTGGCGTTAGTCTCGTAGGCCTTGAGTTTACGCCGTAACTGACGATTTTCATCGAGCAGATCGTTGTTTCTCATGGCTTTCTTCCATTGAAGGTTCAAAAAATGCGTTGATTATCGCCTGTAAGGTGTCATGACTGACCGGCTTTACCAGAAAATGGTCCATCCCGGCGGCCAGACAGTTTTTCCTGTCTTCGGTAGTGGCATTAGCTGTGAGCGCAATAATGGGGATATGCTGTCGCCGCGGTTCCTGTTTGCGCCAGGCATAAGTGACTTCGATACCGCTAAGCCCTGGCATTCGCATGTCCATCAAGACGAGATCAAATCGTTTTTGAAGAAGTGTGTGTAATGCCTGATTACCGTCTGTAACATGTGTAACCTGATGTCCGTCCATGCGCAGGAACGTGGTTATGACTTTGGCATTGATTTCGCTGT
>NZ_JAWOCR010000063.1:12500-65992 GCF_046483665.1 Thiohalophilus sp. | reverse complement strand
TCTGCGCCTTGATGCAGTTCGCCGGAATATTTTTTGGTGTCGTCATTTGCCATGAGGGAAGTGTGTTGTTTGAAACCGACCTTATTGTAACAGGTTGGGATGGCGCGGCAAAAAAGCCCGATCAGATATCGGGTTAAAGGGTAGAAAGGCGTTTAAGACCGGGCGAGTTTTCGCGGATGGGCGAACAGGCGGATCAGCAACCAGGCCAGCAGGGTGAATACCAGCGTGATCAACAGCGTTTGACGGTGTTGCTCGAGCCACAGGTTGGCCACGCTCAGCTGGCGTTCAACCACATGGCGACTCAGGCTTTTGCTCAGTAACGGACGCACGGCATGGTAATTGTCGGCAGGTTGCCAGCCGGCATAGTGTCCGGCCTCCAGTGCCACGTGTCCTTCGGGCAGAGCCAGCAGGCTTTGTTCTACGGCCTGGCGCAGTTCGGCCGGGGTGTCGGGCAGGACACCCAGCGGCCATTGCGGATAGAGTCGGCCGCTGAAACGAAACGGAAAGCCGGGCGTTTCACTGGCCTCGAGGATCTGGACTGCTTGCGGGGAAATACGCCCCTGGCGCAGGAAACGATCGAAATCCCGCGCTGCCATGGCACCCGCCGGATAATCGCCACTCATAACACCGTCCAGTACCGCTTCGCTGTCCCCGGCGAATGTCACCTCGGACAGGGCGTGGTCGGGATCCTGCCCCAGGCGTTCCAGTTCCAGCTGCACCAGTTGCCAGCTGCTGTAATCCTGCGCGCGGGTGGTGACAAAGGGGGTCCGGGCAAAATCGGCAAGCCCCTGGATGCGGTTGTCGGCGCGGGTGAAAATGACCACGGCGGCACTGGTATGTTGCAGTGCGCCGTCGCGGTGACGACGGGTCAAAAGCCGGATCAGGCCCGCCTGTTGCTCGAGCTGAACGAAGGAGGCCGGGTGGGTAAGGACAAAATCGAATTTGCCCCGGCGCGTATCGTCTTCCAGCTCGCCCAGATCCTGGTAGGGCAGCATTTGGAAACGGTGCGCCGGTATTTGCTGGCCTAGGTAGTCGGCGCTCGGCTGCCAGCGTTGCATGCCGGTGGCGAAACCCTCGGGGCTGAATACCCCGATTTTGACCAGCGCGGCCTGGGCCGGTTGCAGGCATAACAGCCCGGCTACCAGGAGCAGGGCAGTCGTATGGGCAAATCTGGGCAGAGTGTGTGACATGGGATCGATTATAGGTTGTCGCCGTCTTGCTCTGTCGTTTGGCAGTCCAATCTGTGACCGGCTTCTCCCCGATTTTTCTCTTTAAAATCAATCATCTGAATAAGTCCTCCTGAAACCAGGGGTGAAACTGTGATCGGCCTCTCAAGTTTACGGCGGGAAGTGTCGATAAATCCGCCTGCGCCACCTGTTTAGCACAATAAAACTCAAAGGAACCGCGTCCGCGGCAATACAGGCTGTATGACCCAATATTCTATTTCCCGGCAGCAGGGCTATGTGCTTCACGCCGGATTTTTACTGGTACTGCTACTGGTGCTCGGGCTGGGTATCGCGGTGCAGCAGGTGTTGCTTGCCCAGCAGGAGACACTCCTGCTCAAGCAGCAGACGGCCCGGGCCGAACACCTGGCCCAACTGTTGCCACAGCAACCGGGCTGGCAGGCGTTACTCGCGGGCCAGGCCTCAAAGACCGAACGCGAAGGCCTGCAGCGCCTTATCGAGGCATTCGGGCCGACGTATTATCAGCTTTCCGGGACCAATGGCTTGCCGCTGTTGTCAGCGGCTTCGGATCAGGAGCCCACAGACCTCTTTCCCTCCCCGACATCCCGGAAGACGGTCCTGGTCGAGGCAGAAGATAACTCCCGGGTGCTGACCCGTGTCCCCGTGGGCGAACCGGCGCAGGCCTCGCTGGAAGTGGTGACTCCCGCCGACTCACTGGAAGCACTGGCGACGGGAACGCGGCGCACCGTGGTGGTGTCGATGCTGCTGTTGCTGGGCGTCGGGTTGCTGGCACTGATGCTACTCGACCGCTGGTTGCTAAACCGTTCCCGACTGCAGGATATCGAACTGGCCCGGCGTGCCTATCATGACGATCTGACCGGGCTGCCCAACCGGGTGCTGTTCTGGGATCGGCTGGAACGGGCCTGTGCCCATGCCCGGCGGGAAGAGAAGCTGGTGGCGCTGGTGCGGATCAATATCGATCGCTTTCAGCGGATTAATCATGCCCTGGGACACGCGGTAGCCGATCGCGTGCTGATGGAAATGGCCCAGCGCCTGCGCAATATCCTGCGGGCCAGTGACAGCGTCATACGTATGTGTGCCGATGACTTCGCCATAATTATGGGTGATGTAGAGCGCAAGGATGAAATCGAAAAGGCCGTATTGCGCCTGGTCGAGGTGGCCGACGAGCCTTACCTGTTTGACGAGCACGAGATCGATATCACCACCCGGGTCGGTATAGCGGTTTATCCCGTCGATCATCAGGAAGATGAAAAACTGTTGATGTCGGCCGATGCGGCGATGCAGCGGGCCCAGAAAACCGGAGGCCGGCATATCGCTTTTTATACACCGGAGATGGGCGAGGGCAGTGCAGGGCGACTCCGGGCCGAACACGGTCTGCGCGCGGCATTGGAACAGCATCAGTTCGAACTGCATTATCAGCCCAAAGTCGATTCGACCAGCGGGACAATCAAAGGCTTTGAAGCGCTGATTCGCTGGCAGCATCCCCAGCGCGGACTGGTGCCGCCGCTGGAGTTTGTGCCCGTACTCGAAGAAAGCGGGCTAATTATTCCGGTGGGAGAGTGGGTCATTCGCGAAGCCTGCGCGGCCAGTAATCGCTGGCAGGCGCAGGGACTGCCGTTGTTACCGATTTCCGTGAATGTGGCGGCACCTCAATTTGAGCAAAACAATTTCACCCGACGGGTACAGCAAATTCTCGAAGAAAGTCAGGTCGAACCCGATAATATCGAGATCGAGGTCACTGAAAGTTGTTTGATGTCTGATGTGAAGACCAGTACCCGGGTGCTCGAAGAGCTCAAGACCATGGGTGTGCGTATTGCGGTGGATGACTTTGGCACCGGTTATTCATCGCTGAGTCATCTCAAACGCTTTCCCATCGATACGTTGAAAATCGATCGTTCCTTTGTCACCAATGTGAACGATCGGGCCAGCAGTGACAACGCCAGTATTGTGACGGCCATCATGGCCCTGTCGCACAGTTTACGTCTGAATGTGGTGGCCGAAGGGGTGGAAACCGCCCGTGAGCTGGCCTATCTGCACGCACTCGGTTGCCATACCATTCAGGGTTTCTTGTTCAGCCGGCCGGTGACCGAAAAAGAGGTCATGGATCTGCTGCGCGACACGATCAGCATGCAGGAAATTCTCGCCGGCGTGCGCGAAGAACTGAAAGCCTGATTCGGCGGATGTTTATGTCTACGCTGCAGGGGGGCGTTTCCGCTGTATTGCATTCTCTGAATATACAGAGTCCAAGCAGAAGGAAAAAGCTTGTCTCTCGCAGAGACGCCACGGCGCAAAGAAATCAGATGTCGCGCATTCTCGGCGTGCTCTGCGTCTCTGCGAGAGAATTATAGCCGGGGTTCAGGTGGAACCGCTTCGCTTGTTCCACCCTACGTAGAGTGATCGGATAAGGGGACTTTTATTGCATCGGTGTGTTCGGTGTTTCGGTGATGTTCCTTGTTCTGGTTCGGTGTGCAGTAAGGTGAAGGAAAAGCTTATCTCTCGAAGAGCTGCCACGGCGCAAAGAAATCGGATATGGTTAAAACTCAGCGCGCTCCGCGTCTTGGCGAGAGTGTTATAGTCGGGAGGAGTGTGTTCCACGCCGCCACTCCCTGATATCGCCTGTCTGGGGGCTTTCAGCAATTATCCCTGCAGCGCCTGTTCGGCTGTTTTGGTCAGGCCCTGCAGTGTCTGCTCCAGTTCCTGTTGCACCGGTTCCAGTTCGGTCATCCCGAGCTGGCGATCGATATGCCGTGGTTCGCCAACGGCGATGACAATGCGGGAAAACGGCTTGGGAATAATAAACCGATCCCAGGAAGACAGTTGCCAGTAACGATCGGCGGCCCAGGACAGTGGAAGAATGGGCGCGCCACTCATTTGTGCCAGCATGATGGCACCGGGTTTGAATTTGTGAATCGGCCCGGTCGGTCCATCGGAAGTATTGACCGGCGAGATCCCCTCTTTGGTGATCAGTTCATACAGCTCTTTCAGGGCCCGGGCGCCGGTGCGGTGACTGGATCCACGAATGGCCCGCAGTCCCCAGGATTCAGCGATCTTCGCCGGGACTTCTCCGTCCCGCGAGGGGCTGATCAAAAAACCCACCTTGAGTCCGCGCCGACGCAGCTGCAACATGTACCAGATACCAAAAATATGATGCTGATGCCAGTAACAGGGAATCATCGGTTTGCCATCGGCCAGTATCCGTTCGGCATGCTCCTCGCCGATGACAGCTTTCACCCGGCAGGTGAGCCACAGGACATTCATCAACCCCTTGAGCAGGGGTTTGGCAAACAGCGACAGCAGATGTCTGCGTAGTTTCATGCTTCCTCACTATATACAGGCAACGTGTATGGTTTGTGTTGAGAATGGCTCTCGCCGTGCCGCACAGGCGTAAAGTCATTCATGCCCGGAGTCAAGGGCAGAGCATATTGATAATGTAAGCTCCTCTGAAACCGAACGAGTTATTCATTCTTTTTCTGCGTCCTGGCAGCTTCGCGAGAGGTGATTTTATCCGGCGACTGCCTTGGCATCTATTCTAATGGATCAATCCGGGTGATGTTGAGCTGACAGTTCGGGCGATCCGTGGCAATGTGGCCGGCATAGCCCTCGGCCAGATGCAGAGGGGTCAGGTACCAGGTCTTGCCGGCGAAAACGGCCTTGCCATTGTACAGTTCAACCTCACGCAGTCGCACGATGCCTTCCTGGCCATGGGCCTTGACGACCGCTTCTTTTCGGGTCCAGAAATCAAAAAATCGGTTCGAATCTGTCTCACACTCACTGGCCTGCCCGGTCGTCAGGTATTTGTGTATGACGTCGCTTTTGAGGGGCCGAAACTGTTCCACATCGACGCCGATCCGTCCACCGGCCAGGGCCGCGGCGCAGACCAGCTGCCCTGAATGGCTGATATTGAAATCGGCGGGGAAGGAGGAGCCGGATTTATGGGGACTGGCGAAGTCGACCGCCTCCAGGTTGAAATCGGTAAAACCCAGCTCGTGCATGGCCTGTTCGACCAGACGCCAGCCTGCAGCGGACTGGACCCGGTTGGCATGCTGGCGATGTTTGCCAATCTGTTCACGTTTACGGGCAGGAAGTTGTGTCAGCCACTGCCCCAGCATCGCCGGGCTGATTTTCTCCGGATCGATATTCATATATAGTAGGCGGACTTCAGACTGGCTCATAATCTACTCGTAATACGATTTTCCTAAATTCAGGCAAGCGAATGACGGCGACAGCACAGGGTTCGAAAAAATTACCACCCGGCCCGGTACAGCCCTGCGATCTCAATACCACACCGGAATCCTTTGACATTATCGCCGGGCTGATTGCCGAGTATGGCGATATCTGCCGGTTGACTTCCGAAAGTCGCAAGAGCGACGCCTATCTGGTCAACCATCCCGATTATCTCAAGCAAATTCTGGTGAAGAATCACCAGAATTATACCAAAGGCGTGGGGTTTGATCGGGTCAAGATGTTGCTGGGCAACGGAATTATTGTCAGTGACGGTCCGTTCTGGCGACGCCAGCGGCGCATGATCCAGCCAGCTTTCAGTCGCAAGGTAATCGCCGAGCTTTCCGAGCAGATTAAACGCTGTAACCTGGAACTGCTCGACAGCTGGGAGGCGAAGGCCGATGGGAACGAGCCGATCAATATCACCAGTGAGGCCAGTGAACTGTCCCTGCAGATCGTGTTGCGTTCCCTGTTCAGCGAGGATCTGGACCGGATTATAGCCGAACAGGGCAGTAATCCGTTTTCGATTCTCACCGATGACATGGCCCGGGATATTCAACTGGTTATTAAATTTCGTGCCCTGAGTAAAATTATTCTGGAAGTGATCGAGCGGCGTCGACGCGAGCAACCCGGGCGGATCGACTTTCTGGCCATGTTCATGGATTCCCGGGACAGGGAAACCGAGGCCGCGATGACCGATCGGGAACTGCTGGATGAGATCATGACCATGATCATCGCCGGCCACGAGACCAGCGCCATCACCCTGAACTGGGTCTGGTATTTTCTGGCTAAATATCCGGACGTCGAGCGCAAACTGCACGCTGAGGTCGATAACGCCGATTACGAACAGATTCCCGATTTTGATGATCTGGACCAGTTACCCTACGTCAAACAGGTTGTTGAAGAGGCGCTGCGCTATTATCCGCCGGTATGGCTTTACACTCGTCGCGCCATCGAGGCCGATCAGCTCGGCGACTATTTTGTGCCGGCAGGCACGGATATTTTTATCACGCCCTACTTCCTGCATCGGCATCCTCGCTACTGGTCGCAGCCGGAAAAATTCGATCCGGAACATTTCGCCGAGGAGAATATTCGTGAGCAGCACAAACAGGCTTATATTCCGTTCTCCGCCGGACCGCGACGTTGCATCGGGGACTTTTTTGCCACGGTCGAGATGCAAATGCATTTCGGGTTGATGGCGCGAAAATTCCGTGTGAAGTTGCTGGATGAGCAGCCACTTGAACTTGAGCCGGCAGTGAACCTGCGTAACAAGCAACCCATTTATTTGCAATTGATACGTCGTTGAAACGAACTCCATGCTGAATTATCAAACGCTTAACGAGGCCTTGCTCGACAACGCCTCCGATCAACGCTCCGTGACCTACATCGAGGGCCGCGATAGCGAACAGGTGATCACCTATCGGCAACTGCAGACCCGGGCCCTGTCTATGCTGGGCCGCCTGCAGGCGATGGGCTTGCAACCCGGTGATGAGCTGGTCATCCTGACCCGCAGCAATCCGGATTTTATCGATGCCTTCTGGGGCGCGATACTGGGCGGGATTGTGCCGGTGCCGGTGGCCGTCGGTATCAGTGACGAACATCGCGCCAAGCTCTACAAGATATTCAACAAACTGGAACGTCCCTGGCTGTTTACCGATGGGGAGAATCTCGAGCGGCTAAAAAAGTTCGCCGGGACGCACGAGATGATCTCCGATTACACATTGCTTGAACAGCGTACCTTGTTACAGGATCAACCCGATGAAAATCATGCAGCTGGCCAACCCCACACCCCGCAAGCGGAGGATGTGGCGTTTATCCAGTTCTCTTCCGGTTCCACCAGCGATCCCAAGGGCGTGGTACTGACCCATCGCAATATTCTTACCAATCTCAACGCTATCGCCGAAGGAGCCGGTTATACCGATAGCGATATCAGTCTGAGCTGGATGCCCCTGACCCATGATATGGGGCTGATCGGTTTTCATCTGAACATGGTGGCCTGCAATATGAGCCAGTGTCTGATTCCCACCGATCTGTTCAGCCGTCGGCCGCTAATCTGGTGGCAAAAGGCCAGCGAGAAAAAGGCCACGGTACTCTGCTCCCCCAACTTCGGCTACAAACATTTTCTCAAGGCGCTGGGCGATAAAAAACTCGAGGAGGTGGACCTGTCCCATGTCCGGGTCCTGTACAACGGCGCCGAGCCGATCTCCGTGACCTTGATCGAACAGTTTCTGGATGCGATGCAGGATTACGGTTTGAAACGGGAAGTGATGTTTACCGTCTACGGCCTGGCCGAGGCGACTCTGGCGGTGGCGTTTCCGCCGCAAGGGCAAATGTACCGCGCCGTGCATCTGGATCGCCACAAGCTGCGGCTCGATGATCAGATCACCTGTGTCGACACAACCCATCCCGATGCAGTCAGCTTTGCCATCGAAGGCCCGCCGGTGCGGGATATGCAGATCAAGATTACCGATGAAAACAACGGAACATTGCCCACGGAACATATCGGGGATGTCCAGATCAAGGGCCCCAGTGTTACCGCCGGTTACTATCGTAACGAGGAGGCCAATCATGTGGCCCTGACCGGCGAGGGCTGGCTGAATACCGGCGATCAGGGTTTTTTGACCGAGAACAACGAACTGGTGATTACCGGGCGGACCAAGGAGATCATCTTCGCCAATGGTCTGAACTACTATCCCCATGATATTGAGCATATCGCCCTGCAATGCGACAAGCTGGAGCTGGGCAAGGTGGTGGCCTTTGGCGTGCGCCAGCCCGAACAACAGGAAGATGAGCTACTGATCTTTATCCTCTATCGCGGTGATCTGGCCGAGTTTTTGCCCCTGGCCCGGGAAGTGACGCATATCATTAACGAACAGACCGGGCTGGATATCGCGCATGTGATTCCGGTCAAACGGATCCCCAAAACCACCAGCGGCAAGGTGCAACGCCGACTGCTGGGCGATGATTATCTCAAAGGCGAATACAACAGCGTGCTGCAGGAATTGAAACAACTCGATAGCACCGCCCATGCCGGTGAGGATAATGATCTGAGCCCGACCGAGCGGGAAGTTAAAGCCATTTGCGACGAGGTACTGACCGATAAGCCTCTGCACCTGCACGATAACTTCTTCGATGTGGGGATCAGCTCGCTGGCCCTGGCCGAGATTCATCAGCGCATCGATGACAAGCATCCGGGATTAATCGACGTAGTGGACCTGTTTGAATATCAGACCATTGCCGAAATCTCGGCGTTCATGGATGAGAAAAACACCGCCTGAAGGCTCTTTTGTCATGTTACCGGTAATCCGGGTTGGGGAAATCGAACCGGCAACCGGCCTCCCATTCTGAACGCTGATTGCCATGGGCGGGGAGACCGCCAGCATCCTTTAGCATCCGCGCCATATGCAACAGGTTCCAGGTCATGAAGGTGGTATTGCGATTGGTGAAGTCGTTGTCCGGGCCACCGGAACCTGCATCGCGATAGGAGGGGCCCGGTCCCGCTTCTCCGACCCAGGCTGCGTCCGATTGCGGCGGAATCAGGTAACCCAGATGCTGCAGGGAGTAAAGAATATTCATGGCGCAGTGTTTGGCGCCGTCTTCATCGCCGGTCACCAGACATCCGCCGACCCGTCCGTAATATAGATACTGCCCCTGCTCATTGAGTTCACCGGACATCGAATAGAGCCGTTCGATGATGCGACTGCAGATCGAAGACTTGTCGCCCAACCAGATCGGCGTCGTGATCACCAGTATGTCGGCAGCAATGATTTCTTTGAACAGTGCCGGCCACGCATCCTGCTCCCAGCCGTGTTCGGTCATGTCCGGATACACACCGACGGCGATGTCATGATCCACCGGACGAATGATTTGTGTACTGACGCCGTTTTCCCGCAGGATACTTTTTGCAATATCGATTAATCCTTCGGTATGTGACAGTTCCGGACTTTTCTTCAGGGTGCAGTTGAGAAATACCGCCCTGAGATCGGAAAAGTCCCAGCGGCTGGTTCGGCACTGTTCGCGTTGTTGCTGGTTAAGAGTCATAACGCATTTCCTGTGGCAATGGATTTGTTATTCAGTATAGACAGGAGAGAGGGTGTTAAAGGTCTGCCCCGGCAAGTATTTGGTCACCTGTTGTTGCCAACATTCAGGGGTGAGTAGCCTGTACCAATACATTCCTATTATGGTTGAACAAAATCAGAGCGCTATCGATAACCATAGCGATACCTGGCTATGTCGCTATATCTGACAGATACAGCGCATCCTCAGGCAATCCATTCATCAATTGCTGAATCGTATCCGCCGTATCCCGATGCCCACAAAATGGTCTATTTACGGGATATTGTATAACCTGCCACCCACAGCCACGGTCTGCCAGAGAATGTGGTTGATGGTGATTTGCCTGCAGGGAGTCGGCAGGGAATCGATGACTGAAAGCAGACCGGCCAGTGGAACCCCGACCGCCATCCGCTGGGCATCGCTGTTTTACTAAGCTCCAGCCGGGAATATTGTGCGGCCGGAATTGCTCAAGCCGGGCAAGACGACACTGCGGGAGGAGAAGCAGGATCACCTCCTCGCCCATACCGAACGGGTCGGCATCTATCAGAAAGCCGACTGGTTGCGGTACCAACTCGTGGCCCGGGCCCGGATCAGATCACTCATTAACTGTGTCGCTGGCCCTGGAAGTTCCTGGCCGAAGGCCAGATACAGATGAGTACGGTAGGTCTGACCGCTGGCCAGCGGCAGAGGCACCAGTTTACCGTTTTCCAGTTCGGCCTGAATCTGATGGCGGGGTAACCAGCCGTAACCCAGTCCGTGGCGTATAGTCGTCACGGCGGTCTCGATGCTGCTGACGGTCCAGCGGTGCTCGGCGCCCAGCCAGCCAAAATCACGCGGGGATTGCGCTCCCGAGTCCTTGACCACCACCTGCATCTCTTTTTCCAGATCCGCCATGTTCAGCAGGCGGTCGAGCCCGTGCAGGGGATGATCGGGGTGGGCGACGGCCACAAATTCGATTTCCAGCAGCGGATCGGCCAGGGAGGCCGACGGCAACTCGGCGCCGATAATCAGATCCGCCTGACCCTGTTCCATCGCGTCCAGCGCGCCGGACAATACCACCTCCTCCAGCAGTACCCGGGTACCGCGATCCTGCAGGGCAAAGGCGTGCAGGGCATCGAGTAACAGGTCCGGGGGGAAGGCCGCGTCCACCACCACCCGGATCGCTGCCTCCCGGCCCTGTTCCAGGTGATGAGCCAGATCCTCCAGGGCCACGGCCTCTTCCAGCAGCTGCCGGGCGCGGCCCAGCAGGGCCTCGCCGGCTCCGGTCAACTGTGCCTTGCGTCCCCGCACCTCCAGCACGGCGACCCCGAGCTGCATCTGTAACTGCTTGATGGCATAGCTGATCGAGGACTGACTGCGATGCAGGGCCGCGGCGGCCCGGGCGTAACTGCCGTGCTCGACGATAGCCTGCAGAACCTGCCATTGATCCAGGCTGATACGGGGGGTGCGCATGGTGTAAATATATCAACTAATCCGATATATATAAGCATATATTTCGACTTTTTTATCGAATATTTAAAGGCTATGTTCCTTTCACGAATTAACACTATTTGAGAGAAAAGCTACATGGGCAAATATCAGACACTGGCGGACGGATTTTGCTGGCCCCTATCTTTTTTCTGGCGGGGATCAGCAAGATCAGCGGCTATGCCGGTTCCCCGGGCTATATGGAATCGATGGGGGTGCCGGGGATGTTGTTGCCCCTGGTCATTCTGCTGGAAATCGGTCGCGCGCTGGCGCGGCTCCTCGGCTGGCAGACCCGCCGGGCTGCCCCTGGACCCGGGCGGCATTCAACATCGTCTCGGCGGTTATTCTCCACAGCAATTTTGCCGAACAGACGCTATCGATCCTGTTCATGAAGAACCTGGCCATGGTCGATGGACTGCTGATGCTGGCGGCGCACGGTGCCGGGGCGTTGAGTCTGGACAGGAAGTAGGGCCCGGCCGACCGTCCGCGCGAATGAACCCAGCCGGATTTACCTGTTCTCGTTCATTGGCGTTGCTTTGCGAACGGAAATGCATACTGAATATTAAACTGCAGTAAAGAGGAAGATACCCCATGAGCCTGATGATAAACGGCCAGTTACACGAGGACTGGCTCGATGCCGAAACCGAAAACGGCGAATTCGTGCGCCAGGACTCGCAGTTTCGTCACTGGGTGACGCCCGACGGGTCACCCGGCCCCAGCGGCGAGGGCGGTTTCAGGGCCGAGCCGGGTCGTTATCACCTGTATATTTCCTATGCCTGCCCCTGGGCGCATCGGACACTGATCTTTCGCAAGCTGAAAAAAATTGAAGATCTCATCAGTGTCTCGGTAGTTCATCCGCATATGGGACCCAAAGGCTGGGACTTTCGCGATTATCCCGGAACCACCGGCGATACGCTGTATGGTTATGAGTACATGCACCAGTTGTATACCCGGGCCGCACCCCATTACAGCGGTATCGTGACCGTGCCCACATTGTGGGACAAACAGCGGGGAACTATCGTCAACAACGAGTCGGCGGAGATTATACGCATGTTTAACAGCGCGTTTGATGAGTGGGCCGACCAGGAGGTGGATCTGTATCCCGAGGCACTGCGTAGTGAAATCGATGAACTCAATGAATGGATCTATGAGCCCGTCAATAACGGCGTCTATCGTACCGGTTTTGCGAGCACCCAGGCGGCTTACGAGAAAAATTTCGACAGCCTGTTCGCTGCACTGGATGAGCTGGAACAGCGTCTGTCGAAAAACCGGTATCTGATCGGTAAGCGGATTACCGAGGCGGACTGGCGGCTGTTTCCAACCCTGCTACGCTTCGATATGGTGTATGTCGGTCATTTTAAATGTAACCGGCAACGCATCGCCGATTATCCGAACCTGTTTAATTATCTGCTCGAGCTGTATCAGATGCCGGGCATTGCCGCTACCACGAATTTTGAGCACATCAAGCAGCACTACTATTACAGTCATGTCGAGCTGAATCCGACTCGCATCGTGCCCAAGGGACCGGCGCAGGATTTACTGCAGAAGCATGATCGGGGGGGAAGGCTATGAGCAGTCAGTCCATATTTGTGACCGATGCCCTGTTGATGCAGGAAGGCGATGGCGCCGAGGTGCAACGGTTATTTCCCATCCCGCGTCGTATGATGCATTACGACCCGTTTGTTTTGTGGGATCACTTCACCATTGAACCCGGCAATGGGTTTCCGACGCATCCACATCGGGGTTTCGAGGCGATTACCTATATGTTCAACGGCAGCATGGAGCACAAGGATAACCTGGGCAATCAGTCCACGGTCATGGCCGGAGGTGCGCAACGCTTCACTGCCGGGCGTGGGATCGAACATTCGGAAATGCCGTCGAGCCAGGGTCAAAGCAGCGGTATTCAGTTATGGATCAATCTGCCGCAACGACTCAAACAGATCGATCCCGGCTATCAACAGGTCGATAGCGAGGTGCTGCCGGTGCGGCAGGTAGACGATGCCCGGGTACGGGTGATTGTCGGCGAACCCTCATCGCTGAAGATCAAAACCGATATGCGTTATTACGATGTCCGGCTGCCCGCCGGGGGACAGTATGTTGAACCGGTTCCGGACGGTTTCAGGGGGCTGTTATATGTGATGGAGGGCGCCGTCGAGGTGAACGGTCAATCACTGCAGGCCGGTCAGGCCCTGTTCTTCGAGTTACTGTCCGAACTGGCAATGAAAGGCCAACAGGAAAGCCGGTTCATGCTGGTGATAGGGCAGCCCCATGAGGAGCCGATTCATCAGTGGGGACCGTTCGTCGATTAGGTAAAGGAGCCGGTTCAGACTTCGGTATCGATACCGTGGTGAATAGTTCGAAAGCCCTGATCACTGCGTCGGCGCCCGGCCCGGCGGCGGCGTTCGTGCTGACTGCGGGTATCGAGCATAACCGGTCGGTTAGCGCGCCGGCGCTCCTGATAACGACGTCGATCCGGCCGGGTGCGGCGCTCGGCCAGCAGGCGACGACGAATGCGCGGATGGGCGATTCGCAAGCGGGGTGCGGGAGCATTATGTGTTTCCCCGGTTTGAAGAGCGCGCGGGCCGGTGATGGCCGAGACTGGCCCTGTGGCCTGCGGTCGCAAATTATCGGCGCGCAGGCTCTGGGTGCCGCGATCATCCGGGATGACTTTGATACTGGTCATGTCGTTGGCGCTGTCGGTTTATCAGGATCCGTCTGAATTTATCGACCGTTTCTCCGGTAATTTTAGTGTAAATATTTCACCCAGCACGCGACGGATCTGGTTGATGGTCACATGGTTGGCTTCGGCTGCATCTTCCCACTGACTGCAGACAAGTCGATAGACATCGGGCTGTCGCCCGGAGCGTAGAAACATTTCAGTTGCGGTGTTGACATGAGAGAGACCTCCATCGCTGTCGCCCGGTGTAAGGCCCGATATAAACCGGTTGTGTGCCAGCTGAACGGGCTGCGTGGCATAGTCATCCCAGCGTACCACTTTATGAATCACAAACGTGTCGGGCTGAACGATTTTGGAAACATCCTGCATGCGTAGTGTCTCGAATTTACAATGTGGATAATAGCGGTCCAGGTTCGATTCCTTTTGTTGCTTGCCATTTTGAAACCAGAGGCTGACCGTCCGGGGTGGCAGGGTCAGCGGTTCATGCAGGATCAAGGTGGACTGCACCGGCACCCCTGTCAGTGGCGAGTCGGGTGAGAAGGGCGGTGCCTGGCATGCGCCAAGCAATCCCAGCAGGGGGAATACCAAAAATAATCGTGACATGGAACACCTCCGCACAGGGGGCAGGGGGTTAGGGAAAACCCGTAAGTCTGTAATCCATTATAGCGGTTTTGAAACGTGCGGTAGTGATCGGTTCAGTTTGTTAAAAGCCACAATTAAACAAAATGTTTACGAAGTTGGTCCAAGTGCTTGTAACGCTAAAGTCATCAGCCGGGTTTTAATCCATAATATGTTGAAAAAAGAACTGCTTGCGCCAGACAGGCGGATCAGATAATTTCAGTCAATCATCTGGCCAACTGATTGTTTTCCAGCGATTCAGTAATGGCATGTTGTTACGGTTAACAGTGTCATGCGGGCCTGGTGAGATTGTTCGGGGGATCACAGAAAAGCAAGACCAGACAAATTAGGGACAGTGATGTCAGCACCTGATAACAGAGGCGTCGATGCGCTGATCGGAGTCAAGCCTGACGGGGAGAAAGCCTCTGTCTACTCCGGCGCGGCCGGCCGCGTTCTGAATCTGCTTGACGATCTTAAATCGTCGACCTCTGGTATGGTGCTATATCAGCATGTGGAGCGCATGCTGAGCGAGCATGAGCAGGAACAGAACAATCGTGATCAAATCCTGCGCTACTGGTTGCGTTCGCTGCTGGATGTTTATTCCAAGCATCTCAGTCCCGGCAGTTCAATGCACTTGCATGTCAAGCTGCTGCAAAAACAACTCCGGTTGCCTCATACCAGTCATGAGCTGAAAGAGCTGCAACGGCACATAGATCTGTATGCCCTGCATATTTCCCGTATGGAGCTGATCGACGAAGCTGTATTACGTCGAGCCCTGCAGCCGGTACTTTCTTATTATAGTGATGATGACGCTAATGATAGCGCTTCTGGTGAAATTGCAGCACAACAGCCGAACGGGAAAGAACAGGACGAAGAAATCCCGTCACCGCAACACGAGTCACAACGCCAGTTGATTCAGAACCTGATTGAAGAATTGTTACCCCGTAACGATCAGTCGACTGAACAGGAACTGGCTTCCAGGTACCGTCAATACCTCAGCACTCAGCACCGGCAGGCGGAAAAAGTTCAGGCCAAGCTGATGCAGCATATACAGGAGACGATTGACGAAAATAAACAATTCGGTGACATGCTGGAGAATGTCAAGCTGGGTCTGGCCGAGGCCGAGGAGATTGATGACATCAACCTGTTACGTCACAGCCTGATGGAAGACGTGGAGAAACTTGGCGGTGCATATCAGGGGTTGCTGGGAAAACTGGCCGAAGCCAAGCAATATCTGAAGATGATTGAAACCGACAGTCAGCAACTTAGCGAGGAACTGGCCCGGGTGCGCCTGTTGAGTATGACCGATGAACTGACCGACCTGCCTAACCGGCGGGCCTTGATGCGCCGTCTCGAGGATGAAGTGGGTCGCTCACAACGTTACGGCTTTCATCTGGCCGTGGTCCTGCTGGATCTTGATTCTTTCAAAGCCGTTAATGATGAATATGGACATGTTGTTGGTGATGCGGTGCTGACCTGCTATGCAAATCACATCCTGACAACGTTTCGGCATCACGATATGGTTGCGCGTTATGGCGGCGAAGAATTTGCCGTGATCCTCCCAAATACAGATCTCGATGGGGTTTTGTCAGCCTTGTGCAAGGTACAGGAAAAAGCCGCCGAGACGATATGTCACTGTGGAGAAACCGATGTCCCGGCACCGACCTTCTCGGCCGGAGTAGCTTTGTTGAAAGAGGGTGATAATATCGAGTCACTGCTCAAACGGGTAGATGATGCGATGTATGAAGCCAAACGGCTGGGACGCAATCAGATTATCGTGGATCGACACGACCGTTTGCGTGTACAAAGCGCCGGAAACCAGGCTGAAAGCCGGGCCGGGGCGGGAGATCTCAGCTAATTCGTGATACCTGTTCGTCGCCGGCGTCCCCGCTAGTAGACTATTCAGTTAACCGGCAGTTTTTCCCGTACTGCTTCGCGATCAAACCACCAGTCATCCTGAACCAGTACATCGATCACCGTGGACAGGCGGGGCAAAAAGGCTTTGGGGTCTTCCAGCTCCAGTTTCTTGAGCCACATATCCATCTGCTCCTGTGATTCAACATTACTGTGTCGCCGGGCAACATCCGCCAGAACCTTGGAAGTCAGGAATGTCAGGCTTTCATGTTTGTCTTCCGGTGTCCTCAGGTCGGCGATGTAATGAGAGGTGATCGCCGCCACGGCGGCACCATCAGAGTCCTCCGGTGTTTCATCAATGATATGATTGAGCATGGCAATCGTTGTCTGCGGCATGATGGGAAAGGTCACCGCCAGCCAGACACCCTGCCCCAGCGCTGAAAGCGAATCTGGCTGTTCACACTGGAACAGGACATTGCAGGTTTCCACCGCTTCCTGCCAGGCTTCATTGTTTAAAAATGTCTGGATAATTTCGCGTCCTTCTGCCCAGGCCTCATCCTTGCGCTCCAGAGCCAGCAGCAATTCGGCGACATCCAGTCGGGCGCGGGCGCGGTCCAGACTGGATGCAGTGTCCGGCAATTCGGCAACGTGCTGTTGATGCAGCTTGAGTTGATCTTCCAGTGACATTTCAGGGTTCGACGCCATCGCCCGGTTACCGAACATGGCTTCATCAATATCAAACTCACTCATTGCGAACTCCCGCGCATTCTTTGTGTGTATCGGTTGTATCAGGGGATTATTATAAAGGTTAGCCAGCCGATTTTACAGAGACCGATATTGCCCCCCTGTCGTGCGATGTCTGCCCGCAATAGCCTGATGTTTGTCAGGCGATTATTCTCCATTCAAACAGGCCCTGACGAGAGAGGGGACGTGCACGTGTGCTTCTGCCAGTGATGCTATTGAATCAGGGAGATTATTTCTTGCTGTCACCGGATGTTACGCAGGGCACATCATCCGCCAGCGGAGATATAATCGATGGCCATTTTTGCCTGCAGGTAAAAGTGACGGAAGCTTTCGAATGTATCGGCGTCAAGCTTGCGGGCGCTTGGGGCGCGATCAGCATAGAGTATCCCGACAGGTTTGCCTCTGATGGATATGGGACAAGCCAGACAAGCCGGGGTATCGACAACGGCGAGAAAGTCCGGGGTTAACGGTGAACCGGCGGCTTTTGTCTTGCAGTCCCTGATCCAGACCGCGTCGTTTTGTCCGAACAACCAGTTGAAGAAAGGTGTCTCGTCCAGATTGAACACAAATTTTTCGCTGAACTGCCGGGTGTGTTCACCCAGGGCATACTTGGACCGTAATAGTGTTTTGTCCGGACTGAGGATAGCGAAGAGGGTGCGATCCATGCCGCAACCCCGGTATATACCTTCCAGAACCGTTTCCAGAATCAGGTTGATACTGGGTTGTTTCTCCAGCATGCGTGATAGATCGCGTAAAATACTCAGTTGCAGGATCGGATCGGCAACCGGATATTTATCTGCTGGCTCCTCTTCCTCGCTGGGTGAGTGGAGGTGTGGAATCGGCAGGTATTCGGTAATCGAGCCGGCGCCGAATAGCCGGGCAATTTCCACCGCATCCTGGGTATTTGCCTTCAGCCATTCACGGGTCTGCCGGGGGTTCAAGTCCAGGCGTTGTGCGATTTGTTCAATGCTGTTTTGTACAGACGGATTGTCCCAGCCTTTTTCAGTTTCGGTCGAGAGTTTGTGACTGTCAGTGATATCGCGGACTCGTGGGTTTTTTAAAGAAGGATTGTTAATCGCACTGTGCAGAAGATCGCTCAGGTGCCAGTCCTGGGTAAGTGCTACGGTAAGCTGTTCAAAGGTAAAGCCCAGTACCTGTTTTTGAGCGGCCCTGGGTGACAGCCCCTCTTTTTCTATCAGCCGGAGTATCTCTTCCCCTTCTTTACCGGCAATACACCAGAAAGCCATCTCGCCCAGGGGGTAGAGCAGGGCCGCAATAAATACTTCTTCCGGCGCATCATCACCGCGTTGCACAGCCATGGCCCGGGCCTGTACTGCGGCGTGAAAGGCGCGTGCCATGAGTTGAAAAATGTGCTTCTGTCCCTTGCGATTGAGCAGCGCCTCGATCACCGCGAGAGTCAGGCTCAGATCACGCACCATGTTAAAACCGATGAATACGATCGCGCGACTGACCGTGTTGATAGGTGATCCCGTCGGGTTGTAAGTCGTGCTGTTGGCAATTCTCAGGATGCGAGCGGTAAGGGATGCGTCCTGCAAAATGACCTGGGCGAGGCGAGCAGTGGAACTGTCTTCGTCACTGACGACATCATGGATGGCATTAATAGTGTAACGGAAAATCGGCAATTCCTGTTGCTCGATAAGGTGAATCCAGTGTTTCAGTCCGTTCATAGACAGCCAGGCCGATGGTGAATGAGTTGGAAAAAATATCTGTAATCTGAACGGTTATCGGCAATATGGCGCGATTCCTGAGTGCGCACCGTTCAGGTGCGGGCATAGTGGTGTTCCAGGATTCGCCGGGTAAAACTGGTGCGCAAATAAAAACCACGCGGCAGGGTCTGACACAGGTTGCCATCGCTGTCATGGGCGGCGGTGAGAATGCGTGAATGGGCGGCCTTGGGGCGAATCTGCAGGTATCGGCCATGACGGGCTGAGAGCTCTTCCCAGCGGCCCAGGCAAATCAGTTCCATCAGATCTTCCCAGTCATCGCGCAGAAGGGCTTCCTCTTCGCTTGAGGGAGACCAGAGCAGGGCCGTACCAATGCGCCGCCGATGAAAGGGAATATCGGGATTGGCTTCGACCGGTACCCACAAGACCCGCTGTAATTTGAGCCGCAACCAGGAGCGCTCCCAGCTTAGCTGCTGTGTGTCATGCATCGGCACGGTACAGACATAGGTGGACTCGCGGGGCTGACCAGCAGCATTCAGTGGCAGGCTTTTGAGTTCCACCCCCAGTTTTCGAAAGTCCGGTTCGGGTAACGAGGTCGCGTCGGCGCCCAGCGCTTGCTCCAGTAGCTGGCCGAGCCAGCCCTTGGCGCGACGCTGGTCATCCGGAACGGGTTCGCCCAGATTTTTGGCCAGCTCGGCAAAGTGAAGACCGGCGAGCTGCCGGCTACGTTCGAGCAGTTGCTCGATCGAGTCGGGCGGGCCAACCGGTGAGGAGGCTGACATGGACTCAGGCCGGCTGGCTTTGCCAGTGACCGGACTTGCCGCCCTGTTTTTCCAGCAAGCCGATATTGTGCATGCTCATTCCCCGATCCACCGCCTTGCACATATCGTAAATGGTCAGCAATGCTATCTGGGTCGCGGTCAGCGCTTCCATCTCTACCCCTGTCTGACCGCGGGTTTCAACCGTGCTGCGACAATGCACGCAATGGTTTTTTGGATCCGGGATCAGTTCCACTTCCACGTGGGTCAGCATCAGCGGGTGGCAGAGCGGGATCAGATCGGCGGTGCGCTTGGCGGCCATAATACCGGCTATGCGGGCAATACCCAGCACATCGCCTTTTTTGTGGCCACCGTCGATAATCAGTTGCAGGGTTTCTGCTTGCATCCGGATCTCGCCGCCGGTGACGGCGAGCCGGCGGGTGACGGATTTGTCCCCGACATCGACCATGTGGGCGTCACCGTCCTGATTGAAATGGGTCAGTTTGCTCATAAATAGTAGAGACTATCCAGTTGGGGCTGTGCCAGCATCCATGATAGGCTGCCCGCCCTGTCGGGGCAATCCTGCCCCCGCTTTCGGTACCGAAACCATGACGATTGAAGTGAAATTTTTCGCCAGTTTGCGAGAACAGATCGGACGCAGCGAGGCCCGACTGGATGCCAGTGAGCCACTGTGCGTGGCCGAGGTCTGGGCGCAAGCCACCGGCAACGCCGAGTTGCCGGTCAACGTGTTAATGGCACGGAATATGGAATATGTCGATTCCGCGACGCCGGTACGCGATGGCGACGAGGTCGCCTTTTTCCCGCCGGTCACCGGGGGTTGAGATGCACAGCGAAATCCGTGAACAACCCTTCGAGCCCTATGCCGAGCTGTTGCAATACCAGCAGACCATGCAGGCGGCCGGACGCTACGGCGCGACGGCCGTGTTTGTCGGCAGCATGCGCGACCTGAACGAGGGCGAGACCGTCATCGCCATGCAGCTGGAACATTACCCGGGGATGACGGAAAAGTACCTGCAGCGCATCAGCCAGCATGCGGCCAGCCACTGGAAGCTGCTCGACAGCCTGATCCTGCATCGGGTCGGCAGGGTCGAACCCGATGACGCCATCGTTCTGGTCGCCGTCTGGTCCGCGCATCGCAAGGACGCCTTCGAAGCCAGCCGCTATCTGATGGAAGAACTCAAATCCAAAGCGCCGTTCTGGAAAAAAGAACAGACCGCTGAAGGCGAACGCTGGGTCGAAAACAACACCGCCGGGTATTAAAAAGATCTCAACGCAGAGGCGCAAAGGCGCAGAGATACACAGAGAGATAATTAAAAATATACCAACCGACAATGGCGAACATTAAGTTGGATTCAATTCACTGACCCTTTTCTGTGTCGTTCAGCGTATTCAATGTTTCGGTGGTTATCTTCATTTTGAGCAGGGTCACGCAAGCTATCGCCAGCGCGATCTGCACAATCAATCTTTTCTCTGCGTTCTTTGCGCCTCTGCGTTGGGTTTTTCCAGCTACAGGGACATCAGGTATGCGGGGTGACGGAGGCTTTGTTGACTTGCAAGCTTTCGTCAACCGGGACAGGCAGGATGTCGAATTCGAGGGTATCGAGGTTGCCCATGGCATAGGTGGGTTCGGCGCCGATGCCGCCCACGGTGCCAGGGTTGATGTACCAGGTATGACCCTGGCGAATATTGACAATCGGTTCGATCCGGGCGCGATGGTCGTGGCCGCAGCAGACCAGATCCCATTCGCCGGTGGTGGCCATGGCCCGGGCGTAGTGGGGGTAGTGCACAATAAAGATTTTGCGTCCCCCCAGCTCGATGCCGGCGTCCTGACCGTGATAGTGGATCAGGCTATCAGGATCGTGGGAGAGCCGGGCCATGCTGTACATGTCGCCGGTATTGTTGCCATGAATGACATGCACCGGCAGTCCCACGGGATTGAGAGTACGCAGGGTGGTGGGGGCGACCACATCACCACAATGCAGCACGACTTCAGCCCCCCGCTGTTTGCCCTCCTCGACCGCGGCCCTGAGCAGGAAGCGGTTATCGTGACTGTCGGAGACAATACAGACTTTCATGGCAGAAGCGCTTTGGTCAGGTTAAGACTATAATGTCGATGTATCAGAAGCAGGGTTTTTCCGGGGCGTTGTTATAACGCTCGATGGAGTCCAGAATCTCCTGATGAGCGGCCTCTTTGTCGCCCCAGCCGTCGATCTTGACCCACTTACCTTCTTCGAGATCCTTGTAATGTTCAAAAAAGTGGGCAATCTGGTCGAGTAGCTGCTGTGGCATGTCTTCAGGGGTCTCGGCCTTGTTGTAGAGCTGACACAGCCTGGTAATTGGCACGGCCAGCAGTTTGGCGTCAGGACCGGCTTCATCGGTCATTTTCAGAATCCCGATGGGACGACAGCGTACCACCGAACCACTGATGACCGGCATGGGAGTCACCACCAGCACATCCACCGGGTCGCCGTCCTCGGAGAGAGTATGGGGAACATAACCGTAGTTGCAGGGATAATGCATAGCGGTGTTCATGAAACGGTCTACGAACATGGCACCGGTGTCCTTGTCCACTTCATATTTGACCGGATCGCTATGAGCGGGGATCTCGATGATGACATTGACGTCGTCGGGGATATCCTTGCCGGAATTCACTCTGTCCAGATTCATTGCTCAAGCCTCGAAATAGGTTGATTTGGCCGCCGGGGTGTATAACCGGCCGGGAAATTGGCCGGGGCCACAAAAGGTGCCTATTCTACCAGCACCGACGCCAAACAGAAATGCCGGCCATTGTCAGGTGCGTAGTCTTTGGGTAATGTGGAAGTGTCATATTAACGTACCTGTAATAACGCATAATAACCCTAACAATAGAACAGGAGGCAGGTATGTCATCACTTATCTGGTTACCACCGATCATCGGCATTTTCGGTCTGGCGGCCGCACTCTTGGTTTTTTATCGCATCAGTCGCTACCCGGCAGGTGAGGGTCGTCTGCTGGAGATCGCGGGAGAAATCCATCGTGGCGCTATGGTGTTTTTGCGCCGCGAATACCTGCAATTGACCCTGTTTTCCGTGGTAGTTGCGGTACTCCTGTATATTTATCTCGGTGTGGGAACCACCGTTTCCTTCGTGGTTGGCGCGCTCTGTTCTGCCGGCGCCGGTTATATCGGTATGCAGGCGGCCACCTACGCCAATGTGCGCACCACTTATGCAGCCAATACGGTCGGCGCCGGCCGGGCCCTGAGCGTTGCCTTCTCCGGCGGGGCGGTTATGGGCCTGACGGTCGCAGCGCTGGGACTGATTGGTCTGGGAGGTCTGTTTGTGGTCTACGGCGGCGATCCTGCCGGCTCGCATGTGATTCACGGTTTCGGCATGGGGGCGTCATCGGTGGCGCTGTTCTCCCGTGTTGGCGGCGGCATTTTTACCAAATCGGCGGATGTGGGCGCGGATCTGGTGGGAAAGTTCGAGGCCGGGATTCCTGAAGACGATCCGCGCAATCCTGGCGTGATTGCCGATAATGTGGGTGACAATGTTGGCGATGTGGCCGGCATGGGGTCGGACATTTTTGAATCCTATTGCGGGGCGATGATCGCCACCCTGGCGCTGGCCGCGGTAATGTCCGAGGCAGCACTGACCCGGCTGGGTTCCCAGTCGACCCTGATGTTCCTGCCGCTGGCATTATCCAGCATGGGGTTGTTGTGCGTGCTGGTGGGGATCGCGGTAATGCGTCTGTACCAGAACCGCGGGGCCCAGCAGGCGATTCGCTATTCCCTGCTGGGAACCGCCATGCTGTTCATGCTCGCTGCCTGGCTGGTGATTAGCGCTCTGGGGGTCCATATCGACGTCTGGTTCTGTGTGTTGCTGGGCGCCGCGGGCGGCATGGTGATTGGCCTGTCCACTGAATACTATACTGCCGGCAAGCCGGTGCAGCATCTGGCTGAATCCTCCCGGACCGGTGCGGCCACGGTGATCATTACCGGGCTGGCGACCGGATTTCGCTCGGTGTTGTTTCCGGTATTGAGTATTGCGTTGATTATCTACCTGGCCAGTCACTGGGTCGGTTTGTACGGTGTGGGGATCGCGGCGGTCGGTATGCTGGCAACCGTCGGCATGACCATGGCCATCGATGCTTACGGACCGGTGGCGGATAACGCCGGCGGCATTGCCGAAATGGCGGAACTGGGCGAAGAGACCCGGGAGATCACCGATACACTGGATCGGGTGGGCAACACCACAGCAGCTATCGGCAAGGGTTTTGCGATTGGCGCGGCGGCGCTGGCGGCGCTGACGCTGATTACTGCCTATATCCAGACGGTGTCCCATAACCTGCCCGATTTCAATCTGAATCTGGCCCGACCAGAGGTACTGGTGGGCATGTTCATTGGCGGGATTTTTCCGTTTCTGGTCACTTCCATGACGATGACGGCGGTGGGCGACGCAGCCTATACGATGATTCAGGAGATTCGGCGTCAATTTCGGGATATCCCGGGATTAATGGAAGGTACCGCAAAACCAGATACCGATCGCTGTATTACGATTGCCACTGACGCCGCGCTGCGCAAGATGCTGTTACCCGGCGGTATGGCTGTGGCGGCGCCGCCACTGGTCGGTTTTCTGATTGGCCCCGAAGCATTGGGCGGGATGCTGGGCGGCGCGCTGGTCACCGGTGTATTGCTGGCGCTGATGATGTCCAATGCCGGGGGGGCCTGGGATAATGCCAAGAAGTATATCGAAGGGGGCGAACTGGGTGGCAAAGGATCCGACAGCCACAAGGCCGCCATTGTGGGGGACACGGTAGGCGATCCGTTCAAGGACACTTCGGGGCCTTCAATGAACATCCTGATCAATGTGCTGGCCATTGTCAGCCTGGTGATTGCGCCGTTGTTGAGTTAATCAACGGGGTCAAAATTGCGGCGGATTCACATTGACTTGACCCATGTCAGGGATTAGTTTTAATCAAAATATGTATACAGATGGCAGTCTGTTAACGACAGGAAATTTCAGCACAAGCCTGACTCATGACAAATACAGCCAATGGAGTATAGAAAACAATGAGAATCGTATTAATTGGTGCGCCGGGGGGCGGTAAAGGCACCCAGGCCAAACTGCTGGTAGAAAAATACGGCATACCGCAGATTTCAACCGGGGATCTGCTGCGCGAGGCGGTCTCCAAGGGAACGCCGCTGGGTATGCAAGCTAAGGCCGCGATGGATGCAGGTCAGCTGGTTTCCGATGATATCGTACTGGGCATGATGCGTGAGCGTCTGTCGCGACCCGATACCGACAAGGGCTTTATTCTGGACGGGTTCCCGCGCAATACGGCCCAGGCCGAGTCCCTCGATCAGCTACTCGGGGAGATGGGCAAGCCGCTACAGGTCAGTTTGTTGATCGATGTGGATATGAATATGCTCGTCAAACGTTTGACCGGGCGCCGGACCTGCAGCTCCTGCGGCCAGATGTACAATATCTATTTCTCCCCGCCGCGCATCGAGGGCGTTTGCGACAAGTGCGGTGGCAAACTGACCCAGCGCGAAGATGATAACGAGGAGACCATTCGCAAGCGCCTGGAGGTTTATCAGGAGCAAACCGCCCCGCTGATCGAGTACTATCGTCGTCAGGGTAAGTTGCGTACTGTTCAGGGCGTGGGTGAAATCAGCGATATTTTCGCCGCGGTGGAACGTATCCTGGCCAGCCTGCCCGGTACTGAATCTACGGCCAAGCCAGCCCCTGAACCTCTCAAGAAAGGACCGACCAGCAAGAGTGGCGGTAAGAAGAAAACTGCCAAGAAGAAAAGTGCCAAGAAAAAAGCAGCTGGCAAGAAAAAAGTCGCCAAGAAAAAGGCCGCAGCTAAAAAGAGCAGCAAAAAGAAAGTGGCCAAGAAGAAGGTAGCCAAGAAGAAGGTGGGGAAAAAAGCGGCGAAGAAGAAGGTCGCCAAGAAAAAGGTAGCCAGGAAGAAAGCTGCCAAGAAAAAAGTCGCCAGGAAGAAGGTCGCCAGGAAAAAGGTCGCCAAGAAAAAGGTAGCCAAGAAGAAAGCTGCCAAGAAGAAGGTCGCCAGGAAGAAGGTCGCCAAGAAGAAGGTCGCCAAGAAGAAGGTCGCCAGGAAGAAGGCCGCCAGGAAGAAGGTCGCCAGGAAAAAGGTAGCCAAGAAGAAAGCTGCCAAGAAGAAGGTCGCCAAGAAGAAGGGCGCCAGGAAGAAAGCTGCCAAGAAGAAGGTCGCCAAGAAAAAGACGAAGAAGAAAGCCAAGAAGAAAAGCGCCAGAAGGCGGCGCTAGGTGAAAAAGGGGGCTTCGGCCCCCTTTTTCATGCCTGATACCCGATTATTTTCGATAACGGCGTGCGACAAGCTCGATCAGCATAACCAGTCGGGCGGCCAGCCATTCCTGCAGCCGTTGGACTCTTGACCGGGCCAGCCAGCCATCGAGTGTGATTTCCAGACTTTGTGCAAAGTCAGTTTCAAATAATTGTGCCACCTGTGCGGCGAAATCCCTGGCGTCGATTTCCTGGTTCGCATCCAGATTCCACCGCTGGTTCCAACGGTCCAGATTGCTGGAACCGATTGTGCACCAGTCATCACACAGCCCGATCTTGGCGTGGGTAAAGCGAGGCTGGTATTCAAATATCCGGATGCCGTGCCGTAATAAGCGATGATAAAATCCACGCGCGGCATGGGATACCCAGGGATGATCGCTCAGGGGACCGGGCAGCAGCAGTCTGACATCGACACCTGCCCTGGCGCGACGAATCAGGGCACGACGAATCTTGCGTGAAGGTACAAAGTAAGGCGTGGTAAACCAGATGCGTTGGTTGGCATGGCGCACATTTTTGATAACAGCTCGTTTGATTTCCTGCAGGGATAATCCGGCAGAAATTAGCAGCCGACCTGATTGCTCCGAGCTGTGCTGTTGTCTGCTGCAAGCAGGTAAATCTGGTAATCGACCGGTAACCGTTTGCCACGTATGGGAAAATACCTGTTGCCAGTCGGCCACTATCGGACCTTCAATCTGTACCATTACTTCGTGCCAGGCCTGTTGCGAATCAAACGGCGGGGCAAAGGCGTCACTCAGGCCGGTGCCCCCGGTGAAGGCTTTGACGCCGTCGACCAGTAACAGCTTGCGGTGGTCGCGGCGCAGGCTACGAAAGAAGCGAAGATAATCAAACGGATTGTACCAGACAAGATTGATATCCTGGGCCAGCAAAACCTCACGGTCCAGAGGTTCCAGGAAGCGGGAACCATAGTCATCCAGCAGCATATAAACAGACACGCCGCGCTGACGGGCCCTGGTCAGTGCTTTAATAAAGCGGCGGGTGATATACCCGGATTCGACCAGATAAAATTCCAGCAAAATAAAATCTCTGGCCTGATTAATAGCCGCAAGCATTTTCGGAAAGTATTGCTCACCGTCCACAAGCAGGGTAAACCGGCAGCCGGTATGCCAGGAAAAGTGATCGCTTTGTTTAGAGGGTAGCGACATAGTTGATGGAACACCTGAAACAGGCGGCTTGCATACAGAGAATGTAGGCCGGGCCACAATGTTGTTGCCAACAGGACTCAGCTTGCGCTCTGGATTTTCAGCTGCCCATTGTCGATCCGAATAACTGTTTTACCTTCGAGCATATCCAGTAATGCTTGACCAGCAATATGTTCACGCCAGCCCTTGAGTATTGCCAGCTCACGTTCGCCTCTGACAAGACGTTCTATTTCCTTGCGATTGGCGAGTGTTGCCGGACTGATTTGGCTGTTGAAAGCCAGATACTTGAGATAGAGCAAGAGGCTGTCAATGACTAACTCCTGATCATGATCGGGGATAAATCTATCCCGGGTTTGCGGGAGTTCGGATTCGGGCATGGCTCGGGCCTGTTGGATCGCCGCGAGCAGCGGGTCACTATGTTCACGTACCACGGTCTCGGGCAGCCCGCGGATGGCGGCGAGCTTGTCCTTTTTATCAGGTAGTCGTTGAGCCAGGTTTAATAACACATCGTCACTCAGTATCCATTTGCGGGGCTTGTCCAGCTGCTGGGCGCGTTTTTCTCGCCACATGGCGAGACCCTGCAAGGCGGCCAGCTGCCGTGGCTTCAGTCGGCCGTGGCCACTGACTCGTTGCCAGCTTTGTGCCGGGTCATTTTGATACAACTCCGGTTGCGAGAGAGCGGCAAAATCCTCTGTCAGCCACGCTTCGCGGCCAAGCTTTTGCAGTCGGCGATGAATTTCCGGATAGAGCTGCATCAGGTAGACGACATCATCGGCGGCGTAAGTCAGCTGTTTGTCAGAAAGAGGACGCTGGGCCCAGTCAGTCCGGGCGTGTGATTTGTCCAATTGCACACCGAGGACCTTTTCGACCAGTGCGCCATAACCGATCTGATCGGCAAAACCCAGTAGCGTTGCGGCAATCTGAGTGTCGAACACCGGGGCGGGGATTCGGCCGGTGAGGTCATAGAACAATTCCAGGTCCTGACGACCGGCATGCAGGACTATGAGAATGCCCGGGTCATATAGTAATTCAAACAGGGGCTGCAAATGCTCAAGGCGCAGCGGGTCGAGAATGTAGACCTGATCCTCACTGGCGATCTGGATCAGGCAGAGCCGGGCATAATAGGTTTTTTCGCGCATAAACTCGGTGTCCAGCGCCAGCACCGGGTTGAGGCGCAGGATTTCGCAGGCCGCTTCGAGTTGCGGTATAGTCTCGATATATTGGTAATTTGACATGGGTGATGACACTACCAGTTTCACCCTATATTATCTACTGAATCAGAATCAGTTACACGCAGATAACAGACGTAAAACGGGTGGTTGTAATGAGTAACCGGTTATTGGCCTATGCCAGACCGCTGGTGGCGCGTTTCTGGGAGATCTGCCTGCTGCGCAAGGGGCCGGAAGATATACCCCATTCGCCGCCACTACTGCTAGTATTATTGCTCCTCGGTTATGCTGTCGATAATCTACGAGTCAATCTTCTGTTAGCCGGGGTGACTGCATGGCAGCTGGCTGGCATAATTATTTTGCACACCCTGCTTATGTTATCGATCACGGCCGGTTTGCTGTCGTTGTTCGGATACCGTGCAAGAATCGTTCAGACATTGACAGCATTGACCGGAACCGGGATTATTCTTTCGCTGTTGATGTTACCCTTGGATTTTATTACCCACCAGAACCCAGACAATCTTACCATGGCAACATTGCTTATCATGGCGATGCAGATCTGGAGTCTGGTGATTGTCGGGCATGTTCTTTCTCACGCTCTGTCGGTTCATCGGCTGACCGGTGTTATCATCGCAATAGGTTACCTGATTCTGGGCCTGGCGGCGTTTAATGCAATGCTTCCACAGGTAAGCTGAATCTAATTCGGAACGACACTGGACCACGCATGCATATTCACATCCTTGGTATCTGTGGCACATTTATGGGCGGTATCGCCATTTTAGCCCGACAACTGGGTTATACGGTGACCGGTTCCGATGTCAATGTCTATCCGCCCATGAGCCTCCAGCTCGAAGAGCAGGGGATTTCGCTGATGGAAGGTTATGAGCCGCAGCATCTTGAGCCTCGTCCGGATTGTGTGGTCATCGGCAATGCGCTGTCACGTGGTAACCCGCTGGTCGAATATATCCTGAACAGTGATATCCCCTATACGTCAGGCCCTCAATGGCTGTCGCAACATGTACTTGGTTCATGCTGGGTACTGGGCGTCGCCGGAACCCACGGAAAAAGCACCACCGCGAGTATGCTGACCTGGATGTTGGAAGCAAATAACCTTGAGCCCGGCTTTTTAATCGGCGGTGTACCGGCCAACTTCGGCGTCAGTAGTCGCGTCGGACGGGAACCTTTTTTCGTGGTGGAAGCCGACGAGTACGACACCGCCTTTTTCGACAAGCGTTCCAAGTTTGTTCATTACCGGCCACGAACCCTGATCATGAATAACCTGGAATATGATCATGCAGATATCTTCCCTGACCTGGCCGCTATACAGACCCAGTTCCATCATCTGCTCCGTATCGTGCCCGGCAATGGACTAATCGTGACCAACGATGCAAGTCCGGCTTTGCAGGAGGTTATCGCCAGGGGGTGCTGGACGCCGGTGGAAACCATAAACCATGCCGATGGCTGGTCAGCCAAACTGCACCATGAGGATGGTTCCACATTCGATGTGCAGTTTCAGGGCAGGGCGCAGGGGCGAGTTGAATGGCCCTTGTTCGGCTTACACAATGTGGAAAATGCGCTGGCGGCGATTGCCGCGGCGCGCCATGCCGGCGTACCGGCTGGTCTGGCCATTGAGTCGCTGAGCGACTTTCGTAATATTAAACGGCGTATGGAGATTCGCGGCAAGGTCAACGGTGTGACGGTGTATGACGATTTTGCCCATCATCCCACCGCGATTGCCTCTACGCTCAATGGATTGCGCCAGCATGTGGGCAAGGCGCGGATTATCGCTGTGCTGGAACCGCGCTCCAATACTATGCGTCTTGGCGTACAGCGCGAGGCCTTGCCGGCGGCGCTGGCAGAGGCGGACCGGGCGATTGTTCTGCACCCGGCGGGTTTATCATGGGATATTGCTGCTATATTTGATCAGGCCACGCCCCCGGTTAGCGTGGCCGATAATACTGAAACGATTATCGATCATATTCTGCAACAGATAGAGGGCGATACGCATGTGTTGATTATGAGTAACGGCGGGTTTGAGAATCTGCATCAGCGATTACTGGAACGCCTGAACATGACGAATATGTCCAATAAATATCAAGGCTGATTATTATGTCCGAATCGGTTAGACGCCCTGTCATACTGGCCATGACCGGCGCCTCGGGAGCGCCTTATGCCCTGCGTTTGCTACAGTGCTTGCTGGAAAAGCAACAACCCGTATATCTGCTGGTATCCAAGGCAGCGCAGATGGTATTGCAAATGGAGGCCGAACTGGATATTCCCTCCCGCCCTGCGGAGATGCAGGCCTGGTTTACCGAATATTATCAGTCTGCTCCGCAATTGTTGACGGTCTTTGGCAAAGAGCAATGGACCGCACCTATTGCCAGTGGCTCGCACAATGCCAGTCATATGGTAATCTGTCCCTGCACGACCGGCACGCTGGCGGCGGTGGCCAATGGCAATAGCGATAACCTCATCGAACGGGCCGCGGACGTGATGCTCAAAGAACAGCGTAAACTGCTCATGGTGGTACGGGAAATGCCCCTGTCGGTAATTCACCTGGAGAATATGTTGCGCTTGTCCCGCGCCGGCGCCACGATTATGCCCGCCAATCCCGGATTTTATTATCAGCCGCAGAGTGTCTCGGATCTGGTCGATTTCGTGGTTGCTCGGATTCTGGAACATCTGGGTATCGAACAGTCCCTGACCCGCTCGTGGGGCAATCCCGTCACCGAATGAGTTGCCTGAGCAGCCAGTAAATTGATGAAACTCACGATCCCTCTGTTTCCCCTCAACACCGTTCTGTTTCCCGGCGGTGTGTTACCGCTGCGGATTTTCGAACCGCGTTATCTGGATATGGTAAGCCAGTGTCTGCGCACGGATTGCGGCATTGGTGTCGTGTTGATTCAACAGGGGCAGGAGGTCGGCAAGGCTGCCGAAACCTGTAATGTCGGAACCCTGTGCAAAATCCGTTACTGGAATCGCCGTGTGGATGGCATGCTGGGCGTGACACTAGAGGGTGAGCAGCGTTTCAGTATTTTGTCCCGCCAGACAAACAGGGATCAGTCCATTCAGGCCGAGGTAGAGCTGTTGCCGGAAATTATCGGTGCTTCACTGCCCGAGACTCAGCAGTATCTTGCCCGTATACTCGACAATATTCTGGGTCAGCTGGAGCCCCCCTATTCAACACTGCAGAAGCATCTGGATGATGAGGATTGGGTGGCCTCGCGCCTGATAGAGTTGTTGCCACTGGATATGGAAGTCAAACAGCGTTTGCTCAGCGTCGATAATGCCAGCCAGAAACTCGCTGAAGTTGCCGCTGTTTTGAAGCAGCAGTCTTGATAAGGAAATCCCGGTCTCGGGTTATTCCCTGTCCGGCTCCGGTCCCGGTTTTTCACTTAACAGGATAATCTGCAACGGACCTGCCCGGTGCCGGGTTGTCCGGACCCTGCTATCCAGGTCACTGAGAAAATGATTCAGGGCCCGATTGAAATCGTCTGCTGTTTTCAGATATTTAAGCGGCCCGATACGCACTGCTTCCAGATAAGCTACCTCGCCGACCCACAACGTCTCTTCCTGGTCATTATGTTGCACAAACAGATTCGATTGCCACAGGCGTACGCTTAATAGTCGTTGATTTTTCTCGTTGACACGCACGAAAAGCAGATTTTCATAGCGGCCTTCATGCAGATGCGGAATCACCGGTAGTTTTTCGATTGCCGTGGAGGGTCGCAACCAGCCGCGCCAGTGAGGCTCGCCGGGTCGTTGCCAGCCGAGATCTTCAAGGGTATTGATTATCACCTGCCGTGGTGCGGCCCATTGCAGATTGAGCGGGTACTTTTGCTGCTGCAGAAGATCAGAGCGATACTGCTGCAGAGCTTGCCAGCCGGTTTGTTGCCAACCTGTCATTCCCAGGCGGTAATGTTGGGGTGTTTCGACTGTTTTTGGAAGTCCCCTGTCCAGCTGGCTCAGAGGATAGGCCACCAGCAGGATCAGAATCAGCGAGACGGGATAACTCAGGGTTTTGATCGGTAACGGAGGTAAGCCGATATGGCGTCGATAGCCGATGCCCAGCAAACTAACCCAGATCAGTCCCAGTAAAATTCCGCTGAGGATGTCACTTAACCAGTGGATCCCAAGATAGAGCCGGGCAAAGGCGATCAATAGTATCAGTGACGCACTGATAACATAAACGCTGATGCGCAACACCGTTGGCATGTTGCGAGTCAGCACTACGGCGATAAAACCGTATACCGACGTGGCAATGATAATGTGGGCGCCGGGAAACGCCAGGCTGGAAACACTGGCGGTGATATCCGGACGCGGGACGTCAAATAAAAGTTGCAGGGTGTGCACGACAATCAAGGGTAAGACGAGTGCTGCCAGAAGGTGCCAGCCGGCAAGCCAGTTTCGATGCAGGGCAGTCCAGACAAACAGGATCAGGCTCAGAAGGGCGAGAAACAGGTCATCGCCCAGATGGCTGAAAAATAACATTACCCGATTAAAGGGCGGATTATGCAGTTGTTGTAACTGATAATAGACCAGATCGTTAAGGCCAAGAATCAGCGAGTGTTGCGTCAGAAACTGTGACAGAGCAGTAAAGGCTATAGCGGCCAGTAATAACATCAACGCCAATAATGTCAGGACCCGCATTTCGGGATGCCGGGGATCGATCAGGGCGGCCGGTACACGGCCTATCAAAGGATGGCGATTGATCCAGTTAATAACATAACTGAACAGAGTATCGGTGCGTGGCACGACAAAATAATAAAGCTGGCGTATGAGCCAGAAAGCCACCCATAATAGTATCAGTACGATGATCAGCAACAGGGAAAGACGTCCGGCAAATTCCGCGGCCAGCTCCAGTGAGAGCCCGAAGGCCATGCCAGGCAACAATACAACCGGTCCCCATAACAGGGCAGAACCGACGTTGGTCAGAATGAATCTCTGGCGTGACATGGCCAGCATACCGGCAATGGCGGGAATGACCGGACGTAGCGGGCCTACAAAGCGACCCAGGAGTATGCTTTTACCCCCGTGGCGATGGAAAAATGCCTCGCCGCGTTCCAGCAGGCCCGGCCGGTTGCGAAACGGCCAGAAGTTATACAGATGTTTATGGTATCGCTGGCCCAGCCAGTAGCTGATACCGTCACCAGCGATGGCGCCGAGTATGGCGGCAGTGACAGTCCAGCCGTAATCCATGTAGCCCGTGGTGATCAGCGCACCGAACACCACCATGAAAAAAATGCCTGGTACGATCAGCCCAACGAATGCCAGCGATTCACTCAGGGCAATGATAAAGACCAGCAGGGCCGCGCTGATCGGATGCTGGCTTAACCACTCGAATAACTGAACAAAACTGGCCATCGACATAGGCGGGATAATACCTGAAAAAGGCGGGCAAGGAGTACAGGTCAATAAAAAGCATTAACCACGAAGACACGAAGTTCAATGACCCTGGTTACGCAGTATTATCGGGCACATATCCGGTTTTATCCGGATGTTTGCGAAAGAGAGGAACAACATTTCTTTCACTTCGTGTCTTCGTGCTGAGCTCAAATGTCGTGATTAGAGCCCGGCAAAGACGCGCTCGGCCGCGTCCAGCGTCGCCTCGATATCTTGTTCGGTATGTGCGGCAGAGATGAAGCCGGTTTCAAACGCGGCCGGGGCCAGATAAATACCCTGGTCCAGCATGCCGTGGAAAAAACGTTTGAAGCGTTCCATGTCGCAGTTGCTGACCTGATCGAACCGGGTAATAGATTCTTCGTCACTGAAGAAGTAGCCGAACATCCCGCCGGCCTGGTTGGTGGTTAACGGGATGTTACTGGCCTTCGCCCGTTGGCGCAGTCCCCCGGTCAGCTGATCGACCCGCTGAGTGAGACGTTCGAAGAATCCGGGCTGGCTGATCAGATTGAGTGTGGCCAGCCCCGCGGCCATGGCGACCGGATTGCCGGACAGGGTGCCGGCCTGGTAGATCGGTCCCAGCGGCGCGATCTGTTCCATAATTGCGCGTTTGCCGCCGAAAGCACCGACTGGCATACCGCCACCGATGACCTTGCCCAACGTGGTCAGGTCGGGTGTGACGCTGAAGTATTCCTGGGCGCCGCCGAGCGCCACGCGAAAGCCGCTCATCACCTCGTCGAAGATCAGCACGCTACCGTGCTGGTCGCAGACTTCGCGCAGGGTTTGCAGGAAACCGTCCACCGGCGGAACACAGTTCATGTTGCCGGCGACCGGCTCGACAATGATGGCGGCGATCTCATCACCCAGCTGGTCGAAGGTTTCCCGTACCTGCGCGCTGTCGTTGTAGGTCAGGGTGAGGGTGTGCTCGGCCAGCGAGGCAGGCACGCCCGGCGAGGTGGGCACGCCCAGAGTGAGCGCACCGGAACCGGCCTTGACCAGCAGCGAATCGGAGTGGCCGTGATAATTACCCTCGAACTTGATGATCTTGTCGCGGCCGGTAAAGCCGCGCGCCAGGCGCAACGCGGACATGGTGGCCTCGGTGCCGGAATTGACCATGCGCACCATCTCCACCGAAGGGACCAGCTCGCAGACCTTGTCGGCCATTTGCGTTTCCAGTTCGGTGGGTGCGCCGAAACTCAGGCCATTGTGCAGTACCGCCTCGACGGCCTTGATGACCTCGGGGTGGGCATGGCCGACGATCATCGGTCCCCAGGAGCCGACATAATCGATGTACCTGTTACCGTCCTCGTCGAACATACAGGCCCCCGCGGCCCGCTTGAAAAACAACGGATCCCCGCCGACGCCCTTGAAGGCTCGCACCGGGGAATTCACCCCGCCAGGGATGTGTTTCTGGGCGGCAACAAACAGATCATGCGAACGGGACATAACGCGATTCCTTCAATGATTCGAGAATGACAAATTTGAGAACAAGGCAAGAATGATAACCAAATCAGGCATCTGACGACAGGGCAGGAAAAGAAAAACGCAGAGGCGCGAAGACGCAAAGAACGCAGAGGGGAAATTATTTTTTGTCCATTCAGTGGGTGTTTGAGAGATCATCAAACTGTTTTCAATACAAAAGTTGTCTTTGCGTCCTCTGCGTCTTTGCGCCTCTGCGTTAAAAATTCTTGCCGGATGGTGAAAAGGTCAATCGAAGCAGCGGCTCAAGCGGCGGGCAGCGGTTTCGATGTCGTCTTGGCTGAACAGGGCGTTGACCACGGCCAGCATGTCGGCGCCGGCGGTGTGCAATTGCGGGGCATTATCGGGGGTGATACCGCCGATGGCGGCGAGGGGCAGATCGAGTTGCTGGCGGGCCTGTTCAATCAGCGCCAGTTCGGCCGGTGGGGCATCGGGTTTGGTGGTAGAGGCAAAGAAGCGGCCGAAGGCAACGTAGTCGGCGCCCGCCTGTTGGGCCGCCAGGGCCCGGTCGAGGCGATTGTTGCAGGAGACGCCGATGAGTTTGTCCGGCCCCAGCTGCTCACGTGCGACGCTGAGCGGGGTATCGCGCTGGCCCAGGTGAACCCCGTCGGCGCCCACTGCCAGGGCCAGCTCGCTATCGTCATTAATCAACAGCAGCGCGCCCCGTTCATGGCACAGTTTAACCAGCCGGGCCGCTTCGTCTTGACGGCGATGTATCTCGCCGGTTTTATCGCGGTACTGCACAATCCTGACTCCGCCGACCAGGGCGGCCTGCACAGCGGCGAGCAGCGGCTCGCCGACGAGCCGGCCGTCGGTGACAGCGTATAGTCCCTGCAAACGGGGATCCCGCATTATTCGTCGTCGTCCCGGGCCCAGAACAGGCGGTTGGGGATGTGTTGCCCTGTCCCGGGGCGAAAGCTCTGCTGCAGGGCGTGCCAGGCGAACTCCTGGGCCTCGTGGATTGCCGCGAAGGGATCCAGTCCCTGGGCCAGCAGCCCCGCGATGCCCGAAGCCAGGGTGCACCCCGAGCCGTGATAGGCATGGGGCAGGCGGTCCCAGCTGAAACTTTCCAGCTGACGGTGGCTGGCATACAGATGATTGTCGATATGCGGCCCCGGTTCATGGCCCCCGGTGATCAGCACATATTCGGGGCCCAGATCGAGCAACGCCTGGCCACAGGCATGCAGGGTGTCGGATCCGGGGGCGAGGCGCCGGGCCTCCTCGCTGTTGGGGGTCAATACTGTGGTTTGTGGCATCAGCAGAGTTTTCATGGCGTTGACGATCGCCTCGTCCGCCAGTTCACCGCCTCCGCCGGCGGTCAGGACGGGATCCAGGACCAGCGGGATATCCGGATAATCGGTCAGGATCGAATGAATCGCCTCGATCACCTCGACGCTGCCGAGCATCCCAAGCTTGAAAGCGGCGATGGGCATATCGTCGAGTACCCCGCGCGCCTGCTCGATTAAAAGCAGGGGATCCACGGCCTCAAAGCGGTGGGCAGAGCGGGTATCCTGTACGGTCAGTGCGGTAATTATTGGCGCGGCATGGCCCCCCATACTGGCGAGGGTCTCGATATCGGCCTGAATACCGGCACCGCCGGTGGGATCCAGCCCGGAGAAGCACATCACCACGGGGATCGGAGACTCGGACATAAATAGCAACCTGGACAAATGACTGTAATCCAACGACATGGAGTCTAGCACGGACAATTCAACCGATTCCTATTGGCCGGCTAAAATGCGATAATAGCCGACTCAAACAGTCAACGATGTAGTGGTGATCATGGAATACAAGCAATACATGTGTGTCGTTTGCGGCTTTATCTACGATGAAGAACAGGGCCTGCCCGAAGAAGGCATCGCCCCCGGTACTCGCTGGGAAGACATCCCCGAAGACTGGCAGTGCCCCGAATGCGGTGTGGGCAAAGAAGACTTCGAAATGATCGAAATCTGAAACCTGGGCAAACGTTTATTATCTGCCCAAGAGATCAACGCAGAGGCGCAGAGACTGCAGAGAAAGAAATAATAAATAACTGATCATCCGGGTAGCTCATAAAATTATGGAGCTTTAATTTAGGGTATATATCAGGACTCAGCAGTTCTGTGTCTCCTGAGAACAACATATTCAAAATAAAACTTTGCGTCCTCTGCGTTAAAGCTTTTAACTGTCTGGCAGGGTACCGGCCAGCCGTGCCAGCCAGGCGGTTTTGGCGGACAGTTCCAGTGAGCAGTTCCATTTGTAGGCCAGGTTGATGCTCTCGGCCTGGGCATAGACGCCGTGGCCGCGTACCACGGTAATCTTGTGTCGCGCCAGTATGTTGGAGACCTGTTCCGGCGCCTCGGCCAGGTAGTTGTCGTAAGCGATATTCAGTACCGGCACTGTGCCGAAATAATAATGCCCCTCGAAGTCCGGCGGCGTGAAATCCTCGCCGTTGAGCGTGAGGGCGACGGTGTGTGCGCCGTGACCGTGCAGTACCGCGCGGGCTTGCGGGTTTTTCTGATAGACCATCACATGCAGTCGCGCATCCAGCGAGGCATCCTCTCCCAGCGTGCCGTCAATATCGCAGGTAATGAGTTGATCCGGCTCGAGCGTATCCGCACAGGCGCCGGTCGGCGTGACCCAGATAGTATTGCCCTCTCGCACCGAGGCATTACCGCTGTGTGAATCGTTAATCTCGTACTGACGTAGCCAGCGATAGTGGCGGATCAAATCGTCTTTAGGTGTCATGAATGAGTCATCTTTAACGCTGTAACAGAACTGTCAAGAATACATCGTATTATCTCCCGGAATCCGAATGTACAAAAACCGTAACGGGAGCAAGTATCATGATCTCTATTTTATCCAGACAAATCAATCGGCTGTTGCTGGTTGTGGCCGCCTTGTCGATGGCCGCCTGTGCCGCCAATACCACTACCTCGGAAAAAGATGACCTTCTGCTGGAAGTCCACGACCACGGACGCATCCATATTTTCTATGACCGGGAAACGTTCGCCGGATTTATGCAAAACGGCGAAACCTCTTATCGTCTGACCCGGATCGGTGCCGGTCCCAACGGGGAAACGATCGTCTTTGGCTTAACGGGTGAAGACAAGAAAAAACGCAGTGGGATTCCTGCTGTGGAAATTTACGACGGCAAGCGCCAGCCCGAAAATTTCTATGGCGAAATGTACCGTCACGGTCGGATTTATGTTTTCGATAACTACCAGGATATGAAAGCGGTGCGCGATACCGGTCATGCGGCCTATTTCTATACCGAAATCGCTTCCGGGCCGAAGGGTGAAACCGTGATTTACGTCCTTAACAGTGATAACAAGAAAAACAAGCCGGTTGAGCTGATCAAGGCATTCAAGGAGTTTCACAAAAGTTAAATTCGACACGTCGCCGCAAGCGACAGACCCGGGCTTCTTTCGGCCACTGATGGCCGGCGGGATCCCGGGTTATTTTTTGTCTGTGGTTTTCGTAAGCGCCGGGTGCTCGGGATCGGGGCGATCCAGATAATAGCCCTGGGCCAGATCAACACCGATATCCCGAATCATCTCCAGCGTGGCCGCGTCTTCCACAAACTCGGCGATACAGACCTTGTGCAGGCCGCGGGCGACGCCCACCATGGCTTTGACAAAAGCCTGGTTCTCCGCATTATTGGGCAGGTCGCTGATGAACTGGCCATCGATTTTGAGAATTTCCACGCCAAGGTGTTTGAGATAGGTAAAAGTTGAAAAACCGCTGCCGAAATCATCCAGCGCGACACGGCAACCGGCGCGGTGCATCGCTTCGATGAAGGCCTGAGCATCCTGCATGTCGGAGACGGCGGCGGTTTCTGTCAGCTCGATAATCAGTCGCTGTGGATCCAGCTTATATTCTCTGAGCAGGTTGCGGATATATTGAGGCAGCGCAGGATCGTCGAACGTGCGGCCGGAGACGTTGACCGCGATAGCCGGGAGGTGTGGCAGTTCCGAGAGAGTTCGTATCACCCGCTTGATGACCCAGCGGTCCAGTTCGACAATCGTGCCGGATTTCTCTGACATCGGGATAAATTGACCGGGCATATACAGTTGTTCGGGATTGAGTGGATCACGCATGCGTACCAGTGCCTCGAGATGACTGATACTGTGGTCGCTGGTTTTGTAGATTCCCTGATAGTGCAACTCCAGTAAATCCTTCTCCATCGCCTGCACGATACGCTGGTTCCATGTCAGGCGTTCTACCATTGCTTGCGAGGTATCCCGTTGCGCATCGTAGATAGCCCAGGTGTTTTTGCCCTGGCTTTTAGCCTGATACATGGCCGCGTCAGCGCGGGCAACGAGATCTTCGGTATCCAGACCGTGATCCGGAAATACCGCCACGCCCAGGCTGGTGGTCATGCGAAGATGCCGACCCCGAAAACGGAATGGCAGGGCGGAGACCGCGCTGACAATGCGACTGGCCAGAGCGCTGATGTCATTGCTCTCTTGCAGCGCCGTCAGCAGGGCGAATTCATCCCCGCCGAGCCGGGCCAGGGTTTCGCCGCCGCGTACCAGTGCCTGCACCTCGTTGGCGATACGAATGAGTACTGAATCACCGGCACTGTGACCAAAGGTATCGTTAATGTATTTGAATTCATCCAGATCAAAATAGAACAGGGCGAAGCGAGCGTTATTCCGCTGGGCATTGATAATTGACTGATCCAACTGTTCCTGAAAACGATGTCGGTTGCAGAGACCGGTCAGGGGATCCCGCTGGGCCAGATAGAGTAGTTGCTGGGCAGTCTGGCGTTCATTGGTAATGTCTTCATAGATCCAGAGTCGGCCCAGTACCCGTTCATCGTTATCCAGTACCGGATAGGAAATCTGTGTCAGGACCCGTCCATCGTACAGATCCAGTTCGAAGCGTTCGCTGATCTCGTGGGTGTCAAGTACCTGCAAGACGTATTTGGAGGCATGATCAGGGCGAGCGAAGCGATGGGTGGAATGCTCCAGGACAGTAACGGTTTCGCGGTTTTCCAGTACCTCGGTGTCAGGGATGGCCCACATTGCACGAAATGCTGGATTAACATATTCCACGACGCGATTACGATCCTCGAACAGGATTCCGATATTCATCGCTGATAGCAGTGCGGCCATACGGCCCTGTTCGCGTTCAGCAAGCAGACGCAATTCCCGTTGCGTTTTTTCCGACAGACGTAATTCTTTCAATGCCTCTTCCAGTGCCAGCTGTGCCTCGACCCGGTCGGTGATGTCCTGCACCGTGCCGATACCATAAATCAGCTCGCCCTGGTCGTCGAATTCCAGTTCCGCATGCTCGCGTACCCATTTGACGCGATCGTGGATAATGATTCTGTGCTCGATTTTATAGTCAGCACCGGATAGTGCGGCCTGCCAGTGTTGGTCGACCATTTCCCGATCTTCGGGATGCACGGCATCCAGAAAAATCTCGTAGCTGAGTTTTCTGCCTTTTGGAAGGGCGAAAATACGATAGGTTTCGTCGGACCATTCCAGAAGATTCTGTTTGACATCCAGCGTCCAGCTGCCGATATGGGCGATCATCTGGGCCCGGTTCAGATCCCGCTCACTTTTGCGCAAGGCCTGTTCCGTGGCCCGTTGTTCCTCGATCACTTCATTGAGCTGGTCGTTGATCTCCTGCAATTGCAGGGTACGGGACTGGATGCGCTGTTCCAGTTGAGCGTTAAGCTCGAGATAACGGCGGGTGGTTTCATTCTCACGCTGACGACTCTCGTTATTGATGCTGCGCAAAAACAGACCCAGGCCAAGCGCGATGATGATGGCGAGCAACGCCCGCCACAATTGTATCGGTGTGCCGGTGACTTCCAGAAACAGGGTTTGCGTGGGAAGTACCAGACCGATCCGCGGGTCGCTGATGATCAGCGAGGTCAGCAAGCCATAGGCAATGAATCCGTAGGCGCTCAATTTCAGTGTCCAGCCGGCCTGCCTCCGGGGCAGGTAGTGATGATTTACACGCAAATAGCCGAGCAGTCCCAGACCGGTAAGCAGGGCCCCGGGCAGGCCAACGAACAGCCGAATAGCGGCATCCAGACCACTGTCTAACTCACTTGCCAGCAGGGTAATGAGAATCAGACCGAGTCCGGCGCCGGTATAGAGGCCGAGTGGCAAAGGATGCTGAAGCAGGGTTTGTGTATTGTTACTGCGAAACTGGCGACCAATACGTCGCCCGAATTCAAACAGGGGCAGATAGGAAATCAGCAGCAGGGCATTGTCCAGCGCGTCGATGGCCGGGTGGTGGGGTTGATAGGCCAGTTGCCACCAGTCAAAAAGTTCTTTCACCCCGTGCAGCAGACCGAACAGGCCAATCAGCCACAGATACGGTGCGAAAGGCAGTGCCCGATCTTCCTTGGGCTGAAGTAAAACGATAAATCCAAGCAACAGAAAAGAGAAACCGTAAACGACGTAAATTTCGTTAAGGTGACTGGCTGATAAGCTCACGATGGGACCCGTTTTTACTTGTTGACCGGCAAGGTTGTATTCAAATTTATCAGCAATTCGGGGGGAAAGACAGCGCTGATCAAACAGGTATTGCGTGTTTGAAACTCAGGAAATTTATCAGCCGGGTTCGGGTGAACTGGTGAAATTCGACAGAGGGATTATATATTCAGTGTCAATCCCCCTGATGACGCTCGTCCTGTTATGGCCTCTCCAACCAGGTCGGTACGGTCTCGGGTGCGGTGTCTCCCGCCCGGTTCGCAACAGCTCCCCGATCTGGTGATCGGCACCGCTGCAACCCGGAGGTTCGATGGAATTCCGACCGATCGGGTTTCGGTGGAGGATCTCTGGCATCACAGTCTCTATTAAGGTTTGCAGGCCCAGGAGCCGGGCGAGGCAGTGGCGGAATTGTGAAGATTATCGAGCAACCTGCGCGAATGTATCGCCTTCGATCAGATGCCGGCAGGCAAAACTGTTTCCGGTTCAGATGGCACTGGTCCATGTGGCCAATGCGATCGCTTCATTACCCTTTATGGAACAAGGCGAGCAGGTTAACTGGAGCGGGGTCGAGGAGGTTGCCATCGCAACCGACGGATCTGACAAAAGTCATAGTCATGTAATGTTGTCAGCGGGCAATGGCACAATTGCGGGAAGTCGAAATCTTCTGTCTCGAGTGTTGATCTCACGTTCTGCCAGAGAAGATCAAAAAGGTTTGGCTACCGCGAGTAATACCACACCAATCAGAAGCAATACCGGAAACTCGTTATACCAGCGATAATAAACGTGCGAGCGGGTATTGCGGTCATGCTTGAAATCGACCAGTAATTTGCCGCAGTGGATGTGATAGATAATCAGGATACCGACCAGCACCAGCTTGGCATGCAGCCAGCCGCTGTTTTTATAGGCCGCCCAGGCATAATCACCCAGTAACCATAATCCCAGTACGATAGTTATGATGGCGCCCGGAGTCATGATGCCGTAAAACAGTTTGCGTTCCATGATCTTGAACCGTTCCTGGCTGGCTGTGTCCTCCGCCATGGCATGATAGACGTACAGGCGCGGCAGATAAAACAGGCCGGCGAACCAGGTCACCATGAAGATTATATGCCACGCCTTGACCCAGAGCATTTTGCGTTATCCTTGAGAGCTTGAGTTGAGCATAGCGAGGATACGGGTGCGTACACGCTCCATATCCAGTTCACCGATCTTGTGATGCACGATGCGGCCATTGGGGTTGATCAGAAAATGGCTGGGCGTCAGTTTGACGTCGCCGAAAGCCCGGGCAATGGCGCTGTCGATATCCAGCACAATGGGATAGGGAATGGCTTTTTCTTCGCGCATGCGCATCACATGATTGGGCGGATCATAGTCCATGGCTACCCCGATGATTTCCAGTCCCCGGGGAGCCAGATCGTGGTACATCTCGATCAGGTGCGGCATCTCCTTGATGCAACCGGGACAGGAGGTCGCCCAGAAAGTCACCAGCACCGGTCGATCCTGCTGGTGCAGTTGCTGCAAACTGATCGTTTTCCCCTCGACATTCTTGAAGCTGATGTCGGGCGCACGTTGCAAGCCGGAGGGGCTGAACCAGATCCAGGCCAGCGCACCGATAAGCAGTACCACAAATACAGCAATTAATTTGTCACGATTTTTCATCTTTGACCTTCGGGGAATCCTGTTTGTGCAGATAGGCTTCGGCCAGAGCCTGATAGATTGGCCGCGGACAGACCAGGCTCGAAACGCCTCGCGCGATCAGCGCCGTGGCCATCAGTGGTAGCAGCATACCGGAATTGTCCGTCATTTCCATCACGATGACAAAAGCGGTGATCGGGGTTTGCACCACGCCGCTGAAGTAACCGACCATCCCCAGCATCACCAGGGCTGCGGCGGGCAAATGGGGTAGCAACAGCGCCAGATCGGCCCCCAGTCCGGCCCCCACCGAAAGGGACGGCGCGAAAATCCCGCCGGGGATGCCGCTGAGATAGGAAGAGAGAGTTGCCAGTAACTTCCATAGCGGGAATAGCAGTGACGCCTCGCCGCCGTCTACCAGGGCCCGTGCTTCAATGTAGCCGGTGCCGTAACTCTGACCGTCGGAGACAAATCCCAGCACGCTGATGAGCAGGCCACAGATGAAGGCCACGCGCACCGGGTAACGCCAGGCCAGGGGGGCCACGCGACGGGACCCCTGAATCAGCGCTGTGGCGAACAGCCCGCCCAGCAGCCCCCCGACCACCCCGCAGACGATCACCGCCAGCCAGGCGCCGGATAGGGGCAATGTGGCGTCAGTGCTGCCAAAATAGGTATACGGGCCCAGAATCATCAGCCCCGTGATACCGGCGAGGACGACAGCAATGATCAACGTCCCGCTGTTGCGTTGTTCAAAGGAACGGCTCATCTCTTCGATGGCAAACAAAATCCCGGCCAGCGGCGTATTGAAGGCCGCCGAAATCCCGGCGGCCCCACCGGCCAGGATCATCCCTCGTAGCATATCCTGACCACGTAACGGCATGGGGGCGAAACGGCGCAGGGAATACATGAGCGAGGCGCCGATATGCACAGTGGGTCCCTCGCGGCCAATGGAGGCGCCGCAGAACAGGCCGAAGGTGGTCAGTACCATCTTGGCCACGGCCACGCGCAGCGACAGCACCTTGCTCCGCAGGGCATGTCTGCGCATCGACAGGGCGGCAATCGCCTGGGGGATGCCACTGCCCTCACTGCCCGGGAAAAAGCGCCGGGTCAGCCACGCGATCAGCGCCAGCCCCACGGGCGGTAGCAGATAAGTTAACCAGGGTCGCTGTTCATGCAGATGATGAAAGGCCTCATCCGCGGTACCCGCTACCAGCGCAAACAGGGCCGCCACGGCACCCACAGTCAGTGCGCTACCCCAGAACAGCAGCCGCACTTTCCATTTCATGAGAGTGAAGAGCTTTTGCCGGGTGCGTTTGAAATGCTGAAAATTCATGCGCAGCGATTCTAGCATGGCGTCGTGCCAACGCACCGGCCAGGCGCGACCAGGCCATTGGCGAAAAAAACCGCAAAAAACCTTGACCTTGTGAAATGTGGGGAATAGGGTAGAAATCCCTTAGGGGAGTAACCGCCAAGCCTTAATAACAATAACGTGCAATATCATCACCTCAAGCGGCTGCAAGGCCGCTTTTTTATTTGTCCCGGCGAATGAATAAAGGCGACCGGGGTTGAGAGATTCATCACGTATCAGCCTTTTCGTTTATCCCGCCAGCACTTATCATTACCCCCCTTGAATAACCGGGATGGAATCATGATCAAGGCAGGCATTGTCGGCGGGACAGGTTACACGGGCGTGGAGTTACTGCGTCTGCTGGCGTTGCATTCACAGGTGGATCTGCATCTGATTACTTCCCGCTCCGAAGCCGGGCAGCCGGTGGCGGACATGTTTCCCAATCTGCGAGGGGTTGTCGATCTCGCTTTCAGTAACCCCGACCCCGGGCAATTGGCCGAATGCGATGTGGTGTTTTTTGCCACGCCGCACGGCGTGGCAATGAATACGGCGGCTGAACTGCTGGACAAGGGTGTGCGCATCATCGATCTGGGCGCCGATTTTCGGATCAAGGATGTGGGGGAATGGGAAAAGTGGTACGGCATGGCCCACAGCGCGCCGCAGCTGGTGGCCGAGGCGGTTTACGGGCTGCCCGAGATGAATCGCGAGGCGATTCGCGAGGCGCGCCTGATCGCCTGCCCGGGTTGTTATCCTACCGCCGTCCAGCTGGGTTTCCTGCCTCTGATCGAACAGGGTCTGGTGAATATTGACCAGCTGGTGGCCGATGCCAAGTCGGGGGTCAGCGGGGCCGGGCGCAAGGCCAACGTGGGCACCCTGCTGGGCGAAGCCAGCGAGAACATGAAGGCCTACGGGGTGGCGGGCCATCGCCATCTGCCCGAGATCGTCCAGGGACTGACCCGGGCGGCCGGCCAGCCGGTAGGACTGACCTTTGTGCCCCATCTGACGCCAATGATACGGGGGATTCATGCCACACTTTACGCCCGCTTGAGCGGCCCGGCCAAGGGACTGCAGGCACTGTATAGCGAACGCTATGCCGGCGAACCGTTCGTGGATATTCTGCCACCTGACTCGCATCCGGAAACCCGCAGCGTCAAGGGCGCCAATCACTGCCGGATTGCCCTGCACCGGCCCGGTGATGGTGATACGGTAGTAGTTCTGTCGGTGATCGATAACCTGGTCAAGGGCGCCTCCGGCCAGGCCATACAGAATATGAACCTCATGTTCGGCCTGGATGAGACAGCGGGCCTGAATACAATCGGATTGTTGCCCTAGGATGTACCTATGAGTCTGGTGGTCAAACCTCACCACCCCTGGAAAACACGGGCGTTGTGGGCCCTGGCGGTCCTGCTGATGCTGGCCGGGGGCTATACCCTGTTCGACTACGGGCGCTACCTGGCCGGTTATGACAGTGGCGAAGCCGGTCGGATCAAAAAAGAATTGCTGCAGGTCAAAAAACAGCTGGAGGGGGAGATTGAGACCCTGCGCCAGGAAAAAGCTCTGTTGCAACGAGGCCGACAGATCGAGCGTCAGGCCTATGATGAACTGGATGGCACCATCAAGAACCTGCAATCGGAAATTCTGGAACTGAAGGAAGAACTGGCTTTTTATCGCGGTATTGTTTCACCCCGGGAAGCCTCTACCGGTCTGCAATTGCAGAAGTTCAGCCTTGAGCCTGGCGGCTCCGATCGCCGGTTGCGCTATCGGGTGGTACTGACCCAGGTGCTGGGCAATGACAGGCTGGCCAGTGGCCGGGTACAATTGGAACTCGAAGGACTTCAGGAAAGCGAATCCAGGTCCCTGACCTTCAAGGATGTAACCGAGAATTCCGTCAACGAATTAAATTACCGCTTCAAGTATTTTCAAAAGCTCGAAGGGGACATCCGGCTACCGGATAATTTCAGTCTGTTACGGGCCACACTGCGGATTTTGCCCCGGGGCAGTGCGCGTAACAGCATTGAAAAAACCATCGACTGGTCTATTGAGGAGAATAAATAGCATGTGGGGGAGCAATAAAAAGCCTGGCCGGACGGCACAGATTGACTCGTTAATAGGCCAGAACACCGAAATCCGGGGTGACGTCATTTTCAGCGGCGGTTTGCATGTGGATGGCAGTGTTAAAGGCAGCGTGATCGCCGAAGACGGCGAGGAGTCCCTCTTGACTTTGAGCGAGCGCGGCACCATAGAAGGGGAAGTGAAGGTGCCCAATGTCGTGGTCAACGGCACGGTCATCGGCGATGTCCACGCGCCCGGACATGTTGAGCTGGCCGCCCAGGCCCGGGTACACGGGAACGTCTATTACAGCCTGATCGAGATGGCGATGGGTGCGGAAGTTAATGGTAACCTGGTTCACAAGAGTAGTAACCACTCACGTATAGCGCCTGACAGTGGCACAAGCGATTCTTGATTAAAACAATCAGGAATAGCATAATAGGCCCTGTAGATATCAATCCTGGTGGAGAGACATTATGAGCAGCACAGCAACCGATACAGCAAGCGAAATCCCCAGCCCGCTGGTCTTTACTGATTCCGCGGCCGACAAGGTCCGGCAGCTGATCGAAGACGAAGGCAATAACGATCTGATGCTGCGGGTGTTCGTCACCGGTGGCGGCTGTTCCGGATTCCAGTACGGTTTCACCTTCGAGGAAGACGAACAGGACGGTGATACCCGGGTGGAAAAAGGCGGCGTTACCCTGGTGGTGGATCCAATGAGCTTCCAGTACCTGATGGGAGCGGAGATCGACTACAAGGAAGACCTTTCCGGTGCACAGTTCGTGATTCGCAATCCGAACGCGACGACCACCTGCGGTTGCGGTTCGTCCTTCGGCGTTTAATCCCGACAGCGTCCGTACAGAAAATGGCATGACTTCGGTCATGCCATTTTTTGTTTGCGGGAGATGAAAACCGCGCCGCCCGCCATCGGATCACCATTTTTCTGTTGTCCTTGCCGATGCCCCGGGTTTTTTTTGTTATTCTTGGTATAGCGCACTGTTTTTTAAATTCAGGGAGTCTTCCATGAGTGAATACCTTCCGGGGCTGGCCGGCGTTCCCGCCACCAAATCCAATATTTCGGATATCGACGGCGAGAAAGGCATTCTCTCCTATCGCGGCTATCCCATCGAGGAGCTGGCTGAACACAGTACCTTCGAGGAAGCCACTCTGTTATTGCTCGATGGGCGCCTGCCGACCCGTTCGGAGCTGCAGACCTTCAGCGATCAGCTCAAGGACAACCGTCGCATCAAGTTCCATACCCGCGGAATGATGAAGAATTTCCCCAATACCGGCCATCCGATGGAGATGTTGCAAACCGTGGTGGCCAGTCTGGGGATGTTCTATCCGGGTAATGACTGTTTAACCGGCGGCGATGCCTGTGAGGATGTCAATTACATCCATAACATGTCGATCAAGATCATCGCCCGTATGGCGCCGATTGTGGCCATGTGGCAGCACATTCGCGAGGGTTACGATCCGGTCGAATCCCGTGATGATCTGAGTCATGCGGAAAACTTCTTGTGGATGCTGACTGGCAAGGAGCCGGAGCCCCTGCTGGCGCGGATCATGGATGTTTGTCTGATTCTTCATGCCGAACACACTATCAATGCCTCCACCTTCGCGGTGCTGGTGAACGCCTCGACGCTCTCCAGTCCCTACAGCGTGGTCGCTGCGGCTATCGGTGCGTTGTCCGGCCCGTTGCACGGCGGTGCCAATCAGCGGGTACTGGAAATGCTGAAGGAGATCGGTTCTCCCGAGAACGCCGAAGAATACGTGGACAGACGGCTGGCCAACAAGGAAGTGATCTGGGGAATGGGGCACCGCGAATACAAGACCAAGGATCCGCGTGCCATCATTCTGCAAAAGCTGATCGATCAGTACATGGAGACCAAGGCTGGCAATGTCAGTCCGCTGTTCGATATTGCCAAGGCGGTGGAACAGGTCTGCGAAGATCGACTGGCCCACAAGGGCGTCTATGCCAATGTGGATTTCTACAGTGGCATTCTCTATTCGGAAATGGGGATTCCTGCCGATCAGTTTACCGCTATCTTCGCCATGGCCCGCTCCGCCGGCTGGCTGGCGCATTGGCGCGAACAGCTGGCCGACAATCGTATCTTCCGGCCAACCCAGGTCTATACCGGCGAGCCGGTCCGCAAGTACGTCCCGATTAACAAGCGCTGACGAAAAGCGCGCCCGCGCTTTTCTCAGGGCCGAGGTACGAGGGACGAGTAACGAGGAAACCCGGAACTTTTTTCATCCCTGTTCTCAGAGGCAGGTGTTTTACGCTGTTTAGCTATCACGACGTGAGGCCATGAAGGATTTCATTTTCAAGCCTTCGTGTCTTGGTGTCTTCGTGGTGAAGCTTTTCCTCGTTACTCGTCACTCGGCCCTTTCCCGGGGTATATCCCTCCCAACACCACCGGATGCGAGGCACCCGTGACCGAAGGCAGGTTGCCGGGAGCGCCGGCCAGGGTTTGTTTCGCCAGCCAGGCGAAGGCGGCGGCTTCGACCCAGTCGGGATCAATGCCGGCTTCGGCGGTCGTGGTGATCCGGGCCGGGGTGAGCAGTTCTTCCAGGCGTTGATACAGCTGGCGATTGTGAACGCCTCCGCCGCAGATCAGTAACTCTTCCACATAATCCATTCTGGTTTCCAGTGCCTCCGCAATCGTGCGTGCACTCAGCTCGCACAATGTCGCCTGCACATCCCGGGGAGCCAGATCCGCGAAAGGTTCCAGGCGCGGCTTCAGCCAGTCCAGGTTGAAGTATTCGCGACCGGTACTTTTGGGCGGTGGGCGCTGGAAATAGGCGTCGTGCAGCAGTCGCTCCAGCAGACCGGGATGCACGTGGCCGCTGGCAGCCCATTCACCGTCCCGGTCGTAAGGCTGGTCCTGGTGTTGTCCGATCCAGGCATCCATCAGGCCGTTACCGGGGCCGGTATCGAAGCCGGTTACCGGCCGGGTGGTTTCTCCCGGTAGCAGGGTCAGATTGGCGATGCCGCCGATATTCAAAATGGCCCGGTTAGTCCCCCCCTGACGAAACACCGCCGCGTGAAAGGCCGGCACCAGTGGGGCGCCCTGCCCCCCGGCGGCCACGTCGCGTCGGCGCAGATCAGCAATCGTGGTGATGCCGGTCTGTTCGGCGATGATGTTGGGATCGCCAATCTGCCAGGTAGTGGGGGTGAGCCCATCCGGGTAATGGCGCAGAGTCTGGCCATGACTGCCGATAGCGGTTACTTGATCGGGGTCCAGGTTGGCCTGTTCAAGCAGAGTCAGTGCCGCTGTGGCAAACAACCGGCCCAGTTCCACATCCAGGCGCATGGCGGTGGCCAGTTCATCCTGGCCGGGTGTCTGCAGTTGATAGAGCTGCTGGCGAATATGATGCGGTAGAGGATGACTGTAATGGGCGAGCAGCCGGGGTTGTTCGTTAAATACCAGTAAGGCGGCGTCGATACCATCCATACTGGTTCCCGAGATCAGGCCAAGATAATAGGTTGTCATGCGCTCATGCTATGCAAAACGTTGTTGGCCGGCAAATGCAGACACTGATCTCCAGCTAAAGTGTGCCGGGGGCCTGTCAACTCGCGTGCTGACGGTTCTCGGTAGTGGACTGGATGTCAAATTCACTATCCAGTTGCACGATCTGGAAGGTGCGTAAAATAGGGTCACTGACATTGATTATCCGGATTTGACGCTGATTGTCCCGGGCGTGTTTTTTCAACAGTAACATCATACCCAGTGCCGAACTGTCAATATAACGGGTATTCTGGAGATCGACTGTAATGAGTTCGGTGGCCGGATCGCAGTTGGTATAGGCCTGCCGAAATTCATGATAGAGTCGATAGACGAGCTTGTCGCCAAGGTGAATGATGCATTCCTTATCCTTGCTGACGTGCTCGCTGGATACTGACATGGCGCCTCCGGGCAGCTTAATTACCATACAATTCTTAATTCAATTGTTGGCAATAATTCCCTTTAACGTCAAGGCTTTGATTTGAAATAATCCAGGCCCGGGTTCCGCGCCGGGTTATTGATTCAGCGCCAGCATAGCGGGTCGAGCGGCGTCAAGCTGGGCCAGGCGTCGTTGAGCCAGCTGCTTGAAGTCTGCTTGGTAAGTGGGCTTGATTGGTTCAGCCTCGGGTAGCTTGACAGTGAGCGGATCCCGATGCGACCCGTTAACCCGGAATTCGTAATGCAGATGCGGACCGGTGGCGCGTCCGGAGCTGCCGACAAAGCCGATGGTCTGTCCCTGTTTGACCCGACTTCCCACCCGCAGCCCGCCCTTGAATCCGGACATGTGGGCATACAGCGTACTGTAGCGGCCGCCGTGTTGCAGGATGATGACCCGACCGTAACCACCTTTCCATCCGCGGTAAACGATTTTACCGTCGCCGGCGGCCTGAATCGGGGTTCCCGGGCGCGCGGCATAATCGACACCCTTGTGCATGCGCATCCGGTTCAGTACCGGATGATGGCGCTTGCCAAAGCGCGAGCTGATGCGGCGAAAATCGACCGGCGTGCGCAAAAAAGCCTTGCGCATGGAATAGCCCTCGGGTGAATAATAATCACTGCGACCTTCTTTATCAGTATAGCGAATGGCATGGATCTGGCGATCCTGGTTAACAAATTCGGCGGCAATGATCGGTCCGTCCTGGACTTTCTCACCATCGAGATACTGTTCTTCGTAAATTAGTGTGAACTGATCGCCGCGGCGGATATCCAGAACAAAATCGATATCCCAGCCGAAGATGGCGGTCATTTGCATGATCAGCCCGTTATCCAGTCCGGCGGCCTTACCTGCTTCAAACAGGGACGTTTTGATGACCCCGCTGCTCTGGGTCAGGCGTCGATCGAGTTCATGTTCGATTATCCGTGCGGCAAACTGCTCATCGGCCTGTCGGGATACCTGCAGTGATTTGAGACGGGTAATGTCAAAGACCATCTGCTGAATTCGCTGCTGTTCATCCAGCTTGAAGCGGAGGGTGTCGCCGGGGTGCAGGGCATTGAGATTGCGGGTAATGGAGCCCAGTTGCATGATCTGGTGAAGTTCCCGGGCAGGAATCGCATGCCGTTTAAAAATGGCGGCCAGGCTGTCCCCGCGCCGAACAGTAATGGTCAGCCAGCTCTCATCGGGGCGAGCCATGGCGGGTTGCTCCCCGGGTTCCTGATCAGTGATGGTATTAACCAGCGGATCAGGCTCAAAACGGGTCGACGGGGCTGCGGTGCTTCCCTTGCCAGTGGGTTGGGCGAGTTCCAGCGGAATCGTAATCTGCGCGGCCGACAGGGCGCGAGGCAGTGAACTGTCCGTCGTATCGTTGCGCGAAGCGGCGACGTCCGTGGAGAGAAACGCCAGCAGGGTGCCGACGGTACTCAGTACGATCAGCACCACGATGGTGTGCAAATGCGACCAGCGGAGTCCCCGGCGATGCATCGGCTGTCCGAGAGACTTGTAATCTTTTGTTAAGAATGTGTTGTAATCCACGGAATTATCTTGTTTTTTTGTAGTCGTTTCTTAAGATAGCCTGATTCCCGGGTAACGTCAATTACCGGGTCGACAGAATTTGATCTGTCCGGGCCACCGCTGCCGGTCGTATAGATGAGGGCTACGAGGCAATATGCTAATCTACGCAGCCTTTTTCGCACAGGATAAAGTGACCGATGAGCTCGATCCACAAGATGCTGGAACAGATCAAACGCGGGGCCGATGAGATACTGATCGAGTCGGAGCTGATCGAGCGACTCAAGAGCGGCCGCCCCCTGCGAATCAAGGCGGGGTTTGATCCCACCGCCCCGGATTTACATCTGGGGCATACCGTACTGATCAACAAGCTGCGCCAGTTTCAGGATCTGGGCCATGAAGTGCTGTTCCTGATCGGGGACTTTACCGGCATGATTGGCGATCCCACCGGCAAGAGTGCCACCCGTCCGCCGCTGAGCCGGGATGAAGTGATCGAAAACGCCCGCACCTACGAGCAGCAGATTTTCAAGATACTCGATCCCGAAAAAACTCTGGTGATGTTCAACTCCAGCTGGATGGGCGAGATGAGTGCTGTCGATCTGATCCAGCTGGCCGCCAAACACACGGTTGCGCGTATGCTGGAGCGGGACGATTTTCACAAGCGCTATAACAATGGACAGGCCATTGCTATTCACGAATTTCTCTATCCCCTGGTCCAGGGCTACGACTCGGTGGCTATGAAAGCCGATGTCGAACTGGGTGGTACCGATCAGAAATTCAATCTGCTGGTGGGCCGTGAGTTGCAAAAGCAGTACGGTCAGCCGCCGCAGATCGTACTGACCATGCCGATTCTCGAAGGACTGGATGGCGTACAGAAAATGTCCAAGTCCCTGAACAACTATATTGGTATCCATGAACCGCCTGACGACATGTTCGGTAAAATTATGTCGATTTCTGATGATCTGATGTGGCGTTATTTCGAATTACTCAGCTTCCGACCGCTGCAGGAAATCGCGCAGTTCCGAGAGGAGATTGCTACGGGCAAGAATCCGCGCGATATCAAGTTCCTGTTGGGCGAGGAGATCGTGGCCCGTTTTCACTCTGTCGAGGCGGCTAAAAAAGCACAGGAGAATTTCATTGCCCGCTTCCAGCAGGGCGCCATGCCCGACGAAATACCGGAGAAAAGTCTGCAGTCGGCAGATGGCGGTATGCCCATCTCATCAGTGCTTAAAGAAGCTGGACTGACAAAGAGTACGTCCGATGCACGGCGAATGGTTCAACAGGGAGCGGTTCGAATCGATGGTGAGCGTATCAACGACATCGAGCTGGAGCTGGCCACCGGCTCAGTCTGTGTAATCCAGGTCGGTAAGCGGCGATTTGCCCGGGTCACTATTCTCTGACAGCGGCGGGCGACATTTTCCCTTCGCCACCTGTACACCAGGGATGGCCTGGCCCTGTTGTTGACAGGTCGATAAGCGTTTTTCACCCGAGTCTCTCAACTGACAGTGCGATGGCCCGGTTTCGCTCGTTGATCGGGCCTGCCTGGAGGGGCCGTTATTTACGGGTTATGCCGGGCGAGACCCTGAAAGCTTTTTTGCGTGACAAATCGACCGCAGCCCCGGGTAGAAACCGGCCGGTAACAACCGCAAATTTACTCGCCGATAGCGGTCTGTAATTTTTTTTACACATTTATTCAAAAGGGTGTTGACCGGGTGGCAAAGCTACGTATAATGCGCGCCTCCTGAGACGGCAAAAGGGC